>DATIWX010000043.1:0-2575 GCA_035519135.1 Burkholderiales bacterium | reverse complement strand
GCCGCCGGCGTTCCCGGGCAGTGGTTCTCGGCCTCGTAGAGCATGATGAAATTTCCCGCCGGCAGCGTGGGGTCCTGCACCACCGAGCCCGGGGCGGCGTAGTTCTCGTCGAACTGGGACGCGCCGTCGTAGGTGGGATTGCAGGCGTTGATCGCCACCGGCGGGACGAAAACCTGGAAGTTGTAGCCCGTGGCGAACGCGAACGTCTGCAGATCCGACGTCTGCAGCACCACCGCTCCGCCGGTCGGGCCGGAGGCGACCTTGGATGCGGAGAAGACCAGGTAGGAATTGGGGCCGGCTCCGGTCGGGATGAAGGTCGAATGCTCGTCAGGCAGGTCCTGGAGATGGTTCGGATCCGTGAGGAGGTTGGGATACATGACCGTCAGGTCCGCGCTCACCGCAAAGGAGCTGATCGTCGGAGGACCGGACGAGCCGCTTCCACCGCCCCCTCCGCACTGGACCAGCGCGAGCAGGATCGCTACCGACACGCACACAACCGCCGCCTTGGCTTTTCCGTTCGGACCCACGTCCCCTCCGCATCGCCGGGAAGTCGAGCGCACAGTTTCGCGAGATTTGCTTTCAACCCGCTGACCGTGCGCGGCGCCGGGAGTACTGTAGGATTGCGGGGGTCTTACCTTCGGGAGGAGAAAATGACGCGCATCGATCGTGCATACGTGGCGATTGCCCTTGCGCTGCTGCTCGCCGGGCAGTTCCTCGGCTTCTACATGGGGATGATGTCGGACCTGAAGCTGCGCTCGGTCCACATCACCATCGTGCTGGTGGGCTTCGTGACGCTTTCGCTCTTCGGCTTCCTGTACCGGCTGTGGCCGGCGATGAAGAACGCAGCGCTCGCCAGGGCGCAATTCTGGCTGAGCGTCGTCGGCGTCCTGGGCATCGTGATCGGCACGTATCAATACGTGACCACCGGCGCGATCGCGATCGTCGCGCCGGCGTCCGCGCTCCTGATCGTCGGGACGATCCTGCTCGCGTGGCTGTTCTGGACGCGGAGCGACCCGGCCTAGCCGAGCGGCGCCGTAGCGCCTACGGCTTCCCGGCGAGCTTCAGCGCCCGGTCGTAGTACGAGAGGTCGACGTACTTGTCGGGCGCGGGCGGGCGGCCGCCCCAGTCGCCCTCGATCTCGGCGCGCAGCGCGAGCACGTTCCTGAAGCCCTGCATGTCGAACGCCATGTTGCGCGCGATCCCGCGGGGTCCGATGATCGCCTCGTAGGTGCGCTCGGCGATCTTGGGGTCCTGCTTCAGGCGCGAGGCGATGAGGGCGGTCACTTCCGCGCGGTTCGCCGGGTCGCGCGCCGCGCGCTCCGACTCGATCAGCGCGGCGATGTAGCGCTCGAGCAGAGCGCCGTTCGCGCGCGCCCATTTGCGCATCACGAAGGCGCCCCCCGCCTGGTAGGGCCCGAGCAGCTCGACCGCGTTGCCGAGGCTCTTCAGCCCCTTGTCCTTCGCCGCGAACGAGTACGGTGGATTGAGCATGGCCGCGGCGTTCTGCGGGCCTTCCTGCAGCGCCGCGAGCCGCAGTGGCGTGCCGCCGACGGGCTTCAGCGTGTAGTCCTTGCCGTCCATCAGGCCGGCGTTCTTCAGGATCTTGCGCGCGAGCAGGCCGTACGCCGTGTTGGGCGCGTCGACGAGCAGGGCCTTGCCGCGGATGTCGGCGACCGAGCCGATCTCGGGGCGGGCGATGAACTCGTTCATGCCGTTGTCGCCCCCGGTGACGATGATCACGTCCTCGTGCGCCGTCTCCACCATCGCCACCGCGTTGTCGACCGCGGCGTGCGCGATTTCGAAGGCGCCCTTCGCCAGGCCCGCGCGCTGCGAGTCCGAGTTCGCGGTGAACTGCAGCTCCACCCGGATCCCGCGCTTCGCGAACAGGCCCTTCTCCATCCCGACCCAGAGCGGCGCATAGCTCGCGGACGGGAAAGTGTTCACGCGCACGACCGTGAGGTCCTGCGCCGCGGCGGGCGCGGCGCATAGCGCGGCGGCGAGGGCTACGGATGTCGACAGTTCTCTTGGTAGCACGGGATTCCCCCCGAAAGGTGACGCGAGAGGAAGTGTACTTTACAGCGCCGCCTGCATCGGCAGTATCACCGTGGGCACTTCCTCTCCGCCGTAGCTGCGCGATCACCGGGCCGAGTCCGGAGTACACCACGAAGAACATCGGGAAAACCGAGCCCGTGCTCCTCATCGTGGTGCTGAAGTAGAGCGATCGACGCGGCGCACGGGCGTTCGCTGCCCGCGCACCATGATCCGCACCCGTCAATACGTGACGACCAGCGCGCCGATCAATCTCGACGGCGGGGCGTCGGGGGTGCTGTAGCCGCGGCGATTTGGCAGATCACGTCCAGGGCGGGCCGGGCCACGGGATGGGCGGCTCCGGTCCCGAGCGGGCCTGCGCCGCGTACGCGATGCCGACGCCGATGCCCGCGCCGGGCGCGGGGCGGCGGTCCGTCGGCAGGCTCCAGTGCAGGCGAGTCGTTGCGATGATCGATGCGAGCGCGCGCATGACGTCGTCATCTCCCGCGCGCGAGGGTGGTTCGAGCCCGGCCTTCATGATGCCTCC
>DATIWX010000042.1:0-76444 GCA_035519135.1 Burkholderiales bacterium | reverse complement strand
AACCTCCAAGCGCTGGTGAACGCGAAGCAGGCCGGCCGCAGGGTGGTGGACGACTCCGAGCCACTCCTCGCCGCATCGCAGAAGCTCGCCGACAAATACGAAGAAGAGCTCGGCGGACGGGCGACCAACTTTGCGATCCTTGGCTTCCTGATTCTGCTTGCGATCATCGATATCGCGGCAATCGTGCTGGTGTACCTCGGCGACACGCGGCGGCGCGCCGACGAGGCCGAACGCCAGCGCGCCGAGACTGAGCGCACCAACCGTTCGAATCAGGACGCGATTCTGCGGCTGATGAACGAGATGGGTAACCTCGCGGAAGGCGACCTCACCGTCAAGGCGACGGTCACCGAGGAAATCACCGGCGCCATCGCAGACTCGGTGAATTTCACGATCGACGAGCTCAGAGGCCTCGTGGGCCGCATCAACGCCGCGGCCGCGCAAGTGACGACCGCCACGGAGTCCGCACAGCAGACTTCGGTCCAGCTCCTCGCCGCCGCCGAAAAGCAGTCCGTGGAAATCCGGCAGACGAGTGCGTCGGTGCTGAGCATGGCCAGGGCGATGAACGATATGTCCGAGAGCGCTTCGCAATCCGCGAACGTGGCGCGGCAATCGCTGGCCGCGGCCCAGAAGGGCACGCAGGCGGTGCAGAACTCGATATCGGGCATGAATGAAATTCGCGAGCAGATCCAGGAAACGTCGAAGCGCATCAAGCGCCTGGGCGAATCCTCGCAGGAGATCGGCGAGATCGTCGAGCTGATATCGGACATTACCGAGCAGACGAACGTTCTGGCTCTGAACGCCGCGATTCAGGCGGCGTCGGCCGGTGAAGCGGGCCGAGGATTCACGGTGGTGGCGGAAGAAGTGCAGCGTCTTGCGGAGCGTTCGGCCGAAGCGACGAAGCAGATCGGCGCGATCGTCAAGACCATTCAGACGGATACGCAGGACGCCGTTTCCGCTATGGAGAAGAGCACTCAGGGTGTGGTCGAGGGCGCGAAGCTCTCGGACGCCGCCGGCCAGGCGCTCTCGGAGATCGGATCGGTGTCGCGGCAGCTGGCGCAACTGATTGAGGGTATTACCACGACCACCGAGCAGCAGGCGAAGTCCGCGAACGACGTGGCGACCAGCATGCAGGACATCCTCAACATCACGCAGCAGACAACCGAGGGCACCAAGCGCACCGCAGTGTCGATCGGCCAGCTCGCCGAGCTCGCGAAGGAGCTGAAGGGCTCGGTGTCCGGCTTCAAGATCGCCTGATGCGGTGAGCAAGGTCGGCAGCGATGAGCGCACGCGCCGAATTCGACGTTGGACCGCTCTCGTGGGTCAAGGGCGAGATCGACCACGCCATCGAGCATGCCCAGGAGGCGCTGCGCGCGTTTGCGGCAAATAGCGCCGACGCGGCGCAGCTGAAGTCGAGCCAGTCGCATCTGCATCAGGCGCACGGCGCACTCTCAATCGTCGGCCTGGAAGGCATCACGCGCGTATCCGAGGAGCTCGAGGGCTTGCTCGGGGCCATCGAGAAGGAAGTCTCGCTGAGAAAGACCGATGTCTTCGGGCTTGTCGAGCGCGCGCTTGCCGGGATCCGCGTATACCTCGATCAGCTGATGGCGGGAAGGCCGAATCAGCCGCTGCGGCTTTTCCCGCTGTACCGCGACGTGGTCAGCGCGCGCGGTGGGCAGGCCGATCCGACCGATCTGTACTATCCGAATCTCTCCTTCCGACTGCCGAAACGCGACAAGAGCACCGGCGCGATGAAGGCCGGAGAGTCCGAGAAGCATCTGAGGGAACAGCGCGGTCGCTATCAGCGTGGGCTTCTGAAGTGGCTGAAAAAGGACGCGAGCGGCGCCGAGGACATGCGTGCGGCCGTCGAGGCGGTTGAATCCATGCAGGGTCCCGGCGCACAGCGCGCATTCTGGTGGGCATCGCTCGCTTTCTTCGAGGCGCTGGCGCAGGGCGCGCTGCCACCGGATCTGGACGCGAAGCAACTCTGCAACCGTATCGAACAGCAGATCAAGCGCATGGTGGAGGGCACACCCACCGTGGCCGAGCGGCTGATGCGCGAGGTCCTGTACTACGTGGCGCGCGCAAGACCGGTAAGCGACGTGATCCGCCAGGTGCAGGAGGCCTACCACTTGGCGCAGAGCATCCCGCCCGCCGAGGGCGAGGAGGCGGCGGCCGAGGACTCGCCGGCGCTGAAGGGGGCGCGCGAGCATCTCGCTCACGCGAAAGACGCGTGGAACAAGTTCGCGTCGGGGAATTCCGCAGCGCTCGCGGCGTTCCGCGACAGCTCGAGCGCGCTCAAGGAGAGCACCGCAAAGGTCGGAAACGAGGATCTTGCGGCGCTCACCGCCGAAGTCGCAGAGGTTGCCGCGTGGCTGGGCTCGAATGCCCAGGGCATGAGCGAGGCGATTGCACTCGAGGTCGCGACCGTGCTTCTGCTGCTGGAGAACGCCCTCGCCGGAACGGATCTCTCGGCCGAGTTTGCCCAGCAGGCTCGACTGCTGCGCTCGCGGCTGCAGGACGGCATGCAGGGCAAGCTCAGGCGCACGGCCCCGGACATCCCCCTGCTCGACGAGATGTCGCGAAAAGCGCAGGAACGCCTTCTCATGGATCAGGTGGTCGCGGAGATGCAGGCGAACCTGCGCACCATAGAGCAGGTGCTCGACGGGTTCTTCCGCGATTCCGCGAAGCGCGACGAGCTCGCGTCGCTCGACAAGCCGATGCGTCAACTGCTCGGTGCCCTGGAAATGCTTGGCGAGAGCCGCGCCCAAGAGGTGCTCGCTGCCACCGTCGAGGAAATCCGCCGCTTCTCCGGCGCCAACTACGGGGCCTCCCCTCAGGAATTCGAGCGCATCGCGCAGACGCTTTCGGGCCTGGGCTTCTACATAGAGGGCCTGGCCCACGGCAATGCGGACTTCGATGCCGCGATGCGGCCGATTGCCGCCCCGGAGAAAGAGGAAAGCGACGCGGCTGCCCAAGCTCCGACAGTCGAAGCGCATATCGCCGAGCAGCAGCGCGAGACCGCAGATCTGTACGAGGAATGGAAAGGCAGGCCAGAAGACGCGGATCTCCGGGCCGAGCTGAAGAAGAACCTCGCGGCTCTGCAGAAGGACGCCGGTCTGGTCGCGGACCAGAAGCTGGAGGCCTCGGCCGCCGAAGCGCTGAAGGCTCTCGACAAGACAGCCACCATGCCGCTTACCCCGTTCCTGAAGGAAGCGATCGAGAAGGCTACCTCCACCGCCGCGCCTTCCCCATCTCCCGAGGCCGCAAAGCTCATCGACGCGAGCGCCGAAGCGGTCGATGCCGAGCTCCTCGGCGTCTATCTGGAGGAATCGGACGAAGTCCTCGCGACGATCCGCCAGCAGCTCGAGATCGTGCGCGAACAGCACGGCAACAAGGAGGCGCTCGTTACGATTCGCCGGGGGTTCCATACGCTGAAGGGCAGCGGACGCATGGTGGGTCTCATGCGCCTGGGCGAAGCGGCGTGGGCGATCGAGCAGACGATGAACACCTGGTTGCAGGAAGAGCGGGCCGCGACCCCGTCCCTGCTGCAGCTGATCGGACTAGCGCACGAATACTTCTTCGACAATGTGAAGCGCCTCAAGGCGGGCGAGAGCACGAGCGACGAGAGAGCGCTGGTCGCCGCAGCCGAGCGCGTTCGCCGGGGAGAAACCCCGGAACGTGCGCTCGCGGCGATCGAGGCCGCTGCCGCCCCGGTGTCGAGTCCCGATTCGGCCGAACTCGCGCTCGAGGCCCCGGACGCCGACACTTCGGCGGAGCCTGAAGGCACCGTCCAGCTCGGTGGGCATCGGGTGTCGACCACGCTGTTCACCATCTTCAGCGGCGAAGCGCGCGCGCATATTGCGGTGATCAAGGAAGAGCACGAGACGCTGCGCCAGCACGGCGTTGTGAGCGATGCGCTCCTGCGCGCGGTGCACACCCTCGCCGGTACCTCAGGGACGGTCAAGATCTTGGCGCTCTCCGATCTGGGTTACGCACTCGAGCGCGCGCTGCAGGTACTCGCTACGAGCGAGCTTTCGGAAGCGGAGCAGTTGCTGGTGGGCGAGGCGATCGACACCCTCGAGGCCATGGTCGCCAGCGTGATCGAGCTGCGCGTGCCGCAGCCGGTTCCGGCCCTGATCGCGCTGCTCGAGCGCGTCGGCGAAGGGGCGGACTCCGCACCCGGGGCGACGGCCCGGGTCGAGAAAGCGAGCCAGGCTGCGGCCTCGTATGTTCAGGAAGAGGATGCCGAAGTATCGGCGAGCGAACCCGCGACACCCGCGAATGCGCTCGACGATCTAGACCTGGAGATCACGCTCGAGCGCCGCCAGCGGCGCCTCGATGACGACCTCGATCCCGAGCTGATGCAGATCTTCCTCGACGAGGCCCATGAGCTGGTGCCTGCTGTCGGGGCGGCCCTGCGTGACTGGCGCGACAGCCCGAGCAATCCGGCGCTCGGCCAGGCTCTCCAGCGGGTTCTGCATACTCTGAAGGGAAGCTCTCGCATGGCGGGCGCCATGGCGATGGGCGAGCTCACCCACCACATGGAAACGCGCGTCGAGAACGCGCTGACGGTGAAGACGTTGCCCGCGGCTCTGTTCGAGGACTTGGAGACCTCCTGGGATCGTATGGGAGTACTGTTCGACCGGCTGCAAAAATCCGGCGGAACCGATACCGGCGCCCTTGCCCCGGAGGCGCCTGCCCCCGCCGCCGCTCAAGCACCGGCCGTGGCTCCGGCCCAAGCGGCGCCCGCCGAGACCACGCCTGCTGCGGCGCCGAAGCCGGTCCCGCCTTCCGAGCGCGAGATTCAGCCCAAGGCGCTGCTGCGGGTGCGCGCGGACGTCGTCGACCGGCTGGTCAACGAGGCCGGCGAAGTCGCGATCGCGCGCAGCCGGATCGAGGGCGAGATGCGCGCCCTCAAGGGAGCCATGCAGGAGCTGACCGACAACGTCATCCGACTTCGCGCGCAGCTCCGCGAGATCGAGATCCAGGCCGAGTCGCAGATGCAATCGCGCCTGGAGCTCGCCAAGGAAACGCAGCGCAATTTCGATCCGCTCGAGTTCGACCGGTTCACGCGCTTCCAGGAAGTGACGCGGCTGATGGCCGAGAGCGTGAGCGACGTATCCACGGTGCACGCAAACCTCGTCAACACGGTCGACGAGACCGAGAAGGCCCTGCTCGCCCAGGCGCGCCTGAATCGCGACCTGCAGCAGGACCTGATGCGCGTGCGCATGGTTCCGTTCGGCAGCCTGCAGGAACGCCTCTATCGCATCGTGCGCCAGACCGCGAAGGAAGTGGGCAAGCGCGCCAATCTGGAAATCAAGGGCGTACAGGTCGAGCTCGACCGCTCGGTGCTCGAGCGCATCACCGGGCCTTTCGAGCACCTGCTGCGCAACGCGGTGACTCACGGCATCGAGCGCCCGGAAGCGCGCCGCGCCGCGGGCAAGCCCGAGATCGGCGAGATCCGACTGGAGCTCAAGCAGGAGGGCAACGAAGTCCAGCTCGCCCTGTCGGATGACGGCGCGGGCCTGAACATCGAGCGGATCCGCGAGAAAGCGATCGAGAAAGGCCTCATGGAGGCGAATGCGACGCTGTCGGAATCGGAGATCGCCGATTTCATCTTCCACGCCGGCTTCTCCACCGCGGAAGAGATTTCGCAGGTCGCAGGTCGCGGTGTCGGCATGGACGTGGTGCGCAACGAAGTCGCCGCGCTGGGCGGGCGCGTGGAAATGCGTTTCACGCGCGGCCAGGGCACCCGGTTTGCGATCTACCTGCCCCTCACGCTCGCGGTGACGCAGACGGTGCTGGTGCGGGCGGGCACCAAGACCTACGCGATACCTTCGGTGATGGTCGAGCAGGTGCTGCAGCTCCGGCAGGAGCAGCTGGTGGCGGCGTACTCCTCGGGCCAGACGCAGTGGCAGGACCGGCACTATCCGTTCCACTATCTCCCGCACCTGCTCGGCATGTCGGACGCCGTTGCCGAGCAGAAGCGCTTCTCTCCGACGCTCTATCTGCGCAGCGGCACCAACTCGATCGCCCTGCACGTGGACGACATGGTGGGCAGCAACCAGGAAATCGTGGTGAAGTCGATCGGCCCGCAGCTACAGCGCATCGCGGGGATCACCGGAGCAACGGTGCTCGGCACGGGCGAGATCGTGCTCATCCTGAACCCGGTGCAGCTCGCGCTGAAGGAAGTCGCGGTGCGCCCCGCGATCGTTCACGAGGCGCCCAAGCCGCAGGCCGCGGCCACGCAGCCCACGGTGATGGTGGTCGACGATTCGCTTACCGTGCGCAAGGTCACCGGCCGCCTGCTCGAGCGCCAGGGCTATCTGGTGGTCACGGCGCGCGACGGCGTCGAGGCGATGGAGAAGCTGCAGGAGCTGGTGCCCGACGTGATGCTCGTCGACATCGAAATGCCGCGCATGGACGGCTTCGATCTCACTCGTAACGTCCGTGCCGACGCGCGGCTCGCCCGCGTGCCGATCATCATGATTACTTCGCGCACGGCGGACAAGCACCAGAACTATGCGAGGGAGATCGGCGTCAGCCACTTCCTCGGCAAGCCCTACCAGGAAGACGATCTCCTGGAAAAGATCTCCGGATTCCTGAAGGAGCGCAGGGCGGCCGCCTGAGTCGCGGGGTCCCGCGAAGTCGGCCGGCGCAAATTGTGCGTCGGCATCCGGGGGTTTAGAATAGGGCCTCCTCCATGGCTCAGGTCAACCTCACCAACCATTTCCTGATCGCCATGCCCAACATGGTCGATCCGTATTTCGCCCGTACGCTGACGCTCATCTGCGAGCACAGCGATCAGGGGGCCCTCGGCGTGGTGGTGAACCGGCCCATAGAAATGACGCTCGGCGCACTGTTCGAGCGTTTGAGCCTGCGGCTTGAGTCCCAGATCCTGGTCAACGAGCCGGTCTACTTCGGCGGTCCGGTACAAACCGATCGCGGCTTCGTCCTGCACCAGCCTCCCGGGATGTGGCAATCGACGCTGTCGGTGCAGGACAAGATCGGCCTCACCACGTCCAAGGACATCCTGGAGGCGGTAGGGCAGGGCGGCGGGCCCGGCCGGATCCTGGTTACGCTCGGCTACTCCGGTTGGGCCGCCGGGCAGCTCGAGAACGAGATCAAGCAGAACGCCTGGCTAACCGTGGAAGCGAAAGATGCGATCATCTTCGACACGCCCGCCGAGGAGCGCCTCCCTGCGGCGATGAAGCTGCTCGGCGTCGACTTCGCGAAGCTCTCGGAGGAGGCAGGGCACGCGTGAATCAGGCGGACGTGGCCCCGTCGAAGATCTCCGGCCACACCATACTCGCTTTTGATTTCGGGAACCGCTGGGTCGGCGTCGCGGTAGGCGACACGGAAACGCGGCTCGCCAACCCCCTCGGCGTGTTCGAGGCGGCGGACGGGGAGCGGCGCATGGAGGAGATCGAGGACCTGGTGCGCGAATGGCAGCCGACGCGCCTCGTCGTCGGTTTGCCTCTCGCCATGGACGGGGGCGAGCACGACATGACGCGCCGGGCGCGGCGGTTCGCGCGGCAACTCGAGTCGCGCTTTCGCTTGCCGGTGGAGCTTGCCGACGAGAGGCTCACTTCGGCCTCTGCAAGAGCAACCCTCCGCGAGCGCGGCAGGGGCGGGCGCGAGCACAAACACGATGTCCACGCGCTTTCCGCGAAGATCATTCTCCAGAGCTACCTCGATGAATCTCCCCGACGCTGAAGCGCTCTGCCGTGAGCTCGCGGGCAAGCTCCGCGCCGGGGTCTCGGATTCCACGGGCCTGGTCGGCATACGCACCGGGGGCGCATGGCTCGCCGAGCGTCTCCACCGGGAGCTCGGCCTCGCGACCCCGGTGGGTTCCCTCGACATTTCGTTCTATCGCGACGACTTCGATTCGGCCGGCCTGCGCCACCAGGTAAAACCCTCCCAGATCCCTTTCGACGTGAACGGCCGGCACATCGTGGTGGTCGACGACGTGCTGTACACCGGGCGCACCGTGCGCGCAGCGATGAACGAGCTGTTCGATTATGGGCGACCGGGGAAGATCGAGCTTGCGGCTCTGGTCGATCGCGGCGAGCGGCAATTGCCGATCGCCGCGCAGTACGTCGGCGCCACGTTCTCTGTGCCGGCCGGCAAGCTCCTGCGCCTGGCGCGGGACGAGCACGGTCAATTCACCCTGCGGCTCTCCGATGCGAAACCCGCAGCTTAACGGCGACGGAACGCTCCAGCACCTGCTCACGATCGAGGGGCTGCCTCGCGAGGTGCTCGTGCGGATCCTCGATACGGCCGGATCGTTCATGGGGGTGACCGGGCGCGAGGTGAAAAAGGTGCCGCTGCTTCGCGGAAAGTCGATCTTCAACCTGTTCTTCGAGCCCTCGACCCGCACGCGCACGACCTTCGAGATTGCCGCCAAGCGTCTCTCGGCCGACGTCATCAACCTGAATATCGCGGCCTCCTCGTCGACAAAGGGCGAGACTCTGCTCGACACCGTAGACAATCTCTCGGCGATGCACGCCGACATGTTCGTGGTGAGGCATTCCTCGAGCGGCGCGGCGCACCTGATTGCGAGTCACGTCGCCCCGCACGTGCATGTGATCAATGCCGGTGACGGGCGCCACGCCCATCCCACCCAGGGCCTGCTCGACATCTATACGATCCGCCACTACAAGAAGGATTTTGCAGGGCTTTCGGTGGCGATCGTCGGCGACGTGCTCCACTCGCGCGTCGCCCGCTCGCTCATCCACGCGCTCACCACGCTCGGCGCACCGGATGTGCGCGTGATCGGGCCGCGGACGCTCCTCCCCACCGGCGTTGAGAAGCTGGGCGTGTCGGTGCATCACGACATGCGCGAAGGCCTCGCGGGCTGCGACGTCGTGGTGATGCTGCGGCTGCAGAACGAGCGCATGAAGGGTCCGCTACTCCCTTCGGCACAGGAATTCTTCAAGTCCTACGGCCTGACCCCGCCCAAGCTCGCATTGGCCAAGCGCGACGCGATCGTCATGCACCCCGGGCCCATGAACCGCGGGGTCGAGATCGATTCCTCGGTCGCTGACGGCCCGCACTCGGTTATCCTGCCGCAGGTCACCTTCGGCATCGCCGTGCGCATGGCGGTGATGAGCATCCTCGCCGGAAACTGAATCATGGGAAAACTCAAAAGCCCCGCGTTCGACCCGAAAGAGCTGCCCGAGACATCGAGCACCGGCTACCCCGAGCCCTACAAGAGCCGCGTGGCGGGGCGGCACCGCAGGCGCCTGGGCGATCATGCCGGCTTGAAGAACTTCGGCGTGAACCTCACGCGCCTCGAGCCGGGCGCCGAGTCCTCGATGCGTCACTGGCACGTGAAGCAGGACGAATTCGTCTACGTCCTCGAAGGAGAGGTGACCCTCGTGACCGATGCCGGCAGGCAGAAATTGCTCCCGGGGATGGCCGCCGGATTCCCGGCCGGGAAAGCCGACGGCCACCAGCTCGTCAACGAGACCGACAAGCCGGCGCTGTATCTGGAGGTCGGCGACCGCACGCCCGAGGACAGCGCGAGCTACCCCGACGTCGACCTGGCGGTTCACATGGTCGAGGGCAAATGGGTCTTCACCCGCAAGGACGGCAGTCCGTTCAAGTGAGCAAGCTCCACATCAGAGGCGGCCGGCTGATCGATCCGAGGAACCGCGTCGACGCGAAGCAGGACGTGTTCATTGCCGAGGGAAAGATCGCGGCGCTGGGCAAGGCGCCGGCCGGGTTCCGCGCCGAGCGCACCATCGACGCCGCCGGTCTCGTCGTCTGCCCGGGCCTGATCGACCTGTCGGCGCGGCTGCGCGAACCCGGCTTCGAGTACAAGGCGACGCTCGAGTCGGAAATGCAGGCCGCGGTCGCAGGCGGGGTGACCAGCCTCGCTTGCCCGCCTGATACCGACCCGCCCCTGGACGAGCCGGGGCTGGTCGAGATGCTCAAGTACCGCGCCCAGAACCTCAACCTCGTGCATGTCTACCCGCTGGGCGCGCTGACATGGAAGCTGGGAGGAGAGCGGCTCACCGAGATGGTGGTGCTGCGCGACGCCGGCTGCGTTGCATTTTCGCACGCGGATACCCCGATTTCCGACACCCAGATGCTGTGGCGGGCGTTGCAGTACGCGGCGACTTTCGGCATCGCCGTGTGGCTGCGGCCCCAGGACGGCTATCTCGAGCGCGGCGGGGTCGCGCACGACGGCGAGGTGGCGACGCGGCTGGGCCTGCAGGGCATCCCCGCGTTCGCCGAGACCATCGCATTGTCGACCATCCTGCAGCTGGTGCGCGCGACGAACGCGCGCGTCCACCTGTGCAGGCTGTCTACCGCCGATGGCGTTGCGATGGTACGCGAGGCGAAGGGCAAGGGCTTGCCCATCACCTGCGACGCGGGTGCGCACCACGCGCATCTCTCGGAAATTGATCTCGGCTACTTCGATTCGCACTGCCACGTGGTGCCCCCGTTCCGCAGTCTTCGCGACCGCGACGCGCTCCGGGTGGGGCTTGCCGACGGCACCATCGACGCGCTCTGTTCGGACCATGCCCCGGTCGACGAGGACGCGAAGCAGATCCCTTTCGCCGAATCGGAGCCCGGGGTCACCGGCCTCGAGCTGCTGCTGCCGCTTACCCTGAAGTGGGCGAAGGAGATGCGCGTCGCGCTTCCCGAGGCGCTCGCCAAGGTGACCTCCATGCCGGCGGCGATCCTCGGCGTGCCGGCCGGAGACCTAGCCGCGGGCCGGGATGCGGACTTGTGCGTATTCGACGCGGATGCCCACGTGAAGATAACGCCCGACTTCCTCAAGAGCCAGGGCAAGAACACGCCCTTCATCGGCTACGAACTTCCCGGTCGCGTCCGCTGGACCCTGATCGGCGGGAAGGTCGTGTACGAGGCCTAGCCTCCTCCTGGCACCAGGCGACTGGCGTTGTCGAGCAGAATGAGCAGGATCTGCGCGGCGAGCAGGACGAACAGCGGCGAGAGGTCGACGTTGCCGATCGCGGGGACGAAGCGCCGGAACACCGCATAGAACGGGCGCGTCAGCGAGTCGAACACCGGCGCGAGCGGGGCGTGGGGGTTGACCCAGCTGATGATGACCTGGACGAGGATCACGCCGATCAGCAGGTACAGCGAGGCGCGCAGGAGTTCCATTGCAGCGAGCGTAAACAGGATTCCAGCCGCGATGCCGGGCGCGCCCGCGAACGAAAACCCGCGCAGCCCGGAGATCAGTACCAGCATCAGCGCTTCCGCGAACCAGGCGATCAACAGGGTCGCAAGATCCAGCCCGAGCAGCCCGGGCACCACGCGACGCACCGGCCTCACGATCCAGTCCGTGAGTGCGGAGACGAACTGCCCCACCGGATTGCGGAACGGCGCGCGCAGCCACTGCATGTAGAAGCGCAGCAGCAGGGCGTAGATGAAGACACCGAACACGGTCTGTATCAGCAGCTGGCCGATTTGGCTAAGCATTGCGGGCTTTCCGCCTCATTCCTTGCCCAACTCTTCCCCGAGCTCCTTGCCGCGCTCGTTCGCGGCGTGGATCGCCCGGATGACGGCCGCCTTCACGTCGTCCTTCGCCATGCTCGCGAGCGCCCGCTCGGTGGTGCCGCCCTTGGAGGTGACGCGCTCGCGCAGCACTGCGACAGGATCGGGACTCGAGGCGGCGAGCTTGGCCGCGCCGCTGAAGGTGTCGAGCACGAGGCGATGAGCGATCGCGACCGGCAGGCCGAGCTCCCCCGCGGCTTCCTCCACCGCCTCGATGAAGTAGAAGACGTAGGCAGGGCCGCTACCGGAGATCGCCGTCACCGCGTCCATCTGCGACTCGTCTGTGATCCAGACTGTATCGCCCACCGCGCCGAGTATGGTCTCGGCCTGCTCGCGGTCCTCGCGCGTGACCGCCTTCGAGAACGGAAACAGCCCCGCGACGCCCTCGCCGACCATCGCCGGCGTATTGGGCATCGCCCGGACCAGGCGCGTGTGGCCTTTCATCCACTTGGAGATGTTGGCGAGCCGCACGCCGGCGGCGATGCTGATGACGAGGTTCGCATTGTCTGCGACCCCGGATTTCGCCGCGGCCTCGCGCAGGTGCTGCGGCTTGACAGCGAATACGATGACGTCCCCGGGACGCACCGCGTCCTTGGGCTTGTCGAAGCAGGTGACGCCGTATTTGTCGACGAGCCTGCGGCGCGCGTCGGCGCTGATCTCGACCACGCGGATGTCCTGCAGCGGAAAGTCCTTGCGCAGCAATCCGCCGATGAGCGCGTCGGCCATGTTGCCGCCGCCGATGAATGTGATTCTCATGTCGTTCGTTCTCCAAAGATCGCGGTACCCACGCGCACCATCGTTGCACCCTCGGCGATCGCCGCCTCCATGTCGGCCGACATGCCCATTGAGAGCGTATCCAGCGCGAACCCGTCCCGATTCAACTCGTCGCACAGCGCGCGCAGCTGCGCGAAACGGCGGCGCTGCAAGCCCTTGTCGGAGGTCGGCTCGGGAATCGCCATCAGCCCGCGCAGCTTCAGTCGCGGCAGACGCGACACCTGCTGCGCCAGCGTCCGGAGGTTCTCCGGTGGCACGCCGCTCTTGCTTCCCTCGCCCGAAATATTGACCTGGATGCACACCTGCAGCTCCGTTTGTTCCGTACCGCGGGCCTGCGAGAGCCGCGCAGCGATCTTTTCCCGGTCGATCGAATGCACCCAATCGAAATGCTCGGCGATCAGCCGCGTCTTGTTGCTCTGGATCGGTCCGATGTAGTGCCAGGTCAGGCCGAGGGCCCGCAGCTCGCGAATCTTGTCGACGCCCTCCGTGACATAGTTCTCGCCGAAATCGCGCTCGCCCGCCTGAGCGGCCTCGCGTACGGCCGCCGACGCGAAGGTCTTGCTGACCGCGACCAATCGCACCGAGTCCACAGGCCTTCCGGCCGCTCGCGCGGCGGCTTCGATACGCTGCCTCACGGCTTGCAAGTTCGCTGTAATTGAGGACATAATCAGCGCGGCGATGCAAGCGCGGCGCACTTCGAAAAGCCCCGCTCTTTCATTCGCTTAGGCCAGGGCTCCGGCCGCCCAATCCAAGGGGGATTATAGAGTGGATATCTCCGAACTCCTAGCCTTTGTCGTCAAGAACAAGGCCTCCGACCTGCATCTTTCATCGGGACTCCCTCCCATGATCCGCGTGCACGGCGATGTGCGGCGCATCAACCTGCCCGCGATGGAGCACAAGGACGTGCACGGGATGATCTACGACATCATGAACGACGGCCAGAGAAAGCACTACGAGGAAAACCTCGAGTGCGACTTCTCCTTCGCGATCCCTGGCCTGGCGCGCTTTCGCGTCAACGCATTCGTGCAGAACCGCGGTGCCGCCGCAGTCATGCGGACCATTCCGTCGAAGATCCTCTCGCTCGAGGAGCTCCGGGCGCCCAAGATCTTCGCCGAGATCGCCGACCAGCCGCGCGGCATTGTGCTCGTGACCGGTCCGACCGGCTCGGGCAAGTCGACGACATTGGCGGGCATGGTCAATCACATCAACGAGAACGAGCAGGGGCACATCCTCACCATCGAGGACCCGATCGAGTTCGTGCACGAGTCCAAGAAGTGCCTGATCAACCAGCGCGAGGTCGGCCCGCACACGCTGTCGTTCTCCAACGCCCTGCGCAGCGCCCTGCGGGAAGATCCGGACGTGATCCTGGTCGGCGAAATGCGCGACCTCGAAACGATACGTCTTGCCCTGACCGGCGCGGAGACGGGCCACTTGGTGTTCGGAACGCTGCACACGAGCTCGGCGGCCAAGACCATCGACCGCATCGTGGACGTGTTCCCGGCAGCGGAGAAGGAGATGGTGCGCGCGATGATCTCGGAATCCCTGCGCGCGGTGATCTCGCAGACCCTGTGCAAGACCAAGGACGGGTCCGGGCGCGTCGCCGCGCACGAGATCATGATCGGCACGCCGGCGATCCGCAACCTGATCCGCGAGAACAAGATAGCGCAGATGTACTCGGCGATACAGACCGGCCAGAACGTCGGAATGCAGACTCTCGACCAGAACCTGCAGGAGCTGGTGAGGCGCAACGTGATCTCGGCCGCCGAGGCGCGCGGCAAGGCCGCCAACAAGGACAATTTCCCGGGTTGAAGACCCGGGTTGGATCAACCTATCCGCAGAGGACAGCATGGAACGCGAACAGGCAACCAAGTTCATGTACGACCTGCTTCGTCTGATGCTGACGAAGAAAGGCTCTGACCTTTTCATCACCGTCGGCTTCCCGCCGGCGATCAAGATCGACGGCAAGATGACGCCGGTTTCGAACCAGCCGCTCACCCCGGCTCACACCGTCGACCTCGCCCGCTCGATCATGAACGACCGGCAGGCGGCCGAGTTCGAGGCGAACAAGGAATGCAATTTCGCCATCAACCCTGCCGGCATAGGCCGCTTCCGCGTCAACGCCTTCGTGCAGCAGCAGAACGTCGGCATCGTGCTGCGGGTGATCACCACGACCATCCCGAAGATCGAGGACCTGGGTCTGCCGAGCGTGCTGAAGGACGTGATCATGACCAAGCGCGGGCTGGTGATCATGGTGGGCGCGACCGGCTCCGGGAAATCGACCACGCTCGCCGCAATGGTCGGCTTCCGCAACGAGAACTCGCAGGGCCACATCATTACGATCGAGGACCCGATCGAATTCACGCACCCGCACAAGGGCTGTCTGATCACGCAGCGCGAGGTGGGCGTCGACACCATGTCCTGGGAAAGCGCGCTCAAGAACACGCTGCGCCAGGCGCCCGACGTGATCCTCATCGGCGAGATCCGCGACCGCGACACCATGGAGCACGCGATCGCCTTCGCCGAGACGGGGCACCTGTGCCTGGCGACGCTGCACGCGAACAGCGCCAACCAGGCCTTGGACCGCGTCATCAACTTCTTCCCAGAGGAGCGGCGGGCTCAGCTGCTGATGGACCTGTCGTTGAACCTGCGCGGCATGATCTCCCAGCGCCTGATCCCGCTGAAGGAAGGCAAGGGGCGCTGCGCCGCAGTCGAAATTATGCTCAACTCCCCGCTCATCTCCGACCTGATCTTCAAAGGCGAGGTGCACGAGATCAAGGAGATCATGAAGAAGTCCCGCGAGCTCGGCATGCAGACTTTCGACCAGGCGCTGTTCGACCTGTTCGAGATGGGAAAGATCAGCTACGAGGACGCGCTCAGGAACGCGGATTCGGTCAACGACCTGCGCCTGCAGATCAAGCTGCATTCCAAAGAAGCCAAGAACCGCGATGTGACAGCGGGTATCGAGCACCTGAACATCGTCTGAATGGCGGCGACGTTCCTGCAGGTCAAAGTCAAGGTCAACGCCCGGACTTCCTCGCTTTCGCAAGAACCCGACGGCTCATGGGTGGCCCGGCTCAAGTCACCTCCTGTCGACGGCCGAGCCAACGAGGAGCTTGTCGCCTTGGTAGCCGGCCACTTCCGCTGCCGCAGGAGCGCCGTCGCCATCAAGAGCGGAGGGTCCAGTCGCAGGAAGCTGCTCAAAATTGAGTAGCGACGATTCCTCGGCGCTGGAAAACATCGAATTCGATGCCGCCGTGGACCTGTATCGGGCGGCGCCCGAGGAAGTGCGCGCCGCGCACGCGATCGAGGCACACGAGCTCGGAGCGGTAACGTGCCTGACCTGCCGCGGGATCGAGCCGGCGGCGGTGTTTCGACGGGCGGTCCGGCTCGGCGTCGCGCGGGCGGCGACCGAGGCGGAGCTCGATGCAGTCCTCGCCCATATGAAGGTGCGCGGACCGAGCTACGTCGTGCCGGTCGCCCCGCGGTCGCAGCCCCCAACCCTCGGGGCGTGGCTGGAAAGACGCGGGTTCACGCGAGGCTACGCCTGGATGAAATTCTGCCGTCCATGCGGGGGCACGCCGCAGGTGGTCTCGGATCTGGAGGTTCGCCTGATCGGCGCGTCGCTCGGCGGCGAGTTCGGGCGGGTGGTCGCCGAGGGATTCGGGCTGCCGCGGGCGGTTGCACCCTGGATCGGGGCGCTCGCAGGGAGGGTGAACTGGATCTGCGCGATGGCGTTCGCGGACGATGTTCCGGTCGCAGCCGGAGCGGCCTACGTGAGCGGCAGGCACGCTTGGCTCGGCCTGGGCGCAACCGCGGCCTCGCACCGGCGCCGCGGGGCGCAAAACGCTTTGATCGCATGCCGTCTCAAGGAAGCGGCGGCGCGCGGGGCGCGGGTCGCGGTCACCGAGACCGGAGAGCGCTTGCCCGACAAGCCGAGCCATTCCTACCGGAACATTCTCCGCACCGGGTTCGAGGAGGCGTACTTGCGGCAGAATTACGTGTCCCCGTCCGGATAGGACTGCTTCCGCAAGCCGGCGACTGACATGAACAAGACACGGCTGGAAGCATTCAGCGACGGCGTGATCGCCGTCATCATCACGATCATGGTGCTGGAGCTGAAGGTCCCGCACGACGCCGATCCGGCTGCGCTCGTGCCGTTGATTCCGGTGTTCCTGAGCTACGTGCTCAGCTTCATCTACGTCGGCATCTACTGGAACAACCACCACCACATGTTCCACGCGGTGCACCAGGTGAACGGCGCGATTCTATGGGCGAACCTGCACCTGCTGTTCTGGCTGTCGTTGGTGCCGTTCGTCACCGGGTGGATGGACGAAACGCATTTCGCGCCGCTACAGGTCGCGGCGTACGGGGCGGTACTGCTGTGCGCGGCCTGCGCCTATACCATTCTGACCGTCGTGCTGGTCAGGAAGCACGGCAAGGATTCCTTGTTCGCGAAGGCTTTGGGGACGGACTTCAAGGGCAAGATCTCGCTCGCCATCTATGTCGTCGCGATCGGCGTCGCGTTCTGGGAGCGGTGGGTCGCGTGCGCGCTGTACGCACTCGTGGCGGCGATCTGGCTGGTTCCGGATCGGCGATTCGAGAAGCTGATCGACGAGAAACCGAAGGAATGACCCGTGATCAGGCTCTACCGTTTCGACTGCAGCCCGCTCGTACGAAAAGCGCAGATGGCGGCGTCCCGAAGCGGTGTAAGATTCTCGGGCGATGAGCGACCTGTATGATTTCTCGGCGAAGACCCTGGCCGGCGAGACCAGGGGCCTCGATGCTTACCGCGGCAAGGTGGTGCTGGTGGTGAACACCGCGAGCGAGTGCGGCTTCACCCCGCAATACGAAGGCCTGGAAGCGATCAACCGGAAATACCGCGCGAGGGGGCTCGAGGTCCTGGGCTTTCCCTGCAACCAGTTCGGCGCGCAGGAGCCGGGCGACGCCGCCGAGATCGGAGCGTTCTGCCAGAAGAACTACGGCGTGTCTTTCCAGATGTTCGACAAGATCGAGGTCAACGGCTCGGGTGCGCATCCGATGTACAAATGGCTGACGCAAGCGGCGCCCGGGATACTCGGGATCGAGGCGATCAAGTGGAATTTCACCAAGTTCCTGCTCGGGCGCGACGGCAAGGTGTTCAAGCGCTACGCGCCTCAGACCAGGCCCGAGGCGATCGCGAGCGACATCGAGCAGCTGCTTGCCGAGTGACTGCGATCCGCTTCGCAATTTTCATTCACGACTAGCGAGGAGATTTCATGGCGCACACCTATCCTGAGCTGAAAGCCAAGCCGCTCGCCGAGCTGCGCGAGATCGCGGCCGGCATCGAGCACGAGGCGGTGAAAGGCTACACGCAGCTCAACAAGGACCACCTGCTCGTGGCGCTGTGCAAGGCGCTCGGCATCGACATGCATGTTCACCACGAGGTGAAGGGCATCGACAAGGCCGCGACCAAGGCGAAGATCCACGAATGGCAGAAGAAGCGCGACGAGGCGCTGGCGGCGAAAGACCGCGGCAAGCTGAAGGTCGCGCTCAACCACATCCACCACTTCAAGCACCTGCTGCGGAAAGCCATGGTGTAGCGCGGGACCGGGGGCGCAGTGAATCCCGACAACGTTATCGACGTCACGCGGCTCATCCAGCTCGCGGTGGCGCCCGTGTTCCTGCTCACCGCGGTGGGGACCATTATCGGCGTGCTGTCCATCCGCCTCGGCCGCGCCGTGGACCGCAGCCGTACACTCGAGGAAAGGCTGCGCCAGCTGCAGCCCGAGGGGCAGAAGGCGGTTCGAGCCGAGCTTGGGCTCCTGGACCGGAGGGTCCGCCTTGTCTACGGCTCGATCGTGCTGGCCGTCCTGTGCGCGCTTTTCGTCGGGCTCTTGATCGCGGTCGCCTTCGTCGATGCGTTCATCGATATCGACCTGTCCAAGTTCATCGGTTTGCTCTTCATCGCCGCGATGCTCGCCTTCATCCTCTCGCTGCTGGTGTTCTTGCGCGAGATCTTCCTGGCGGTGACCAGCGTGCGCGATCGCATGCGCTAGGTTTTGGCGGCGGCCGTCGGCCGGTTGGAGCCGGCGACGATGCGGTATTCGTAGAGCCGGCATTCCAGCGGGCCGTTGTAGAGCGGCGTGCGCCTGGAGGCGCTCAGGCGGATGAGCTTGGGGAGCCGCGTGTCACCGGAGAAGATGTAACAGCGCCAGCCCGCGTAGTACTTCTTCAGGGTATCCCCGAGCTTCGGGTAGAACTCGGCCAGGGCCGCGTCCTCGCCCAGCCGCTCGCCGTAGGGCGGGTTGGCGATCATCACCCCGGCGGCCGCGGGGGCGCCCGTGTCCAGAATGTCGGCCTGCTTGAGCTCGACGCAGTCCGCCAGCCCTGCGGCCTCCAGGTTGGCGCGGGCCTTCTTCAGCTCGTCGCCGTAGCGGTCGCGGGCGAAGATCGGTAGCCGCGCGACGGGCTCGCGGCGGGCGAGTGCCGCTTCGCGCACCTCGTTCCAGCGCCGGCGATCGAAACCCGCGAGCCGCTCGAAGCCGAAGGACCGCGCGTGCCCCGGCGGGATCGCGAGCGCCATCATCGCCGCTTCGATGGCGACGGTGCCGCTGCCGCACATGGGGTCGAGCAGCGTCTCGCCGGGCCGCCAGCCCGAGAGCCGCACGATGCCGGCGGCGAGGTTCTCCTTCAGAGGTGCCTCGCCCGCGTCTCTGCGGTAGCCGCGCCGGTTGAGCGCTTCCCCGGAGGTGTCGAGGTACAAGGAGACCGTATCCCTGTCGAGGAATGCCTGGATTCGGATGTCGGGGGAACGCGTGTCGACGTCGGGGCGCTGGCCCCGGTCGGCACGGAAGCGGTCGCAAACGGCGTCCTTGATGGTCAAGGTCGCGAAGTCGAGGCTCTTCAACGGGGAACGGATCGCTTTCACGTCGACCCGGATGCTCTGCTTGTCGCTGAACCATTCGGGCCATTTCACGCCGAGCGCGGCCTCATAGACGTCGCGTTCGCCGCGGTAGGGAAAGCGTCCCACCCGCTCGAGGACGCGCGTCGCGAGCCTTGACTCCAGGTTGGCCCGGTAGCAGGCGCCGAGGTCCCCCTCGAAGGCGACGCCGCCCGGAACCGGCCCTGTCTTGCGCGCGCCGAGCGCGCCCAGCTCTTCGGCGAGGAGCGCTTCGAGACCGCGCGGGCAGGAAGCGAAGAAGGCTTGCGAGGTCACGGCCGATTCAGCATGATGAAACGCTGGGAGTCATCCAGCGGGGAGGGGGAGCCTAACACAGCCGCACCATGACCAATATCGCCAGCCTTCTCGAGAAACAACTCGCGGCGCCCGATCGCATCCTCTATCGCCAGTTCATGGAGGGCGCCTGGCGCGACGTGTCGGCGCGCGAGATCGCCGCCTACGCCGCGCGCTGGCAGGCGTTCCTGCGAAGCGAAGGCCTGGCGCGCGGCGACCGGGTGGCGCTGTGCATGAAGAACGGCATCCACTGGGTCGCAGCCGACCAGGCCGCGCTCGGTCTGGGGCTGGTCGTCGTTCCGCTCTACGCCGACGACAACCCGGAGAACGTCGCCTGGTGCCTGCACAACAGCGGCGCGCGACTGCTGGTCGCCGAAAGCAGCCGCATGGCCGCCGCGCTGGCGCGATCATCCGAGGCGCTGGGAGGCAAGCTGCCGCGGGTGCTGTGCCTGAGTGCCGACTCGGGAAGCGCCGGGGATACGGTCGAGACCGCGCTGCCGAAGCAGGGGGGCGACTTCGAGATCGCCTCGCTCGAGGACGGCGCGCTCGCGACGATTTGCTACACATCCGGCACTTCGGGCAAGCCCAAAGGCGTAATGCTCACGCACGGCAACATCCTCGCCAATGTCGGTGCGTGCGATCGTTTGAACCTGGCGCGCCGCGACGATCTGTTCCTGTCGCTGCTGCCGCTTTCGCACATGTTCGAGCGCACCGGCGGCTACTACCTGCCGCTCTTCCTGGGTGCCAAGGTCGCCTATGCGCGCTCGGTCTCGCAGCTCGTCGAGGATCTCGCGAGCGAGCGCCCCACGATCATGTTCGCCGTGCCGCGCGTTTTCGAGAAGTTCGCCGCGCGTGTCCAGGAGGCCCTGGCCAAATCCCCGGCGAAGAAACGCCTGTTCGGCATGGTGGTGGCCGCCGGAGGGCGCTCGGCGCGCGGCGAAGCCGGGCTCATCGACCGCCTGCTGCTCGCGCTGCTTCGCGACAGGGTCGCGGGCCCGGTCCTGGCGAGGCTGGGCGGGAGGCTGCGGCTCGCGGTACTGGGCGGAGCTCCGCTCGACCCGTCGATCGCATGGCTGTTCCTGGGGCTCGGACTGCAGGTTCTTCAGGGATACGGGATGACCGAAGCGTCGCCGGTCATATCGGTGAACCACCCCGAGGACAACGTCCCGGAATCGGTGGGCGCGCCGCTCGACAACGTCGAAGTCAAGATCGCGGGAAACGGCGAGCTGCTCGCGAGCGGCCCCAGCGTGATGCAGGGCTACTGGAACAATCCGGAGGCGAGCGCGAAGTCGCTGGAAGGGGGCTGGCTGCACACCGGCGACCTGGCGGAAATCCGCGACGGCAGGATCTTCATTCGCGGGCGCCTGAAGGACGTGCTGGTGCTGTCGAACGGCGAGAAGCTCCCCCCGCAGGACGTCGAGTTCGCGATCCTCGGGGACCCGGCGTTCGAGCAGGCCATCCTGGTCGGCGAGGGCCGGCCTTTCCTGACCCTGGTTACGGTGACCCGGGAGAGCGACGAGAAGGCCCTGATACAGCGGGCCAACGAGCGCCTGAAGGAGTTTCCGCGCTACATCCGCGTGCGGCGGGTCGTGGCGAGCCGCGAGCCCTGGACCGTGGACAACGGGCTGCTCACGCCGACGCTGAAGGTGAAGCGCGAGACGGTGCAGAAGCGGTTCGGCGCGGAGATCGAGCGCGCGTACCGCGGCGGCGCGCTCGACTGAAGTCGTCAGGGCCTGTGCCCGAAGCGCGCGCGGATCTTGACCGTGCGCGCGAGGCCGTCCATCGCTTCGAGCAGCTGCAGCTTCAGGTCGGGATCGAGATCGGGCTCCCGGGCGAAGGTACCGACCTGGTCGAGCGCCTGGGCGTCGAGCTGCCCGCCGACGAAGGCCGCGAGCCAATCGTTGACGAAGAAGATCTTCCGTTTCTTCTTGAGCTCTGGCAGTGCGGCAAGCGCAAGGTCGAGAAACGGCTGCGTGATTTCGGCGTGCTCGACCATGTTGAATGGCGCCAGCGCCGCCTCGATCCAGCTTTCGGCCAGCCCCGCATCGCTGAAGAACCGCTCGAAGTAGGCGCGCTTCGCTTCGGCGCTCCGCTCGGCAGCCCCCGCCGCGAAAGCGTAGCGCCTGCCGTCGCTCCCCGAATCCGCCGCGATCTGCGCCGTGAGCAGCCGTTTCGCGTCCGGATCGTCGAGAGCGAGGAGCCTCGCGATCGCCCGAAAGCGGTCGCGTGAGCTGAGCTTGACCCCGGGGATTTCGAGCGTAGTCGCGAGGAGCGCCTTGAGCTGAGTGCGGCCACTCTCCGACCAGGCGCTCGCCGTGAAAGTCCGCAGAAAGGTGATGCGGCGGCTCGGGGTGTCGGCGTGCAGCATACCTTCCGCCAGGAACTGCTCGAAGCGCGGCGCCGCGGCGTCCCGCTGTTCGTCCGACGCGTAGGTGAGAAAGGCGACCTGGGCGCGCTGCAGGAGATTGGCGAGGGTCACCGGGTCGCGCTCGACCGGGGCGACTCTGATCACGAGGTCGAGGTAGGCAAAGGGCGCGAGCTCGGCATCACGCACCGTTTCCCAGAGGGAGCCGAACACCAGCGAACGCAGCAGCGTTCCCTGCACGATCTCCGGCCGCTCGAGGACGGCCTCGCGGCTCGCGGAGTCGAGCAGGAAGCGTCCGTATCCGTAGTCGCCGAAGTTCGCGAAAGCGAGGTCGATCTCCGGCATGCCTTCCAGCTGGGGCACCGGGGTGCGCTTGCCGCGCAGCTCCACTTCCGCCGAACGGGGCAGCCCTTCCTCAGGCAGTGCGAAGACCGTGAGCTTCATCGGCCAGATGCGGCCCTCGCCGAGAACGTCGTGCTGCTCCAGGATCATGTTCCTCGGGCGTCCCTCGCGGTCGGTATCCCAGGACAGTTGAACTTCGGGCATGCCCCGGCTCTTGACCCAGGCCTCGGCCCAGTCCCCGAGCCTGCGGCGCGAGGCGCGCTCCAGCGCGCGAACGAAATCGCTCCAGTCAGCCGAGCCGTAGGCGCGGTCCTTCAGCAGCCGCCGTACTGCGGTTCGGAAGGCCGCCTCGCCCACGAAGAACTCCGCCTGGCGCAGGACGGCCGGGGCCTTCCCGTAGACGATGTTGCCGTACGCGGATTTTGCCGCGGACAGGTTCGGCAGCGGCCGGTAGATCGGCGTGGTCCCCTGCGTGACGTCGGTCCTGTAGGCGGCGGTCTTGAGCGCGTGGAAAGCGTTCCACACCGACTGGTTCGGAAGGAGCGCCTCGGCCGCTTTCGCCGCCATGAAGTTGGCGAAGCCTTCCTTGAACCACAGGTCGTCGAACCAGCGCATGGTCACCGAGTCGCCGAACCACTGGTGCGAGGCTTCGTGAAAGAGGACTTGCGCGCGCGTGAGGATGTCGGTCTCGTTCGGCGTGGAGGGGAACAGCACGGCGTCCTCGCGCAGGAAACTCGCTCCCGCGTGCTCCATGCCTCCGTACGCGAGCTCGGGCACGAGCACCAGGTCGTACTTCGGAAAAGGGAAGCGGGAATCGAAGTAGCGCTCGAACCAGCGCACCGCCTCGCGGTTGAGCCGCAGCACCTCGGGGGCTTCCAGGCGGGCGCGCGCGAGCTGCGACTTGCGCACGAACAGGCGCGTGCCACCCGGGGTCGCGAGAATCTCGGCGAAGGGCCCGGCCGCGAAAGCGAAGAGGTACGTGCTGATCGGCCGGGTCTCCTTGAACTGGATGCGACGTACGCTGTTCCCCGCGTCGTCCATGTGAGCGACCGGCGCGTTGCCGACGGCGGTCCACGCTCGCGGCAGGAGAAGCTCCAGCTTGAAGCGCGCCTTGATGTCGGGCTGATCGAAGCAGGGGAAGGCGCTGCTCGCGTCGGAAGGCACGAACAGGGTGTAGACGTACTCGGCGCGGTCCTCCCGGTCGACGTAGCGCGTCACCGCGCTGCCCGAAGCGGCGATGGGCGACTCGAAAGAGAACGTCAGCCGGTTCTTCCCGGCCCGCAGCAGCTTCGCGGGAACGATCAGGTGCTCACGGTCGGGCTTGACCCGTGCCGGCTTGCCGTTGACGCGCACGTTCGACAGATGCGAGGCCGGCGAAGGCCGCCAGTCGAGGACCAACTCGGGCACGCGCGCCGGCAGGGTCACTTCGACCCTTGCGGTCCCCTGCAGCGCCGCCGCTCCCGGTGAGAGCAGGAGCGTCAGCGAGTAGCGGACGTCGCGGTACTGCTTGGCCCGCCACTGCGCCAGCTCCCGCGATACGCCGGGCTCGAGCCCGGGGATCGCCGCCGTCGCGTTCGCAATCAGACCAGCGGAGAGAACCAGCGCCGCGCCGCGCATCGGGAGCGATCGGTATTGCGCCGGATGGGATTCAGCTCTTCGGCAACTTGGGCGCGGACCAGGCCGGGAGCGGCATGCCGGGCTTGCGCAGCACCCGCATCATGCGCAGCGCCATTTCCCGGCCGCGGTAGTAGCCCGGTATGTAGGCAGACTCGGTGAAACCGAGCGACCTGTAGAAGCTGCGCGCGGTGTAGTTTGCGGCGCGCAGCTCGAGGTGAATGGTGGCGATCCCCGCGGCGTAGGCCGATTCGACCAGCCACGCAATCATGTGCCTGCCGATGCCCAGCCTCTGGTGCGACGGCCGCACCGCCAGCAGGTTGAGGTGCGCGTGCTCGTCGCCGAAATACATGATGGCGAAGGCGACGACGCGCTCGCGCTCGCAGGCGAGCAGGGTGAAAGTCTCCTTGTTCGCGATCGAGCGAGCGACGCGGTCCGGTCCCCAGGACCAGCCGAGGCCGGTTTCGATCAGGTCGCGGGACATAGCCGCGATTCTCGCGGCGTCGTCCGGCCGCCCGGGCCTCAGAGTGATATTTTTTGCGTTCATAGGGCAGAGATCGAAATCAGGCAGCACCCCAAGATTAGCAGATTGGGTAACAAGAGGGCTAGAGCGGCTTCACCACGGCGAGCACGACTGCCGCTGCCAGCAACAGCACCGGTACTTCGTTGAACCAGCGGAACCAGACGTGCGATTTCGTGTTTCGATCGAGTGCAAAATCGCGCGTGAGCTTGCCGCAGTAAAGATGGTAGGCGACGGTGAGGGCGACGACGGCGAGCTTGGCATGCAGCCAGGTTCCGGAGATGCCGTAGCCCCACAGCCAGGCGCCGAAGACCACGGACAACACGGCTCCGGGAGCCATGATGCCCCGGTAGAGCTTGCGCTCCATGACCTTGAAGCGCTCGCGGCCCGCCGTGTCCTCGGTCATCGCGTGATAGACGAACAGGCGCGGCAGGTAGAACAGGCCGGCAAACCAGGTGACCACGAAGATGATATGCAGCGACTTGATCCAGAGCATCGCTATTTCAGGAGGCGTCGGCGGAGAAGCACGCTCGCAGCATAGAATCCGGCCGCGGCGTAGGCAAGCAGGACAAGAACGTGCAGGGCGGCGTGGTCCGGGATCTCACCCAGCAGCAGCGGCCGGGCTATCGCCACCGCGTGGGTGAGCGGAAGAAAGGCGGCGATCGCCTGAAACGCAGCGGGCAGCTGATCGACGGGGAAGAACACTCCGCACAGCAGGCCCATCGGGGTGATCACCAGCGTGAAGTAGTACATGAAGAAATCGTAGCTGCGCGCCATCGCCGTCACCACCAGCGCAAGCGCCCCGAAAGTCAGGCCTACCACGGGCACCAGTGCGAGCACCCACAGGGACAGGAGCGAGTGGGTCAGGCCGAGCAGCCACACCACCGCCAGGATCGCCGTGCCGGAAAGCACGCTCTTGCTCGCGGCCCAGACGAGCTCGGCGAGCACCACGTCGTCGAGGTCGAGCGGCGCGTTCAGGATCGCGTCCCAGGTGCGCTGCACGTGCATGCGCGAGAAGGCGGAGTACATCGCCTCGAAGGTGGCGCTGTTCATGGTGCTCGAGCACACCATTCCCGCGGCCAGGAACGCGATGTAGGGCACCCCGCCTACCTGCGGCAGCATCGAGCCCAGGCCGTAGCCCAGGCCGAGCACGTAGATCAACGGATCGGCCAGGTTGCCGAGCAGGGAGGGGACCGCGAGCTTGCGCCATACGAGCAGGTTCCGGCGCCACACCGGCACGAAGCGCGGACTCATCGAAGGCAGCGCAAAGGTCTTCACTAGTCGCGCAACTCCCTGCCGGTGAGCTTCAGGAAAACGTCCTCGAGGTCCGCGGGCCGGTGCAGATAGCGCAGCTCCGGGCGTCGCGCGAGGCTCGCGAGCAGCGGCGCAGGGTCGGTCGCGTAGCAGAATACGGTGTCGCCGCTGGTCTCCACGCGGGTCGCCAGCGGGCCCGCCTCGCTCCCGGCCCAGACCGCGACGCCGTCCCCGTGGACTTCGACCACGTGCGGCTCGATGTGCCGGGCGATGAGCTCGCGCGGGCTGCCCTCGGTGATGAATCGGCCGCGGTCCATGATCGCAAGCCGCGCGCACAGGCGCTCGGCTTCCTCCATGAAATGCGTGGTGAGGACGATGGTCTTGCCCTGCGCGAGGAGCTGCTTCAACCGCTCCCAGATGAGGTGGCGCGCCTGCGGGTCGAGCCCCGTGGTGGGCTCGTCCATGAAAATCAGGTCGGGGTCGTTGATGAGCGCGCGCGCGAGCGTGAGGCGCCGCTTCATGCCGCCCGAGAGCGCCTGGATGCGCGATGCGGCCCGGGCTGCGAGTCCGGCGAACTCGAGCAGCTGCGGAATCCGCTCGCGGACCGTGCGTTCCGGCAGCCCGAAGTAGCGCCCGTAGACGAGCAGGTTCTCCCCGACCGTGAAATCCGGGTCGAGGTTGTCCAATTGCGGCACCACACCCACGCGCATCCTGGCTCGCCGGGCCTCGCCGGGCACCGGCTGCCGCATCAGCTCGATCGAGCCGCCGTCGGGATCGACCAGGCCCAGGCACAGCCTCAGGGTGGTGGTCTTGCCCGCGCCGTTGGGACCGAGCAGGCCGAAGCATTCGCCCGGAGCGATGCTGAAACTCACGCCGGCTACGACCTCCTCGCCGCCATAGGACTTGCGCAGGCCCCTTGCCGCTAGTACCGCCACGAGTTCCTGACGATGCTCTTGATGATGTTGAGGCGCTGATGGAAGAAATGGTCGGCGCCGGGAATCACGACGACCGGCAATTCCTGGGGCCGCGCCCAATCGAGCACCCTGGCGAGCGGCACCGTGTCGTCGCGCTCGCCGTGGATCACGATCGAATCGGGCGGAACGGTCTCCGAGGGAAAGCGGCCCACCGCCACGCCGACCAGCACCACACGCGCCGGGTGCGTGCGCTGCGCCACCTGCGTCTGCACCGCCGCCCCGAAGGAGAAGCCCGCGAGGACGAGGGGGAGGTCGCCGAAGTCCTGTCCGGCGCGCGCGATCACGCTCAGCAGGTCTTCGGTCTCGCCCCGGCCCTCGTCGTGCGCGCCTTCCGAGGCGCCGACGCCGCGGAAATTGGGCCGCAGCGAGGCATAGCCCAGCTCCACGAAAGTCCGGGCGAGCGTTTGCACGACCTTGTTGTCGAGCGTGCCGCCGTAGAGGGGATGCGGATGGGCGACGAGCGCCAGACCTCGCGGCGCGCCCTCGGGTCGGTCGAGAACCGTCTCGATCCTGCCTGCGCCGCCCGTGATGAAGATGCGCTCGCCGGCGCGGCTCATATGCGCAGGCGCTCGACCACCCGGCCGGACTTGAGGTGCTCCTCGATGATCTCGTCGATGTCGGCGCGGTCGACGTAGGTGTACCAGACCTCCTCGGGATAGACCACGATGCACGGCCCTTCCTCGCAGCGGTCCAGGCATCCCGCCTGGTTGACCCGCACCTTGCCCGGGCCGGCGAGACCCAGCTCCTTCACGCGCTTCTTCGCGTAATCGCGCATGCCGCTCGCGCCCTTGTCGTTGCAGCAGGACTCGCCGTTCTGGCGCTGGTTGCAGCAGAAAAAAACGTGTCGCTCGTAGTAGCTCATTCCCGGCGAATTATAACAAGCGGCTTGCTAGGCCTTCGCTTGGCCGCGGTCGGCAGCCAGCAACACCAGGTAGAACATCGTGGCGAACGGCCAGACGATGGCGATCAGCCGCGTCAGGCCGTTGAAATTGAGGTACTGCCCCTGCTGCCACAGCGAGAACGCCGCGCTGTTGTAGGGATTGGGCGGGGCGAGATTGACGATCGCGGTCGCGGCGAGCAGGCCGAGGCCGATCAGCGGCAGTTGCATCGCTCGCGGCAGGGCCACGGCGATCATGAGGAGCGCGATCGCCGCAGCAACGCCGTAGAGAGCACCGCGCGTGACCCAGGAAAGGATGTCCTGCGAATTGACGAGCAATCCGAAGGCAAAGCTGTGCACGGCGAGTGCTGCCGCGATCAGGAGCAGGACCACGCCGCGCCTCGGCTGGTTGCGCTCGACGAGGCACGCGGCAAGCAGTCCCGCGGCGAAGCCGTTGGCGCAGGCGACTCCGGCTTCCACGCGCAGGAACACTTCGGCCGGATAGAGCTTGCCGGAAGGCGATTTGAACAGATCGCGCAGGTCCCCGGTGCCGAAGAGCAGCGTTTCGGGACTGAGCTGCGCGAAAAGCCAAAGCCCGAGCAGGACCAGCCCGAGATCGATCCGTCCCCCCGGAAGGAAGAGCTGGTTGCGCAGGCGCTGCAGTTCGCCTGCGTCCAGGAGGGGCCGCGTGGCCGCGAGGGCCGCGAGCGCGCCAATCGTGCCGCCCGCGGTATTGGCGATCAAGTCGAGATTCGATGAAGTGCGCGCCGGAAGGTAGAGCTGCAGGGACTCCAGGGCAAAGCTCAGGAGGACCGAGCACGCGATGCCGAAGGCCAGGCCGGCGGCGCCGCGCAGCCGCGGGTAGGCGGCGAGCACGGCGAGGAAGCCGAGCGGAACATAGCCCAGGACGTTGACGACGACATCGAAGGCCGGCACCGGACGGTTGAAGGAGGCCGTGAGGAAAGCGAACGCCGGCAGGCCGCGATCTCGCCATCCGGAAAAGGGATGAAGGCTCGCGAAAACGATCAGCAGCAGGCACGCCGCGAACAGATAGCGCGCGAGTGTCGAAGGCTGCTCACGGGCCATGGCGGCGTTATTCTCTCACGCTCGCGCAAGCTCGGACCGGTGCGGGCCGAGGGTGGAGGCGTTCACGGCGTCGGCGATCGCATCGACTTCGAGCCGGGTGATATCGGCTTCGATGGCGCGCAGGCGCTGCGGCACGCTACAGGGCTTGCTTTCCGAGCCACCACGCCAGGCCCGCGATGAAGGCCGAGCAGGGTATGGTCAGGATCCACGCGATGACGATGTTGCCGGCGACGCCCCAGCGCACCGCCGACGTATTGTGCACCGACCCGACTCCGACGATGGCGCCGGTGATGGTGTGGGTCGTCGACACCGGGATGCCCAGCGCCGCGGTCGTGAAGAGCGTGATGCCGCCGCCTGTTTCGGCGCAGAAGCCGTCCACCGGCTTGAGCTTGGTGATCTTCTGCCCCATGGTCTTGACGATGCGCCATCCCCCGAACAGCGTGCCGAACGCGATGGTTACATAGCAGGCGATGACCACCCAGTAAGGGATGTGCTCTTTGGGAGTGGAGAGGCCGGCCGCGATCAGCAGCATCCAGATGATGCCAACGGTCTTTTGCGCGTCGTTGCCGCCGTGTCCGAGGCTGTAGAAGGACGCGGAAAGGAACTGAAGCCGGCGGAACCACTTGTCCACGCGCGCCGGGGTGGTGCTCACGCAGATCCAGGATACGAGCAGCAACAGGGACGAGCCGAGGACGAAGCCGAGAAGCGGAGACAGCACGATGAAGATCACGGGCTTCACCAGCCCGCTCACGATGAGGGCGCCCGAGCCTGCCTTGGCGACTGCCGCCCCCACGATGCCCCCGATGAGCGCGTGCGACGAGCTCGAGGGAATGCCGAAGTACCAGGTGATCACATTCCAGCTCAAGGCACCGGCCAGCGCCCCGAACACGACATGGTGGTCGACGATCGCGGTGTCGACGATGCCGCTGCCTACCGTACTCGCGACCTTGAGCTCGAAGACGAACAGCGCGGCGAAATTGAAGAACGCGGCCCAGACCACTGCCCAGTGCGGCTTGAGCACGCGCGTCGAGACGATCGTGGCGATCGAGTTGGCCGCGTCATGAAAGCCGTTCATGAAGTCGAACGCGAGCGCGATCAGAACGAGGAACACCAGGATTGAGAGACTGATCGACATGGCCGAGCCGCGGATCAGGAATTCTCGATGACGATGCCCTCGATGATGTTGGCCACGTCCTCGCACTTGTCGGTGACCGTCTCCAGGTGCTCGTAGATCTCCTTGAGCTTGATCAGCTCGCGGGTGTCGGGCTCGTTGCGGAAGAGTTTCGCCATGGCTGCGCGCAGGACCTGGTCAGCGTCGGTCTCCAGCCGGTCGATCTCGCCGCAGATCTTCATGATCTTGTCGGCGTTCCCCATGTTGTGGAGCAGATCCACCGCCGCCTTCACCTTCTCGGTGCAGGCCACGCAGATCTCGGCCAGGCGCTTCGCTTCATCGGGAATCTTGCGAATGTCGTAGAGGAACACGCTCTGGGACACGTCTTCCATCAGGTCGAGGATGTCGTCCATGCGGGTGATGAGCTGATGGATCTCGTCGCGGTCGATCGGCGTGATGAACGTCTGGTGCAGGAGCTGGATCGTCTGGTAGGTGACGGTGTCGGCCTTGTTCTCGATGGTCTTGATGTTGCGCGCCCGGCTTTCGGTCTCGCGCATGTCGTCCATCATCGCCTTCAGTTCGACCGCGCCCTGCAGGATGAGCGCGGCGTGTTCGGTGAAATAAGTGAAGAACCGGCCTTCGTGCGGCATCAGGCGAGCGAACATGAGGCCCCCTTGGAATGGGCCGCGAAGCGGCCGCGCGCATTGTAGCCGAGTTCGCCGTCCGCGAGCGGCGCTCTATCGCACCTTGATCTCGATCCACATGCGGTTGAGCAGGCGCCGCTGCCTGCGGTCCAGATCGTGCAGCATCTCCAGTCGCTTCAGCGCGGCCTTGTCGGGGAATACGGCGCCGTTCGCGGCGATGTCGGGACGGACGTACTGCATCGCTTCCGCATTGGGGTTGCCGGCGCCGATGGCGTTGGTCAGTTCGGCCGAGTTGCGGCCCTCGAGCATGAAATTCATGAAGCGGTGGGCTAGGTCCGGGCGCGGGCCGCTGCGGTGCAGCACCATGTTGTCGAGAGCGAGCACCGCGCCTTCCTTCGGCGTCGAGTAGCCGATGGTGAATTTTCGGCCCGCGGCCTTCGCATCCTGGGCGGCGGTGAACATGTCGTTCGAATAGCCGTGGGCAAGCCAGATGTTGCCGACGGTGAGCTCCTTGATGTAGGAAGCCGCGTTGAACGCCGCCCAGTAGGGCTTGGCGCGCAGGATCAGGTCGCGCGCCTGCCTCCAGTGCGCCTCGTCGAGGTCGTTGACCGAGTAGCCGAGATATTTCAGCGCGGCCGACATCAGCTCCCTCTGACTGTCGAGCACGGTCACCTTTCCCTTGATGCGCTGGAGGTGCTTCGGCTCGAAAATCGCTGCCCAGCTGTCGGTGGGAATGCCGCGCTCCTTCATCTTCTCGACGTTGTAGCCGATCAGCGTCACCGAGTAGGCGTAGGGGACCGAGTACCGGTTTCCGGGGTCGAAGAATTCGCCCATGAACGCCGGTTTGATGTTCTTCAGGTTGGGCAGGAGGCTCTTGTCTATCGGGCGCAGCGCCCGCTGCTGGATGAGATTCTCGACAGCGTTGCCGGTCGGCACCAGGATGTCGTACCCGGTCGCCCCGGCGGCGAGCTTGGCGAGCATCTCCTCGTTGTCGGCGTAGTAGTCCTGCACCAGCTTGCAGGCGCAGGATTTCTCGAACCGCGCTACCGTGTCGGGTGTGATGTAGTTGTTCCAGTTGTACAGATGCAGCACTTCCGCCGCGGCCGCGGGCAGCGGCGCCAGGAGCGCCAGCGCCCACAGCGACGCGCGCACGCCCTTCAGCCCTGCCCGCGCAGCGCGTCGGGCGCAAGGCGCGAGGCGACAACGATCATGGTGAGCGTCAGGACCATGAGGAGGGTCGAGACGGCGTTCACTTCCGGGGTCACCGCGACCTTGATCATGGTGTAGATCTGCAGCGGCAGCGTCGAGACGCCGACGCCGGTGGTGAAGAAGGTGATGACGAAATCGTCTATGGACAGCGTGAAGCTCATCAGTGTGCCCGCGATTACCCCCGGCATGATGAGCGGCAGGGTTATGAGCCTGAACGTCTGCCAGGGCGTGGCCCCCAGGTCGCGGGCCGCCTCGAAGATCGACTCGTCCATTCCGGCGAGGCGCGCGCGCACGATGATGGCGACGAAGCCGATGCAGAAGGTGGTATGCGCCACGATCACGGTGGCGAGGCTCAGGGCCTGCTCGCCGAACACCGAGATGAAGAACACCAGCAGCGATACCCCCAGGAGGATCTCGGGCATCGCCACCGGCGTCAGCACCATGAAGGGCAGCAGCCGCGGCCTGTAGCGGTGCATGGCGATGCCCGCCATGGTGCCGAGCACCGTCGCCGCCAGGGACGCGGTCACCGCGATGAACAGCGAGTTGCGCGCCGCGGCGAGCATGGCGTCGTCGTCGAAGAGCGTGCGATACCAGCTCCAGGTGAAGCCGACCCACTCGGCGTTGAGCTTCGAGTCGTTGAACGAGAACAGCACCACGATCGTGAGCGGAACGTAGAGGAAGGCGTAGGCCGCAAGCGACGCTCCCCACAGCCACCACGTTCTACGCACGCGCGGTCCCCTTTCTCGCCAGCCACGCGGCCAGGCCAGCGACGGTCAGCACGGCGAGCGTCAGCATGATCGAGAGCATCGAGCCGAACGGCCAGTCGCGCGTGCCGAGGAAAGCCTCCTTGATCATGTTCCCGACCATCCAGTCGTCCTTGCCGCCGAGGATCTCCGGGATCGCGAACATGCCCAGCACCGGTATGAAGACCAGCGCCGTCCCGGAGAAGATGCCGGGCAGCGACAAAGGAAAGGTGACGCGCCAGAAGCGGCTCCAGGTGTTCGCGCCGAGGTCCTGTGCCGCATCCAGCAGCACCGGGTCGTGCTTCTCCAGGTTCGTGTAGAGCGGCAGGATCATGAAGGGCAGGTGGACGTAGACCATGCCGACGACCACGGCGAAGCCGTTGAAGAGCAGGGACACCGGCTCCGCGCCGAATTGGGCGAGCAGGTAGTTGATGGGCCGCAAAAAGACCGACTGGTCGCCGAGGATGATCATCCAGGCGTAGACGCGCACGAGGAAGTTGCTCGCGAACGGGAGCACCACCAGCAGGATCATGAAGTCGCGGTGGCGCTTGGGGCTGCGCGCGATGAGCAGCGCGAGCGGATAGGCCATCACCAGGCAGACCAGCGTGGTCAGGAGCGCGACCCCGAAGGACTTGGCGAGGATCTGGAAATAGATCCAGTCGCTGAAAAACACCCCGTAGTTCTCCGCGGTGAGCCCCGCGTCTTCCCCGGGCCGGGTCGCGGCAAGCGGTGCGAGCCCGCCGAACTCGCCGGGGTAGCGGAACGAGGCCGCCACCATGATGAGCGAGGGCAGCGCGAAGAACACGAACAGGAACAGGAACGGCGGCCCGCCGACGAGCCAGCGCGTCACCGGTTCCGCGCGCGGCCTGGTCATGAGGGCTCAATCACGCAGGAAATTCCCGGCATCGTGGCGCCACGCCACTCTCACCGTGTCGCCTTTCTCGAAGAAAGTGGCGCGGCCGGGGGCGGAGTTGGGGAGCAGCGCCTCGATGCGGGTACCGTTCGGCAGTTCCACCACGTAGGTGGTGATATCGCCGACATACAGAAGGTCGTGCACCCGGCCGGTGAAATGGTTCTTCAGGTCGTGCTGCGAATCGGGCGGGCCGATGCGCACCTGCTCCGGCCGGAGCGCCAGCACGCCGCGCTCGCCCGGGCGCACGCCTTCCCGCGCGGGCGCGGCGATCTCGCCCAGCCCCTTCACCTCGAGCTTCAGGCCGCCGGGCGAGGCCTCGACGACGGCCGCGTCGAGGATATTGCATTTGCCGATGAAATCGGCGACGAAGCGGTTCACAGGCAGGCCGTAGATTTTCGAAGGCTCGTCGAGTTGCACGACCCGTCCGCGATCCATCACCGCGATGCGGTGCGAGAGCGCAAGCGCTTCGGGCTGCGCGTGCGTGACGAACACGAAGGTGACGCCGATGTCACGCTGCAATTCGATCAGCTCGAACTGCATCTCCTCGCGCAGCTTGGCGTCGAGTGCGCCGAGCGGCTCGTCGAGCAGGAGGACGCGTGGCTGGTTGACGAGGCCTCTTGCCAGCGCCACGCGCTGCTTCTGGCCGCCCGAGAGCTCGTGCGGGTACTGCGCGCCTTTTTCCTCCAGGTGCACCTGCTCGAGCGCGCCCTTTACCTTGGTGGAGATCTCGCCGGCGGACTTGCCGGCCATCTTCAGCGGGAATGCAATGTTCTGCGAGACGGTCATGTGCGGGAACAGGGCGTAGCTCTGGAATACGGTGTGGATGGGGCGCTTCTCGGGCGGAGTTCCGGCCAGGTCGCGGCCGTCGAGAAGAATCGCGCCCGCGTCGGGCAGGTCGAAGCCGGCGATCATCCTCAGCAGCGTCGTCTTGCCACAGCCCGAGGGTCCGAGAAGCGTGAAGAACTCTCCGGCCTCGATGGCAACGCTGACGTCATCGACGGCGGTGAGCGGCCCGAAGCGGCGCGTGACGTTGCGGATTTCGAGAAGCGCCATGAGCTAATCGGATGCAGCGCGAGGGATTGCGCGCGATTATAGCAAGCGCGCGCGGGCATCCCGTCGACGCAATTACGCGTTTCGGCAGATGTGAAAGAATCAACCAGGCGCACGCTGCTGCAAGGGCTGCCTTTGACGGGTCCCGACCGGTCTGGAAGCTGGATTACTATTCGGCTGGGCCAAGAAATACTATTCTGAAAGTCACGTGTCGGACACTTCAAAGAGATTGAACGGCGGCAAGGCCTCGGGTCTTGAGGCTGACCTTTTCCTACCAGAAGTACGCAGCGCGGCTGCCAACTGGGCAATTCGCTATCTCGCCGTGTCGTCAGTGGGTACGATCATGGCGAGTCTTGCCCTGGTCCTCTTCATCGGCCTGGTGGACTTGGCCACGGGCTACGAATTCACGCTTTCGATTCTCTATCTCCTCCCGATATTCCTGACGACCTGGATCGTGGGTCTGCGCGCGGGCGCATGCATATCGATCATCTCGACGGTGGCCTGGTTCCTTACCGACCTTCTCGCCGGACATGAATATTCGCACCCGTTCTACCGTTATTGGGAAGCCCTGATCAAGCTTGCGATTTTCGTCATCTTCGGCGCCATGCTGGGCAGGTTGAAGCTGGCGTTGGCGCGTTCGGACGAGCGGTTGCAGCGGCAGCGCGAGCGGCTGGAAGAGACCGCCAAGCTGGTCGCGGTCGGCGAAATGGCTTCGATGCTCGCGCATCAGATCAACCAGCCGCTGTCCGCGGTGGTCAACTACACAAGAAGCTGCCTGCGTCGCTTGAGGTCGGGCACTTGGGACCCTCAAGTCCTCGAGGAGATCATGGAACAGGCGAGCGAGGAGGCGACTCGCGCCGGAGCGATCATCCAGCGGGTTCGCGAGTTCGTGCGCAAACGCGAACCGAGCCGCAACCTGATCGACGCCAATGCCATGGTGGAGGACACGCTTTCACTCATGCGCGCCGAGGCGGCCAAGCGCAACGTCCGTCTCGTGTTCGAGCCGGCGACCGACTTGCCAAAGGTCGATGCCGATCGGGTTATGGTGGAGCAGGTCATCATGAACCTGGTCAGGAACGGAATCGAGGCGATGGACGACACGCCGGCCGGAAATCGGGAGCTCCGCGTCCTTACCGCTGCGGACGACCCTCGCTTCGTGCGAATCGCGGTACGCGATCATGGGCACGGCATTCCCGGCGATTTCGCAAAGAACCTGTTCCAGCCCTTCTTTACCACCAAGCGCGAAGGCATGGGATTGGGGCTGAGCATCTGCCGCTCGATCGTCGAGTTCCACGACGGATCACTTTGGGCGAGCGCCAATCCGGACAGCGGCAGCACTTTCCATTTCACCTTGCCCGTGGCGCAGGCGCGGACATGACTCCGATCGTGCACGTGGTCGACGACGACCCGGGATTTCGCGATTCGCTGCGCTCGCTGCTGGAGTCCGACGGCCTGGCCGTGGAGACTTATGCGGACGCCGCCGATTTTCTTGCCCGGTTCCTGCCTGAACGGCCGGCGTGCCTGCTGCTCGACGTGAGAATGCCCGGAATGAGCGGGCCGCAACTCCAGGAAGAACTCCACAAGCGCGGAACGCGCGTGCCGCTGATCTTCATTACCGCCCATGGTGACGTGGCGATGGCGGTTGCGGCGGTGCGCCGCGGTGCACTCGATTTCATCGAGAAGCCCTTCGGTGATGAAACCCTGCTCGGCCTGGTGCGCCGCGCGCTGGAAATCGACGCCGAGGTACTGAGGATGGCCGAGCAACAGAAAGACCTCAGCGCCCGGATGTCCTCGGTAAGCGCGCGCGAGCTTGAAGTGCTGGGACGCGTGGTCGACGGCAAGCTGAACAAGGTCATCGCCGAGGAACTGGGTATTGCCGTCAAGACCGTCGAGTTCCATCGCAGGAGAATCATGGCAAAACTCCAGGCGAAAACCACCGCGGAACTCATCAATCTCGTCGTTCAAGATCGCCTGACTCGCCGCAACGCCTGATCGGGCTCGACCGCCCGTGCGGGCCCACTCCCTTCATGCTCCCGGGCGTGAACTAGGGTTTCCCCCAGTTGCGCGCCATCGAGCAGGGGCGCTTAACTCCGTTTCATGCAGCGCTTCATCCTACGCCTGGACGCCATCAGCACGTTTGTCGGCAAGGCATTTGCGTGGCTCGGCGGGGTGCTGATGGTGATCGTGTGCGTCGAGGTGGTGAAGCGCTATCTGTTTAACTATCCCAGCGCGTGGATGTTCGATGCCACGACCATGACCTACGGCGCCCTGTTCATCATGTGCGGTGCCTACACGCTCGCGCAGGACGGGCACGTCCGCGGCGACTTCCTCTACGGCTCGATGAAACCGCGCACTCAGGCGGCGCTCGATCTCGCGCTCTACATCGTCTTCTTCATCCCGGGCATTTCGGCCATGATCTACGCGGGCTGGGATTTCGCCGAGATCTCGTGGAGGATCCGCGAGCACTCCAGCGGCACCGCCGAGGGGCCGCCCGTCTATCACTTCAAGACGCTCATCCCGATCGCCGGGGGGCTGGTCATGCTCCAGGGCGTCGCCGAGATCATCCGCTGCGTTCTCTGCCTGAAAACCGGCGACTGGCCCGAGCGCCTGAAGGACGCGGAGGAAATCGACGTGGTGGAGGAGCAGCTGGCCGGCAGCACCTACGTGGACGAAGAGTCTCGCAGGTTCGTAGTCGAAAGGGTCCACGAGATCGACGAGGCTGCGCATCAGCGCGCTGGTGGAAGGGGGGCCGAGCGATGAGCGATCCGGTGTTGGGGCTCACCATGCTCGCGCTCATCGTGGTGGTGATCATGATGGGCTTTCCCACGGCTTTCACGCTGATGGGCTTGGGGATGTTCTTCGGCTTCATTGCGTTCTGGGATCCGTCGCAACCGATCACGCAGAACAGGATTTTCGACCTGATGGTCGAGCGCACCTACGGGGCGATGCTCAACGACACGCTGCTATCGATCCCGCTCTTTGTCCTGATGGGCTACGTGATGGAGCGCGGAGCGTTGGTGGACAAGATGTTCTATAGCATCCAGCTCGCGTTCAAGCGGCTGCCGGCGTCGCTCGCGGTGGCGACGCTCGTGGTGTGCACGTTTTGGGGTATAGCGAGCGGCCTAGTCGGGGCGGTCGTCGTCCTCATGGGGGTGATCGCGATGAGGCCGATGCTCAAGGCCGGGTACGACGTGCGCCTCGCCTCCGGCGTAATCACGGCCGGCGGCACGCTCGGCATCCTCATCCCGCCGTCGGTCATGATCATCGTGTACGCGGCGGTGGCCGGGCAGTCGGTGGTCAAGCTCTACGCCTCGGCGATGTTTCCGGGGTTTTTCCTCGCATTCCTCTATCTCGTCTACATCCTCGGCTGGGTGCTTGTTAACCCGAAAATTGCCCCGCGGCTCTCCGAAGCCGAAACCAAGATACCGGTCTCCGGCTGGGTGCAGAAATTCCAGCAGGCCTATTCGCGCAACATGCTCCTCGGATTACTTGCAGCGCTCGTGTCGCCCGGCAAGGGGCTCGCCATAGAAGACGGCGGCCGCCGGCTGGCCTATGGCGTGCTGTGGAAGCATTTCCTGACCGCGATTTTTCCCCTTCTGCTCGCCGCGGTGACTTCCTGGGGCGTGTGGTGGTACGTCGTGATCCATCAGCCGGCGGAGGCGCTATGGGCCTCCGGGGGCGGCTCCGCAGAGATCAACGGGTCGCCGGGCGCTGCCCAGCGGGCTGAGAGCGCCAAGCCGCAGGAGCCCGAGACCGCAGGCGACGGGCAGCTTCAGGAATTGGGGAGCGGAGAAAGTATCGCAGAGCCGGATGCGCCCGCCGACGAATCGCAGGGTCCATTACGCATGGGAGACACCGCTGCCGGCGGGGGTTCGGCCGCGGCGGCAGAGGGTCCTGCGCCGGGGTTCTATTTCTGGTTCTGGGGCGTCGTGGCCGCTACCGTCCTGCTCCTCGCCTGGTACTACTGGAAGCTGGAAGCCGAACAGTTCGAGCTTTTGAAGATGCTGGTTTCCTCCGTGATGCCGCTCGGCATCCTCACGATCGTCGTTCTCGCAGTGATCCTGCTCGGCATCACCACGGCGACGGAGTCCGCCGGCATCGGGGCCGCCGGTGCGTTCTTGCTTGCGATTCAGGCGAGAACGCTCAACTGGCAGAAGGTTAAGGAATCGATGTTCCTAACGGCAAAAACGACCGCCATGGTGTGCTGGCTGTTCGTCGGCTCGGCGCTCTTTTCCGCGGTATTCGCGCTGCACGGTGGCCAGCAACTGGTGGAGAGATGGGTACTGTCGTTCAACCTGACGCCGGTACAGTTCATGATCCTGTCGCAGGCGATCATCTTTCTCCTGGGCTGGCCCCTGGAATGGACCGAGATCATCGTCATCTTCGTGCCCATCTTCCTGCCTCTGCTGAAGCACTTCAGCATCGACCCGATCCTTTGGGCCACCCTGGTGTTCGTCAACCTGCAGGCCGCGTTCCTTTCGCCTCCTGTCGCGATGTCGGCCTTCTATCTGAAGGGTGTCGCGCCGAAACACGTGACGCTGAACCAGATCTTCGCCGGCATGATGCCGTACATGCTGATCGTGATCCTGTGCATGGTCATCATGTACCTCTGGCCCGGCATGACCTTGTGGTTGCCGGGATACCTGTACGGAGGATGATCGCCTGAGGTCGGCGATCCAGGGGTGAGTGAACCGGGGCGCGCCTATGGAAGGTACCTGAGGCTCAAGAACGCGGCGCATGCGAGAGTCGCGGCGAGCGCGGCGACGGCGAGGCCGATCAGCCGGTTTCGCCGGCGCTCGAGCACGAGCAATTCCTCGAGGGCGCGCTCGATGCGCCCGACGCGGTCGTCGGCCAAGGCGCGATGCAGCAGGCGCGGCAGCTGCGGCAGCATCGTCGCCCAGTGCGGTGCCTCCCTGCGCAGGGTGCGCAGCAGTCCCTTGAAGCCGACTTGCTCGCGCATCCATTTCTCGAGGAACGGCTTGGCGGTGGCCCACAGGTCGAGGCCGGGATCGAGCTGCCGTCCCAGCCCTTCGATGTTGAGCAGCGTCTTCTGCAGCATCACCAGCTGCGGCTGGATCTCGACGTTGAAGCGGCGCGAGGTCTGGAACAGGCGCACCAGCGCGCGTCCGAAAGAAATCTCCCCCAGCGGCCGGTCGAAGAACGGCTCGCACACCGCGCGGATCGCGCCCTCGAATTCGTCCGCCCGGGTGCCGGCCGGCACCCAGCCCGCCTCCAGGTGCGCGCGTGCCACGCGGGCATAGTCCCGCTGGAAGAAGCCGAGGAAGTTCTGCGCCAGGTACTGCTTGTCGACCTCGGTGAGCGTGCCCATGATGCCGAAATCGAGCGCGACGTAGCGGCCTTCGGCCGTGACCAGGATGTTCCCCGGGTGCATGTCGGCGTGGAAGAAACCGTCGCGGAACACCTGCGTGAAGAAGATCTCGACGCCGGTGCGCGCGAGCCTGGGGATGTCCACGCCCTGCCGGCGCAGCTCGTCCACCTGGCTCACCGGCGTGCCGCGCATTCTCTGCATCGTCATGACGGTGCTGGTGCACCAGTCCCAGTACACCTCCGGAACGGCGAGGAGCGGCGAATCCTGGAAATTCCGGCGCAGCTGGCTCGCGTGCGCCGCCTCCCGCATCAGGTCGAGCTCCTCGGACAGGTGACGCGCGAACTCGGCCACGACTTCGCGCGGCCGCAGGCGCCGCCCATCGGCCGAAAAGCGCTCGACCAGGCCTGCCGCCGTGTTGAGCAGCGCGAGGTCCTCGCCGATCACCGGCAGCATCCCGGGCCTCAGGATCTTGACCGCCGCCTCGGTGCCTCCCGGGAGCACCGCGAAATGGACCTGGGCTACCGATGCGCTCGCTACCGGTTCCGCTTCGAATTTCTCGAACACCTCCGCAATCGGCTTGCCGAACGCACGCTCGACCTCGGCGACGGCGAGGTCGCCCGCGAACGGCGGCACCTGGTCCTGGAGTTTCGCCAGCTCGTCGGCGAGATCGGAGGGCAGCAGGTCGCGGCGCGTCGAGAGGACCTGGCCGAACTTGACGAAGATGGGCCCGAGCGCCTCGAGCGCGCAGCGCAGCCTCGCGCCGCGGGGCCGGGAGAGCGAGCGATAGAAGAACAGCGCACGGATCGCGCGCGCCATCGCGCTGTCGGGGGCGAGCGCGAATTCGTCCAGCCCGAAGCGCAGGGCGATCCACAGGATTTTGACGAGGCGGAACAAGGGAGTCAGCGCTTGCCGGCGCTTTCCAGCCGCTCGATGCGCTTCTCCAGACGCGCCGTCTCATCGCCCAGCGCGTCGACCTCATGAGCGAATTTCTCCGCATCACCGGGGCGCAGCAGCAGCGGCTGCTCCTCCACCCAGTATTCGGCGAGATTTTCCGCAAGCCGCAGCAGGGCGTCCCGCTGCCAGGCCGCAACGGCCTTCGCGCCCGAGGCAAGGCGGCGGGCGACAACGTCTCCGAATACCGCCGACAGGTCTTCCTCGATGTCCCAGGCCAGGGAGCGGACCAGAGCGTCGACCGCGCCCGCGAGATCCGCCGGACCCTGGATTTCGATCTGCCCCCGCGCGCCCTCGTCGCGTGCCAGCAGCAGCGGGAGGGCGCCGGGCTTGAGCCTGACCAAGAGCGCGCTCGCCGTCGCGCCTTGCGCGCGTGCGAGCAGGCCGCTTTCCAGGATCGTGAGGCGCAGGTCCGGGAACGGAGGGCAGCGGATTTCCACGCCCTGCCCCGCGAAGGGCCGCAGGCGCTCAGCCGCCGCCGGCTGCCGCGAGAGCAGGTGGTTCAGGCCGGCGACCGCGCCGCGCTCGAGCATGGGTGCGGTCGCAACCGGCCGGCAGTGATTCAGTGCGTCTGCTGGATTCCCGCGAGCAGCCAGCCCGAGGAGCCGTTCACCGGCTTGCACAGATTCCAGATCTCCTCGAAGGGCTCGGCCGCGGACTTCGCCTCTTCGCGCATCGAGCCCGAAAAGCGCACGCTCGCCCAGTGCAGATCGCTCTCGGTGACGAGCTCGAGCAGGGACGCATTCAGCGTGACGACGTCGGTCTGCTGTCCGGGCGAGCGTTCCTGCGCATCGCCCTTGAGCGCGTCGAACATCTCCTGCGTGGTGACCTGGCGAAGGCGCATCAGGTCGCCGCGGTCGTTCGCTTCCTGGAGCCGCAGGAAGTTGCGCCGGGCTTCCCTGAGAAAGCCGTCGACGTCGAAGCTCGACGGGATGTTCGGGGCGAATTGGCTGCGGAAATCGGGCCTGGCACCCGCGTCGCCCGGGAGCTGCGAGGGCGGCGGAGCGGCGACGGTCTCGTTGCCCAGGCCGGCGTACTGCAGCGGCGATGCCTGGGGGCGTCCTCTGGAGAAGAATCGCATCAGGGCGAACACCACGGCCCCGGCAAGAAGCGCCATCAGCAGCGCGCCGATCGCGGATCCGAAGCCGCCCTGCGCGAACAGCCAGCCCAGGCCGAGACCGGCGGCGAGTCCTGCGATGGGTCCAAGCCAGCGGCCGGGCCCCGCGGGCTGCGGAGCGCTCGCGGGCTGCTGCTGCGCGGGCGCGGTCGCCTGCTTCGGCGGCGCCGTGATTTGCCGCTGCGCGCCGAGGCTGCGGCCGCCGCCCAGCCTCGCGGCCTGCGCGTCATCGGCAGCGACGGCGGCGCCGAATACCAGCGCGATCAGTGAAACAGTCAGTGCTTTCATGGCATCCTTCCTCCGGTCAGATTTTATATCCCCGATGCAGGGCTGCAACGCCCGCGCTCAGGTTGAAGTATTCGACTTTCTCCAGTCCCGCCCGCTGCAGCATGGCCTTGAGGTGTTCCTGGTCGGGGTGCATGCGGATCGACTCGGCGAGATAGCGGTAGGCCGCTTCGTCGCCGGCCACCTTCCTGCCCAGCCAGGGCAGCACGGTGAACGAATACCAGTCGTAGAGCCTCGAGAGCGGCTGCCAGACGCGCGAAAATTCCAGCACCAGCAGCCTGCCCGCCGGCTTGAGGACGCGGCGCATTTCGGCGAGCGCTTTCTCCTTGTCGGTCATGTTGCGCAGTCCGAAGGCAACGTTGACGCAGTCGAAATAGTCCGAGGGGAAGGGCAGCGCCTCCGCGTCACACTGCACCGCGGGTAGTGTCATGCCGCGGTCGAGCAGGCGGTCCCGCCCGCGCTCGAGCATGGCGCGGTTGATGTCGGTGAGCCAGACCTCTCCGCCCGGGCCGGCGCGCTTCGCGAATTCGCGCGCCAGGTCGCCGGAGCCGGCCGCGACGTCGAGCACGCGCTCGCCCTCGCGCACGCCTGCAAGCGCCACGGTAAAGGCCTTCCACAGCCGGTGCAGGCCGCCCGACATCAGGTCGTTCATCAGGTCGTACCGGTCCGCGACGGAGGAGAAGACGCCGGCGACACGGGCTGCCTTCTCGGCGGCGTCGACGCGCCGGTAGCCGAAATCGGTCTGACTCATTCGATTAGACCCATGCGGACATGCTAGCAGGTTTGCGAGGGCCGATTGCCCTCAGGGCTCGCGCCGCGCGCCTGCCGCCTTGAGGCGCTCGAGATAGCTGCTCCACATCGCATCGCGATTCACGCCGAGCTCGTACAGGTAGTCCCAGGAATAGATGCCGGTGGCGTGCCCGTCGGAGAAGTGCGGCTGCACCGCGTAGCTGCCAACGGGCTCGAGGCTCAGGATATCCACCTCCTTCTTGCCGGTCTGCAGCACTTCCTGCCCGGGCCCGTGGCCGCGCACTTCGGCAGAGGGCGAGTACACGCGCAGCAGCTCGTAGGGCAGCTCGAAACGGCGCCCGTCGGAGAAACGTACCTCCAGCACCTTGGACTTCTGGTGCAGGGTGATCTCGGTGGGAGCCGGGACGTCGGGCGCGGCCATGGTGCATTCTCGAACGAACGGGCGCTTCAGGCCGGCTCGAAACTGACACGGTCGAAATCGGCGCCGCGATCGACGAGCTCGACCAGCCGCACTCTCGGCCGGTCGGCCACCTCGAATTCGCGCTTGGGCTTGAACCAGCCCGCGGGCGTGACCAGGGTTTCGGGAGCCTGGAGCGGAGCAAACGCTGGCAGCAGGAATCCCTGGACGAAAGGCTCGGTGTTCGCGCCGGCGGCCTTGATCGCGATCCCTTGCGGAACGCCGGGCAGGATCTGTACGCCGATGCGCAGCGCGAAGTCCGTCGAGACCGAGAGCCATTTGACAGTGCACAGCAGGAAGGCCTTGGCATCGGCGAAGCGGATCCCCAGGAGCTGGCCCAGCACCAGGCGCGAGTTCGCGCGCGGATCGACGCGCTCCAGGCGCAGCCCGGACGCGCTCTCGTCCTTGATCTGCCAGGTCTCGAGCGGATAGTTGGGCGTGGTGGTGGGGTCGTCCTCCAGGCGCGCCGTCGCAAGGCGCCCCAGGGTCGCGATCTCCATGTGCTCCTTCGTCGACATCGGCCGCGAGCCCGCGCGCACCGCGAACGCGCGTCCGGTGACGAAGAAGTGGATCGCGGGCATGCCCGCACAGGTCTGCGCCGTGCCGCTTGCGCCGTGGCGCGGATGCGCGCGCGACTGCTTGTCCTCGCACCAGCGCCGGTAGAGCATCACCAGCATGCCGTCGGCGAGCCCCGGCGTGACGTCCTCGCCCAGGCCGAGCTCCGCGGGGGTTTCACCCTTGCGCAGCAGCGCGATACGCTTGCGCAGGTCGCTGCGCAACTCGCCGATGTCGAGGACACGGGCGGAATCGCCCTCGGCCGGCCGGTGCGAAGCGCCGCCTGCGCCCGAAAGGTCGACAAGCAAAGGCGCGACGTCGCCCGTATCGGCCGACTCGCGCCCGATCGACACCTTGCGAGTCCAGCGCTCGAGCCACAGCGAGACCAGCTCGATCTGGCGCGGCGTGAGTTTTCCGGGATTGGCGAGATCGAGGAGCAGCACCTGTGCGTAGGTCTCAGTGCAACTCGTCTCCTTCCCCTTGCGGGACGGATGCGGGACTTCCTGCCGGGCGGCACCGCGCTCCTCGACCAGCGCGTAGACGCGGTGCAGAACCTTCCATTCCCGCTCGCCCACGTCCTGGTACGCCTGATAGTAGGTGACCATTTTCTGGCCGATGCACCACAGCACGCGCTGTCCCACCAGCGGAACACTCAGGTTTCCGGCGCGCTCCGCGACTGCCTGCACGCAGTGCTGATAACCCGCCGAAAGGGCGTCCCAGAGCGCGTGCACGTTCTTCAGGACCTCGCGCTCCGTCGGCGCGAGCGGCGCCGGGCGGCTTGCAAATTTCTTGGCGTGCTCCTTCTGCACGAAGTTCACGGGCTCGCGCATCAGCTCCAGGATCTTCAGGCGCTCCGCCGGCGCCAGCTTGTAGGCGTTGAGCTCCTCGAGCTGTCCCAGAAGGCGGACGTGGGCCGGGCCCACGTTGATGAGCGGCACGGTCTGCAGCCACTTGGCGCAGCCGGACGCGTCGGTGAATTCCGGCTCGGCGTCCGGGGTGATGGTCGGGAGATCGAGATCCACCATAGGGCTAGGGGAGATGCGTCCTGAGCGCGGCGGCCAGCGTTCGCCGGTCGGGCGCGGCGCGCGGCGCGCGGGCGCGCGAGGGCTCGGCCCAGATGGGCTTCGGAAAATGGCGGTCGTCGCCGTGACGGGGAACGACGTGCCAGTGCAGATGCGGGACCGCGTTGCCGAGGCTCGCGAGGTTGACCTTGCGTGGGGAAAGCAGCTCGCGCAGCGCCGCTTCGGTCGCGAACACCGCATTCATCAGGCGCGTGCGCTCGGCGGGTGCGAGATCGGTCATTTCCTTTACATGGCGCTCCAGGACCACCCGGCAGAAGCCGGGATAATCGGGATCATCGACGAGCACGATGCGGCAGAACTCGTCGCGCCAGAGCACGTCCCCTCCCGGGGAGGCGCACAGCTCGCAGGGCTCGTCGGTCAAGTTTTCACTCCGCGCCGCCGCGAAGGATAGCAGAATCGCGGCCGGCTACGCGCTTCCGGCATTCGAAGGCGGCTCCGCCGGCACGGCGTTCTCCGGGAAGATGTCGCGGTAGCTAGCGTAGAAGCTGGCGAACAGGGTCGGCAGGGTGAGCAGCGTGAAGATCAGCGCGAACGAGCGCAGCACCTGTATCTTTCCCTGCATCAGAACCGCCAGGACCGTCACCGCCGTCATGAACAGCGCGCCCGCGAGGAACAGCGCCGCTCCGTAGACGAGAAACGCCCGCCAGTTCCGCCACACTGCGAAGAAGCTGTAGAACAGCGACTGGGCCGCGCCGATCCGGCTCCACGCCGCGAGCACCGGTGCAAACCAGAACGCCATCAGCACCGGGGCGGCCGCCAGGGACGCGACCAGCATGGCGAGCGAGACGCTGCCATCGAGCAGGGCTTCGTCGGCGGGCTCGCGCCCCGAGAGGACCCACCAGAGCAGCGCGCCGGCGTCGGCGATCGAGGAGACGCCGAGCACCGCGACGAGGGAGAGCAGGTAGAGCACGCCGAGCAGGATCAGGGTGGCAGATCCGCTGCGGAAGCCCGAGATGAGCAGCGCGGGGCGCAGCATCCCGCCGTGCTCGAGAACCGCGCACATGAACATGAAGCTCACTGAAAACGCGGGGAGCAGCACGGTGGAGGCGGCCGGGCCGAGGTAGCGGATCTGGCCGAGGAGCGCCACCGCGATCCAGTAGGTGAACACCAGGAACAGCCACATCGGAGGGTTCTTGCGAAACAGCGCAAACCCCCGCACCAGCCAGGTCCAGCCGTTCCTCGCGGGAACGATGCGCATCTCAGGCCCGCTGCCCGGTCGGGTTCATGAGGGATAGTGTGTGACGGCGCCGGGTTTCATACAAGAGGGAAGGCCCGGGCGCGCCTTGCCTCGAGCACGCGGCGAAAATGCTCGGGGTCGTGCGCGTGGGTGAGCTCTCCCGCGCGCGGGAGGTAGAAATCGTAGAGCCGCGACAGCCAGAATCTCAGCGCGGCGGCGCGCAGCAGCACCGGCCAGGCCTCGAGCTCCGCGCCAGTGAACTCCCGGGCGCGGCGGTACGCGGCGAGCAGCGCCCGGGCACGCTCCGCGTCGATCTCTCCCGCGGGGTCGACGCACCAGTCGTTCAAGGTCACCGCGACGTCGAACAGGAAGGCGTCGATACCGGCGAAATAGAAATCGATCACCCCGCCGAGGCGCTCTCCCTCGAACAGCACGTTGTCGCGGAACAGGTCGGCGTGCACCGGTCCGCGCGGCAGGTTCAGCCCGCTATGCCGCGCCTGGAATTCGAGCTCGGAGGCGAGCAGCTCGCGGCGCGCCTCGTCGAGAAACGGGACCACCTCGCGCGCGGCCTCGCGCCACCATCTCGGTCCGCGCGGATTCTCCAGCTTGCCGCCGTAGCTCGCTCCGGCGAGATGCATGTCGGCGAGGATGGCGCCGACCTGCTCGCAGTGCGCGGCGCCGGGCGCGGTGAGGGGCGTGCCCGGCAGGCAGGTGACGATGGTGGCGGGCTTGCCGTTCAAGGTGCCCAGGTACTTGTCGCCGCGGTCGGCGATCGGCGCCGGGCAGGGTATGCCGTGGCGCGCGAGGTGCGCCATGAGATTCAGATAGAACGGAAGCTCCGCCGCGGAGAGCCTCTCGAACAGCGTCAGCACGAAGCGGCCGTGCGAGGTCGTGATGAAGTAGTTGGTATTCTCGATGCCGGCTGCGATGCCCTGCAGATCGGTGAGCGCGCCGATCGCGTAGCGCTTCAGCCAGGCGGAAAGCTCCTCCGGGGTGACGCGCGTGAAAACCGACATGACGCGCGCGCGGGTGTCAGAACCGTCGGATCACCCAAAGCGGCGCGCGCACGCCGTGATCGAGGCTCTCGTTCTTCAATCCTGGGCCGTCGCCCAGGTCCTCGACCAGCCAGTACTCCTGGCCCGCCGGAGTCGTCACGCGCACCACGTGGCGCCCGTCGATGAGTTGCTCTTCGACTTGGTCTTGCCCGGAGCGGATGCGCACCGGCGTCTCCTCCGGCTGGTCCGCGGCACCGGGCGGAGGAGGCGGGGGCTCCGGGAGCGGCTCGAGCCGGGGCGGCTGCTGTGCGGCGAGGGGCAGCGCGACGGCGAGCAGCGCGGCAGCGAGAATGGGTCGCAACATGGAGCGAGTCCGCACAGGGGCGAGTCTATCAGAACCCGCGGCCAATTCTGACATAATGAGGCGCCGGGTTCTTTTCGAATACTTCCCTTGGAAAAGATGCTGCTGCTGGTCGACGGGTCGTCGTATCTGTACCGTGCGTTCCATGCGCTGCCCGACCTGCGCAACGCGGCGGGCGAGCCCACCGGCGCGATCTACGGCGTGCTGAACATGCTGCGCAAGCTGCTCGCCGACTACAAAGCCGACTACGCCGCCTGCGTCTTCGACGCGCGCGGCAGGACCTTCCGCGACGACCTGTACGACAAGTACAAGGCGAACCGCCCGCCGATGCCGGATGATCTCGGCTCGCAGGTCGGCCCGCTGCTCGAAGCGATCCGCGCATGGGGCTGGCCGCTCCTGCAGATCGAGGGCGTCGAGGCGGACGACGTCATCGGCACGCTCGCGCGCGAGGCCGACCGGCGCGGCATGCGCTGCGTGATCTCGACCGGCGACAAGGATCTCGCGCAGCTCGTCACCGAGCGCGTGACGCTGGTGAACACCATGTCGAACGAGCGCCTCGATCCCGAGGGCGTGAGGGCGAAATTCGGCGTCCCGCCGGAGCGCATTCTCGACTACATGACGCTCGTCGGCGACTCGGTCGACAACGTGCCCGGCGTCGAGAAGGTCGGGCCGAAGACCGCGGCGAAGTGGGTGTCGCAATACGGCTCGCTCGAGGAAGTGGTGCGGCACGCGGACGAGATCGGCGGAGCCGTCGGCGAGAACCTGCGCAAGGCGCTCGGCTGGCTTCCGAAGGCGCGGCAGGTCCTCGCGGTCAAATGCGACGTGGAGCTGCCCGTCGACCTGGAGGAGCTGAAGCTCGCGCCGCGCGACGACAAGAAGCTCGGCGATCTCCTTTCGCATTTCGGATTCAAGTCATGGCTGAAGGAGTCGCCGCCGGCCGCTGGTGAAGCGCCGGCAGCTCCGGCACCTGTGCGCGTCCAGGTCGAGCGCCGTCACGAGATTCTCTCCAGCGATGCCGATCTCGCGCGCTGGCTGAAGGAACTCGAAGGCGCGGAGCTCGTCTCAATCGGTTGCGAGACCACGAGCGAGGAGCCGCTGCAGGCGCAGCTGGTCGGCCTGTCGTTCGCGAGCTCGCCGGGGCGAGCGGCCTATGTGCCGCTCGCCCACCGCTACGCCGGCGCGCCCGGTCAAATCGGAATCGACGCTGCCCTTGCGACCTTGAAGCCCTGGCTCGAAAGCGACCGGCACAGAAAGGTCGGTCACAACATCAAGTACGACCAGCATGTGCTCGCCAACCACGGCGTGGCCTTGAGCGGCGTCGCGCACGACGTGCTGCTCGAGTCCTACGTGATCGAGAGCAGCGCCCGCCACGACGTGGAGAGCCTCGCCTCGCGCCATCTCGGCGCGAAGGTCCTTTCAATCGACGAAGTGACGGGCACCGGCGCGCAGCGCATTTCCTTCGAGCAGGTGGATGTCGCGAGGGCGGCCGAGTATTCGTCCGGGGACACGGACGTCACGCTGCAGCTGCACGCGGCGCTGCACTCGAGGATCGCGGCCGAGGAGAAGCTCGAGCGCATCTACGGCGAGATCGAGATGCCGGTGCGCGAGGTCCTGTTCAAGATGGAAAGGACGGGGGTGCTGATCGACGCGCGCCAGCTCGAGGCGATGAGCCACGAGCTGGGCCAGAAGATGCTCGAGCTGGAAGGCAAGGCGCACAAGGAGGCGGGGCAGCCGTTCAACCTCGGTTCGCCCAAGCAGATCGCCGAGATCTTCTTCGAGAGGAAGGGCATGCCGGTCCTGAAGAAGACGCCGTCGGGCGCGCCTTCGACCGATGAGGAGGTCCTGGAGAAGCTCGCGCTCGATCATCCGCTGGCGCGCATGCTGCTCGACCATCGCGAGATCTCCAAGCTCAAGTCGACCTACACTGACAAGCTGCCCAGGATGGTCAACCCGCGCACCGGCCGCGTGCACACCACCTACGGCCAGGCGGTCGCGGTCACCGGGCGCCTTGCCTCGAACGATCCCAACCTGCAGAACATCCCGGTGAGGACGCCCGAAGGGCGGCGCATCCGCGAGGCCTTTGTCGCGCCGCCGGGCCGCGCCATCGTCAGCGCCGACTACTCGCAGGTGGAGCTGCGCATCATGGCGCACATCTCGGGCGACGAGAACCTGCTGCGCGCCTTTGCTGCCGGCGAGGACATCCACCGCGCCACCGCCGCCGAGGTGTTCGGGCGGTCGCTCGCGGAGGTCACGGCGGAGGAGCGCCGCTATGCCAAGGTGATCAACTTCGGTCTCATCTACGGCATGTCGGCGTTCGGCCTGGCGCAGCAACTGGGCCTGGAGCGCGCCACTGCCCAGGCCTACATCGCAAGCTACTTCACCCGCTATCCGGGGGTGGCGAAGTACATGGAGGACACACGCAAGGCGGCGCGGGACCGCGGCTACGTCGAGACGGTGCTCGGCCGGCGCCTGTGGCTGCCGGAGATCAAGAGCGCCAACCCGGCGCGGCGCAGCGGCGCCGAGCGCGCGGCGATCAACGCGCCGATGCAGGGCACGGCGGCGGACCTGATCAAGCTCGCGATGATCGCGGTGCAGGGATGGCTGGAGCGCGAAAAACTCGGTGCCAGGCTCATCATGCAGGTGCACGACGAGCTGGTGCTCGAGGTGCCCGAAAGCGAGCTGGCGCGCGTGGAGGACAAAGTCCCGGTGCTCATGAGCGGTGTCGCGGCGCTCAAGGTCCCCCTTGTCGTGGACGTCGGTTCGGGACAAAATTGGGAAAAAGCGCACTGAGCCTCCGTCTGGAAGGCGTCCCGGCAGCGCTCCTGTAGTCCAGAAACCCCGGTCGCGACAAGGAGGTAACCGTGCAACCCGATTCCCCTGTGGAAGGCGGGGGCGCGCCCGACGTCATCCGCCATCTGGTGCTGCTCGGCGACGCGCTCGAGAACATCGACTTGGGTGTCGAGCAGGCCGAGGCCATGCTCGTCCCCCGGCCGCGCAATCCCTGGAAGCTCACCGTGCTCGAGCCGCCACAGGTGCTCGAGCGCGGATGGTCGCGGGTGATCCCCCTGGACGCGACCCACATCGGCATCTGCGTCGACGGCGGCTGGGCGATCGAGGCGAGCGGCTTGTTGCGGCAGGGCGCGCAGTCGGTCAGCGACGCGCTGCAGGCTCTCGCGACGGCGGCCGACCAGTTCGAGGACATCTTCACCAAGCTGGTCGCGGCCGCGCTCGAGACCGGGCTGCCGACGGTGGTGTGCACGCTCGTTCCCGCGCGCCACCAAGAGCCGTCGCGCCAGCGCGCGGCTGCCACGGCGCTGGCGATCTTCAACGACCGCATCCTGCGCCAGGCGGTCGCAGCGAACCTGTCGGTCGTCGATCTGCGGATCGTGTGCGACGAGGAGAGCGACTACGCGAGCGAGACCCTGCTGTCGCTCGCCGGCGTGCGCAAGGTGGCGAACGTCGGCCGCACCGCGCTGTACGAGGTGTCGCGCGAGCCGGGAAGGACGAGGGTGTATTTCTAGCGGGTCAGTCCGCCGGTAGTCGGCGACCGATGCCTGGATGTGGCAATCGGCCGCGTCGCGGAATCCGTTCACATTTCTATCCAGCCAAGGCCCGAGCTGGCCGCGCGTGCCTCGCCGTCAAAGGCTGCGGCCGTCGAAATGCCCGGTCTCGAGGGCGGCGGTGTCGATCCCATCCAGGCAACGGGCGTTGACGGCGACCATGTAGTTGCCCGATGGGGCCAGGCCCTCGCCGAAAGGCGCACACCCGCAGGTGGTGCAGAAGCGGTGCTTGATCTTGTGCTTGTTGAACGTGTAGGTCGCGAAATCGTGCTCGGGCGTCAGCAGGCGGAATTTCTCGCGCGGGATGAACCAGTGGAGCGTTCCGCGCTTGCTGCAGATCGAGCAATTGCACTGGATCACTTTTTCGAGCTGGCCCTCCGCTTCGAAGGCGATTTTCCCGCAATGACAGCTGCCTTTGTAGATCACGAGTCGATTCCTCGCGTTGACGGATTCATACCACCTTCGCACCGCGATCGAGCAGGAGCCGCCGCAGAACGGACCGGTGGCAGCGCCGCTCGTCTTCGCAATAGCAGCCTACCGAGAAATTCGCCTCGTGCGAAAGGGCGGCCAGCACATCGAGAACCCGGCTGTTCTCGGGGCGCGCCATCTCGGCTCGATAGCGCTTCACGAAGCGGTCCCATTGGCGTTGCGTCGTGGAGGCCTGCGCCAGCTCGACCGTCTCGGGCGAAGGCGCCAGATTCGGAAACCAGACGTCGTACCAGTTGCCCGATGAGAACCTGGATTTCGGAACGCCGCGTGGCGGACGCCTCACGGTGCCGAGTCGCAGGCCTTCATTCGGTGCCCGCTCGGTACCCAGCCGGACTATTCGAATAGCCATGGATTCTGGAGGAGCTACGGCAGCGGGAAAGTCGGGCCCTGCCCGGGCTGGCGAAGGACAACGGCAGAGTGGAGCGCGTGAAGGGAGCTGTTGATAGCCCGGGACACCGTTGGATTCGTGACCATTCCGTCTTCGGTGAGGTGAGCCCCGAGCAAGGGAATGCTGATCGATGCTTCCTCGACGATTACGGCACACATGGTCCTGAGCGTCTCGCGCAGCGCCATGTCGGCGTGGTGAGCGCGCGGCGAGGCGTTGAGCACGGCGACCGGTTTGTAGGCGAAAGGCTCGAAGCTCACCAGCCAATCGAGCGCGTTCTTGATCGTGCCGGTGACGCCGTGCGCGTACTCGGGACTGGCGATCAACAACGCGTCCGAGGCGGAAACCTCCGCGTGAAGCATGGCGACCTGTGGCGGCAGTTGCGCCTCGAGATCAGGATTGAACAGAGGCAGCTCGCCGGCGGTCAGAAAGAGACGCACTTCCACCTCCGGCGGAGACAGGCGTGCTGCCGCGCGAAGCAGCGCCGAGTTGATCGAAGCGGCCCGCAGGCTCCCGGAGATGGCGAGGACTTTCATGCACGGAACCAACCCGATAGAGGAGAGGCGAGCACGACGAAGGCGATGACGTTCATCGCCACGCTCCCCCACAATGACCCGCATTCCAGGTCAGGAGCCTGTTGCTCCGGCGGCCGGTTCCCTCGGGATAGGCGACGATGAAGCCCTCCCTTCCGGCCTTGTCGGTGAAGCCCGTCATTCGTTCTGCGTAGTCGGCATTGCCGCCGCCGCCGTGAAGAACCAGAACGAGCGGTACCCGGCCGGTGCCTTTGGCCGACTCGGCGGGAGCGCGAATCACGTAGCTGCGCTCGGTCCCGTTGTGAATCAGGGTTTGTCTCTGCCCGGGAGAGCTATTCCCGTCTGCGGCAACGGCAGCGGAAGCGAGGCCCAGCGACCCGATCGCCGTCACGACGAGAACCAGTGTTCCAACGCTACGCATTTGGAGAGTGCTCACTTAGGCACGCAGCAGCCAGGTAACGCGGTCGAATGATGCGACATAGTGGGCGAAAACTGCCGCGGCGAGGATTGCGGAGAGTGGCTTGCTGCCCACTTTGTACAGTGCAAAGACCGCAAAGGCAAAGAACGCAGCTTCGACACCGAGCCGAACCACTCCGGGCACGGCTACCGGTGCTTTGCCGGAACGACTTCGATCACCGGGAACAGCAAAGACGCCCCATGCCGCTGCCGCGACAAGAGGGACGAGAAGGGCGAAAACGTAGCGTGCTGAACCATCGCCCTGCTGCCAACCCCAGAAGGCCATGGCGCCGAGAGCCGACAGCTCCAGCAGAAATCTAATCGCTAAATTGGCCGGATGGAAACCCATATGCGTTTCCCCTGCGTGCCTGACGAATGAAATATACCCACGCCTTCGGGCTATTTCAGAAGTGCTCCGAAGACTTTCTTGACGATCGACGACGCGGCGGCCTTGGGGTTGTCGCGGATCTTCTTTTCTTCATCGGCGATGCCCACGAACAGGCCGTCGAGGGCCTTGCGGGTGACGTAGTCCTCGAGGTGCGCGTCCTCTTCCTTCACCAGGCCGACCTTGGCGCCGCTCGCGGCGATTTCGTTGTACGCCTCGGCGAGCTTCACTTTCGCCATTGCCTTCTTGACCACCGGCTTGAATTTCTGCACGAGCGGCTCGGTCGTGGTGCGCTTGAAGTACTGCGTCGCACTGTCCGGGCCGCCGGTGAGGATGCCCTTCGCGTCCTGTACGCTCATCTTTTTCGCCGCGTCGATGAGCAGCGGTTTGGCCTGGGGCACGGCCGCTTCCGCGGCGCGGTTCATGCGCAGCACGAGGTCGTCGGCCTGTTTGCCCATGCCGATGGAGTGCATCACGGCTTCGGCGCTTTTCATCGACGGCGGCAAGGGGATGCGTATGCGCGTGTCGCCGTAGAACCCGTCTTGCTTGCCGAGTTTCGCGACTGCCGCCTGCGCGCCGTTGGTGAGGGCCTGTTTGAGCCCGTTGACGGCGTCGCGGTTGGTGATGTCGTCCAGTCCGGCGGCCGATGCGGATGAGACGGCGAACGCGGCGAGGATTGCGGAGGCGCGCAGCACGTTTTCCCCTAGCCGACGCCCGCGGCGTGCGCCTGCTCATCGGCGTGGTAGGAGGAGCGCACCATCGCACCGACCGCGGCGTGGGTGAAGCCGAGTGCCGTTGCTTCGCGGTCGAACATCGCGAAGGTGTCCGGGTGGACGTAGCGCTCGACCGTCAGGTGGTGCGGCGAGGGCTGCAGGTACTGGCCGATGGTGAGCATGTCGACGTCGTGCGCGCGCAGGTCGCGCATGACCTCGAGGATCTCCTGGTCGGTTTCGCCCAGGCCCACCATCAGGCCGGACTTGGTAGGGACCTGCGGGTGGCGCGCCTTGAAGTCCTTCAGCAGCCTGAGCGAGTGCGGGTAGTTGCCGCCCGGGCGCGCCTTGCGGTAGAGCCGCGGCACGGTCTCGAGGTTGTGGTTCATCACGTCGGGGAGCGCGGCGTCGAGCACTTCGAGCGCGCGCTCCAGGCGCCCGCGGAAATCGGGAACCAGCACCTCGATGCGGGTGGCGGGCGATTTCGCGCGCACCGCCCGGATGCAGTCGACGAAGTGCTTCGCGCCGCCGTCTCGGAGATCGTCGCGGTCGACGCTGGTGATGACGACGTAGGAGAGCCCGAGCGCGGCGATGGTCTGCGCGAGGTGCTCGGGCTCCTCGGGATCGGGCGGCTGCGGCCTGCCGTGGGCGACGTCGCAGAACGGGCAGCGCCGCGTGCACAGGTCCCCCAGGATCATGAAGGTCGCGGTGCCCTTGCCGAAGCACTCGCCGATGTTGGGGCAGGAGGCTTCCTCGCAGACGGTGTGCAGCTGCTTCTCGCGCAGGATCTGCTTGATCTCGGAGAAGCGCGAGCCCTCGGAGGGCGCGCGCACGCGGATCCACTCGGGCTTGGCGAGCCGCGCCGAGGGAGCGACCGCGATCGGGATGCGCGTCTTCGCCAGGCCCTTCTTCTTTTCGGCAACGCTGCTCATCGGGATTCCAGGAGTTGCGCGATGCGGCGGGCGAGCGCCTCGCCCAGCTCCTGTGCGCTCGCGGCGACGCCGTGGGCGGACGTCTGGGTGACGGCGAGGCCCGGGTAGCCGCAGGGGTCGATGGCGGAGAACGGCGCGAGGTCCATGTCGACGTTGAGCGCGACCCCGTGGTAGCAGCCGCCGCGCCGCACGCGCAGGCCGAGCGCCGCGATCTTCGCGCCTTCGACGTACACGCCCGGGGCACCGGGCTTCCTCTGCGCGCGCACCCCGCATTGCGCCAGGACCTCGATCACCGCCTGCTCGATCAGCGCCACCATGGCGCGCACCGTGAGGCGCCGCCGCTCGAGGTCGACCAGCGTATACACGATCGCCTGCCCCGGGCCATGGTAAGTGATCTGCCCGCCGCGGTCCGAGCGCACCAGCGGAATGTTCGAGCCTTTCGGGAAGTGCTCCGGGCGGCCCGCGATTCCTGAGGTGTACACCGGCGGGTGCTCGAGCACCCACAATTCGTCCGGCGTGCCCGCGCCGCGCTCGGCGGTGAAACGGCGCATGGCCTCCCAGCTCGCGGCGTACTCGGTGCTGCCCAGGTGTCGGAGGAGCGCAGTGGCACGCTCGGAAGCCGCAGCGCGGCCGCGCTTCATCCCGGCGGAAACGAACTCTTCGGTCTTCATGATCACAGCACCATCGTCACCATCGGATGATCGCACAGTTCGCGGTACAGCTCGTCGAGCTGCTCGCGCGACACGGCGCGGATGGTGCAGGTGAGCGACAGATATTTCCCCTCGCGGCTGGGACGCATCTCCAGCGTCGCCGGATCGAAATCCGGGGCATGGCGGGTCACCACCTCGATCACCGCCTGGGCGTAGCCCGTCTGCGTCTTTCCCATGATCTTGATGGGGAATTCGCAGGGGAACGCGAGGACGGGCGCGTCGCTGTCAGGCATGGGCAGGAGCGCGCATCACTTGCGCCTTGAATTCCTGGTAGAGGGCGTGGACCCTGGCGCAGACGGGTCCCGGCTTTCCCGAGCCCACCGGCCTGCCGTCCAGCGTGGTGATCGGCAGCACTTCCCTCGATGAAGAGGTCACCCAGATCTCGTCGGCCGCGCGCAGCTCGCTCTCCTTGACGGGGCGTACCTCGTGAGGAACGGCGTTGCCGCTCAGGATCTCCAGCACCACGTCGTAGGTGATTCCCGGCAATATCAGATGAGACTTGGGCGGCGCGAGAACGGTTCCGTTCCTGACCACGAAGACGTTGCTCGCCGAAGCCTCGGTCAGCTCGCCGTCGCGCACCAGGATCGCCTCGGCGCAGCCCGCGTCGGCCGCGAGCGTGCGCAGCAGGCAGTTGCCGAGCAGCGAGGTCGACTTGATGTCGCAGCGCAGCCAGCGGAAGTCGGGCAGCACGATCGCCTTGGCGCCGCTCTTCATCAGCTCCGCCGAGGGGGTGACCAGCTCGCTCGCCATGAGGAACACGGTGGGCTTCAGTCCCTTGGGGAAGGCGTGGTCGCGCCTGGCGACGCCGCGCGTGATCTGCAGATAGACGTTCTGGTCCTCCCAGGGATTGCCGGCGATGATCTTTCCCACCAACTCGGCCCACTTCGCGCCGTCGTACGGATTGGCGAGGCGTATCGCATCGAGGCTGGCCTGCAGGCGCGCGAGATGCTCCGCGAGGCGGAACGGGCGCCGCGAGTAGGTCGGGATCACCTCGTAGACGCCGTCGCCAAAAATGAAGCCGCGGTCCAGGACCGAGATCTTGGCGTCTTCGAGCGGCATGAATTCGCCGTTGAGATAGATCACAGCTTCCTCCAATTTCAGATCCCTCGGCGCGAAGCGCCTCGGGATGACGGCCTCTCGGCCGTCACTTGAACCACAAGGCGATGCCGTCCCAGGTCCTTTGCAGGATGCCCGCGGCGTCGACGCTCTCGAGCGCGACCACCGGATACTCCCCAAGCGAGCTGCCCGCGTGCGCCACGCGCAGCGTCCCGACGCGCTGGCCCGAGGCGAGCGGCGCGACCAGAGGCTGCTCGCTGACGATCTCCGCCTGCAGCTTCTCCGCCGTGCCTGTCGGAACAGTCACGTAGAGGTCCGCGGCCAGCCCCGCGCGCAGCGTCCGCTCGCTGCCTTTCCAGACCGCGAGCTTGGCGATCTCCTGCTGCTTCGGATAGAGGCGGAATGCCTCGTAGGCCTGGAAGCCGAAGTTGAGGAGCTTCTGGCTCTCCTCGTTGCGCAGGCGCTCCGAGGCCGCTCCGACGAGCACCGACACCAGCCGCCGCTCGCCGCGCCGCGCCGAGGCGATGAGGCAATAGCCGGCGCTCTCGGTATGCCCGGTTTTCATGCCGTCCACGTTGGGGTCGAGCCACAGCAGCCGGTTGCGGTTCAGCTGGGTGATGTCGTTGTAGCGGTATTCGCGCTCCGAGTACAGCTTGTAGTACTCCGGATAATCGCGGATCAGCGTGAATGCGAGAAGCGCGAGGTCGCTGGTCGTCGAGTAATGATCGGGATCGGGCAGCCCGCTCGGGTTGGCGAAGTGCGTGCTTCTCATGCCGATGCGCGCCGCTTCGCGGTTCATGCGCTCGACAAAACCCTGCTCGGAGCCCGCGATCGTCTCCGCGAGCGCGATGCAGGCGTCGTTCCCCGACTGGACGATCATCCCGTGGAGCAGCTCCAGCACCGTGACCGGCTTCTTCGGCTCGATGAACATGCGCGAGCCCGAGGCGCGCCAGGCGCGCTCCGAGACCCTGATCGCCTGCCCGGGGGCGAGCGACCTCGCCTTCAGCGCCGCGAAAGCGATATAGGCGGTCATCAGCTTGGTGAGCGACGCGGGCTCGATGCGCTCGTCGGGGTTGCGGCTGGCGAGGGTCTGGCCGCTGGTCGCGTCCATGAGCAGCCAGGCGCGCGCCCCCAGGGCGGGCGGAACCGGCGCTTGCGCGAGCGCGGCGCGCGCGAAAACGAAGACGAGGAGGGCGGCGAGAATGCGCGGCATCGGGCCGTCGATTATACCGGCGGGTGCTCGCCGGCCGCGGCGCGCGTGCCGGGGAGGAGCGCCTCGACCTCGACCTTCGCGCTGCCTGCCGTCACGAAACCGAGCTTGTAGGCGGCGGCGTAGGACAGGTCGATGATGCGATCGGCGTGGAAGGGGCCGCGGTCGTTGATGCGTACCACGACGCTCTTGCCGTTGGCGAGGTTGGTGACGCGCGCGTAGCTGGGAATAGGCAGGATGGTGTGCGCCGCGCTCATCGCGTACATGTCGTAGCGCTCGCCGCTCGCGGTCTTCTTTCCGTGGAACTTGCGCCCGTACCAGGTGGCGACGCCGCGCGCCCGGTAGGGCTTGAGCGCGGTGTAGGGGACGTACTTCCGGCCGAGCGCGGTGTAGGGCGTGTTGGCGCCGGCGTTGAGCGGCTCGGCCCGCGGCGTCGCGTCGGCGATCTTGTCGAGATTCACCGGCGGCGGTCCGCCCGGGCCGTCGCCCTTGTAGTAGCCGCCGCGGGATGCGCAGCCGCAGAGCAGCGCGGCGGCGAGCGCCGGCACCGCCGCCCACGGAAACGAGGCCCTCACGTCTGCACCAGGGCGCGGTGATGCTGGATGCTCATCAGCATACCGATGCCCAAAGAAAGGGTGATGAGCGAGGTGCCGCCGTAGCTGATGAACGGCAACGGCACGCCGACGACCGGGAGCAGGCCGCTCACCATGCCCATGTTGACCACCGCGTAGGTGAAGAAGGTAAGAGTGATCGAGCCCGCGAGGAGCCGCGTGAAGAAAGTCGGCGCGTTGGCGGAGATCATGAGCCCGCGCATGATGAGCGCGAGGTAGAGCACCAGCAGGATGGTCGCGCCGATCAGCCCGAATTCCTCGGCATACACTGCGAAGATGAAGTCGGTCGCGCGCTCGGGAATGAACTCCAGATGCGTCTGCGTGCCCTCGAGCCAGCCCTTGCCGGTGATGCCGCCCGAGCCCACCGCGATGGTCGACTGGATGATGTGATAGCCCGCGCCCAGCGGATCGGACGAGGGGTCGAACAGCGTGAGGAAGCGCCGGCGCTGGTAGTCGTGCAGCACGCCCCAGAGGATCGGCAGGCTGGCGAGCACGCCGGTGATTCCCGCCGCGATGACCTTCCAAGACAGGCCCGCGAGAAAAATCACATAGATCCCGGCCGCTGCGACGAGCAGAGCCGTGCCCAGATCGGGCTGGCGCGCGATCATCGCGGTCGGCACCGCGAGCATCAGGAAGGCCACGGCGAACTCGCGAAAGCGCAGCGCTGCCTCGTGGCGGTGGAAGTAGCGCGCGAGCAGCAGGGGCATCGCGAGTTTCATCAGCTCGGAAGGCTGAATGCTCGCGAATCCCAGCGGCAGCCAGCGGCGCGCGCCGTTCCTGACGTCGCCGAAGAGAGCCACGCCGAGGAGCATCAGCAGGACCGCGACAAACACCGGCACCGCGATGCGCATGAACACCTGCGGGTGCACCTGCGCTGCGACCCACATCAGCACCAGCGCGAGGACCGCGTTCAGCGCCTGCGCGCCGAATCTCGCGGGTGCCTGGTAGGCGGCGCTGTAGAGAGTGGCGAGGCCGAGCGCGAGTATGCACAGTACGATGCCGATCAGCGGCCCGTCGATCTTGGCCGCGAAGCGCTCGAGCAGCTGCCTAATCGTCGCCGTCGTCATCGGGAGCGATGGCCGGAGCGCGCTCGGCGGGCTTGTTGATTTCCTTGCCGAGCAGGTAGAAGTCGAGCACCTGCCTCGCGACGGGCGCCGCCGCGCGCGCGCCGAACCCGGCGTTCTCGACCAGCACCGCGAGCGCGATCCTCGGCTTGTCCGCCGGCGCGAAAGCGATGAACAGCGCGTGGTCGCGAAGGTGCTCGGCGACCGTCGCCTCGGAGTACTTCTCGCCCTGCTTGAGCGCGACCACCTGGGCGGTGCCGGTCTTGCCGGCGCTCACGTACCCGGCCCTGGCGAACGCGCGCGCGCCCGTGCCCTCCTTGTTGACGCCGACCATGGCGTGTTTGATCACCTCGAGGTTCTTCGCCTTCAGGGGAATGGTCTTCACCAGCTGAGGCTCGACGATGGTGCGCTCGCCGGTGATGGGGTTCTCGATGTAGTCGACGAAATGCGGGCGGTACATCGCGCCGTCGTTCGCCAGTGTTGCGACGGCCTGAGCGAGCTGCAGCGGCGTGTACGAGTTGTAGCCCTGGCCGATGCCCACGCTGATGGTTTCTCCGGGGAACCACCTCTGCTGCGCCGGGGACTTGGCGAAGCGCTTCAGCTTCCACTCGGGCGAGGGCAGCACCCCGACGAACTCGCCCTCGACGTCGATGCCGGTCTTCGCGCCGAAGCCGAACTGGCCGATGAAGCGCGCCATGTTGTCGATGCCGAGATCGTTGGCGAGCACGTAGTAGTAGGTGTCGCAGGACACGACGATCGACTTGTACATGTCCACGGTGCCGTGGCCGTCCGCCTTGTCGTCGCGGAAGCGGTTGCCGCCGAACATGAAGTAGCCGGGGTCGAAGATCGTCTGCGTCGGCGTGCGCTTGCCGAGCTCGAGCGCGGCGAGAGCCATGTAGGGCTTGAAGGTCGAGCCCGGCGGATACAGGCCGGTGAGCGCGCGGTTGTTCAGCGGGTGGTCGGGCGAGTTGTTGAGCGCGTCCCAGTTCGCCGGATCGATGCCGTCAATGAACAGGTTCGGGTCGTAGCCCGGCTTGGAGACGAAGGCGAGGATGCCGCCGGTTGCGGGCTCGATCGCCACCAGCGCGCCGCGGTTCTCGCCGAAGGCGCGCTCGGCCGCCTCCTGCAGGCGGATGTCGAGCGTGAGGGTCAGGTTGTTCCCGGGCATCGGCGGAGTGCGCGGCGCGAGCGTGCGCACGTTGGCGCCGCGCACGATGCGCCCGCTCGCGTCGGTCTCGACCTGCTCGAATCCGGTCGTGCCGTGCAGGGGCCGCTCGTACTTCTGCTCCAGGCCCGTCTTCCCTATGTGGTCGGTGCCCTTGTAGTTGCCGGCCTCGTCGGACTCCTCGATTTTCTCGAGGTCCTTGTCGTCGATGCGGCCGATGTAGCCGACCACGTGTGAGGCCAGCTCGCCCAAGGGGTACTGCCGGAACAGGCGTCCCTTGATGTCGACGCCGGGGAAGCGGTAACGGTTGACCGCGAGCACCGCCACCTCGTCGTCGCTCAGGCGCGTCTTCAGGGGCAGGTTGTCCTGTCCCTTGCTCTCGTCCCTCAGCTTCTGGAAGCGACGCCTGTCCCGGGGCTGGATATCCACCAGCTGGGCGAGCGCATTGATGGTCGCCTCGAGGTCGGCAATCTTGCTGAGCGTCAGCTCGAGCGTGTAGGCCGAGTAGTTGCGGGCGAGCACCACGCCGTTGCGGTCGAGAATCAGCCCGCGGTTGGGCTGGATAGGGACGATCGCGATGCGATTGTCCTCGGCCTTGGTGTCGTAGTACTGGTGCTGGATGACTTGCAGATAGAAGAAGCGTGCGAACAGGACCGCGAACGCCGTGAGCACCACGGCGCCCGCGACACCCAGCCGCACCTGGAAGTTGTGGAGCTCCCGCCGGACGTTCTTGAGCTCGGCCATGTGCGCCGTCTACAGCGGGCGGTTCTCGTCGACGCTTTCGGGCCGGCGCTGCGGTAGGAGCAGAAGGAAGGTCGCGGTCGGCCACAGAGCGGCCGCGGTCAGGCTTCCGGCGAAATACATCGGACCCGGGAACGCGCCGCCCGCGGCGAGCCGCACGCCCAGCATCAGCGCTTGGCTGGCGAGCAGCAGGGGCAGCACGTGAGCGGCCTGCTGCCAGAGGGAAAACCACAGGATGCGCCGGTGCAGTGCGATCGCGCCGAAGGCGAGAAAGGCGTAGGCGAAGGCGTGCTGGCCGAGGAGCGCGCCGTTGCCGGCGTCCATGACCAGTCCCACCAGCCAGGCGATGCCGATGCCCATCTTGCGCGGCTGGTGCACGCACCAGAAAGCGAGCACCAGGGCGGCCATGTCCGGAACCCCGACGAGGTCGTTCCAGGGCATCAGATTGAACAGCAGCGCGAGCACCACGGTGAGCGCCATGTAGCTCACCTTCACCGGCAGGAGGATGCGCTCGGGCTGCTCGAAGTAGGCCATGGGCTCGCCTATTCGCGCTTCTTTGCACGCTTCTGCTTGGGCGTGCCGCCCGCCGCGCGCGGCTCGGCGTCGACAGGGGGCGGCGGCAGGCCCGCTTCCCGCGCAAGGACCAGCACCTGCCGGTTCTGGTCAGTGCCGGCAGCGGGGATGCAGGTGATCTTCGCGAAGGAGTAGGCGGCGTCACGCTCGATCTTGGTCACCCTCGCGACCGGGAGCCCGGGCGGATAGGTGCCGTCTATTCCCGAGGTAACGAGCAGGTCGTCGGCCTGCACGTCGGCGTTGGCGGCGGTGTAGCTCAGGTCGAGCGTCCCCTTGTCCCCGCCGCCGTAGATCACCGCGCGCAGGCCGTTGCGCACCACCTCCACCGGAGTCCTCTGCTCCTTGTCTGTGATCAGCGTCACCTCCGCGAGGAAGGGATGCACCCGCGTCACCTGGCCGACGACGCCGACGTCGTCGATGACCGCCTGCCCGGGCTCGACGCCCTGCTGGCCGCCCTTGTCGATGATCACCTTGCGCGAGAACGGGTCGCGCCCCTGGTAGAGGATCTCGGCGAGCGTGGAGGGGCGGGGGATGCGGGCACGCGCGTCGAACAGGCGCCGCAGCTGGGCATTCTCGGCCCGCAACGACTCGAGCGTGAGCAGGTCGCTCGCCGCGAGCAGGTCCTTGGCCTTGAGCTGCTCGTTCTCCTGCTTGAGCGCGACCTGCGTGGTGAAGAAATCGGCGGCAGCGCCGAGCAGCTCGCCCGGCGCGAGCGCCGCGCGCTGCAGGGGGTAGGCGAGCACGGCTACGACTTCGCGGATGGACTCGGCGTAGCGGAAGCGCGCGTCGAGCACCATCAGCAGCACGGCGAGCGACACGAAGAACCCGAGGCGGACCAGCGGCGCGGGACCGCGGCTGAAGAACGGCGGCGGCTGGTAGTCCATGGAGACTTTAGGGGCGGGACAGAGTGAAGCTCGGACCCATCACGAACACGTGCTCGGCAATCGCTCTCCCCCGGTTCCAGCCCCCGTCTATTCGCTTGCGAAAATGCTCCCCAGCTTGTCCATTCTCTCCAGCGCCTTGCCCGAGCCGCGGACTACGCAGGTGAGCGGATCGTCGGCGACGATCACCGGCAGCCCGGTTTCCTCCATCAGGAGGCGATCCAGGTCGCGCAGCAGCGCGCCGCCGCCGGTCAGCACCATGCCTTTTTCGGCGATGTCGGCGCCGAGCTCGGGCGGCGTCTGCTCCAGGGCCGATTTCACCGCGCCCACGATCTGGTTGAGCGGCTCGGTGAGCGCTTCCAGGATCTCGTTCGAGGAAATGGTGAAGCTGCGCGGGATGCCCTCGGCGAGGTTGCGGCCCTTCACTTCCATTTCGCGCACTTCCGACCCGGGGAAGGCCGAGCCGATTTCCTTCTTCACCGTCTCCGCCGTGGTTTCGCCGATCAGCATTCCGTAGTTGCGCCGGATGTAGTTGATGATTGCCTCGTCGAACTTGTCCCCGCCGACGCGCACCGATCCCGAGTACACCATCCCGCCGAGGGAGATCACGCCGACTTCGGTGGTGCCGCCGCCCACGTCCACCACCATCGAGCCGGTCGCCTCGGCGACCGGGAGATCGGCGCCGATCGCCGCGGCCATCGGCTCCTCGATCAGGAACACCTGGCTCGCGCCGGCCTCGATCGCGGCCTCGCGGATGGCGCGCCGCTCGACCTGCGTCGAGCCGCAGGGAACGCAGATGATGATGCGCGGGCTGGGCGAGAACAGGCGCGACTGGTGCACTTTCTTGATGAACTGCTTGAGCATCTGCTCGGTGACGGTGAAGTCGGCGATGACGCCGTCCTTCATGGGACGGATCGCGGTGATGTTGCCCGGCGTCTTGCCGAGCATCGACTTCGCTTCTTTGCCGACGGCCTGGATGGTCTTCTTGGAGTTGGGGCCGCCTTCTTGCCGGATGGCGACCACCGAAGGCTCGTCGAGTACGATGCCTTTGCCCCGAACGTAAATCAGGGTGTTGGCCGTGCCCAGGTCAATCGCCATGTCATCCGAAAAATATCCACGCAAAAAGCCGAACATCCTGCTGATTTCCTTAGGAAAGGGGGTTCGCGATTGCGCTATAATACAGCAAATAAAATTTCGTTTTAAGCGATTTTTCATGCCTTTGACTCCCGAAGAGGTCCGTCGTATCGCAGAACTGGCGCGGATCGGCATCAGCGACGCCGAGGTCAAGGCGGTTCAGGCCAAACTCAACGACATCTTCGAGTTGATCGGCCAGATGCAGAAGGTCGATACCGAAGGAGTCGAGCCGATGTCTCACGCCCAGGGGGCGGCGCTGCGGCTGCGCGAGGACAGGGTGACCGAGACCGATCAGCGCGAGCTCTTTCAGTCGATAGCGCCGCAGACGGAGGCGGGTCTGTACCTCGTTCCCAAAGTCATCGAATAGCGGGATTCCCATCCGAGTCCCATGCTCAATGCGTCGCTGAAAGAGCTATCCGCTTCCCTCGCGGCGAAGCGGATATCCAGCGTCGAGCTGACGAGGGCCTTCCTTGCGCGTATCGGCGAGCTGAACGGGAAGCTGAACGCCTTCATCACGGTCGATGCGGACAAGAGCCTCGCGCAGGCGCGCGCCGCCGACGGCCTTATCGCGAAGGGCGCGGCGCGGCCGCTCACCGGGATTCCGGTCGCGCACAAGGATATCTTCGTCGCGCGCGACTGGCTCACGACCTGCGGCTCGAAGATCCTCTCGAATTTCGTCGCGCCCTACGATGCCCACCTGATCGAGCGCTTCAACGGCGCGGGCGCGGTGCTCCTCGGCAAGACCAACATGGACGAGTTCGCGATGGGCTCGTCCAGCGAATCCTCGTTCTACGGTCCGGTGAGGAATCCCTGGAATCCGGAATGCGTCCCGGGCGGCTCATCGGGTGGCTCGGCCGCGGCGGTCGCGGCCCGCATGGCTCCGGCGGCGACGGGAACGGACACCGGCGGTTCGATCCGCCAGCCCGCGGCGCTCTCGGGCATCTCCGGGCTGAAGCCGACCTACGGCCTCGTGTCGCGCTACGGCATGATCGCCTTTGCCTCGAGCCTCGACCAGGGCGGGCCTCTGGCGAAGAGCGCCGAGGATCTCGCCCTGCTGCTCAACGTGATGGCGGACTACGATAAACGCGACTCGACCTCGGTCGAGCGCGCGAAGGAGGACTACACGCGCGATCTCGATGCGCCGCTTTCCGGGCTTCGCGTCGGCGTGCCCAGGGAGCATTTCGGCGAGGGTCTCGCCCCCGATGTCGGCAAGGCAGTGGAGGCGGCGCTCGCGCAGCTGGAGAAGCTGGGCGCGAAGCGCGTCCCGGTCGAGCTTCCCAACAGCAGCCTCTCGGTCCCGGCCTACTACGTGATCGCGCCCGCCGAGGCTTCGTCGAACCTGTCGCGCTTCGACGGCGCGCGCTACGGCTACCGTGCCAGGGACTACACCGACCTCGCCGACATGTACCGCAAGACCCGCGCCGAAGGGTTCGGTGAAGAAGTGAGGCGGCGCATCCTCATCGGCACTTACGTGCTTTCGCACGGTTACTACGACGCCTACTACCTCAAGGCGCAGAGGATCCGGCGCCTTATCGCCAACGACTTCACCCAGGCGTTCAAGCGCTGCGACGTGGTAATCGGCCCGACCTCGCCGACGGTGGCGTTCAGGATCGGCGCCAAGACCTCCGATCCCGTGCAGATGTACCTGAACGACATCTACACCATCCCCGCCAACCTCGCGGGGCTGCCCGCGGCGTCCGTCCCCTGCGGCTTCGGCGCGGGCGGCCTGCCCGTGGGGCTGCACCTCGTCGGCAACTATTTCTCGGAAGCGAAAATACTCAACGTCGCGCACCGCTACCAGCGCGAGACCGACTGGCACGCTCGCGAGCCCGCGGGGCTGAAATCGTGAACTGGGAAATCGTCATCGGGCTGGAAACCCACGCGCAGCTCTCGACGGTGTCGAAGATGTTCTCCGGCGCGTCGACCGCGTTCGGCGCCGCGCCCAACACCCAGGCGAGCGCCGTGGACATCGCGCTGCCGGGGGTGCTGCCGGTGGCGAACAAGGGTGCGGTCGAGCGCGCGATACGCTTCGGGCTGGCGGTGGGCGGAACCATCAACAGGCGCTCGATCTTCGCCCGGAAGAACTATTTCTACCCCGATCTTCCGAAGGGCTACCAGATCAGCCAGTACGAGCTGCCGATCGTGCAGGGTGGCACGATTTCGATTCTTACCAAGACCGGCGAGAGATCGATCCGCCTCACGCGCGCCCATCTCGAGGAGGATGCGGGCAAATCCCTCCACGAGGATTTCCAGGGAATGAGCGGAATCGACTTGAATCGCGCAGGAACGCCGCTGCTCGAAATCGTATCCGAGCCCGACATGCGCTCCGCCGAAGAGGCGGTCGCCTACGCGAAGACGCTGCACTCGCTGGTGCGGTGGATCGGCATCTGCGACGGCAACATGCAGGAAGGCTCGTTCCGCTGCGACGCCAACGTCTCGGTGCGTCGGCCCGGCGCGTCGCTTGGGACGCGCTGCGAGATCAAGAACCTCAACTCCTTCCGCTTTCTCGAGCGTGCCATCGAGTTCGAGGCGAAGCGGCAGATCGAGATACTGGAAGACGGCGGGAAAATCGCACAGGAGACGCGGCTGTACGACTCGGACAAGGACGAGACCCGGTCGATGCGCAGCAAGGAAGAGGCGCACGACTACCGCTACTTCCCCGATCCGGACCTGCTACCGCTGGAAGTCTCCGAAGAATGGCTCAATGAAGTCAGAGGCCGCCTCCCGGAGTTGCCCCAGGCGAAGCGCGAGAAGTACCAGCGCGAGTATGAGCTGTCAGCGTACGACGCGAACCTTCTGACCGAGAGCCGGGAAAAGGCCGAATATTTCGAGGCTACGCAGAAGTTCCTCAGCGGGCCGGCTCCGAAGACAGTCGCGAATTGGGTGAACGGCGAGCTGTCCGCCCTCCTGAACGATCGCGGAGTCGATTTCTCCCGGGTTCTGGTGACGCAAGAGGCCTTTGCGCGATTGCTCGACCGTATTCGTGACGGCACGATCTCAGCGAATGCGGCGAAGGGGGTTTTGCAGGGGATGGCGAACGGCGAAGGCAGCGCCGACGAGATCATCGCAAAGCGCGGCCTGAAACAGATCTCCGACACCGGCGCGATCGAAAAGATCGTGGACGATGTGCTCGCCGGGAACGCGAAGCAGGTCGAGGACTACCGCGCCGGCAAGGACAAGGCGTTCAATTCGCTGGTCGGGCAGGTGATGAAGGCGACGCAGGGCAAGGCCAACCCCGCGCAGGTCAACGAGATACTGAAACGCAAGCTCGCGCGCTGAGTCATTTCTTCGGCGCTGTCAGCTCGACGTAGCGGCGCTTGTCCTCGTCGTACTTCTGGTTGATGGTGTTGATTTCCTTCTTCTTGGCGTCGAGCAGGGCGGTCTGGTTCTTGATCTCGATGTCGAGGTTGCTGATCTCGGTCTTGAGCTTGATCGGCATCGGTTTCTTCGTGTAGAACTCCTTTTCCTTCTCCAGGTCCTGCTGGCGTTTCTGCGCTCCGGCGATGTGCTTTTCGGTGTCCGATATGGCGGTCTGTGCTTCCTTGAGCGCGCGCGCGCGCGCGTCCTCGATGTCCTTCTCGCTCGAGTAGGTGTTGAGCAGCGCAGTGTTCTTGCGGCGCTCCTCCCTGGCTTTTTCCGCATCCTCCACTTTCTTCTTCTTCTCGGCTTCGCGCGCCTGGAGCTCGGCCGGGTTCAGAGGGCGCTCGTTCTTGCGGATGACGGTACCGGACTTGTTCAGCTCCTGCGTGTCGCGGCCGAGACATTCCGGCGGCGGGACCTGGGTGTAGTAGGTCTTGCCTCTGGCATCGACGCATTTGTACATGCGCTGCGGCGCCTGCTGGGCCGCCGCCGCCGCGGCCAGGGCGAACGAGACGAGGAACAGCGCTGCTTGGCTACGCATAGTGGGCCACTCCATAAAGTTGCCTGTATTCGCGGATCGCCTGGAGATTCTGCCGGAATTCGGCGCGGTCCCCGAGGAAGCTCACCAGGTCGTCAAGGCTGGCGATGGACACGACGGGAATGCCGTGTTGCTTTTCGATTTCCTGGATCGCCGACAGCTCCCCGGTGCCGCGCTCCATCCTGTCCAGGGAGATGACCACTCCCGCCGGAGTCGCGGCGTGCGAGGCGATCATCCGCAGCGATTCGCCGACGGCGGTGCCCGCCGTGAGCACGTCGTCCACGATCAGCACCCGGCCCACGAGGGGCGCGCCGACGAGCTCGCCGCCCTCGCCGTGGTCCTTGGCCTCCTTGCGGTTGAACGCGAAGGGAACGTTCCGCCCCTCGCGCGCCAGGGCTACGGCGGCGCTCGTGGCGAGGACGATCCCCTTGTACGCGGGGCCGAAGAGCATGTCGAACTTCACGCCTGAGGCAAGGATGGCTTTTGCGTAGAATTGCGCAAGCCGCTCGAGCGATGCCCCGGTGTTGAACAGGCCGGCGTTGAAGAAATAAGGCGTCGTCCGGCCCGACTTGGTGACGAACTGGCCGAACTTCAGGACGCCCTGCTCGAGGCAGTAGGCGATGAAATCCTTGCGAAAATCGGCCACCTGAGAGAATACCCGGAGAGAATCCAGCCGAATGTTACGCATTATCACGCTCAATCTCAACGGCATCCGCTCGGCGCTCGCCAAAGGCTTCACGCGCTGGCTCGCGCGCCAGCGCGCCGACGTGGTGTGCCTGCAGGAACTGAAGGCGCAGGAGGCGGACCTCGCCGACCTCGCGCTCGTTCCCAGGGGATTCCACGGCCACTATCACTGCTGCTCGACGAAGAAGGGCTACAGCGGCGTCGCGCTCTACTCCAGGGTGAAGCCCGACAACGTCGCCTGCGGATACGGCAGCCGCGAGTTCGATCCGGAGGGAAGGTTTCTTCGTGCGGACTTCGGCCGGCTCTCGGTGGTGTCGCTGTACCTGCCCTCCGGATCGAGCTCCGAGGAAAGGCAGCAGGCCAAGTTCCGCTTCCTCGGCGAGTTCATGCCGGTGCTGAGGAAGCTCAAGGCGAGCGGGCGCGAGTTCGTGCTGTGCGGCGACTGGAATATCGCCCACAAGGAGATCGATCTCGAGAACTGGCGCGGAAACCGCAAGAACTCGGGATTCCTGCCCGAGGAGCGCGCCTGGCTCACCGAGGCCTTCGACAAGGTCGGCTGGGTCGACGTGTTCCGCCGCGTGGACCCGCGGCCGAGGCAATACACCTGGTGGTCCAACCGCGGCCGGGCCTGGGCGAAGAACGTCGGCTGGCGCATCGACTACCAGATCGCGACCCCCGGAATCGCGGCGAAGGCGAAGCGCGCGCGCATCTACAAGGCGAGGCGCTTCTCGGATCACGCCCCTTTGACGATAGACTACGACGCGAAGCTCTAGCGCGGGGCTTGAGGTGGGCGCAAGGTTACAATCGCGCATGCCGATCGCCCCCCCTGCTGCCGACCGGATGTCGTGGGTGAGGGTGCTGCTGAACCGACGCATGCTGATCTGCGTCTTCACAGGCTTTGCTTCCGGCCTGCCGCTGTACATCCTGATCAGCCTGCTGCCCGCGTGGCTCAAGACCGAGGGTCTGAGCCTGGCGGTCATCGGTGGTTTCGCGCTAATCCAGTTTCCCTACACCTGGAAATTCCTCTGGGCGCCGCTCGTCGACCGCTATGCGCTGCCGTGGCTCGGCCGCCGGCGCAGCTGGATGCTGCTCGCCCAAGTCGGCGTGCTCGCCTGCGTGGCGGCGTTGGGCGCTTTCTCCCCGGCGAACGATCTGCGCAGCGTGATCGTGATCACCGTGGCGGTGGCGCTGCTCGGCGCGACCCTCGATATCGCGCTCGACGCCTACCGCCGCGAGCTGCTGCAGGAGGAGGAGCTGGGCCTGGGCAACGCGGTGCACGTCAACGCCTACAAGATCGCGGGACTCGTGCCGGGGTCGCTCGCGCTGATTCTCGCCGACCATATGCCGTGGAACCTGGTGTTCCTGATCACGGCGCTTTTCATGCTGCCCGGCATCTTCATGGCGATATTCGTATCCGAGCCGAAGCTCGGGCCCGGCGCGCCGAGGACGCTTCGCGAGGCGGTGGTGGAGCCGTTCCACGAGTTCGTCACGCGCCGCGGCTGGCGCGACGCGCTCCTCGTGCTCGCCTTCATCTTTCTCTACAAGCTCGGCGACAGCATGTGCACCGCGCTCGCCACGCCTTTCTATCTCGAGATGGGATTTTCCAAGTCCGAGATCGGCTTGGTCGCGAAGCACGCGGGCTTGTGGCCGAGCGTGATCGGGGGCCTCTTGGGCGGCCTGTGGATGGTGCGCCTGGGCATCAACCGGGCGCTGTGGTTGTTCGGTGCCGTGCAATTCGTGTCCATCTTCGGCTTCGCGTGGCTGGCAGCGCGCGGCCCGGTCGCTGCGGCCTCGCCCGCGGATCTGGGCGCGCTGGGCGGCGTGATCGGGCTCGAGGCGCTGGGCGTGGGCTTGGGCACCGCCGCCTTCGTCGCCTTCATCGCGCGCACGACCGATCCCCGCTACACCGCGACCCAGTTCGCCTTGTTCACCAGCCTCATCGCCGTGCCGCGCACCTTCATCAACGCCGGGACCGGCTGGCTGGTGGAGAAAATGGGCTGGTTCGATTTCTTCCTGCTGTGCGGCGCACTCGCGGTGCCGGGCATGCTGCTGCTGCTGCGCGTCGCGCCCTGGAACGTTCAGCGCGAGAAGCCGCCGGTCTCGATTAATGAGCGTGAATCATGAATCCGGGACGGCCCGTGCGCTTCCATTGACGCGTTTTTCTGTGCTGCCTAGTATCGGGCCTCAAGCCGCATTTCTCTCGGAGATCATTTCGCCATGGATACCGCGCGTCTCGCTGCCCGTTTTCTTGCCGGCACCTTGTTCCTGCTGCTCACATCCGTTGCTCAGGCCGTTGTCCCGCCGTTCCCGACCGTCACCGGCCCGGTACCCGATCCCGACCCGGTGCTGGGGCCGATGTTTCCCGGGATCCGTCCGAGCCTAACTCCCGGGCACGACCTGGCCGACTTCGGCTACGTGACGGAGGAATACTGGGTCTCGGGCCTCGCGTGCTCCGCCGCCTACCGGACGCGCATCGTCATCCGGCGCCCGTCGGACATGAGCAAGTTCAGCGGCGTAGTGGTGGCCGAACCGCTGCATCGCGGCGGCAATGCGCTGATCATGAATTTCGCCCGATACGGGATCCTGCAGCGCGGCCACATCGGCCTGGAGGTCGACGCGCGCAGCATCAATCTCAACAACGCGAACAATCCGCTGCAGTCGCTGCAGCCGTTCAATGCGGCGCGGTACGGCACTTTCGTCCTCGCTGCCAACAACAATGCGCAGGCCAACGAAATCCTGGCTCAGGTCGGACACCTGATCAAGACCCTGACCGAGCCCAGCAATCCGCTGAAAAACTGGCCGATCCAGAGAATCGTCATGGGAGGCACTTCCGATTCTTCGGGCGCGGTGCTCAACTACATCGCGGGAAGCACCGGCACCGGCTGCACCGGCAGCGTCGGGCACACGACCTTCCGCATGCCCGACGGCGGTCCGATCTACGACGGGTTCTTCAGGGGATCGATACTCAATACCACGCCGTCACCGATACTGGCCGACGTGCCGCAAATCGAGATGCCGACGCAGTTCGAGCTGAACAGCAGCAGCGGCTTCCGCAAGGCCGACAGCGACGCCCCGGACAACCGCTATCGTCTGTTCGAGATGTCGGGGTCCTCGCACAACGATACGCGCGACAACGCCGGCTTCGAGCCGAGCCAGCCCGGCGGCCAGACCTGCGACGGCTATTTTGAAGCCGACGGCGTCACCAGGACGCCCTTCGATCAGAACAGCCTGAGCCGGTTCGATTTCAACGCGACCTATTTCATGGGGCTTCAACACTTGATCGACTGGACCTTCGGGATCGTGCCGCCGACCGCGGCCCGCATGGATTTCCACAGCACTCCGGCGTCCTGCAGCTTCGACGGGCTGGTCGGCCTGTCGACGCGGGTCGGCCTGGATCCGGCCTCGATGTGCCTGGCGAGGAACGGCGTACGCTCGACCTACCTCGATGTTCCGCTTTTCAACTACAAGATACCGAACACCGGCTCCGGCAGCCTTTGCAATCAGACGAGCCACCAGTTCCGCTTCTCGGACAGCACGATCACGTCGCTGCACCTCAACCCGCGCAATTATGCGAACAAGTGGAAGCGCCGCCTGGGCCAGCTGATGGGCGAGGGCTGGGTCTACCCCGAGTACGCCGACGACATCCGCTCGGACGCGAAGGTATTCTGGGACAACGGCCCCGAGTCCATCTTCTGGCGCAAGGCCGACGGCAGCAATGCCGTCTGGTACATGAACGGCGCCGCCCTCGCCACGAGCACCCTTCTGCCCGACGCGCACAGGAGCTGGAATGTTGCGGGGACGGGTGATTTCAACGGTGACGGACAGATCGACATCCTTTTCCAGAAAACAGACGGATCCATGGTCATGTGGCTGGTGGCCGGGGGCGCAGTCAGCGGCACGGCCAGCTTGCCCTCGCCGGGCAAGGGCTGGGAGGTCGCCGGCATCGGGGATTTCGACGGCGACGGCAGGGCCGATATCTTTCTGAGGCGCGGGGCCGACGGGGCCAACGCGGTGCGGCTGATGAACGGCGGCACCGTCGTCGCCTCCGCGAGCCTTCCCACGCTGGACAAGCACTGGAGCGTCGTCGGGGTCGGGGACTTGGACGGCGACGGCAAGTCCGACATCGTGTTCAGCGACCGCAGGGGCTCGAACGTCGTGTGGTTCATGGACGGCACCGTGCTGGGTTCGGCAGCGGACCTAGCGGTCCCGGAAAGGGGCTGGAGCATTGCCGCGATCGCGGATTTCGATGGCGACGGCAAGGCGGACCTGCTATTGAGAAAGGGCAACGGCGGGAACGCGGTGTCGCTGATGAACGGCGCGAACGCCGTCAGCACAACGCATCTGCCGGGGTTCGGGCACGGCTGGACGTTTGCGGCCAGCGCGGACTACGACGGGGACGGCAAGGACGACCTCCTGATCAGGAGGCATGACGGCTCCAACGTCATCTGGTTCATGAACGGCAAGACCGTCAGGAGCGCGACCGCCATCGCGTCATTCCCGGCAAGCTGGAAGGCGATCGGCAGCGACCAGCCGGATGAAGAAAAAGACCACGATCATGACCACGGTCACGACCGGGGCCACGATCACGACCGCGGGCCCGATCACGACGGGGACCGGCATCACTAGAACAATCGCGGCGACTTATCGCGCAATACGGATGGCCGCGAACTTCATTCCCGCAGCAGGAGCGGCGTGAGCGCCTGCCGCAGGCCACGCGGAAGCGGCGCGGGTCGCTGCGTCGCGCGCTCGACGTAGACGTGGATGAAGTGCCCTTGCGCGGCGGAGTCGGGCTCGTCGTTGCGAAACAGACCGATTTCGTATCGGACGCTCGAGCGTCCGATTTGCGCGACGCGCAAACATCATGGCGACCGTGGGGGCCGTCGTTCTGCTGTTCGTCGTCGGCCTGATCAAGAAAGCCTGATCGGAGTCAGGGCGCCCCACCCAACGCGGTTCAGCACCCCGCGACGCATTTTCCCTTGCCGTCGAACTCCATGGTGCGCCCGCTGAGGGCGAGGTAGACGGCCGGCTTGAGTTCCTTCATGAGCGCCGCCGTGCGCGACGCGGGCCGGAGCTTGCCGCTCTCCGTGACGGGCTCGTTCGGATGCGTGAGGATTACCGACGCGGGTTGCACCAGCTCGTTCATGGCATAAGCGCCGGATGAGAAGATCCCCGGGTTGTTGCCGAGGTTGAGCACGGCGAGGTTTGCCTTGTGGAAGTCGTGCACGACCGTCTTCATCTCGGAATGGATGCCGGTGTCGCCCGAGAGGTAGGCGACGAGGCCGTTGGTGAACTTGACGACGAAGCCCGTGGCGGGGCCGTACTCGAAGACCATCCCGTCGGCCTTCGCGGCTTCCTGTTGCGGCTTCGAGAGCAGGGCGGGCGGGGCGTTGTTCACATGCGAGGCATACACGATCGCGATTTCCACGCCCTGCGACGCCTTGGCCGTCTTCGCGACGAAAACGCCGCCGAGGTCGGTTTGGGAGGCGCACACCGCCTCGACCGGCACGACGGTGGCGCCGCCGGTTTGCGGGCAGAAGCCGATCGGCTTGCCCGCGTGCATCGCCTGGATCTTGGTGGCGACGAAGCCGCTCATGGCACGCGTCATGACGAGCGCCGCGTTCTTCGCCGCGGCGACCTCTGCGGTCGTGGAATTCGGCGCCGGCACGCGTTCCGGGTTTGCGCAACTCCCGGCGCCCGGCGCCTTGAGCTTCCGGTCGCCGACGTGGTCGCCGTGCATGTGGGTGAGCAGCACGAGATGGATCGTGCCGAGCCGCGGATCGTCGCCGCCGGTCAGGTTGTGCGCCGGGTCGTAGAGGAAGCGCACGCCCGTCGGATCCTCGAAAACCGTCGCGCGATCGCTCGCGCACAGCTCACCGGGGTGCGAGCCGATCGGCGTGATCTTCACGTTCTGGGCGCTGGCCGGAGCGACGGCCAGAAGAAAGGCAAGGGTCGCGCCTGCGTGTGCAGCGTTCATGCTTTTCCTCCTCCGGTTGGATGATGGCTGGCGGCAGTCGAGTACCAGCCCGACCGATCGCACCACGGCAAGTGGAGGATCTTACCCGGACTGGGGCGGGAGCGAGGCGTCGCGCGGCGCTCGCCCGGTTTCGCGGGGAGTTCGCTCTGGGACGGCGGCGGGATTAAACTAGCCGCCATGAACGCTCCCGAGAAGATGAAGCAGTACGACCGCGCGACGCAGGACGTCGGCAACATCGTCCACCTCGAGCATTTCAACTGCTGCATAGACGACCAGCGTTTGGCGCTGCTGTTCTACGTCACGGGCCTGGGCGCGACGCGCGACCCGTACATTTTCACGGGCCTCGAGAACATCTGGCTCAACTTCGGCCGCACCCAGGTGCACATGCCGAGCCGCGCCGTGCCGCCCAGGGCCGAGCGCCTGCGCGGCACCGCGGGCTTCGTCGTGCCGAGCATCGCGGACCTCAAGAAGCGCCTGGAGTACGCGGGCAGCGAGATGCAGCGGGTGATTCCCGAGCGAAAGACGCAATTCTCCTGGCGGGAGAAGGACGGGACGATCGAGGCCACCGACCCGTGGGGCACGCGCGTGCGCTGCCATGCGCCGGCGCCCGAGTTCGGACCGATCGAGATCGGACTCGCCTACGTGGATTTCGACGTGACCCCGGGAACCGCCGAAGGCATCGCGCGCTTCTACAACAAGGTGATGAAGGCGCCGGCGCGGCACGACAAGGGCCGCGCGACGGTGAGCATAGGGCGCGACCAGAAGCTATTCTTCACCGAGACGAAAAAGCCGCTGCCCGAGTACGACGGTCACCACATCCAGATCTACATCGCCGATTTCTCAACGCCCTACGAGTGGCTCAAGGCGCGCGGCCTCATCACCATGGAGACCGACGCGCAGGAATGGCGTTTCCAGTGGATCACCGATCCGGATGACGGCAGGAAGCTCTTCCAGATCGAGCACGAGGTGCGCAGCATGAAGCACCGCCTCTTCGCCCGGCCGCTCGTGAACCGCAACCACGGCGTTAGCAACCTGAACTACCTGCCGGGCCAGGACTTCTACCACGGCACCTACTAGATGATCTAGGTTCGCGGCGGCGCGGTGCAGACCTGCTCGTAGCGATAGCGCCGCTTCAGCAGGCCGTTGTATTCGAAGACGTCCAGCGTTCTTTCGTAGGCCGCAAGCGTGATCTCCACGTGCGGCGTCCAGCAGCCGAGCTTCTGATACGTTGCAATACATTCGGTAAGGACGTCTTCGTCGATGTCGGGGAAATACTCTTTCTCCGCTTTGGCGATCTCGGCGGCCGGCGCCTGGTTCATGTAGACCCGGGTCTTCCTGTAGGCGCGCATGAACGCCCTGGCCATGTCCGTTTCGAGCCAGTCGCGGGTCGCCGCAAGGCTGGAGAAACCGCACGGCCCGATCTGTTTGCCGACCTGCGCCACGATATGTCCGATGCCATCGGCTTCCAGCTGCTGCGGGAACGGGCCCTGCTGCTGAACGTACCGTCCCCGGCCGTCGCGGAAGGCACGGTCGATCTCTGCGGCGCCACCGGGGAAGATGGGCCGTATCTTGCTGAAATCGACACCGGCCTTGTGGCAGGCGTACTTGAACATCGCGAGCGGCTGGCCGCCGTCGAACATGACGACCTCGGCGCCTTCCAGCTTGTCCCACGTGAAGGCGGAATCCGCCTCGCGCCCGGTGAGGAAGAAGCCATCCATCTCGTTGATCTGGGCGAAATGGACTGCGGCCGGCGTCTCGCCCTTGTTGAGCGACGCGAATCCCTGGCTCAGAGCCGATTGGACCACGTGAGCGGAGCCGTTTTTCAGGGCGGCGAGCGCCGAGACGCCCGGCGGCGAGACCGACCATTGCGGATCCAGACCTTCTGCCTTGAGAAATCCGCCCGACATCGTCGAAATGAGCGGCGAGTAAAACGCGGAAAACAAGGTGAACTGGATGTTGATCTTGTCCAAGTCGGTGTACCGAGGTTTCCGCAAGCTACCACCGCCCCGCCATCCG
>DATIWX010000041.1:0-9214 GCA_035519135.1 Burkholderiales bacterium | reverse complement strand
CGGGAAAGCGCGCCGCCAGCGCCAGGCGCCATTGGATGGCAAGCGTGTAGGGCTCTTCCCCCGAGGCGCAGCCTGCGCTCCAGCACTCGAGACGCCGTGCGCCGCGCCCGAGCGCCGCTTCGGCGAGCGCCGGCAGCACGGCCCTGGTGAGGCCAGCGAATACCGCCGCGTCGCGGTAGAAGCGCGAAATCGGGATGGTGCACAAGGCCGCGAGCGCCTGCCATTCGGCCTTGTCCGATTCCAGGCGCCCGCGGTAGGCCGTTGGGTCGGCAAGCCCCAGCTCGCCGATGCGGCGAGCGATACGACGGCATACCTGGCGCCGCACCTTGCGGAAACCCTGCCAGCGCAAACCGAGCCGCGGGAAGGCCCACTGCAGGAATGCGACGCAGTCGGGGTCCTTCACGGGAATGTGTCTTGCGATCCGCGGGACAGAGGAGCTTCGCCGACTGCGGGGTGGATGGGGTGCACGCTCTTGATGCTAGGTCGCGACCGTCCTGCTCGGTTGATGTACGTCAAGCCTTGCCCGGATCGCTTCCGATAGGGTGTTTGATTCATGGCCACCGCCACGAAGCGTGACTACTACGAGGTTCTCGGCGTTCCGCGCAACGCCGATGGGAAGGCGATCAAGGACGCCTTCCGGGCGCTCGCGATGCAGTATCACCCGGATCGCAATAAGGAGCCGGGCGCTGAAGAGCGCTTCAAGGAGATCGCCGAGGCGTACGCGGTGCTCTCCGACGCGAAGAAGCGGGCCCAGTACGACGCGGGCGGCTTCGCCGGTATTCCCGCCGGGGACGTCTTCGCCGGCGCCGACTTCGAATCGATGTTCCGCGACCTCGGCTTCGGTTTCGACTTCGGCGAGAGCGTCTTCGAGCGCTTTTTCGGCGGCAGGCGCCGCGGCCCGCAACGCGGCGCCGACATCGAGATCGAGGCGCAGGTGCCGCTCGATCGCATCGCGCGCGGCGGCGAGGAGACGGTGCGGTTCCGCCGAGCGACGACTTGCACTGACTGCAAGGGAAGCGGCGCGAAGCCGGGGACCCGTCCGCGCGCCTGCACTGCCTGCAGCGGCACCGGCCAAAAGACTTCGTCGCGCCGCGAGCAGGGTGTCTTCATTCGTCAGTCGAGCACCTGTCCGGATTGCGGCGGCCGCGGCAGCTTCATCGACGCGCCTTGCCCGGCGTGCGGCGGATCCGGGCAGCTGCAACGCGAGGAATCGCTGATCGTCAAGATTCCCCCGGGCGCCGAAGACGGTCTTGCGCTTCGAATTCCAGGCAAGGGCGAGCCGAGCGGCGGGCCCGGCGCAGCGCCCGGCGACCTGCTTATCATCGTGCGCGCCGCGCCGGACGGGCGTTTCGTGCGCGAGGGCGCCGACCTGTGGCGCGAGCAGGAGGTCGCCGTGGCGGACGCCGTACTCGGCGCCGAGATCCCCGTGCCTACGCTCGACGGAACGATCTCGGTCAAGGTGCCGGCCGGGACGCAGCCCGACTCGCAGCTGCGCCTGCGCGGCAAGGGACTGCCTCGCTTCGGCGGTCGCGGACGCGGCGATCTCTATGTGCGGCTCGCCGTCCGGCTCCCCGAGCGCCTTGGCGGCGAGGAGCGCAAGCTATGGGAAAGGCTGCGTTCGCTCCGCCCGGTCGATCGCAGTCGCGGGTCTGCGAGCTGAACGAAGAGACGAGAGGAGAATCCCATGAAGAAGAGTGTCAAGTCACGCCGCAAGGCACGGCGCACAAAGAATCGGCGAGCGATTCCTGTCGAGCAACAAGGACCACAGGACGCGCTAAACCCCGCTCTTTTCGAATCGAAGGAGAAGGAAGCTGCACCGGAAGCCGACGCTTCGGTGGAGGACCCCTTGCAGGATTGGCCTGAGGTCGAGGCGGAAAAAGATCAGTGGCTGCTCGAGCGGAATGGCGAGGGCAATGAGCCGCCGGACCGGTGAGCCAGGTTTCCGTTTTGGCTACCGCCTCATCGAGGACATCTCATGCCGCGATGCCCACTCTTTCGCCCGTGCGATCGCGATGCGGATCGCCTGGCCCTCCGGACGGCCTGCCTCCAGCAGCGCATTGGCGATCTCGATCGCCTTCTCGCGCACGGCAGGCGGCAGGTTCTTCATCGAAACCGGGTAGTAGCTCGAATTCCAAGGCATGGCTAGCGACGGTGCTCCAGCCAGATGCCCAAGATCTCGAGCACGACTCCCGCGCTCAGGAGGATCGCGCCGCCGAGCACCTCGGGCGAGAGCCACATCAGCAACGCCCCCGCGACGATGGCGCAGGCTGCGAGCGTGCGTCGGATGAGTTTCTTTTTCATGGCATGTCGCCTTTCAGGCGGCTCGCTGCGCGAGCTTGTCGCGAAGATAGCCGACCAGGTCGTCGAGGGTCACGAGCTTGCCGTAGTCGGCTTCGGGGATGTCGACGCGCAGCTTCTCGTGCAGGGCGACGAGGACATTGAGCCAGTCCATGGAGTCTAGGTCGATCTGGTCGCGCAAGGGCCGGTCGGCGCGCAGCTCGCCCTCCTCGACCTCCGGCGCGACCGACTTGATGACGCCTACGACGCGTGTCCTGATTTCGGATTCGTTCACAGTTCCTCCGGATGCTGAAGTCGCTCGCGGAGCTCCGCGAGAAAGCGCGCGCCGCGGATGCCGTTGCTCGCGCGGTGGTCGGCGGACAGGCTCGCGGTCACGAGCGGAGCCGTGAACAGCTTGCCGTCCTCGGACCAGGGCCGTGTCTCCATGCGCCCGAATCCCACCAGCGCGACCTGGGGCGGATAGATGACCCCGAATACCGACTCGACACCGGTGTCGCCGAGGTTGGTGACGGTGATGGTCGGGTCGGACATCTCGGAGCTGCGCAGCGAGCCCGCGCGGGCGCGGGCGACGAGATCGCTCAAGGCGCGCATCAGCTCGAACAGGCTCTTCTTGTCGACGTCGTGGATGGCCGGGGGGATGAGCCCGCCCTGCCTGATCGAGATGGCAACCCCGATGTGCACGCCCGTCGCCGGCTCGAATGCGCCGTTGCGCCAGAAGCCGTTCAGCTCCGGGGTCTTCGCGAGCGCGAGCGCCACCGCCTTCAACTGCAGCGCTCCCATCAGGATGCGCTCGGTCACGGAGCGCTTCGCGTTCTCTCCCGCGAGCCAATCCGCGGCGCGCTGCATCGGGATGGTCTCGGACAGGTAGTAGTGCGGGATCTCCCGCTTGGAGCGGCTCATCGCGGCGGCGATGGCCTTGCGCATCTCGGCGTAGCGGTCCGCCGGCGCGGACACCGCAGCTGCGTGTACTGCAGCGGCGGCCTTCTCCACGTCTTCCAGGGTAACCGCCCCGTGGGGCCCGCTGCCGGCGATTCTCTCGACGTCGACGTTCAGCTCGCGGGCGTGCTTGCGCGCCGCGGGCGAGACGGGTTTTCTCGATGCCGGCGCGGGCGCCGCGGACGCCGCAGCTGCGACGGGAGTTGCTGCCGCCGCAGCGGCCGGCTTGGGCGCGGCACGGGGCGCGGGTGCCGCGCGCTTCTGCAGCGCGGCCTGCTCGGGCGTTTCTCCGGGCGCGAGCAGCGTCGCGATCACCGTGCCCACGGGCACGGCCTCGCCGATCGGAACGAGCTGCTCGAACAGCGTTCCGTCCTGCCAGATCTCGACTTCCACCGCGGCCTTGGACGTGTCGACCACGGCGACCACCTGGCCGCGCTTGACGGGATCGCCCGGCTTCACCTTCCATTCGACCAGCTTGCCCTGCTCCATGTCGGCACCCAGCGACGGCAGCTTGAACTCGATCATGCTGCCACCTCGCTGCCGAGCACCGCCTTCGCCGCCGCGACGATCTTTTCCGTCTGCGGCAGCGCGGCGTCTTCCATGTGCTTCGCGTAGGGGATCGGCACTTCCTCGCTGCATACCCGCGCGGGCGGAGCGTCGAGTTCGTACAGGGCCTGCTCGGCGATCTGCGCGACGATCTCCGCGGCGAGGCTGCCGCTCTTCCAGCCCTCGTCGATCACCACCGCGCGCCGGCACTTGCGCGCCGACGCGAGTATCGCCTGCGTGTCGAGCGGCCTCAGCACCCGCAGGTCGACCACTTCCGCGTCCACGCCCTCCGCGGCGAGTTGCTCCGCCGCGGCGAGCGCCTTGGGCAGCGATCCGCCGTAAGTGATCAGGCTGATGTCGCGCCCGGTGCGGCGCACCGCGGCCGAGCGGATGTCCGTCGTCCAGGGCTCCGGGAGATCGCCTTCGGCGTTGTAGAGCTGCACGTGCTCGAAGATGATCACCGGGTCGGGATCGGCGAGCGCGCCGGCGAGCATGCCGCGCGCGTCCTCGACGGTCGCGGGAGCGAGCACCGTGAGGCCCGGAACGTGCGCGTACCAGTTCTCCAGGCTGTGCGAGTGCTGCGCGGCGACCTGGCGGCCGGCGCCGGTCGCGATGCGAACGACGAGGGGCACGGAAAACTGCCCGCCCGACATGTGGCGGAACGCGGCCGCGCTGTTCACGATCTGGTCGAGCGACAGCAGGCTGAAATTGACGGTCATCACCTCGACGATCGGGCGCATGCCCCCCAGCGCCGCGCCGATGCCGGCGCCGACGAAGCCGAGCTCGGAGAGCGGCGTGTCGCGGATGCGCTCCGGCCCGAATTCGTCGAACAGGCCTTTGGTGACCGCGTAGGTGCCGCCGTACTTCCCGATGTCCTCGCCCATGAGGAACACGCGCGGGTTCGCACTGAGCGCCTCGCGCAGCGCCTCGCGCATCGCCTCGCGGTAGGAGATGCGCCTCATGCGGGCGCCCTCGGCGTGGTCACGTCGCGCGCGAGGTCCTCGACCGGCTCCCACGACGCGCCTTCCGCGAACGCGACCGCCTTCTCGACTTCCTCGCCGACCTTCGCGTCGAGCGCGAGAAACTGCTCCTCGGTCAGCTTGCCCTCGGACTTGAGCCGCGCCGAGAACGTGTGCAGCGGACCGCGCGTCTTCCATTCCTCGAGCTCGCGCTTGTCGCGGTACAGATCCGGGTCGAACATGGAATGCGCGCGGAAGCGGTAGGTCTGGTACTCGACGAAAACGGGCGCGCCGCTCTCGGCGATCCGCCGCCGCGCGCGCTGGGTCGCTTCGTGCACCGCCACCACGTCCTGTCCGTCCACCTTGAGCGTTTCCATGCCGTAGGCGGCGGCCTTGACGCACAGGTCGGTCTCCGATTCGTAGCGCGCCACCGCCGTGCCCATGGCGTACAGATTGTTCTCGCAGCAGAACAGCACCGGAAGCTTCCACAGGACGGCGAGGTTCGCCGATTCGTGGAAGACGCCTTCGGCCATGGCGCCGTCGCCGAAGAAGCAGGCCGTCACGCGCTTTGCGCCCTGCATCCTGTCGGCGAGCGCCAGGCCCACCGCGAGCGGAAGACCGCCGCCGACGATGGCGTTGCCGCCGAACAATCTCGTCTTCGCGTCGAACAGGTGCATCGAGCCGCCGCGCCCGCGCGAGCAGCCTTCGCGCTTGCCGTACATCTCCGCCATGATCCTCTCCATCGGCATGCCGCGCACCAGCGCGTGGCCGTGCTCGCGGTAGGTGGCGACGATGTTGTCCTCGGCCTCGAGCGCGTGCAGCGCGCCGACCGCGACCGCTTCCTCGCCGATGTACAGATGCAGGAAGCCGCGGATCTTGCCCTCGCCGTAGAGCTCGGCGGACTTTTCCTCCATGCGGCGGATGCGCAGCATGTCCCGCAGCAGCTCGAGCGCGAGCTCCTTGGCGTAGGGCACCGGTCCCGAGGGTGGAGGAGGAAGGCTCACATGGTCTCCAGAGTGGAGATGTCGCCTTCGGGCAGCCCGAGCTCGCGCGCCTTCAGCAGGCGCCGCATGATCTTGCCGCTGCGCGTCTTCGGCAGGCCGCTCTGGAACTCGATTTCCTTGGGCGCCACCGCGGCACCGAGGCGCTTTCTCGCGTGGCCGAGCAGCTCCATCTTCAGCGCCTCGGAGGGCTCATAGCCTTTCTTCAGCGACACGAAGGCTTTCACCACTTCGCCTACCATGGGGTCGGGCTTGCCGATCACGCCGGCCTCGGCGACCGCCGGGTGCTCCATCAGGGCGCTCTCGACCTCGAAGGGACCGATCAGATGGCCCGCGGACTTGATGACGTCGTCGGCGCGGCCGACGAACCAGTAATAGCCGTCGGCGTCGCGCTTCGCCAGGTCGCCGGTGAGATACCAATCGCCCGAGAAGCACTTGCGGTAGCGTTCCTCCTGGCCGAGGTAGCCGCTGAACATCGCCGGCCAGCCGGCGCGCAGCGCGAGCTCCCCTTCGGTGTCCGGCTTGTCGATCACGCGAATACCGCTCTCGCTTTTCGCGACGATGCAGGCCTCGACCCCGGGGAGGGGCTTGCCCATCGAGCCGGGCTTGATGTCCATCGCCGGCGTGTTGGCGATCATGATGCCGCCGGTCTCGGTCTGCCACCAGTTGTCGTGAATCGGGAGCCCGAGCGTGTCCGCGCCCCACCATACGGCTTCCGGGTTGAGCGGCTCGCCGACGCTCGCGATGAAGCGCAGCTGCGGAAAGGAGTACTGCTTCGGCAGCTCGGGCCCGGCCTTCATCAGCATGCGGATCGCGGTGGGCGCGGTGTACCAGACGGTGACCTTCTGGTCCTGCAGGATGCGATACCAGCGCTCGGCGTCGAAGTCGGCCTCGTCGACGATGCTGGTCACGCCGTGCAGCAGCGGCGCGACGATCCCGTAGGAGGTGCCGGTGATCCACCCGGGGTCGGCCGTGCACCAGAACACGTCATCGGGGTGCAGGTCGAGGGCGAACTTGCCCGTGGCGTAGTGCATCACCACGGCGCCGTGCACGTGCATCGCTCCCTTCGGCGTTCCGGTCGTGCCGCTGGTGAAGTGGAGGAAGGAGCCGTCTCCGGGGCGGGTCGGCTCGACCGCGAACTCGTCGGAGGCTTCCTCCATGAGACGCCTGAAATCCAGCGTTCCCGGCACGCTGGTGGAGGCTCCCGATTCGCCCGCCAGCACCACGTGCCTGAGCGAAGGAAGGGAGGGGACGCTCTTCTCGAGCTTGCGGTGGAAGAGCGTTTCCGTGGTGAGCACCACGTTGCCCTGGCCGATCTCCAGGCGCATGCGCACCGGGTCCGGCCCGAACGCGGAGAAGAGCGGGCACACGACGAGGCCGGCCTTCAGGCCGCCAAGGACGCCGATGTAGAGCTCGGGAGTCCGTCCGCTCAGCACGAACAGGCGGTCGCCCTTGCGCAGCCCCAGCTTCCTGAGCACGTTGGCGAAGCGGTTGGTGAGCCGCTTCAGCTCCGCGTAGGTGATGGCGCGCACGCCGCCGTCGCGCTGCAGGCAACGGAGCGCGACCCGCCCGGCGAGCGCTCCCGCGGCGTGGCGATCGACCGCCTCGTGCGCGATGTTGAGCGCGCCGCCCGGCAGGCCCTGCAGCTCGCGCCGCATGGCTTCCCAGGAGAAATGCGCTCGCGCGGCGTCGATGTCGGCCAGGTTCGGCGGGACGCGGGATGGTGTTGCAGTCTTGTGAATGACGGGTGATCTCGACACGTTCTCCTCCTGCTGCGGCGCGGAACCCACAGCCATGCTAAGCACGGCGCGTGGGGGGGTGTTGACCCAGATCAACTTCCCGGGAATCCACGCTTCGCCTCCAGTCTCGGCCCCGGCGGCGGGTCCGAACCCCTTAGATGCCGTGTGCTTGATCTAGCTCAAAGCGGATACGTAGCCGTGACCGAAGATGTGGAGCCGGCAGATTGCTGGAGCCGCAGCTATCGTTTGCATTCAACAGGAGAAAATCGCATGAAGCAGTCTCTGACGAGGACCAAGTGGGGCTTCGCGCTGGCGCTGATCGCCGCGACCTTCGCCGCGACGGCGCTTGCGCAAAAACCCGACGTGAAGGGGGGCGCGGTCGTGACCAGCGAACCGGGCAAGGCGAGCGCTGCCCGTGCGGTGCAGGTCTCGGCACAGGTCGTCAGCATCGACAAGGCGACGCGCACGGTGACGCTGAAGGGGCCGAAGGGCAATGCCGTGGACGTGGTCGCGGGCGACGAGGTCAGGAACTTCGACCAGATCAAGGTCGGTGATTTTGTCGTCGTGCGCTATGCCCAGGCGCTCACGCTCGAGCTCCGCAAGACCAAGGGCCCGGTCGGCGACGTAAGCGTGCGCGAAGGCGCCGCGCGGGCGAAGACCGGCGAGCGGCCGGCGGCCGCCGGCGCGCGCGAGGTCACCGCGATTGCCACGGTCACCGCCGTCGATCCCAAGAAGAGCACCATCACGCTCAAGGGGCCGCGCGGCAACGTCGTGACGCTCGACGTGCAGAACCCCGACCAGTTCAAGGTCGTCAAGAAAGGCGACCAGGTCGAGGTGACCTACACCGAAGCGCTCGCTCTGAGCGTCGAGGCGGCGCCCAAGCCGGCGGCAAAGAAGAAGAAGTAGGCGGAGTCGTCAGGACCGTAACAATCTGTCCTATGCGGGCGGCGGCGCATGGAACCGCCCTCGCTCGGCTCTCATTAACGGTCGATTTGTACCGGTACCCCGGAGATAACTTGACCCAAATCAATACGGGTCCTCTTTCGAGGCCAATAATGGCCTGGAGATGCTGTTTGAAGACGTGGCCCGTCTGCGGGTAAGCAACCACGGCCAGGCCGTTCGATAAAAAAGGAGGAGTCATGAATACCCTCTGGATCGTGGTCTTCGGTGTACTGACGACCTATCTTGCCTACAACTTCTACGCAAGGCGCATCGACCGGAACGTCATCCAGGCGGACGCCAAGCGCGCGACGCCCGCCCGGATGTACATGGACGGCGTCGATTTCATGCCGACCAGCCGCAACGTCCTCTTCGGCTATCACTTCAAGGCGATCGCGGCCGCCGGGCCCATCGTCGGGCCGATCACCGCCGCCAATCTCTGGGGCTGGTCGCCCTCGCTGGCCTGGCTGATCCTGGGCGTCAGCTTCATCGGCTGGGTGAGCGACTACTCGGCCATCATGGTCGCGGTGCGCAACGACGGCAACAGCCTCTCGGCGATCGCGCACAAGCTCATCGCCCCGCGCACGCGCACGATCCTGTTCGTGTTCATCTTCTTCTACCTGATGCTGCTCGCCGGCGCGTTCGTCGGCATCCTGGCGGCGATCCTGTCGGCGCGCCCGGACGTGCCCTTCGGCATCGTGGTCCTCGCACTCATGGGATTGCTCGCCGGCCAGATGATGTACCGCTGGAAGATGGGCATCATGAACGTCACGCTCATCGTGGTCGCCGTCACGCT
>DATIWX010000040.1:0-14488 GCA_035519135.1 Burkholderiales bacterium | reverse complement strand
CCTTGTAGGGCACGTTGTGCTTCTCGATGAACGGTGTGTATACAGCGGCCACCCCGGGAAAGCCCACCAGCTTCCAGCCGGCTTTGTCGCGGTTGCCGCCGTAGACCGGGTCGGCGAAGAAACCCTCGACGGTGTTGTTCAGGAGCATGTTGAAGAAGAACTGCGAGCGCACCTGCTCGAGCTCGATCTTGCCGCCGTCGAGGCCCTTCAGCACTTCCTCCTGCTGTTGGCGGGAGAGCGCGTCGAAAGTTTTCCCGTAAGTCTTCTGGCAGTAGCTGTTCGTGTCGCGGATCCCGGCGCGGTACACCCCCGCGGGCGTCAGCGGCGACTGGTAGCCCTGCTGCGGCGTGCCCTCGGGCCAGGGGCCCTGCGTGTACTTCTTCGCCATCGTCCCGTAGCCGCCGAAGAGCTGCTGGTCGATGAAGTAGGTGACGCCGGCCTCCTTCGCGCCCGGCCCCAGCTCGTCCTTGGGGATGAGGTGAGACACCGCGGCGTCGATGAAGGCGACCTCGGCCTGCGACAGGAACATGTACGGGTGCGATTGCGCCGCACCTTTCGGCGCCGCGTGCGTTCCGTGCGACGGCGCCTTCGCTTGTGCCGTTGCGGCGCCGGCGGGAATCGCAGCGCCCAGCGCGGCTGCGGACTTGAGGAAGTTGCGGCGGGATTTTTCGCTCATGATTGTCCCCTTTGGAATCGTCAGGTCAGCGGCCCGGGCTGCTTCAGATACTTCGACTTGATCGCCTCCAGCGCGTGGAAGGTGAGCGCGCCCACGGTGCCGGTCGGGTTGTAGCCGCCGTTCTGCGGAAAGGCGCTCGCGCCGATCACGAACACGTTGGGCACGTCCCAGCTCTGAAGAAAACGGTTCACCGCGCTCGTCTTCGGGTCCGCGCCCATCGCCGCGCCGCCCGTGTTGTGCGTGCTCTGGTACGGGACGATGCTGTACTTGCCGGTGCGCGGGCTGACGCTCATCCTGGCGGCGCCCGCGGCCTTGGCGATCTCGGCGGCCTTCTTCGTGATGTAGTCCGACATCCTGTATTCGTTCTGCCGGAAATCGAAGGTCATGCGCAGGAGCGGCAGCCCGTAGGCGTCGCGGTAGGTCGGGTCGAGGTCGAGGTAGTTGCCGCGGTAGCTCTGGCAGGCGCCGTGGGTCGTAATACCGAACGCGCGGTTGTAGTAGCGCGCGGTCGCCTTCTTCCACTCCGATCCCCAGCGCGGGGTGCCCGGCGGTACGGGCCGGAAGTCTATCGGCCGTCCGCCCGCGCTCGCCGCGCCGATCCAGCCGCCGCCGATGAAGCCGAGGCCCGCGTGATCGAAGTTGTCGCCGTCGAAATCGTCGATCATCATCGAGAGCGCGCCCGCGCCCATGAACTGGTTGAAGATCTTGTCCTCGAAGAAGGCGGTGACGTTGCCGTTGGTCTGGTAGGCGTAGTTGCGGCCGACGACGCCGGTATTCGCCACCGGATCGTAGGGCTTGCCGATGCCGGAGAGCAGCATCAGGCGCACGTTGGAGAACACGTAGGAGGTGAGGAGGACGAGGTCCGCGGGCTGCTCGAACTCCCGCCCGCGCGAGTCGACGTAGGTCACCGACACCGCGCGCTTCTTCTCCGAGTCGAGATTCACCTTGATCACGCGGGCGAGGGTGCGCAGCTCGTAGTTCGGGCTCTTCATCAGCACCGGCAGCACCGTCGTCTGCGGGCTCGCCTTCGCGCCCATCTCGCAGCCGAAACGCTCGCAGTAGCCGCAGTAGACGCAGGCGCCGAGCGTCAGGCCGTAGGGGTTGGTGTAGGGGCGCGTCATGTTCGCCGAGGGCGCGGGGAAGGGGTGGTAGCCGAGCTCCTTTGCCGCCTTCGCATAGAGCGCGCCAACGTGCGAGGTCTTCATCGGCGGGTTGGGGTACTCGCGAGCGCGCGGGCCCTCGAAGGGATTGCCGCCTTCCTGGATCTGGCCTTTGAGGTTGCCGGCCTTGCCGCAGATGCCGTAGAGGTGCTCGAAGCGGTCGAAGTGCGGCTCGAGCTCGTCGTAGGTCACGCCCCAGTCCTGGCTGGTGCAGTCCTCCGAAAGCTGCTCCTTGCCGTAGCGCGCGAGCGTGCGGCTGCGCGTCTCGAAGTCCCAGGGCAGGAAGCGCCAGGTGACGCCGTTCCAGTGGACCGCCGCGCCGCCGACGCCTTCGCCGGGGAGGAAGGACCCCATGTATCTCATCGGGAGCGCCGTGTCGCCGACCGCGTTGCGGAAGGTAAGCGTGTCGCGCGACAGGTCCTGCATCAGCTCGTGGCGGCGGGCATAGCGCAACTCGTCGTGCGCGTAGGGCATGGCGAAGTCGGACTGCGTGTCGCGCCAGCCGCCGCGCTCCAGGCCCACGACCTTCAGGCCGGTATCGGCGAGCTCTTTCGCGAGAATGGTGCCGGTGAGGCCGACGCCGACGGTGACGACATCGACAGGCTTGAGCTTGGTGGCCATGCCCGTGCTCCCCGTTCCACAGGACGGGAGCCATGATACGCCCGCGGCGAGCGCCGCGGGAGGAGGTCAGGCCGCGGCGCGGGGCGCGGCGACGGACTGGCCGAGCTTGACCGTCGCCGCGATCGAGTCGGCGACGTAGTCGAGGTTCTTCGAGTTGAGCGCGGCGACGCAGATGCGGCCCGACTCGATGCCGTACACCGAGTAGCGCTCGCGCAGGGCGATCATCTGCTCGCGGGTGAGGCCCGAGTAGGAGAAGATGCCGCGCTGCTGCTGGATGAAGCCGAAGTCGTCGGGGATGCGCTTTTTCAGGCGCTCGACCAGCTCCTTCCTCATCAGCCGCACGCGGTCGCGCATGCCGATCACTTCCTTCACCCACAGCGCGCGCAGCCCGGGGTCGGCGAGCACCGCGGCGACGATGCGCGCGCCGTGCGAGGGCGGGTTGGAGTAGTTGGTGCGGATCATGCGCTTGAGGTTGCTGAGCACCTTCGCGGCCTCGCCCGAGTCCGAGGCGACGACCGAGAGCGCGCCGACGCGCTCGCCGTAGAGCGAGAAGGACTTGGAGAAGGACATGGCCACCAGCACCACGGGCAGCGCCCTCGCGAAGTTGCGCGCGACCTGCGCGTCCTCCTCGACGCCGTCGCCGAATCCCTGGTAGGCGAAGTCGAGGAAGGGGATGAGGCGCCGCTCGGCGACGATCCTAATGACCTCGTCCCACTGCTCGCCGCGGATGTCCACGCCGGTGGGGTTGTGGCAGCAGGCGTGCAGCAGCAGCACCGAGCCCTTGGGGATCGCGCGCATCGCGGCGAGCATCTCGGCATAGCGGATGCCGCGGGTGCGCGCATCGTAGTAGGGGTAGCTCTCGATCCGGTAGCCCGCCTCCTGGAACAGCGGTATGTGGTTGTCGTAGGTCGGGTCGGACATGTATACGGCGGCCTCGGGGGCGAAGCGCCGGATGAAATCCGCGCCGACCTTGAGGCCGCCGGTGCCGCCCACCGCCTGGACGGTGGTGACGCGGCCCGCCGCGACCGCCGGGTGGTCCGGGCCGAAGAGCAGCGACTGGACCTGGCGGACGTAATCCGGAAAGCCGTCCATCGCCAGGTAGGGACGGGCGACGCCGGACGCGGTGAGCGCCTCGTCGGCGCGGCGCACGCACTCGAGCAGGGGCACCTTGCCCTGGTCGTCGTAGTAGACGCCGACGCCGAGGTTCACCTTCTTCGGGTTGGGATCGGCGACGTAGAGCTCGGTCAGGCCCAGGATCGCGTCCCGGGGCGCCATCTTCACGTTGGCGAGCAGGCTTTCTTCGGTTTGCATCATGTCCGTTGGCTTGGGAAGTCCGCCAATTATACAATCACACCATGCCACGGCCCATCCACGGCCAGTGGAACACCGCGCCGAGCACCATCGAGGTCGCGGTCGCGAGGATCACCAGGATGACCACGGCCGGGATCGCCGCGATCGTCCATTTGACAAGAAGAACGACCATGGACCAGAACGGGATCTTGACATCGACCACCACCACTTCTCGAGCGTCGCTCATCGTCTTCCCCAAGGAAAACCGCAGGGTACACCCCCGTGGATAAGCCCGTGAAGATGCTCCTGGGCGACTACCCGATCACCCAGGCGCTGAAGAAGGGCGAGCTGAAATCGGGCGCGGTGAACCTGGAGTTCGCCGACGTCAAGACGGTGAGCACGGCGTTCAAGCGCGTGGTGCGCAACCTGGAATTCGACTGCTCCGAGCTCGCGATCGTCACCTTCCTCATGGCCAAGGCCTCCGGCAAGCCGCTCGCGCTGCTGCCCGCGGTGGTGATGGCACGCTTCCAGCATCCGCACATCGTCTACAACATGGAGCGCGGGCCGCTCGCGCCCGCGGACCTCGCCGGCCGCCGCGTGGGCACGCGCTCCTACACCGTCACCACCTCGACCTGGCTGCGCGGCATCCTCGCCGACGACTACGGCGTCGACCTCGGCCGCGTGAAGTGGCTGACCTTCGAGGAGCCGCACGTCGCCGAGTTCCGCGATCCGCCCTCGGTCGAGCGCGCTCCCGACGGAAAGGAGCTGACCGCGATGCTGCTCGCCGGCGAGATCGACGCGGCGATCCTGCCGGCGGTGCCGACCGACCCGCGGCTGAAGCCGCTCATCCCCGATCCGGCGGCCGCCGCGGAGGCCTGGAGAAGGAAATACAACGCCATCCAGATCAACCACATGGTGGTGGTGAAGGAGTCGCTGTCGAAGTCCGATCCCGGCGCGGTGCGCGAGATCTACCGGCTGCTGGGCGAGAGCAAGAAGGCGGCGAAGCTGCCCAGGCCGGGCGAGGTCGACGTCAACCCATTCGGGGTCGAGGCGAACCGGCGCAATCTCGAGGTGGTCATCGACACCGTCTACCGCCAGGGCATGATCCCGAAGCGCTTCAGCGTGGACGAGCTGTTCGACGGCGTCACGCGCGCGCTCGGCTGAGAAAAGATACGGGCAAACTCCAGGAGAAACAACAACGATGATCATCGATTGCCACGGCCACTACACCACCGCTCCGAAGCAGCTCGAGGAATGGCGCAAGCGCCAGATCGCGGCGCTCGAGGACGCGAAGCACACGCCCTCCAAGGGAACGTTGGGGATCAGCGACGACGAGATCCGCGCGAGCCTGGAAGGCGCGCAGCTCAAGCAGCAGCGCGAGCGCGGCACCGACCTCACCGTCTTCTCGCCGCGCGCGATGGGCATGAGCCACCACATCGGCAACGAGACCACCAGCCGCCACTGGTCGGAGCACTGCAACGAGATGATCCACCGCGTGTGCGGCCTGTACCCGGAGAACTTCGTCGGCGTGTGCCAGCTGCCGCAGAGCCCGGGCGTCTCTCCGAAGAACTGCATTCCCGAGCTCGAGCGCTGCGTGAAGGACTTCGGCTTCATCGGCTGCAACCTCAACCCCGATACCTCGGGCGGCTACTGGAAGGACCCGCCGCTCACCGACAAGTGGTGGTATCCGCTCTACGAGAAGCTGGTCGAGCTGGAGGTCCCGGCGATGATCCACGTGAGCGCGTCCTGCAACCCGGCGTTTCACGCGACCGGCGCCCACTACATCAACGGCGACACCACCGCCTTCATGCAGCTCATCACCGGCGACCTGTTCAGGGACTTTCCGACGCTGAAGTTCGTCATCCCGCACGGCGGCGGCGCCGTGCCGTATCACTGGGGCCGCTACCGGGGCCTCGCGCAGGACCTGAAGCGGCCGCCGCTGAAGGAGCTGCTGATGAAGAACGTGTTCTTCGACACCTGCGTCTACCACCAGCCGGGGATCGACCTGCTGCTGAAAGTGATTCCGGCGGACAACATCCTGTTCGCCTCGGAGATGGTCGGGGCGGTGAAGGGCGTGGATCCGGAGACCGGCTTCAACTACGACGACACCAAGCGCTACATCGACGCGGCGAAGGGCCTCTCGGCGGCGGACAAGGAGAAGATCTTCTCCGGCAACGTGCGCCGCGTGTACCCGCGCTTCGCGAAGCGCGCTATTTCTTCTCGGGCGTAGCCGGCGCCACGGGCGCCGCCGGCGCGGCAGCGGGGGCGGGCTCGGCCGGCTTGGTCGGGACGACCACGCCGGGAGCGAGCGGGATCTCCTCGACGACGGTCACCTTGGTGACGTAGTGGCGCGTCTCGCCGAAGCAGGAGGTCGGGATGCCGACCTTTTCCTCGTAGTGCAGCGACACGCGCTTGCCCATCACCTTGTTGATCTGCTCCGCGATCTCGCCGTCCCACACGGTGAAGAAGAACTTCTCCGTGGTCGTGCCCGGCATCGAGACCATCGCCATCTCGCCTTCCCAGGTCTTGCACAGCCAGCCCTTGCTCGACAGCTTCTGGACCCAGCCCGCGCGCTCGCCGCTCGAGTAGCTCCAGTAGCTCACCACGAGAATGTAGCCGGCTGCGGCGAGAATCAGCGCGCCGACGACGGCGACAATGCTTTTGATCGACATGGTCCGGTTCTCCCTTTGCGCGCCGCTATGATAGAGCTTTCGGCGCGACGCTGCGCTCGCGCGCGCCTTCGGCCGTTCCCGCTGTCGCCTGTATGCGACAGCGGCGGGCGGTAAAAATGATCAACAGGATCAAAACACTTCTCCCGGGCCGCCGCGCTTCGAGAAATAGTCCCTGAATTGCGGTGGCGCCGGGCGCCCGCCTGATTTATCGTATGTCGTTGTCCTGATGCCGGCCAGCCGGCCCCGGAGGGGATCTCATGACGAGCAACCAGTTCTGGATGATCTGGCCCGACAACCCCATGGCTTCCGCGCTGATCCTGTTCGCCATCGCGATGCCGTTCCTCTACGCCGCGAGAAAGCTCGTGCACGAGCTGTTCCGCTCGATCGGGCAAGCCATAGGCGGCCCGATGCGGCTGGGGGCGCGCTGGCTGTTCGCCGCCGCGCGCGACATGAAGGAGCGCAACAAGGCGGTGTTGCTCGCGCACGGGCGCGAGGAGGTCGGCCAGGAGATCGAGCGCGAGTTCGAGCGCGTCGGCGCGCTCGTGACGCGCGACCTGGAAGGCTATCCGGCGCTGCAGCGCAAGCTCCTCGACGAGATCACGCGCGTCGAGGAGGACTACAAGAAGTGCGGGGAGGTGCCGCCGCCGCCGCCCGACTGGGTCGAGGCCGTCACCGCGATCTCGAAGGTCAAGTCGGACACGAACGAGATGGTGCAGAGGATACTCGAGGAGATCAAGCGCTCGGTGCACAGCATCCACGACAAGGCGCTCTCGGAGTACCGGCGCGCCTACGACTCGCGGCACAAGATCCTGAACGGCTTCATGCCGTTCTGGCGCTCGCTCGACAAGACGCTCGGCCAGGTGGACAAGAAGCTCACGGGGCTGCAGGACACCTCGGGCAAGATCGACGCGCTGATGGACAAGTACGAGCAGATCAACAAGAAGACCGACAAGGCGGAGCACGCGCTCGCCGTGTCGGCGGCGACGCAGTTCGCCGTTTCGGCGCTGGTGCTGCTGATCGCCGCGGGCGGCGCGCTCATCAACTTCAAGCTGATCGCGCTTCCCATGTCGGAGATGGTGGGCGCGGGCGACTACCTGGCGGGGTCGCTGCGCACCTCCGAGGTGGCGGCGCTGGTCATCATCTTCGTCGAGGCGACCATGGGCCTGTTCCTGATGGAAGCGCTGCGGATCACGCACCTCTTCCCCCGGATCGCCAACCTGAACGAGCAGATGCGGCGCCGCGTGCTGTGGATCGCGCTGACGCTGCTGGTGACGCTGGCGGGAATCGAGGCGGCGCTCGCGCTGATGCGCGACATGCTGATCGCCGACAAGCAGGCGCTGCTGCAGTCGCTCGCCTCCGCCCAGCAGGCCGTGCCCGCGGACCCGCTGCTCGCGCGCATTCCTACGGCCGGCCAGATGCTGCTCGGGTTCATCCTGCCGTTCGCCCTGGCCTTCGTCGCGGTGCCGCTCGAGTCCTTCGTCTATTCGGCCCGGACCGTGGGCGGCGCGACCCTGGTGATGCTGGTGCGCGTCACGGGCTTCGTGCTGCGCGTTCTCGGCAACCTGGTGCGCAGCCTGTGCAAGGTGCTGACGACGCTGTACGACGTCCTCATCGTGCTGCCGCTGCTGGCCGAGCGCCTGGTGCTGGCGGCGCGCTCGGACGAGGGCGCGCGGGAATCGCGCCCCATGAAGAAAGCGGCGTAGAGGAGGCGGACATGCTCAAGCGCTTGCTTCTGGCGTCGCTTCTGGCATTGGCCGGTTCGGCCTGCACCGACCAGCGCAGCCACACCCAGGCGGTCTACATGCTGGTCGATACCTCGGGCACCTACGCGCAGGAAGTCGGCAAGGCGCAGGTGATCATCAACTACCTGCTCGGCACGCTGCAGCCGGGGGACTCGCTCGCCGTGGCGCGGGTGAAGAGCCGCAGCTTCAGCGAGAAGGACATCATCGCCAAGGTGACCTTCGACAACCGCCCCTCTCAGGCCAACGCCCAGAAGCGCGCCTTCAAGGACAAGATCGACGCGTTCGTGAAGACCGCGGGCGGCAGCGCCTATACCGACATCACCGGCGGCCTGATCCAGGGCGGGATGTTCCTGAACGAGACCGGCGCGGGCACCAGGACCATCCTGATCTTCTCCGACATGCAGGAGGAGCTCGACAAGGCCACGATCCGCGACATTCCGATCGACCTGAAGAACATCCGCGTGGTGGCGCTCAACGTGGTCAAGCTCAAGACCGACAACGTCGACCCGCGGCGCTACACGGGGCGCCTGGAGGCGTGGCAGAAGCGGGTCGAGGGCGCCGGCGCCTCCGAGTGGCGCGTCATCAACGACATCGAGCGCCTCGACTCGATGCTCGGAAGAGGCTAGCCGCCGTCCGTTCCGGGCCGGGGCGCCCCCCGGCCCCGCTCACTTCTTGCCCTGCGTGAACTGCGCGCTCGCCTTCTCGAAGGCCTTGCGCATCGCCGCCCAGGCTTCGTCCGCGCCGCGCTGAAGCTCCGTCCAGGCTTCGCCCGAGGCGGCCTGCACCTTGCGCAGCTGCTCCATCGCCTGCTGCTGGTGCTGCTTGACGGCGGCGAGCTGCTTCTCGTATTCCGCGCGCATGCTCGCCTGGGTCTTCGATGCCTGGGCCTCCCACTTGGTCACCTCGGTATTCCACTTGTCGAGCTGGGCTTTGAGGCTCTCGATGTACGCGTTTCGATCCATGGCTGCTCCTCGGGGCGGGTTGAAGGAGATACGGTACGTATCATAGCTCCGGCGGGCTTCTTTACACCTTCTTTACATCCCGGTCGCCAGTCTTGACGCCGCCTTGACGGCGGCGGGCCTACATTCACCCGCGTGGTGGAAGAAGGCGGCTTGATGTAGGTCAAACCCGCCGCCTTCGGCAGGGCGCACTCTGTTGGCGCCTGATTCCCAAGGAGGCTGCAATGGATCTGGTTTACATCGCATTGATGGTGGCGTTCACCGCCGTGAGCGTCGCGCTCGTGTACGGCTTCGACAAGCTGAAGGGGCGGCCATGAGCTGGGTCTACCTTCTGAGCGGCGCCATCGCCGCCGCGATCTTCGTCTACCTCGTCATCGCTCTCCTCTGGCCGGAGAAATTCTAATGACTGCCAACGGTACTCTGCAGCTCGTTTTCTATGTCGTCGTCCTGATCGCGCTGGCGAAACCGCTCGGCACGTACATGGCGGCGATCTACGAAGGCAAGCCCGCCATCCTGAACCAGCTCGGCGCGCCGCTCGAGCGGCTGATCTACCGGCTCTGCGGCGTGAAGGAGGCGGAGGAAATGCGCTGGACCCAGTACGCGCTGGCGGTGCTCTGGTTCAGCCTCTTCGGGCTGCTCGCCGTCTACGGCCTGCAGCGCCTGCAGAACGTCCTGCCGCTCAATCCCGCCGGCATGGCCGGGGTGTCGCCCGACTCCTCGTTCAACACCGCGGTGAGCTTCGTCACCAACACCAACTGGCAGGGCTACGGCGGCGAGTCGACCATGAGCTATCTCACCCAGATGCTCGCGCTCACGGTGCAGAACTTCGTCTCCGCCGCCCTCGGCATGGCGGTGCTCATTGCCCTGATCCGCGGCCTCGCGCGCCAGTCGGCGCGGACGATCGGGAATTTCTGGGTCGATCTCACGCGCGGAACGCTCTATATCCTGCTGCCCCTGGCCCTCGTCCTTGCGCTGGTGCTCGTCGCGCAGGGCATGCCGCAGACGCTCTCGGCCTACCACACCGTGCCGCTCGTCGAGTCGGTCGAATACGACAATCCCAAGCTCGACGCCGCCGGCCAGCCGCTGAAGGACGACAAGGGCAACCCGGTCACCGAGAAGGCGACGCAGAAGGAGCAGGTGCTCGCCGTCGGCCCGGTCGCCTCGCAGATCGCCATCAAGCAGCTCGGCACCAACGGCGGCGGCTTCTTCAACGTCAACTCTTCGCATCCCTACGAGAACCCGACGCCGCTCTCGAACTTCCTCGAGATGCTGGCGATCCTGCTGATTCCCGCGGCCCTGTGCTACACCTTCGGCGTCATGGTCGGGGACCGGCGCCAGGGCTGGGCGGTTCTCGCGGCGATGACTATCGTGTTCGTCGCGCTGCTCGCGGTGTGCGTCGGCTCGGAGCAGGCCGGCAACCCGGCGCTCGCGAAGCTCGGCGTGGACCAGACCGCGTCCGCCGCGCAGGCCGGCGGCAACATGGAGGGCAAGGAAGCGCGCTTCGGCGTGGTGAACTCGGCGCTGTGGGCGACCGCCACGACCGCGGCCTCGAACGGCTCGGTGAACTCGATGCACGACTCGTTCACCCCGCTCGGGGGCGTGGTGCCGCTGTGGCTGATGCAGGTCGGCGAGGTGATCTATGGCGGCGTCGGCTCCGGGCTCTACGGCATGCTGCTCCTGGTGATCGTCGGCGTGTTCGTCGCCGGGCTGATGATCGGCCGCACCCCCGAGTACCTCGGCAAGAAGATCGAGGCCTACGAGATCAAGATGGCCTCGATCGGGGTGCTGGTGCCGCTCTTCACTGCGCTCTTCGGCACGGCGACCGGCGTGATGACCGACGCCGGCCGGGCGGGCGTGGCCAATCCCGCCTCGCACGGTTTCAGCGAAATCCTCTATGCGTTCTCGTCGGCGAGCGGCAACAACGGCAGCGCCTTCGCGGGGCTCTCGGCGAACACGCCCTTCTACAACACGGCGCTCGGCATCGTCATGTTCTTCGCGCGCTACTGGATCATCATCCCGGTCCTCGCGCTTGCCGGCTCGATGGCCGCGAAGAAGAAGGTCCCGGCCGGCGCCGGAACGCTGGAAACGCACACGCCCCTGTTCATCTTCTTCCTCGTCGGCGTGGTCGTCATCATCGGTGCCTTGACGTTCTTCCCGGCGCTCGCGCTCGGACCGATCGTCGAGCACCTTGTTCTCTACGGCGCAAAGTAGGTCGCGCCGGAAAATCGGAGTGAGATCCTCATGAGCACGCAAGCCCTTCCAGCCGTTCCCCTGCCACCGCGGGCCCTGATCACGCGCGGCATCGTTCGCGACGCCTTGTTCGAGTCGTTCGTGAAGCTGCTGCCGCAGCAGCAGTGGAAGAACCCCGTGATGTTCGTCGTGTACGTGGGCAGCTTCCTCACCACGATCCTGTGGATCCAGGCGCTGGGCGGCAAGGGCGAGGCGCCCGCCGGGTTCATCCTGGCGGTGACCCTGTGGCTGTGGTTCACGGTGCTGTTCGCGAACTTCGCCGAAGCGGTGGCGGAAGGCCGCAGCAAGGCCCAGGCCGCGGCGCTGCGGAGCGCCAAGCGCGACACCATGGCGAAGAAGCTGGACAAGCCCCAGAGAACGGCCAACTGGTCGCAAGTCGCATCCACAGCGCTCAAGAAGGGCGACCTGTTCCTGGTCGAGGCCGGCGAATTCGTCCCCGCCGACGGCGAGGTGATCGAAGGGGTGGCCTCGGTCGACGAATCGGCAATCACCGGGGAGTCCGCGCCGGTGATCCGCGAGTCGGGCGGCGACTTCTGCTCGGTCACGGGCGGCACGCGCGTGCTGTCGGACTGGCTGGTCGTGCGCGTCACCGTGAACCAGGGCGAGTCCTTTCTCGACCGCATGATCGCCATGGTCGAGAGCGCGCGCCGGCAGAAGACGCCGAACGAGATCGCGCTCACCATCCTGCTGGTGAAGATGACGCTGATCTTCATGTTCGCGACCGTCACGCTGCTGCCGTTCTCGATCTACGCGGTCGACATCACCAAGACCGGCAATCCGGTCACGATCACGGTGCTGGTCGCGCTGCTGGTGTGCCTGATCCCGACCACCATCGGCGGGCTGCTGTCGGCGATCGGCCTCGCCGGCATCGGGCGGATGCTGCGCGCCAACGTGATCGCGGTCTCCGGACGCGCCGTCGAGGCCGCCGGGGACGTCGACGTGCTGCTGCTCGACAAGACCGGCACCATCACGCTCGGCAACCGGCAGGCCTCGAATTTCCTGCACGCGCCGGGCGTTACCGAGGCCGAGCTCGCCGACGCCGCCCAGCTCGCGTCGCTCGCCGACGAGACTCCGGAAGGGCGCTCGGTGGTGGTGCTCGCCAAGCAGAAATTCAACCTGCGCGAGCGCGACATCAAGTCGCTCGGCGCGACCTTCGTACCCTTCTCGGCGCACACGCGCATGAGCGGCGTGAACCTCGAAGGGCGCGAGATCCGCAAGGGGGCGTCGGACGCGATCCGCGCCTGGGTGGAGTCCAAGGGCGGAAAGTTTCCGGGCGAAGTGCTGATGCTGGTGGACAACGTCGCGCGCCGCGGCTCGACGCCCCTGGTGGTGGCCGATGGCACGCGCGTGCTCGGCGTGATCGAGCTGAAGGACATCGTCAAGGGCGGGATCAAGGAGCGCTTCGCGCAGCTGCGCCGCATGGGGATCCGCACGGTGATGATCACCGGGGACAATCGCTTGACCGCGGCGGCGATCGCCGCCGAGGCCGGTGTCGACGACTTTCTCGCCGAGGCCACCCCGGAGGCGAAGCTCAAGCTGATCCGCGAGACTCAGGGGGCGGGACGGCTGGTCGCGATGACGGGGGACGGCACCAACGATGCGCCGGCGCTGGCACAGGCCGACGTCGCGGTGGCGATGAACACCGGCACGCAGGCGGCGAAAGAGGCCGGCAATATGGTCGATCTCGACTCCAATCCGACCAAGCTGATCGAGATCGTCGAGATCGGCAAGCAGCTGCTGATGACGCGCGGCGCGCTCACGACCTTCTCGATCGCCAACGACGTCGCCAAGTATTTCGCGATCATCCCCGCGGCCTTCGCCACCACCTACCCGCAGCTCAACGCGCTCAACGTCATGCACCTCGCCACGCCGAACAGCGCGATCCTGTCGGCGGTGATCTTCAACGCGCTCATCATCGTCGCGCTCATTCCGCTCGCGCTGAAGGGCGTGCGCTATCGCCCCATCGGCGCCGGGCCCCTGCTGCGCGACAACGCGCTGATCTACGGCGTCGGCGGCGTGATCGTGCCCTTCGCCGGCATCAAGCTGATCGACATGATCCTCGCCGCCATGGGAATGGCGTAGGACTTCCCGGAACGATCCTCGGAGACAAACCATGTTTGCCCAACTCAGACCCGCTTTCGTCTCGATCATCCTGCTGACCGTGCTGACCGGCATCGCGTATCCGCTGCTGGTCACCGGCATCTCGCAGGTCGGCATGCCGGAGCGCGCGAACGGCAGCCTGATCGTGCGCGAGGGCAAGCCCGTGGGATCCGCCCTGATCGGGCAGCCCTTCGGCGATCCCAAGCACTTCTGGAGCCGGCCGTCGGCGACCTCGCCCTATCCCTACAACGCCTCCTCGTCGAGCGGCTCGAACCAGGGCCCGACCAATCCTGCGCTCACCGACGCCGTGGCCGCGCGCATCAAGGCGCTGCGCGACGCCGATCCGGGCAACACGGCGCCGGTGCCCGCCGATCTCGTCACCGCGTCGGCAAGCGGCCTCGATCCGCACATCAGCCCGGCCGCTGCGGAGTATCAGGTCGCGCGCGTCGCCAAGGCACGCGGGCTCGATCCGCAGAAAGTGCGCGCGCTCGTCGCGCAGGCGACCGAGGGCCGGCAGCTCGGCTTCCTCGGCGAGCCGACGGTCAACGTGCTCGAGCTGAACCTGGCGCTGGACGCGGCGCGCTGATCGGATCGTCCGCCCGCGGGCGGCGCGTCTTTACGCCGTCTTTATTCCGCCCGCCCGATTCTCGACAGAAACTTTACGCGTGGTCTCCTATAGTGGCGGCGAATGGAGACCACGCTATGAGAACGCAACTCAACGCAGCGCGCCAGCGCGCGCTCACAAGGTTCGACCGCGCCAACCCGCAGAATGACTCGGGCGCGGGCAGGCTGTCGCTGCTGGTGATCGTCGAAGGCACCGACGTGCTCAAGGCAAGGCGCGCGATCGTCCAGTCGGGTGACGCCCACATCGAGCTGGTGCGCTGCATCCCGATCCCGCATTCTTCCCGGGTACGCCTCGTCGTGGAGCTCGACGCGTCCGCGCTCGAAGAAACGCTGGTGCGCATCACCGGATCCCTGGAACGCGGCGAGCTCGGCCGCGTCGTCAAGGTGCACGCGC
>DATIWX010000039.1:0-45230 GCA_035519135.1 Burkholderiales bacterium | reverse complement strand
GGTGACCGGTCTCTACCGTTATGTGCGTAATCCAATATACGTCGCGGTCGTTGCCATCATCCTGGGTCAAGCGGTGCTGATGGGCGATTGGCGCCTCATCGTCTACGGCGCGCTGCTCTGGCTCTTCTTCCACGTCTTCGTCGTGGCGTACGAAGAACCCACGCTCGAGCAGACGTTTGGGAGAGAGTACGAGGCGTTCCGCGCCGCCGTCCCGCGCTGGATACCGCGGATGACCCCATGGCGGTCGGAATGATTGACGGAACGTCCGCTTTTGGCCGAAAGCAGTCAGTTGATCAGGCAACGCTGGGCAGTTGCGGCGAGCGCGCGCCCCGGGACCGCGGCGAGGACCTCGGCGAGCGCCTTCACGCCTCCCCCATCACCGTGACGACGATCGAGCGCGCGTGCGGCGCGCTGCGGTGTTCATAGAGGTAGAGCCCCTGCCAGGTGCCGAGCGCGAGGCGCCCGCCGCTCACCGGGAGGGTGAGGCTGCTTGCGGTGAGGACGGTGCGCGCGTGGGCCGCCATGTCGTCCGGGCCCTCGGTGTCGTGGCGGTAGGTGCGATCGCCGTCGGGAACGAGGCGCGCGAGGATCGTCTCGAGGTCACGCCGAACGTCGGGGTCCGCGTTCTCGCACAGCACCAGCGACGCGCTGGTGTGCTGCAGGAATACGGTGGCGACGCCGGTGCGGATGCCGCAAGCGGCGACCGCGCGCTGCAGCTCGGCGGTGATCTCCTGGGTGCCGCGGCCGCGCGTGCGGAATTCCAGGGTCTGCTGGTGGATCATCGGTCCAGCCAGTCCTGCTTGGCGGCTCAGCCGGTCCCGCCCACCGTCAGTCCGTCTATCCTCAGCGTCGGCTGACCCACGCCGACCGGCACGCTCTGGCCTTCCTTGCCGCAGGTGCCCACGCCGGTGTCGAGCGCGAGGTCGTTGCCGATCATCGAGACTCGCGTGAGCACGTCCGGGCCGTTGCCGATGAGGGTCGCGCCCTTGACCGGGTGGGTGAGCTTGCCGTCCTCGATCAGGTGGGCCTCCGAGGCGGAGAACACGAACTTGCCGCTGGTGATGTCCACCTGCCCGCCGCCGAAGTTCGCGGCGTAGAGGCCTTTCTTCACCGAGGCGATGATCTCCCCGGGGTCCTTGTCGCCGTTCAGCATGTAGGTATTGGTCATGCGCGGCATCACGACATGCGCGAACGACTCACGCCGGCCGTTGCCGGTGACCGGCACGCCCATGAGGCGCGCGTTCAGGCTGTCCTGCATGTAGCCGCGCAGCACGCCGTTCTCGATGAGCACGTTGCGCCGGGTGGGGTTGCCTTCGTCGTCGATGTTGAGCGAGCCGCGCCGTCCGGGCATGGTGCCGTCGTCGACGACGGTCACGCCCTGCGCCGCGACCTTCTTCCCGATTCTCCCGGTGAAGGCCGATGAGCCCTTGCGGTTGAAGTCGCCCTCCAGGCCGTGGCCGATCGCCTCGTGCAGCAGCACGCCCGGCCAGCCCGGACCCAGCACCACGGTCATGGTCCCGGCCGGCGCCGGCCGCGATTGCAGATTGACGATGGCCTGGTCTACGGCGTGATTCGCGTATTCCTGCAGGCGCTCCTCGCTGAAATGCGAGTAGTCGCCCCGCCCGCCTCCCCCGGCGGATCCCTGCTCGCGGCGTCCGTGTTCCTCGGCGATGACCTGAACCGACATGCGCACCAGCGGGCGAACGTCCGCGGCGAGCACCCCGTCGGAGCGCGCGACCAGCACCACTTCGTACTCGGCGGCGAGGCTCGCCATGACCTGGATGACGCGCGGGTCCCGGGCGCGGCACAGGCTCTCCAGCCGCTCGAGCAGCTTCACCTTCTGCTTGTCTTCGAGCGAAGTGAGCGGATCGAGCGGCCGGTAGAGCGAAAGGCTCGAGGCCTTGCGCGCCAGCACCGGGTGCCGGCCGCCTCCGCTCCGTGCGATCGCGCGCGTAGCCTTGGCTGCGTCCTCGAGCGCGGGCAGGCTGATCTCGTCCGAGTACGCGAACGCGGTCTTCTCTCCCGCGATCGCGCGCACGCCCACTCCCTGGTCGATGCTGAAGCTCCCCGACTTGACGATGCCCTCCTCGAGGCTCCAGCCCTCGCTGCGGGCGTACTGGAAATACAGGTCGGCGTAGTCGAGCCGGTGCGACAGCAGCGAGCCGAACACGCGCTCGAGCTTGCCCGCCTCCAGCTCGTGCGGGGTCAGCAGAAACGACTGCGCGGTGGAAAGGAGCTGCTCGCTGGCGTTCATGAAGTACTCGAAGTGAGGGCGATCGGGCCGATATTCTAGCCCCGGGGACCCTGCAGCACCCGGTGAGTCAGGGCCGGCAGGCTGCGGCGCATTTTCGCCTGGAACATCGGGTCGATGTCCGCCACCACGACGCCGGCGCCGGTGGCCCGCTCGGCGACCACCTTGCCCCAGGGGTCGACCACCATGCTGTGGCCGTGCGTCTGCCTGCCGCTCGCGTGGGTCCCGCCCTGCGCGGGCGCCAGCACCCAGGCGAGGTTCTCGATCGCGCGGGAGCGCAGCAGCGTCTCCCAGTGTGCGCGGCCGGTGGTCGCCGTGAACGCCGAAGGCACGAGAATGATGTCCATGGGCGCGAGCGCGCGGTAGAGCTCGGGAAAGCGCACGTCGTAGCACACGGAAACCGCGATGCGCCCGAACGGCGAATCGATGGCGCACGGCGCGGTCCCCGCCTCGATCGTCCTGCCTTCGTCGAACCGCTCCGCCCCGAGCTCGAGGCCGAACAGATGGATCTTGTCGTAGCGCGCGACCCGCCCGCCTTCCGAGTCGTAGATCAGGCAGCTGTTCCTCACCTTGCCCGGATCGGAGCATTCGAGCGGCACCGATCCTCCCACCAGCCAGATTCCGTGCCGTTTCGCGCTCGCGGCGAGAAACTCCTGGATCGGGCCGGCGCCGTCCTTCTCCTTCGCGGCCACCTTGTCGGTATCGCGCACGCCCAGAATGCAGAAGTACTCGGGGAGGGCGACGAGCTTCGCCCCCTGCGCGGCCGCCTGAGCGATGAGCTTCTGCGCCGCTTCGAGATTCTCGGCGACGCTCGGCGTCGACACCATCTGCACCAGGGCGACGCGGAAGGGTGCGCTTGGCGTCACGGCAGGGAGGGCTCCTGTTTCGCACTCGCGCTGCGCACGTCGGCCTTGACGCGCTCGGGAACGGGCTTGTCCCAGGTTCCCGTGACATGGTATTCGAACGAAAGCGCCTGCCCGAGCGGGTTCTTCAGGAACTTCTGCAGCAGCAGCGCGCCCAGACCCCAAACCGGGTTGATCACCACCGCGACGATTCCGGAAACGCTGTCACCGACCGAAGGCTCCACGCGCGCGCGCAGGTCCTGGGTCTCCTTCACCAGGTCGACCTGGCCCGACATGCTCACCTGGGCCGAGGGACCGCGCATGTGAAACTCCTTCGTGCTCAGCACGCCGTTGTCCAGCCTGGCCTTGGTCGATACGCTGTCGAACGCGAACCCCTTGCCGTACAGCTCGCGGAAGTCGAGGGTGATCCACGACTGCATGCTGAGTACGCCCATCAGCTTCGCTGCACCGGGCTCGGCCTTGAGGAACTGGCCCTTGTACGCGTCGAGCTGCAGCTCGCCGGACAGGGTGGCGAAGTCGATCGATTGCGGGCTTCCGGCCCAGCTCAGGTTCCCCTTGAGCGTCGCCGTGCCGTCCTGGACGGTCCTGGGATAGCCCAGGCGCTCGAGGAACCTTCCGATATCGCTGACCTCGAGCCCGGTGATGTTGATGTTGAACCTGGGCTGAAGCCGCCAGCTCTGCCAGACGCCCTCCGCCTTGAGCGTGCTCTCCGGGGAAGTCAGCACCAGGTTCTCGATGCGCCAGTCGAGCACCTTGTTGACGGCGACCAGCTCGAGCTTGCCGAGGTCGTTGCCGTTGCGTATCAGTTTGTCGGCGATGATGTCCAGCGCCGGGAGGTCGCGCGGCGGAGGTTCGTCTTTCTTGCCGGGGCTGGCATCGGGCAGGCTGAAGTACTTCAGGCGCGCGACGAGTCGCCCGAGGCCTTCCGCACGCCAGGCGATCTCGCCGGCAAGCTCCTTGGACGACACGTTCGCGATCCACACGTTGCCGCTGGTGCCGGCCCTGAGCGCGACGTCATTCAGCCGCCGGCCAGCGAAATCGAGCTCCGCGATCTTGAGGTCGAAGGCCGAGGACAGGGACGAGCCGGCAGGGTCCTTGCCCCCGAACAGCGCACGCCACCGGTCGGCATCGGCATAGGGGAGACTGCCCGTAACGGACATGCCCTCCCGGTCGGGAAGCGCGGCCGGCTGATTCACGCCGACCACACCGCGCTCCATGACGTACTTGGCGCCCTCGCGCCTGCGCTGGAAGATCGCCTCGATCGCCGGCCCGAGGGAAACCTTGATCGAATCACCGTTGGACCTTCCGGGAATGATGCGCTCCACGCGCAGAGCCATCGGCTCGACCGCCTCCTTCCCCAGCGGGGGAGGCAGGTCGGCCGCGATGCCCACCAGCTGGGACTGGGCGATCAGGGTGAGGGGCCGGCCCCGGCCCCCGGTCATGGTGCCCTGCCAGGCGGCGGCGCCGGACACGTGGCGCAGCAGGTTCTCGCCGAAGAAGCCGAGGATCTGCGGCGCGCTCGCCGTGCCTTGGGCGTTGACGGCGATCGTGCCGTCGCTGCGGGTCGCTACCGACAGCGTCGCCGGGCCGCCGAGAAGCTGAGCCGTGAGGCTGCGCACGGAGATGCCGGACTCGGTGAACTGAATCTGCCCGTTCACGTTGCTGAAAGGCGGCGCGTCGGCATCGATGTTGATCTGGTTGTCGACCAGCTGGTACTCGCCGGTCAGCTTGAACGCCTCCGGTTTTCCGACGGGTATATCGAGCTGGAGCGCCAGGCGCCCCAGACCCTTGGCCGACATCCCCTCGGTCGCGCCGTCGAGGAATCTCGTCACCGGACTCGCAGCGATGAACTTGAGAAAGTCGGCGGTCTGATCCTCGGCGCTGATTTCGACGCCGACACGCACGTTGCCGTGGAACAGGTCGGGGATGCTCGCGCGCACGCTGCTGGCCCGCACGCCGAGCACCTCGCCCTTGGAAGCCAGTATCCGCATCCCCTTGCCTTCGAAGACGAGGTCGCCCGTGAGGCCGGCCGCAGCCGGCCAGCCCTCGGCGTAGCGGAAGCCGGCGTCGGCGACCTTCGCCACGACCTGAAAAGTCCCGGTCTCGGGATCGTCGAACGGGAACCGGGCAAGGGGCCCCTTGAGCCGCAGCTTGACGTCGTTCGAATGCCCCGTCCGGATCGAGGCCTTGAGATAGTCGACCACGGCCGGCGGGAGATACGGAACATAGCGGTACACGGCGCGACCGTCGGCCCGGGAGAAGTTCCCGGTCAGATCGATGAAGCTCGCGCCGTCCTGCTTTCTCGTATAGCTGCCGAACAGCGTTCCCGCCCCGTCGCCGTTGGCGAACGAGAGATTGCTGAAGCTGACTTCGATGCGGTCCGGCGCCAATTTCCAGCCGACCTGGGCGGAAAGCGTGTCGAGCTGCGCCGTCCCCTCCGCGATGACCCCGGGCAGCTCGATCGATACGCGCTCCGACCCGAGAACGACGCTGCCGCCCTTTTCGCTCGCTTCGAACCGCCCGGTGAGCCCCGCCATGCCGGGAATCCTCTCGTGCGCGCGGGCGGCGAGCCTGCGGAAATTCGCGCGCACCTCGAAGTGCTGCGGATCATCCGGCTCCCCGGCCCAGCTGGCCTTGAGGTTGTGGATGCTGCCGCGTGGATCGCTCTGCGCCAGACGCAGGCGCACGGCCTGCGAAAAAGGGAAGTACTCGGCGAGCTTCGCGAGTGGCGCCAGTTCGATCGCGTCGGCCTCGATCTCGCCTCCCGCGGAGGACTCCGCTCCTTCGGCCATTTGCCAGCGCACCCGGAAATCCGCGGGCGGTACTTCGATTCCGCTCTCGGTCCTGAGAGTCAGCCTGCGCCCGGAAACCTCGAATCCCTTCGCCGCCCGCTGACTTGCGCCCAGGCGTCCGCGCACGTATGCGAGCTCCAGCAGCGGCATGTCCTTCGCTGCGCGGACCGAAACCTGGGAGAGCGCCACGTCGGCGGTCGCCGCCGAGTAGCGCTTGCCGTCCAGTTCGAGCCACAGCCGCACCCCGCCTTTGCCCGCCCGGATGTCGATGGGATAGTCGACCCAATGCCTCCAGCCGGCGAGATCGGCGTACTCGAGCTCGGCGTACACCTGCCCGCTCCAGGCACCCCAGTCGCCGAGATCGCCCCCGCTCAGTTCCCCGCGCACGTCGAGTGCGGAAGCGAGCTCCGGCGGCGGCTTGCCCTTGAAGGCGAAGCGGTGCGCAAGAAAGCCGTTGCGCAGCACGAAATTGAGCGTATGCATTTCGAGCGGAGGCGCCCCGCGCGCCCCGTCTTCCCAGCGCACGCTGGCATCGCGGACCATGATCTCGCGCTGCGACAGCACCCACTGCGCGATCCCGGTGTCTCCGCCCTGGGCCGGGTGCAGCTCGATGCCTGCCACGTGGAGCCTGCCCGCTTCGTCGCGGCGAATCTCGAGGCGCGGGCGGTCGAAGACGAGCGAATAGAACCGGGGCGCGCCGATGAGCGCGGAGGTCCACGCCACCGTCGCCTCGATCCCGGGAAGGGAAAGAGCGGCACGGCCGTCGTGGTCGTACACGGTGACGTTGCCGAGAAGCAGCTCTGGCCGCAGTCCCTGCCAGTCCGCATCGATGGCGCCGATGGTAATGCGCTGGCCCAGCGCTTTCGAGGCAATCCGTTCGATGTCGCCCCGGTATTGCGAAACCTGGGGAAGCACATAGTAGCGCAGGACCAGCAGCGCGCCCGCGAACAGGAGATACAGGGCAAAGAGCGCCCAGCCCGCGATGCGCGCAGCCACGCGCCACCGGCTTCTCGGCGGAATGGCCTCGTCGATCGTTTCCTCGATCGCGTGCTCGAGCTGCTCTAGTTTTTCGAGGGGCTGGTTCAAGATTCAGTGCGCCTGCCGGCGCGGAAGTCTGGGCCCCGGCTCGTGGCCGGCCATGGCGGACAAACGGAACAACGCGGGAACGGCGCGTCGCGACGACACCAGCTCGCAATATTCCGACATTCTACCCGCAAGGCCCCTTTGGCGTGGCGAAAATAGCCGACAACTCTCTGAGGGCCTTCGAATTTTCGGCCTTTCCCCGTCGGCGACGGCAGCGTTCGGCTTTCCGCTAGAATAACCATTTTTCGAAGGCTCCCCGGAGAGTGCTCATGTCGATGGCCGATCGCGACGGATTCATCTGGTACGACGGCAAGCTCGTGCCCTGGCGTTCCGCGACGACTCATGTCCTCACCCATTCGCTGCACTACGGCCTCGCGGTATTCGAGGGCGTGCGCGCCTACAAGACGGTCGAGGGACCGGCGATCTTCAGGCTCGCCGATCATACCGAGCGGCTGTTCAATTCGGCGCACATCTACATGATGAAGATTCCCTTCAGCCGCGAGACCCTGGTCGAGGCGCAGAAGGAAGTCGTGCGCGCCAACCAGCACGAGTCCTGCTACATCCGGCCGATCGTGTTCTACGGTTCCGAGAAGATGGGCGTGTCGCCCATCGGCGCCTCGGTGCACGTCGCCATCGCCGCCTGGCCCTGGGGCGCCTACCTCGGCCAGGAAGCGATCGACAAGGGCATCCGCGTCAAGACCTCCTCGTATGCGCGCCACCACATCAACGTGACCATGGCTCGCGCCAAGATGGCGGGAACGTATCCGAATTCCATCCTTGCGAACCTCGAGGCGACACAGCACGGCTACGACGAGGGGCTGCTGCTCGACGTCGACGGTTTCGTCGCCGAGGGTTCCGGCGAGAACTTGTTCATCGTCAAGGACGGCAAGCTCCACGAGCCCGAGCTGACCTCGGCGCTCTCGGGTATCACGCGCGCCTCGGTGATCACGCTCGCGAACGAGCTCGGCTACGAAGTCGTCTCGCGGCGCATCACCCGCGACGACATCTATATCGCCGACGAGGCTTTTTTCACGGGAACGGCCGCGGAAGTCACTCCGATCCGCGAGCTCGACGGGCGCGTCATCGGTTCGGGCGCGCGCGGCCCGGTCACGACCAAGATACAGAAGCTCTTCTTCGACGTGGTCGCCGGCCGGGTTGCCAAGCACAAGGACTGGCTGTCGCCGGTGAACGAGAAGAAAACGGCGAAGGTCTCGAAAGAGAACGCTTGATGGCCGGGTACGAGCAAGCCGGCCGCCTCGTCGAAGTCACCGAGACCGACCTTCCGCTGCATTGTCCCACGCCGAAATCGCCGGTGTGGTGCATGCATCCGCGCGTATTCCTGGACGTCGCCAAGGCCGGCCAGATGCTCTGCCCCTACTGCGGCACGCGCTACATATACAAGGGCGGCAAACCCAAGGGCCAGGCCTGAGGGCCACTGAGGCCCGGTGACGAAGATCCTCATCGTCGCACCGAACTGGATCGGCGATGCCCTGCTCGCCCAGCCGCTGTTCGCACGCCTTCGACGGAAATATCCCGGAGCATCGGTCGATGCGCTCGCTCCCCCCTGGACCGCACCGGTGCTGCGCAGGATGCCCGAGATCGCCGAGGTCATCGACGCGCCTTTCGGTCACGGCGAGCTGAAGCTCGGGACACGCTGGAATCTGGCCCGCAGCTTGCGCGCGCGCGCCTACGACGAGGCCATCGTCCTCCCGAACACTCTCAAGTCGGCCCTCATTCCTCTTTTCGCGGGCATTCCCGTCCGCACCGGATTCACCGGCGAGCTGCGCCACGGGCTCCTCAACCGCGTGCACAGGCTCGACCCGAAAGCCCTGCCGCTCATGGCCGAGCGCTACGCGCAGCTTGCCGAGAATCCGGGAGAGTCTCCCGAGCGGCCGCTCGCCGAAGTCGGCCTGCGCGTCGATCAGGAGAATCTCGCGGAGGCGCTCGCGCGCCTAGGTTTGTCGCGCGCGAAGCCGGTGGTCGCGTTCTGCCCCGGCGCCGAGTACGGCCCGGCGAAGCGCTGGCCCGCGCCCTACTTCGCCGAGCTCGCGGCGAAGCTCGCGGCGCAGGGCCGAGCCGTGTGGCTGTTCGGCTCGGGCAAGGACGCGGACATCGGCGAGGAGATCGCCCGCCTCAGCAACGGCGCCGCGGTCGATCTGTGCGGCAAGACCGACCTCGCGAGCGCCATCGATCTCCTGTCGCTCGCCGAAATCGTGGTGAGCAACGATTCCGGGCTGATGCACGTAGCCGCGGCGGTGGGCCGACCCGTGGTCGCGCTCTACGGCTCCTCCAGTCCCGAGCACACGCCGCCGCTGTCACGACGGTCTCGCGTGGTCAGGACCGGCATCGAATGCAGTCCCTGCTACGCGCGCGAATGCCCTCTCGGGCACTTCAAGTGCATGAACGAGCTGGCGCCCGATCGTGTACTGCAGGAGATCCGCAGCGTAGCCTAGCCGGTCATCGTCCCGGTTCAGACGGTCAGGGTCCGGTCCTGGGGCGAGGCAGTCGCGAGGTTCACCTTGCGCCGCAGCTCCGGCAGGCAGGAGCCGCAATTGGTGCCGCACTTGAGGCTCGCCTGGAGCGCGGCGATGGAACTGGACTCGGCGAGGAAGGCATCGATCTCGTGCTCGGACACGTCGAAGCAGTTGCACACCGTGCGGCCGCGCAACGCGGGAAGTTCCGGCGGCATCGCTGCCGGCGCGCGTAGCCACCGTTTCAGCCCCTCCACCGGCGCGGCGCGCTCCCACAAGTCCTTCAGCCAGGCCTCCGCGCGCGTATCCCCTGAGAGGCGCGCCGCGCGCACTGCGTCGCCCTCGATCAGGATGCGCCGCCCGCGCTCGCCGTCGTCGTAGCGGACGACTCCCGGGGCGTGCAGGCCGAAGGCGGCGTCGATCTCCTCCAGGATCTCGCCGCCCGGCGGCGTCTCCAGAGCGATGGCGAAGCGCACACCCGGCCTGTCGCGGCCGATGAGCGTGCGCGAGGCGTACTGCGCGACGCCCATCAGCGGGTCGAGCCGACTCACCAGAGAAAAGACGTCCCGGGAGCTTCCGAATGCGACGAGGCGCCAGGGGAGCCGTGCGCGCTCCACCCGCACCGCGCAGTGCTTGAGCTCGGGCTGGCGCGAGGAAGGATCGAGGGCTCCGAGCGTCAGCTCGTTGACCCCGCGTCGGCTCTCGCCTCCCAGGAACCGCGCTCCCCAGTGCATGGGAACGAATGCGACTCCGCGCTTCAGGTCCGGGTCGGCTGCGGCCTGCAGATAGATATGCCCGCGGCGGGATTGCAGCCGTACCAGATCGCCGTCGCCGGCCCGCGACTGCGAAAGATCCTCCGGATGCATGGTCACGCGCGGCTCCGGCTCGTGCGCAAACAAGCCGGCGATCGTCCCCGTATGGCTCATCGTGTGCCACTGATCGCGCAGCCGCCCGGTGGTCAGGCCCAGCGGATAGCGCTCATCCACCTCCTCCGCGACCGCCCTGAATGGCGTCGCGACGAATCGCGCGCGCCCGGATCCGGTGGGGAACACCCCGTCCTCGTAGAGGCGCCTCTTCCCCTCGGCGGCGCCCTCGGGAAACGGCCATTGCTGCGGGCCGCGCCGGTCGAGCAGCGCGTAGGAAAGTCCGGTGATGTCCAGATCGCGCCCGCGGGTGGTCTCGCGATGCTCGTTGAAGATGTCTTCCGGCGTTTCGTAGTGCAACAGGTCGCTCTTCCCGGGAATGGAAAGTCTTCTGGCGAACTCGACCGCAATGCGCCAGTCCGGGAGGGCCTCGCCCGGCGGGCGCACCGCGGCTCGCACGCGCGAGATGCGCCGCTCGGAGTTGGTCATGGTGCCGTTTTTCTCGCCCCACGCTGCGGCGGGCAGGAAGACGTCGGCGTACGCCGCGGTCTCCGTGCCGCGGTATGCGTCCTGCACGATCACCAGCTCGGCGCGTTCCAGCGCCTCGTGCACCAGGTTCTGGTCCGGCAGCGATTGCGCCGGGTTGGTGCAGGCGATCCAGATGATCCTGATCTCGCCGGCGCGCACCGCGTCGAACATCTCCACCGCGGTCTTCCCCGGATTCGACGGCACCGCATCCACTCCCCAGAGCTCGGCGACCTCTCGCCTGTGCTCCTCGTTGCCGAGATCGCGGTGGGCCGAAAGCAGATTGGCCATGCCGCCGACCTCCCTTCCGCCCATCGCATTGGGCTGGCCGGTCAGGCTGAAGGGCCCGGCGCCGGGCTTGCCGATCTGCCCGCAGGCGAGGTGCAGGTTGATGAGGGCGGCGTTCTTCGCCGTGCCGCTGGAGGACTGGTTGAGGCCCTGGCAGTAGAGGGACAGGGTCGCTTTCGAGCGGGCGAAGACCTTGGCCGCCTCGACAATGTCCGCCTCGGGGACGCCGCAGACCGCGGCGGTCTCCTCGAGCGAGGCCGCGCTCGCGATCCGCCTCGCCGATTCGAAATTCTCGGTATGGCGGCGGATGTAGCCCTCGTCGCACCAGCCCTCCCGCAGCATGACATGAAGCATGCCGTTGAAGAGCGCGACATCGGTTCCCGGCGCGATCTGCAGATGCAGCGTCGCCGAGCGCGCAGTCTCCGTTTTTCGCGGATCGACGACGATCAGCTGCCGCGGCTTCGCCCGCTCGATCCTCCTGAAGAGAACCGGATGAGCCCAGGCGGTGTTGCTGCCGGCGATGAAGACGCACTCCGCCGAGTCGACGTCTTCGTAGCAAGCGGGCGGCGCATCCGCGCCGAGCGTCTGCTTGTAGCCCGCCACGGCGGACGCCATGCAAAGGCGCGAATTGGTGTCGATGTTGTTGGTCCCGATCACCCCCTTGGCGAGCTTGTTGAAGACGTAGTAGTCCTCGGTCAGAAACTGCCCGGACACGTAGAACGCCACCGAGTCGGGACCGTGCTCCGCGATGGTTCTTCCGAAGCGCTCGGCAATGAAGCTCAGAGCCTCGTCCCAGGACTTTCTCCGGCCGTGTATCTCCGGGAAGAGTCCACGGAAGGAGAGATCGGCCTTGTGCAGGGACAGGCCTTTGGTGCACAGCCGCCCGAAATTGGCCGGATGAGACGGATCGCCCCTGACCGACGTGATGGCATTGTCGGAGACCGAGACGAGAACCCCGCATCCGATCCCGCAAAAACAACAGGTGGTCGGGACCTCGGACACGTCCACGAGCACGAAGCCGTCTTCGACCCTGGCGCGGTAGACCGGTATCCGGACCGCCGCGTCCTCGATGCAGCGGCCCGACACCAGGCTGAAATGCTGCTTGTAGACCGGGGACGCCACGACCAGCTCGCCCTTGAGATCGCCGACGATGCCGCGCGAGAGCACGTTCGCCTTCGAGAAGGGATCGTGGTTGTCCAGCGCGTAGACGCTGTCGTCGTCCAGGCGGAAGACCGCGACCTGCCGCCCGCGCACCAGAGCGCACACGCCGGTATTCGGAACGATGTCCTCCAGGCGGCATGCCCGGATCGCGCCGGGCTCATGCGGGCTCAAGTTCTTTTTCCCGTTCCCCGGGCCGCGCCGGGCGGATCTGGCCCCGCTCGGTTACGAACACCACGTTGCGGTCCGGTTCGTCGCTGTTCACGAAATGCCGGAAGCGCTTGAGGATCTCCGGGTCGTTGATCGCTTTCTTCCACTCGCATTCGTAGGTATCGACGAGCCGCTGCATGTCCGTTTCGAGCTCGGCGCCGATGCCGAGGGAGTCCTCGCACACCACCTTGCGCACGTAGTCGATGCCGCCCTCGAGGTTCTCCAGCCAGGTGCTGGTGCGCTGCAGCCGGTCGCCGGTGCGGATGTAGAACATGAGGAAGCGGTCGATGGTGCGGATGAGCGTGGCGTCGTCCAGGTCCCTCGCGAGCAGGTCGGCGTGGCGCGGTTTCATGCCGCCGTTGCCGCACACGTAGAGGTTCCAGCCCTTTTCGGTCGCGATCACGCCCACGTCCTTGCCCCGCGCCTCGGCGCACTCGCGAGTGCAGCCCGAGACTGCCATCTTCATCTTGTGCGGCGAGCGCAGCCCGCGGTAGCGGGTTTCCAGGCGGATCGCCATCGCCACCGAGTCCTGCACGCCGTAGCGGCACCACGTGCTGCCGACGCAGGATTTCACCGTGCGCAGCGCCTTGCCGTAGGCGTGGCCGGACTCGAAGCCGGCGTCGACCAGGTCCTTCCAGATGAGCGGCAGCTGCTCGACGCGCGCTCCGAAGAGATCGATTCGCTGTGCGCCGGTGATCTTGGTGTAGAGGCCGTATTTCCGGGCGACGTCGCCGAGCACGATGAGCTTTTCGGGCGCGATCTCGCCCCCCGGTACGCGCGGCACGATCGAGTAGGTTCCGTCCTTCTGGAGGTTGGCGAGGAAATGGTCGTTGGTATCCTGGAGAGGCGCGTGCTTGGGCTTGAGGATCATCTCGTTCCAGCACGAGGCCAGGATCGAGGCGACCGCAGGCTTGCAGATATCGCATCCTCTGCCCTTCCCGTGCCGCGCGATCAGCTCGTCGAAAGTCCTGATCGCGTTGACCTTGACGAGGTGGAAGAGCTCCTGCCTGGAGTGGGAGAAGTGCTCGCACAGGTGGTTATTGACGCGGTAGCCCCGCTTCTTCATCTCGGCATCGAGAATCTGCTTGGCGAGAGGTGCGCAGCCGCCGCAGCTCGTCGCGGCCTTCGTCCTCGTCTTCAGCGATCCCAGCGAGGTGCAGCCGTCCGCGATCGCGGAGCAGATCGCCCCCTTCGACACTCCGTTGCACGAGCAGATCAGAGCGCTCTCGGGCAGCAGGTCGACGCCCATTCCCGCGGGAGCGCCGGAGCGGGCCGGCAGGATCAGGTCCTCGGGATGCTCGGGCAGCTTCAGCGCGTTGAGGACGGTCTGCAGCAGTGCGCCGTAGGCCGAGGTATCGCCGAGCAGGATCGCCCCGAGCAGTTGTGTGCGGTCCGGGCTGACGACGAGCTTCTTGTAGACCACCTCGTCGGTGTAGACATAGCTCTGCGCGCCGGGCGTGCTGCCGTGCGCGTCGCCGATCGAGGCGACGTCGACGCCCATGAGCTTGAGCTTGGTGCTCATGTCGGCGCCGAGGAACTGCATCTCGCCGTCCCCCGCGACGTGGCGCGCTGCGACTTCCGCCATCTGGTAGCCGGGAGCGACGAGGCCGAAGATGCGCCCTTCCCAGAGCGCGCACTCGCCGACCGCGTAGATATCCGGGTTCGTGGTCTGGCAGTGCGAGTTGATGCGGATCCCGCCACGCTCGCCGATCGCGAGCCCCGCGGCGCGGGCCAGCTCGTCGCGAGGCCGGATTCCGGCGGAGAAGACGACAACGTCGGACTCGAGGCTCGTGCCGTCGGTGAACACGAGCCGATGCCGGCATTTCTCGCCGGCGACGATCTGCTGGGTGCTCTTCGACAGGTGCACCCTGGCCCCGAGCTCCTCGATCTTCCGGCGCAGCAGCCGTCCGCCGGCGTCGTCGAGCTGCACCGACATGAGGCGCGGCGCGAACTCGACGACGTGCGTCTCCAGTCCGAGATCCTTGAGCGCCTTGGCCGCCTCGAGACCCAGGAGTCCGCCGCCGATCACCGTGCCGACCTTCGTGCGCGCAGCCGCCGCCGTGATCACCTCGAGATCCTCGATCGTACGGTAGACGAAGCATCCGCGCCGATCCCTGCCCGGCACCGGCGGCACGAAGGGATACGAGCCGGTAGCGAACACCAGCTTGTCGTAGGGCACGTCCCTGTAGCGCGCCGAGCGGACGATCCTCCTGGCGGCGTCTACCGAGAGAACGCTGTCGTTCAGCCGTAGGGTCACGCCGTGATGCTGGAAGAACTTCTCGGGAACGACGTTCAGGTCGGCCGCGCTCTTCCCCGAGAAGAGGCTGGTGAGGTGCACCCGGTCGTACGCCGGCCGCGGCTCCTCGCAGAAGGCGGTGATCTCGAAATCGCCGCGGCGCGCCACCAGCTGCTCGAGGAAGCGCTGGCCCACCATGCCGTTGCCGACGACGACCACTTTCATCAGGCCGCCTCGCGCATCTGCTTGCGATAGAGAAACTCCAGCAACTCCGCCCGCAGCGCCATGTAGCGCCGGTCTCCGGCCAGCGCCAGACGATTGCGCGGGCGAGGAAGATCGATCTCCAGCACGCCCCCGATCCTCGCCGCGGGGCCGTTCGTCATCATCACGACGCGATCGGAGAGGAGCACCGCCTCGTCCACGTCGTGCGTGACCATGAGCACCGTGCTGCCGGTCGTGGAGACGATCCGCATCAGCTCGTCCTGCAGCCGCGCGCGCGTCAAGGCGTCGAGGGCCCCGAGGGGCTCGTCCAGCAGAAGTACTTTCGGCTCGATCGAGAGCGCTCGCGCGATGCCGACCCGCTGCTTCATGCCGCCGGAGATCTCGTGCGGGTACTTGTCCTCCGCGTGGCCGAGCTGCACCAGCTCCAGAGCACGCTGCACGCGATCCTTCACCGCGGCTTTCTTCTCCGTCGCCCCGAACACGCGCTCCACCGCGAGCTGCACGTTCTCGAAGCAGGTGAGCCAGGGCAGGAGCGAGTGGTTCTGGAACACGACGCCGCGGTCGGGACCGGGCCCGGTCACTTCCCGGTTGGCGAGCAGGATGTGCCCCTCACTCGCCTCGAGCAGGCCGGCGACGATGTTGAGGAGCGTCGATTTGCCGCAGCCCGAGTGCCCGATCAGGGAAACGAATTCCCCGGCGCGGATATCGAGGCTGATCCCTTCGAGCGCGCAAAACGCACCTTTCTTGGTTTCGAACACCTTGCGCACGCCGTCGATCTGCAGATAGCGCTCGGTCATTTCATCCTCACTCGTAGCTGAAACGGCGGGCGAGCAGGATCATTCCCTGCTCGAGCGCGAGGCCGACGACGCCGACCGTGAAAATCGCGATGATGATGTGTTGCACGTTGAGGTTGTTCCATTCGTCCCACACCCAGAAGCCTATGCCGACACCGCCGGTGAGCATCTCGGCGGCGACGATCACCAACCACGCCACGCCGATCGACAGGCGCACGCCCGTGATCATGTAAGGCAGCACGGCCGGGAACAGGATCTTCCTGAACACGGTCCACTCCGGAAGATTGAGAACCCGCGCCACGTTGAGATAGTCCTGCGGAATGTGGCGCACGCCGACCGCGGTATTCACGATCATCGGCCACAGGCTGCAGACGAAGATCACGTAGATCGCAGCGGGGTTGGCCGCCTTGAACACCATCAGCCCGATCGGCAGCCAGGCGAGCGGCGACACCGGCTTGAGGATGCTGATGACCGGCGCCGCCATGTCGGAGAGGAAGCGGAAGCGTCCCAGCATGAAGCCGAGCGGAATGCCGACGAGCGCCGCGAGCCCGAAGCCGATGCCGACGCGGCCGAGCGAGGCGAGCACGTTCCAGCCGATGCCCTGGTCGTTCGGCCCCTTCCTGTAGAAAGGATTGCCGAAGACCTCGACGGCCGAGTGCCACGTCGACGCGGGATCGGGCAGCCGGCCCCCGGCTTTCGCGATGATCGCCCACAACGCAACGAACAGGGCAAGACCGATCAGCGGCGCGATCACGCGCGGCAGCCAATCGGGTGCCCTTGCGCGGACATAAAGCGGCTTTTCGGTCGCGTAGCTATGGGGCTGCGCCGACGGATTTGCCGGACCGGTCTCCGCGCGTGAGGGCTTCAGCGCGTGCACGGTGGCGGGAACCGCGCTCATGGTGTGCACCTCACGCCACCTTGATCTTGAACGAACCCGCGTACTTCTTCGGGTCCTTGCCGTCCCAGACCACGCCGTCGATCAGCTTGGACACGCGCAACGGCTCGCGAGGCAGGTTGACCTTGACCATCGCCGCCGCATCCCTGTACACGTCGACGCGATTGACCTTCTTCGCCACGGCCAGATAGTCGACGTCTTCCTTCAGCAGGCCCCAGCGTCGATGCTGGGTCATGAACCACATGCCGTCCGAGTAGTAGGGGAAATTCACCGCCCCGTCGTTGAAGAACTTCATATAGTTGGGATCGTCCCAGGTCCTGCCGATGCCGTTGTCGTAGCGGCCCAGCATGCGCGCGAGGATCACTTCCTTGTCGGTATTGACGTAGGACTTGTCCGCCACCGTCTCGGCCGTCTTCTGGCGGTTGGAAAGCGAGCTGTCGATCCAGCGTCCGGCTTCCAGCACCGCTGCGGTCATGGCGCGCGCGGTGTTCGGGTACCTCTGCACGAACTCGGCGGTGGTGCCGAGCGTCTTCTCCGGATGGTCCTTCCAGATGTCCTGGGTCGTGATGGCGGTGAAACCGATCTTGTCGACGATGGCGCGGTTGTTCCAGGGCTCGCCGACGCAGAAGCCGTCCATGTTGCCCACGCGCATGTTCGCCACCATCTGCGGCGGCGGCACGACGATCGCCTTGACGTCGTTGAAGGGATGGATGCCGTTGGCCGCGAGCCAATAGTAGAGCCACATCGCGTGCGTGCCCGTCGGAAAGGTCTGTGCGAAGGTGTATTCGCGTTTTTCCCGATCGATGAGCGACTTGAGGCTGGCACCGTCGCCGACCCCTTTTTCGTGCAGCTTGGAGGAGAGCGTGATCGCCTGGCCGTTGTTGTTAATCGCCATCAGCACCGCCATGTCCTTCTTCGGACCGCCCACGCCGTTCTGCACGCCGTAGATCAGGCCGTAGAGCACGTGAGCCGCGTCGAGCTCGCCGTTGACCAGCTTGTCGCGCACCGCGGCCCAGGAGGCTTCCTTGGACGGAGTGATCTTGATTCCGTACTTCTTGTCGAATTCCATCACCGAGGCCATCACCACCGAGGAGCAGTCGGTGAGCGGGATGAAGCCGATCTTCACTTCCTTCTTCTCCGGGGCGTCGGAGCCCGCCGCCCAGGCGACGCTGCGCACCGCCGCGGGCACCAGGCTCATGACGCCCGCCGCGCCGGCCTGCTTGAGAAATTTCCGCCGCTTGTCTGCTCTGTTCCCATTCATTTCGCTCTCCGAAAACAAAAAGGCGCTCGTTTGCAGCGAAAAAATCCGCTGCCTGAACGAACGCCTTTGCTCTGTGCGGCGGCCGCCGTTGGCCGCTGCTTGCTACCTCTTACGCAAGCGATGTGCCAACATCGCCAAGTCGCGCGCTTCCCGCATCGAAACAAGAAGTTGAATCGGATCTTCTGTTCGGGCCGGACGCAAGAATCCCGTTTGCAGCGCACGGTTGCGGTGCAGCAAAAGCCGTCGTCGCACTGACTTGGGCCGAGCTAAGTCAGCAGACCGGCCATATCGATGAGCTGCTGCGCGATCTCGCCGAGGCGCTTTCCGCGGTCCATCGCCATGCGCCGCAGCGCCTGGAATGCTTCGTCCTCGTCCATGCCGCGAGCCTTCATCAGGATGCCCTTGGCGCGCTCGACCAGCTTGCGCTCCTCGAGCTTCAGGTTGGCCTCGGCCAATTCCTCGCGCAGCCGCTGGTACTCGCCGAAGCGCGCGACCGCCACTTCCACGATGGACTTGACGCGCGCGGCGTCGAGGCCGTCGACGACATAGGCCGCGACGCCCGCGCGCACGGCGTCGCGGATTGCGTCGGGTGCATCGTCGCTCGCGAACATCACGATCGGCCGCGGCTGGTCGCGCGTGATCAGCACCACGTGTTCCAGCACGTCGCGGCTGGGCGATTCCGTGTCGATGATGATGACATCGGGCTTGACCGCATCCACCGCACGCAGAAGCTCGAGCGGCGAGGCGACGCAGGCCGCGACTTCGTAGCCGGCACGCTCGAGGCCCTCGCGCAGCACGGCGATTCGCTCGGGAGATTCATCGAAGAGCAAGACGCGCATAGTCGAACAGTGTGCAATAGCCGTGCCAGCGTCGCGCCCAGCGGGAGCAGGTTTCGAGAGCGAGGGAACGCATCATCGAGGTGCACGGCGATGCCGACATTTTGACCGGGCAGTCGTCGGCCGCTAAGCTGGGCCATGTCCTCGCGCGCCGTCATCCTGTTCGCCCACGGCGCGCGCGAAGCCGAATGGGCTCGCCCCTTCGAGAAAGTCCGCGACAGCCTTCGATCCGAAGGCTTGAGGGTGGAGCTCGCCTATCTCGAAATCATGACGCCTTCGCTCGAGGACGCCGCCCGGGTCCTTGTCGCCGAGGGCGTCAAGATGGTGACCGTCGTTCCCCTGTTTCTCGCGCAGGGAAATCACTTGAAGCAGCAGCTGCCGGAGAGGGTCGCGGCGCTCAGGCGCGACAACGCGAGCACCGAATTTCGCGTGATGTCCGCCCTCGGCGACGAGCCGGAAGTGCTCGCGGCGATCACCGCCTGGGCGAAGCGCGTCGCCCGCTAGAGAGAGTCTCGCCCCGGTCGATCGCCGGTGCCATCGCAGAAGTGAAGTTGGCCGATAAGCCGGGTTCTGTCGTGGACAGTCATTCCTCTAGGCGCCGAGTTACCCCGGCGCTCGAGCCATCTACCCGCGGACTCGGCGAGCCGCGTCATCGTCCGCCTATTTGATGTTGCTCCGGGTGGAGGTTGCCGCGTTTCACTCCGGACTGAACCGGCTCGTCTCTGTGGCCCTGTTCGTCGCCTCGCGGCGCCTGGGCGTTACCCAGCACCCTGCTCTGCGGAGCCCGGACTTTCCTCTGGCGGTGTCGCTTGCCAGCGACTGTCTGGCCAACTTCACCGCCAATTCTAGCGCATTCGGCCGGGCTGGGCTTGATTTCGGGGACCCGGCGGCGTATGAATGAGCGCACAGTCTTGTTTCAAAGGAGGTCGGTATGAGACGCAGACTGTATTTCCTGCTTCCCGATCTGGGCAGCGCGATTCAAACGGCCAACGACTTGCTTCTTGGGCGTGTGGAAGACCGCCATATGCACTTTCTCGCCCGGCGCGGCACTGCATTGGGAAAACTCCGCGAGGCCGGCTACCTGCAGAAGTCCGATGCCGTGCACGGTGCGGAACTGGGTTTCGTTGTCGGGGGGGTAGGCGGGTTCCTGATCGGCATCTATGTCTACCTGACCCCGCCCGATGGCGTGGCGCTGCAGCTCGTCACCGTGCTGGTCAGCACCGTGATCGGGGCGCTGTTCGGTGCTTGGGCCGCGAGTCTCGTGGCGATGTCCGTGCCGAATTCGCGCCTCAAGCCTTTCCAGAAAGAAATCGACGCGGGCAAGATCCTGCTGATGGTGGACGTGGCGCCGTCGCGCGTCGAAGAGATCCAGGACCTGGTTCACCGCGGCCATCCGGAAGCTGCCGACCGCGGTGTGGAGCCGACCCTGCCGGCGTTTCCCTAGGCTTCGATTCGCCGCGGCCGGAACTGCGATACGTCGTCGTAGTAATCCTGCCGCTCGTTCGCGGGCTCCCATCCCGGAACGCCGAGAACCGGCAGCGGCGGCAGGCTGCGGGTCGAGGCGAGCGCCCGCGTGCCGGAGAAATAATGCGCCGCGCGGGTGTCGAGCTCCGCGATCTGTCGCTCCGTGGACGCATCCAATAGTCCCGGCGCGAGTTCGACGATCAGCGCTTTGGCCGTCACGCCCTTGTACGGCGCCAGGGCCTTCTCGTAGATGGCATGACCGAATACGTAAAAGCGCATGTCGTGCCGCACTCCCTCGCGGCGCGTCCAGAACAGCTCCTTCCACCGGGAATCCGTCAACAAGATCGATAGGGTCGCATCGGCCGAGCCGACCACGATTCCCCCCTCGTCGAACAAGGTCAGGACGTCGCGAGCCGTGCCTCGCTGTCTCTCGGCACCGCGCGCACGGATCTGCTCATAGTGGTGCCGGTTCAGCACTGCCTTGGTCTTCGGAAACGCGAGCCACACGAGCGCGTTGAACAGGTCGTGCCAGTTGTCCGGGCGTGTCTGCACTTCGCCGGTCTCGAAGATGCGGACCTCGTACTGCTCCGACTCCGCGGTTGCCGGAGGTACGAAGCGGATGGGTGCACCACCACCGCTCGCGATCGAGGGCGTGGTCAAGGCGTTGAGATCCCCGTGACGCGGAAACCCGCCGGAAGCCAGGCGCAAGAGCAAGGGTCGCAGGGCGTCGAAGATCGGCGCGGAGAGCGCCGAACGCCAGGACCCGGTCGTCATCCCGCCACGACCCGCCACGCGACGGACTCTCCCGCGCGCAGCGGCACGACCGTCGCCGCGCCGAACGGCAACTCGCCGGGCACCGTCCACGCTTGCTTGCGAAGCATGATCGATCCGGTGTTGCGCGGTAGCCCGTAGAAAGCCGGGCCGTGAAAGCTCGCGAAGCCTTCGAGCTTGTCGAGCGCGCCGGCCTGCTCGAAAGCTTCCGCGTAGAGCTCGATTGCGGCCGGCGCGGAGTAGATCCCGGCATGGCCGCAGCACGTCTCCTTGCCGGCGCGCGCGTGCGGCGCGCTGTCCGTGCCCAGAAAGAACTTCGGATTGCCGCTCGTGGCGGCGCGCAGCAGCGCGGCGCGGTGCTCCTCGCGCTTCAGCACCGGCAGGCAGTAGAAGTGCGGCCGGAAGCCGCCCGCGAAGAGCGCTCCGCGATTGTAGAGCAGATGATGCGCCGTGATCGTCGCCGCGATGCGCGGCCCGCCCGCGGACACGAACTCGACCGCCTCGCGGGTGCTCGCGTGCTCGACCACGACGCGAAGTCGCGGAAAACGGCGCACGACGTCGGCGAGCACCGTTTCGAGAAACACGCGCTCGCGATCGAAAATGTCCACGCCCGGCGCCGTGACCTCGCCATGAACGAGCAAGGGCAGGTCGTGCTCCTGCATGGCCTCGAGCGCGGGATAAGCACGCTCGATCCGCGTCACTCCCGCGTCCGAGTTCGTCGTCGCGCCCGCGGGATAGTACTTCACTCCGAAAACGAAGCCCGAGCTCCTGGCCCGCGCGATCTCCTCGGCGCTGGTGTTGTCGGTGAGATACAGGGTCATCAGAGGCTCGAACCGGGAGGTGTTCGGCAGAGCTCCGCGAATGCGATCGCGGTAGGCCGCGGCAAGGGCGGTCGTGGTCACCGGAGTCCCGAGGTTGGGCATGACGATCGCCCGGGCAAAGGTGCGCTCCGTGTGCCCGAGCACGCTCGCCATCTCGGGTCCGTCGCGAAGGTGCAGGTGCCAGTCGTCGGGACGCGTAATCGTAAGCGCGTTCATCGCCGTCGGCCGCCCGTCTTTCCGGCGAGGCTCAGTGCGTGGGCGTAGACAGCGTTCTTCTTCGCTCCGGTGATCCTGCAAGTGAGCTTCACCGCCCGCGCAAGCGGCATTTCCTCCAGCAACGCCGTCAGCATCGCCTCCCAGTCGTGGCCCGGCTCCGCTGCGGGAGCGCCCTCGACGAGCAGCACGAACTCGCCGCGCCGGCGGTCCGGGTCTTCCCGCAGCCACGTCGCAGCCTCGCCCAGGGGACAGCGATGGAATTCCTCGAACATCTTGGTCAATTCGCGCGCCAGGACCAGGGCGCGCATCGCGCCGAGTATTGTGGCGAGGTCCTCGACGGATTCGACGATCCGGTGCGGCGCTTCGTAGAACACCAGTGTGTAGGGCAGGCCGCGAAGGGACTCGAGTGCCTTGCGCCGCGCCGCGGACCTCGGCGGAAGGAATCCGAAAAAAAGAAACGGCGCGTCGCGCAAGCCGGCGGCCGACAGGGCGGTGACTGCCGCGTTCGGCCCGGGAATCGGAACGACCCTGAACCCCGCCGCGCGCGCTCGTGCGACCACCAGGGCTCCGGGATCGGCCACCCCCGGCGTGCCGGCATCGGTGACCAGCGCGACGTTCTTTCCCTGCGCCAGCTCTTTGATGATCCGCTCGGCGGATTGCCGCTCGTTGTGCTCGTGCACGGCGATGAGCTTGCCCTGCAGGTGATGATGCTCGAGCAGCCGCGCGGTCACGCGGGTGTCCTCCGCGGCGATCGCATCGGCGCGTGCGAGCGAATCGAGTGCGCGCGAGCTGATGTCCTCGAGGTTCCCAATGGGCGTCGCCACCACATATAATTGACCCGCCCCGCCCGGGCTCCCGCTATGCCTGCCGGTCACTGCACCCAAATCTGTTTCGCTCTGTCGGCGTTATTGAGTCCGGCATTGTGCGCGGCCCTCGACGATCCGGCAAGCCGGCCGACCGAGCCGCCTTTCATCGGCCTGCTGCTTCCGCTCAATGCGCCCGAGTTCTCCCGGGCCGCGGAGGCCGTGCGCCTGGGCTGCCAGGCGGCGCTCGCTTTCCTGGAGAAGCGGCAGCCGCTTCAGGTGGTGCGTACCGACGCGCAGGCATCGAGCATCATCGCCGAATACGAGGCCGCCGTGCAGCGCGGCGCCGCCGTCATGGTCGGGCCCCTGACGCGCTCGGGGGTCACGGCGCTCGCCACCGCGGGCCATATCACCGTCGTCACGCTCGCGCTCAACGTCGCGGACGGCGACTCGCCGCTGCCGCCCCGCCTCTACACCTTCGGACTGTCCGCGGAATCCGAGGCCCGCGCGGTGGCGCGCACGGCTTTCGCGCGGGGCCTGCGCGAGAGCGTCGTCGTGGAAGCTTCGAGCCTGCTCGCCAAACGGGTCGCACGCGCCTTCGCCGACGAGTGGTTCTCGCTGGGCGGGAAAATCAGCGACATCAGGGAATTCGGGCCGCGCGGCGATCTGATCGACATGCGGCGCGGGCTCGCCGACTCGCAGGCGCAGCTCACCTTTCTCGCCGCGGAAGCCGATCAGGCGCGCACCGTACGCCCCTACCTGAACAACCAGATTCCGGTCTTCGCGACCTCGCAGATCAACGACGGCAAGAACGACCCGCTCGTCAACGGCGATCTCAACGGCATTCGCTTCGTCGACATGCCCTGGCTGGTGCAGCCCGATCACCCGGCGGTAATGGTCTATCCGCGACTCGAGGGTCTTTCCACCGAGCTCCAGCGGTTCTACGCGCTGGGCATCGACTCCTGCCGCATCGCCGGGCAGCTGCTCGGCGGACAGCAGACCATCAACCTCGACGGAGTGACCGGAAAGGTATCCTACCGGGGAGGCAGCTCGCTCCAGCGCGAGCCGGTCCAGGCGGTGTTCCGCGACGGCGTCGGCGTATCGTTCGAGGGAACCAAGTGAAGACCGGCGATCGCGCCGAGCAGATCGCCGCCGCGTACCTGCAGGACAAGGGATTGGCGGTGATCGAAAGCCGTTATCGGTGTCGCTGGGGCGAGATTGATCTCATCCTGCGCGATCGAGACACTTTGGTTTTCGCCGAAGTCAGGCTGCGCCACTCGAAGACCTTCGGGGGAGCTTCCTACAGCGTGGATCGGCGCAAGCAGGCTCGAATCATCGCCACCGCGCGCCACTATCTGGCGGGCACCAGGGAGGCCGCCTGCAGGTTCGACGTGGTTCTGCTGGAGCGCATCGAGCCTCCGCGGATCGAATGGATACGCGACGCCTTCTCGGCGTGAGAACGTGTGGACGCTTGCGGTAGAATGATTCCATCGTGAAACCCGCTACACCTCGCCCCGCCGACGACAGCGTGGATCTGCTCGAGCGCATCCGGCGCCATTTCAACGACAGCGCCCAGCTCAAGCTGAAGGCGCACGAGGTGCTCGCCGAGCCCATCGCCCATGCCACTCAAATCATGGTGAAGGCGCTGCTCGCCAACGGCAAGATCCTCGCGTGCGGAAACGGCGGGTCGGCTGCCGATGCCCAGCATTTTTCCGCCGAGCTCCTCAATCGCTTCGAGCGCGAGCGCCCCGGGCTTGCGGCGATCGCCTTGACGACCGATACCTCGACCCTGACATCGATCGCGAACGACTACGATTACGAGCAGGTCTTCTCCAAGCAGGTGAGCGCCCTCGGCCAGCCGGGGGATGTGCTTTTCGCCATCTCGACCAGCGGCAATTCCAAGAACGTGATGCGCGCGCTCGCCGCGGCTCACGAGCGCGAGATGCGCGTGGTTGCCCTCACCGGGCGCGGCGGCGGGGAAATCGGCAAGCTGCTCGCGCCCGAGGACGTCCACATCTGTGTCCCCCACTCGCAAACAGCGCGAATCCAGGAAGTACATCTGCTCACCCTTCACTGCCTGTGCGACGGCATCGACTGCATGTTGCTGGGTGCCGAATGAGGTCGAAGCAGTGGGTTGCAGTGGGGCTGGTTCTCGTCCCCACCGTACTGCTTCAGGGCTGCGCGGAAGCGCTGATCGTCGGCGGCGTGGCGGCGGGTGTGATGATCGCCGCCGACCGCCGTCAGGTGGAAGTCATGTACGCCGACCAGCGGATCGAGTTCGCCGCGGGAAGTCGGATCGATGACGCGCTCAAGAGCCAGGGACACGTCAATGTCACCAGCTATAACTACACGGCGCTGCTCACCGGAGAGGTTCCGACCGCTCAGGCAAGGACGGACGCGGAGAAGGCCGCTCTCGGGGTAGAGAACGTCAAGACCGTGGTCAACGAGCTGCAGATAGCGGGCACGAGCTCAGCCGCTTCCCGGAGCAACGACGCCTACATCACCAGCAAGGTCAAGAGCAACTTCCTGGGCAACGGGAAATTCAGGCCGACCGACATCAAAGTGGTGACCGAGGCGAGCGTCGTGTATCTGCTTGGCCTGGTGACGCGAGAAGAGGCCGACGCGGCGACCGAGATCGCACGCGGAACCGGAGGAGTACAGAAAGTGGTCCGCGTCTTCGAGTACATCGCGCCGCCCGCGAAGAAAGCCGAGACGCCCTAGGGCCTGCCTTCGGACCCTCCGAGCATCCGCTCGATTTCGCCTATCAGCTTGCGGTCGCCGGGCTCAACCGCGCTGCCGAACGACAGCACCGTCTGACCTGAGCGGTCGATGAGATACTTGTGGAAATTCCACTGGGGCCTCTCCCCGGTCTTCTTCGCAAGCGACGCGTAAAAGGGGTTGGCGTTGCCCGCTGAAACGCCCGACTTGGCGAACATCGGGAAACTCACGCCGTAGTTGACCTCGCAGAACTTGGCGATGTCGCTGTTGCCCCCCGGCTCCTGCCCCCCGAAGTCGTTCGCCGGGAAGCCCAGCACGACCAGTCCCTTGTCACGGTAGCGGCGATAGAGCGCCTCCAGTCCCTGGTACTGGGGCGTGTAGCCGCATTCGCTGGCGGTGTTCACCACGAGCAGCACTTTGCCTTCGAACTGGCACAGGGCGGTGGGCTGATCGGTTAGGCTCGGAAATGTATAGCCGAGGAGCGCGGGGCATGCGGCCGCGGCGGGCGCACAGGCGACCGCGCCAAGAACAAGTGCGAGGAAAGTGCGCATCAGATTGAGCATGACCGAGTCCGGCTACGTTACCGGCCACCCGGTATTCTGTCAAAGCCATCGGGTAAGATACCCGCATGCCGCCGCGCTTCGAAGCGAAGATCTGTACGCCGCAAGAGCTCGCGGCGCGGACTGCCTCCTGCAAAAGGCCTCTCGTGTTCACCAACGGTGTCTTCGATATCCTTCACCGCGGGCACGCAACTTATCTCGATGAAGCCCGTGCGCTCGGCGCCACGCTTCTGGTCGCGCTCAACAGCGACGCTTCGGCGAAGCGGCTCGGCAAGGGAGACGACCGCCCTCTCAACCGCCTGGCGGACCGCGCCGCCGTCGTGGCGGCGCTGGAATCGGTTCAACTGGTGACCTGGTTCGAAGAGGACACCCCGCTCGAATTGATACGTGCCTGCAGGCCGGACGTGCTGGTGAAGGGCGGGGACTGGAAGCCCGAGGCGATCGTCGGGGCCTCCGAGGTGCGCGCCTGGGGCGGAAGCGTCCATTCGATCCCTTTCAGGCACCGGCTTTCGACGACAGCGCTGGTGGACAAGATCCGCCGCGGCTGAATGCCGCTTCCGGTTAGTTCCTGGCCCGTTTTTCCTCGGGGGCACAGTCCCTCAACTCGGTGCCCGCGAAGCTCTGGCGCAGGTCGTTCAATCTGGTGACCAGCGCCTCCGGCACTTCGCGAATGGCGAAGTAGACCTTCTGCACGGACGTCTCCTTGGGTCCGACCCGGGCGGTTCGAACGCCTTTCTTTCTCAGTTCTGCGAGCCTCGAGTTCGCCGCCTCCTCGGTCTTGAATACGCCCAGGGAAATTGCGAAGCGAAGCTTGGGGTCCTCCTGAACGATGAAGAAGTCCTCGACTCCCAGCTTCTTCAGCTCGGCGGCCTTGAGATTCGCCGCCTGGCGATTGCGCAGCGGCGGAATGAAGACCCAATAGCTCGCGATTTCGTCCGCCCGCCTCTGCGTGAGCCGCGATCCCAGACCCAGTGGCTCGAGCGCTTGCTGCACGCGCGGCACCTCGCCCAGGCCGAACGCGCCGAGCTCCAGGCACGCAACGACCGGGGCCTTGGGCGGCACCTTGGGACGCTCGACCGCCTGCTTGGCGCGCTCGACTGCGAGCTTCGCCACCTGCTCGGCGCTCAGAAGGCGGATCTCCTGAGGGTTGAGTTGCTGCTCCATGAGCTGCGGCTCGTCTGCCGCCCGGCCCGGGCCGAAATAGGCCCAGGCGAAGAAGCCGAGGTTGGCGAGCAAGAGGAGGTAGAAAGCGATTCTCACGGTTTCCCGGGTCGCTCGAACGGTTCGCGGGCTATCCGTACCAGGCCTTCCAGAACCAGGTTTTCCGCGAGACGTACTGGAATGCCGAGGTGCGGCGCGATTCGTCCCGCCGCACCGCCTCCGAGCACGCAGGTCGCCCCTGGCTCCATCGCGGCGAAGGCCCGCTCTATCGCGCCGGCTTGCGCGAGCAGACAGCCTGATTCGATCGCGTCCGCGGTGTTCCGCGGCGTGTCGGAGAACCTGCCCCGTGCCAATGCGAGCCCCGCCGTGTTGTGCGCGAGCGACCGCTTCATGAGCTCCAGGCCGGGAAGGATCATGCCCCCGGCGAACGTGCCGTCGCTCCTCAGGGTGTCCACCGTCGTCGCAGTACCTGCGGCGACCACCAGGCACGGCCCGCGGTGCATCGACCAGGCACCGATCAGCGCGGCCCAGCGGTCGGCGCCAAGCTGGGCGGGTTTTCCGTAGCCGTTGGTCACGCCACACTGGTGCCGCTGCGCCGTGACCCAGGTGGGGGCAACTCCCTGGCGGGCGAGAGCCTCCTCGAGCCGCCTTCGCGCAGACTGCCCCGCAACGTTGGCCACGACGATCCTATCGACCGGCGGGATCCTCTTCCACATGATCTTCAGTTTCGCGAGCCCCGAAACAGTCACGCTCCCGGTCTTGATCCAGCCGCTCTGGTCATGCAGCCCCCACTTGAGCCGCGAATTGCCGCAATCGACTGCGAGTATCATCCGAGCGCTATTCCAGCATCTATTCGAGAATCTATTCGAGACTGAGCGAAAGCTCGCCGTTGTGGAACCGTCGTGTACCCTGGGCCGAGACCAGCTCGAGCGCGCCGTCTTCCGCTACGCCGACCACTTCACCTTCGGCCACGCGGCGGTCGGCCTGCGAAATGATCACCCGTCTTCCCTGCCAGGCGTGGCGTTCGAGCCAGGCCTGCCGGAACGGCGCAAAGCCCTCGCGTGAGAACAGCTCGAGCGACGCAGCCACGGACGAAAGCACTCCGGCCAGCACCGCGGTGCGCGGCGGCATCGCAGAGGTGCTCGCGGCAATCTCGGCGGCAGGCCGGCCGATACGTTCGCGCGCCGCAGGGCCCAGGCGCGTGTTGATGCCGATGCCGACGATGGCTGCGGTCGGGCCGTTCATGTCGCCCGACGTCTCGATCAATATCCCGCCGAGCTTGCCGCCCGGACAAAACAGGTCATTGGGCCACTTGACCGAGACACCGCGGGCGCCGAGCTTCTCGAGCGCCGTCGCAACGCCCACCGCGACGGCAAGGCTGAGTCCGGCCAACTGGCCGGTGCCGCGCGAAAATCGCCACAGCACGGAGAGAGTCACGCTGCCGCCGACCGTCGATACCCAGGTGTTTCCGCGCCGGCCGCGCCCTGCGCTCTGATATTCGCAGACCAGCGCGGAGCCGTGTGCGGCGCCGGCCTTCGCGCGCCTGGCCAGCTCCGTGTTCGTCGAAGAGCACTCGTCGATGACTTCGAGATGGAGGACGGGACACTCCTTCAGCCGATCCGCGAGCAGCTTCGCGTCATACAGGTCGAGCGGCTCTTCGAGCCGGTAAGCCGAGCCCGCCCGAAGCACGCGCAATCCAAGCGTTTCGAGCTCGGTCGCGAGCGCGTCCACCTCGGTTTCGGAAAGTTCCAGGGCCCGGCTGATTCCATCCGCGGAATGGGCCTCGCCGTCGGCCAGGATTCGGAGCAGCGAGAAACGTGCGGTGCCCATGCGCAAGATCGGGAGAAGGAACCGGGCAATACTAGCATCGCGAAAGCTGAGAGTCGTGAAAAAGTCACGCGAGGATGATCTTGCATTTCAACTTCGTTAGATTGTGCACACGCGCCCCGGGAAATTCCCGGGACAGGAGATAGCCTCGATCTTGTCCGGCCCCGACCCCGGTGATATGATGCCGTCATAGTTGAATTCATGGCGGTCGGTGCAATTTTGACTGTAGTTTCGCCGAGCGCTTCCAGTTGCCCGCCGGCCCAGCAAACGGCGGCTAAACGGGGGAAACCCTCCCTTCCCCCGTTTTTTTTTGCCCGTCCTTCCAGCGATCGCGGCCGACCCGCACGCCTATAATGCTTGCGACTCGACCACGGGCGGCGCTACACATGCGGCATCGAACCTGGCCTCATCCGCGCATCATCTGCCATCGCGGTGGCGGCACGCTGGCTCCGGAGAATACGCTGGCGGGAATCCGCAAGGCCGCTGAACTGGGTTTCGGCGGGGTCGAGTTCGACGTGATGCTTTCCGCCGACAGGATTCCCGTGCTGATCCACGATGAGACGCTCGAGCGCACCACCGACGGGCGAGGCCTCGTCGCCGCAACGTCTTACGCGAAACTCAGCGGTCTGGATGCCGGGGGCTGGTTCGGTCCGGAGCATCGCGGCGAGCGCGTGCCCACTTTCGAGCAGGCTGCGAACACCTGCGTCCAACTCGGACTCTGGGCGAACATCGAGATCAAGCCAGCGGGCGGATTCGAGCACGAGACGGCGAGCGTCACAGCCCAGCTCCTTGCGAAGCTGTGGGCGGGTGTTTCGAACAGACCTCTTCTTTCTTCCTTTCACAGGACCTGCCTCGAGGTGGTACAGGCCGATGCGCCGCAGTTCGAGCGCGGCTACTTGACCGATCGCATCGAACCAGGCTGGCGCGAGGCGGTCCAGCAACTCGCTTGCGTGTCGGTACATTGCAACTCCGAGCACCTGACCAGAGCACAGGCCGACGACGTGAAGCGGGCCGGCTACGGGCTGCTCTGCTACACGGTCAACGATACGGAAGTCGCGCGGCGCCTGCTCTCCTGGGGCGTGGACGCAATATTCACGGATCGCCTGGACCTGTTCCCGCCCGATTTCGCCTGATTCCCGGCCCCGCAGCGCTTCCTATTCGAGCTGCATTGCCACCAGGAAACGCGACACCAGGTTGTACCCCGCAATGGTCGCAGTCAGCTCGACTATCTCCCTGTCGTCGAAACTGCGCCGCACCTCGGCGAATACGGCATCGGGCACGCGGATCCCGCGGGTCATGCAGTCGGTGTAGGCGAGCACCGTGCGTTCGCGATCGTCGAAGCTGCGGGACAGCTGCCATCCCGGAATGGCATCGATTTGCTCCTGGCTCATGCCTTCCTGCAGCGCAAAAGGAAGGTGAGCGCGGTACTCGTAGTCGGCACCGTTGAGCAGAGCCACGCGAAGGATGGCGAGCTCCCGGTAGCGCCCGGCGAGCTTCGTCTTCTGGCGGATCGCGGTGAACAGCTTGAGCCATCCCTCGGCCACCGGCGGGCTGTTGAGCAGCGCTTGATAGAGACTCAGGAGCTTTCCGCCGCGCTCGGATCTTATCGTCGCAATCAGCCCGGCCAGAACAGGATGGGTCTTCTCTTCGATCAGCGGTACGCGCGCCAAGACACCTCCCCCGTTTCCGGTGAAATCTCGCGACGGCTAGAAAGGCAGCTTGGCATCCGGCTTCACCGAGAGCAGCACACGCCGGAACTCCGCCTTGATGCGGTCGAGCCCGCCCCGGTCGTCCGCCTCGAAGCGCAGCACGATGACCGGCGTGGTGTTCGACGCGCGCGCCAGACCAAACCCGTCCGGGTACTCTACCCGCAGCCCATCGAGCCGGATTACCTCGGTCGCACCCGGAAACTCGGCCTTTTCCTGGAGCATGTCGATCAGCCGGTGCGGCTCGCCCTCGCTCAGGGGCAAATGCAGCTCGGGCGTACTGACCGAATCGGGCAGCGCCATGAGGGTCGCAGTTGCGTTGTCCGTCTTGCTCAGGATTTCGAGCAGCCGCGCCCCGGCGTATTGCGCATCGTCGAATCCATACCAGCGTTCGACGAAGAACGTGTGGCCGCTCATCTCTCCGGCGAGCGCTGCACCGCGCTCTCGCATCCTCGCCTTGATCAGGGAATGACCGGTCTTCCACAGGCTGGGAACGCCTCCGTACTTGCGGATCCACGGGGCGAGATTGCGGGTGCTCTTGATATCGTAGATGATCTCGGCACCGGGCTGGCGCGACAGCACGTCTTTCGCGAACAGCATCAGCTGCCGGTCCGGAAAGATGATCCGCCCTTCGGCGGTCACCACACCGAGGCGATCGCCGTCACCGTCGAAAGCGATCCCGAGTTCCGCGTGCTCTCTTTTCACCAGCGCGATCAGGTCCTTCAGGTTCTCGGGGTGGGAAGGATCGGGGTGATGGTTTGGAAAACGTCCGTCGACATCGCAGTAGATTTCGAGCACCTCGCAGCCAAGGCGCCGGTAGAGCTCGCCCGCGGTGGCACCCGCAACGCCGTTGCCGCAGTCCACCGCGATCTTCATGGGACGCGCGAGGCGCACGTCCGAAGTAATACGCTTCAGATACGCTTCGCGAATGTCGGCCCGGCGGTGACGCCCGTCGCCCCGCGCGAGGTCGCCCATTGCGATCCTCCGGCGCAGTCGCTGGACGTCGTCTCCCGCCAGCGTCGTTCCGGCAAGCACCATCTTCAGCCCGTTGTATTCGGGGGGATTGTGGCTTCCCGTGACCGCGACCGCGCTGCCGCAACCCAGTTCGTGCGCGGCGAAGTAGGCAACCGGGGTGGCGAACATGCCGATCTCGGCGACATCCACGCCGCTTGCGCAGATGCCTTCCATCAATGCTCCCGCCAGAGCGGGCCCGGAAAGCCGCCCGTCGCGTCCGATGGCGATTTCCGGCCGTCCTCGCCCGGCCTTGCGATCGAGGAGCTCGCTGCCCAGCGCCTGACCGATCTGTCGCACGCCTTCGACGGTGAGCGATTTGCCTACTACGCCGCGAATGTCGTAAGCCTTGAAGATTTCCTGGGGAGGGACGTTCATTCGGAAGGGTCCTCAGAGCCGGATTATCCCATCCGCGCGAGCATCCGATGCGGACCGGCGTGCGGACAACGCTTCCTCGAAAAACGCGGCGACCCGTGCCGGCATCCAGCCGATATTGCCGGGAAACGGGGCGCTGACAAAGGCGACGTGGCCGCCTTCATCGGGAAGCTCGAGGCACACCGCGGCGGACACTTCGGAGGGTCCGGGGAGGGCCTCTTCCGGGAGAAACGGGTCGTTGCGGGCATTGAGCACCAGGGTGGGCACCTGGATGCGCCCGAGCACCGGCTTCGAGCTCGCGCGGGTCCAGTAGTCGTCCGTGTCGCGGAATCCATGCAGGGGAGCGGTGACCACGTCGTCGAACTCGCGCAGGGTGCGCGCGCGCCGCATCGCTTCTCCATCGAAAAGACCCGGGAAACGGGCGAGTTTTTCCTCGGCTTTCTCGCGCATCGTCGCCAGGAATGCCCTCGTATAGACGCGGTTGAAGCCGCGGCCAAGCGCATCGCCCGCTGCCATGAGATCGACCGGTGCTGAAACCGCGGCAGCACCGGCAAGAAGTCGCTTCGCGTCGGCATCCTCACCCAGCCATTTGAGCAGGGCATTTCCGCCCAGCGACACGCCGGCAGCGAAGAGCGCCGTGTCCCTCGACTCGGAGGCCAGGCGCCGGAGGATCCAGCGAATCTCTTCGGTATCGCCGGAGTGATAGGCCCGCGGCAGTCTGTTCGGCTCGCCGGAGCAACCGCGGAAATGCGCGATCGCGCCGCGCCAGCCCCGCCGCACGAGCTCGCGCGCAAACGCACCGGCGTAGTGGCTGCCCGAGCCTCCCTCCAGACCGTGGAAAACAACTACCAGCGGCGCGTTCGCGTCGCCGGGAAGGCGGTCGACGTCGATGAAGTCTCCGTCGGGCGTGTCCCAGCGTTCCCGCTTCCAGGCGATCTTCGAATGGGCGAACAGGATTCCGTACAGAGTCTGCACGTGCCCGCCCGGCAGCCACCAGGGCGCTCGGTAGGAATGACTCGCGCTCAATGAAGGATTTTCGGCGATTCGGTGGGCGGGGTTGCCTCGGCCGGGGCGGGGGACCCGTGGTGCAGGACCATCCGCCAGCCTTTCCCGGTGCGCAGGTACACGTTGGTGGCGGCGACCGGCGCGCGCGGGCGCGACTCGCCCTGCACCAGGATGCTCTCGTGCACGCTGTGGATCACGAGCATCATGCCCGACAGCACCACCTGATTGGAGACGTGCACCTTGAGCCGCTGGCCGGAACCCAGGATCTGCGCCCAGCTTGCGCGTATCTGCTCGAAACCCGCTAGCCTCGGGCCTCCCGGGTGCACGCAAACGATCTCCTCGTCCTCGGCCCATACTTCCATCATGGCCTCGAGATCGGCCGTCTCCAGCGCTTCATAGAAAGCGGCCTCCGCATCCTGCGGCGTCGGAAAGGTGCTCTTCTTCACGGGGTGCGGCTCCGGAGCCGCGTAGCGTAGCCGAAAATAGGCGCCGCCGCCAACCGACCCGGAGACTCAGCGCAACGGCCTCTCGAAGCCGATGGCCTCCTCGCACCAGCGGGCGACGCGCAGAAGGCGACCGTCGTCGTGGGCGCGCCCTGCGAGCTGGATTCCATAGGGCAGGCCCGCATCCGAGAGCCCGGTTGGGAGCGAGACGGCGGGGAAACCCACCAGGGTCCAGAGCGTGCAGAAGCTCGGATCCCCGGTGATGTCCAGGCGCGCCGGAGCGGGGCCGGGTGCCGGGAGCGACGCGATCGCATCGCACTCGGCGAACAGGTCGAGCGCGATCTCGGCGAGGGCCGCGCGTCGGCCGAGCGCGGCGCGGTATTCGTCGTGCGACATGGCCAGCCCCTCGTCGATCGCCGCGTTCAGCGGCGCGCTCATGATGCGCCTGTGCAATGCCTGCCTGGGTGCGTGCTCGCGCGCTCCCTCGTAGAGCATGATCGTTCGATGCACGCGTTTCGCGTCCTCGAATTCGTCCGGGAGGTCGAGGGCTTTCACGTCGGTTCCCGCGGCGGCGAGCCGGCCGAGGGTCGCCTGCAGCTGATGCGCGGCGCCCCGCTCAGCCGAATTCCAGGGAAAACGCGAAAGGAATGCGATCTTCGGAGGCCGCGACAGCGCATCGACGTCCGCGGTCAAGGTACCGGAGTCGGCGACGCAGGCGGTGAAGTAAGCGGCGTCTGCGACCGAGCGCGCGAACACGCCGGCTTGGTCGAGCGTTTCGGAAAAAGGCAGCACACCCTGTATCGGCAGGATGTCCGGAGTCGGCTTGAAACCGACGACGCCGCAGAAGGCCGCCGGGCGTATCACCGAACCGTTGGTCTGCGTGCCCACCGCGACGGGAACGTGGCCCGCCGCCACCGCCGCCGCCGAACCCGAAGAGGAACCGCCGGGCGTGTGCTTGGGGTTCCAGGGGTTGCGCGTTTCCGCGGGGTGCATGAAGGCGAATTCGGCGGTCGCCGTCTTGCCGATCGCGTAGCCGCCTGCGGCGACGATCCGCTCGACCAGCCGCGCGTTCCTGGCGGGCCGGTTCCCTACGAACAGCGGCGACCCCATCTCCGTGGGCAGGTCGTCGGTATCGAAAATGTCCTTCACCCCCACCGGGATGCCGTGCAGCGGGCCGTGCGCGTCCCTGACGTCGCGCGTCGCGGCGATGCCTCGGGCGCGATCCTCGTCGAGCGTTACCCACGCCTTGACCACCGCTTCGTTGGTGCGAATGCGTGCTAGGCACGATTCGCAGTAGGCCCGCGCCGTGAGCGTTCCGTCGGCGAGCGCTTCGGCCGTCGCTTTCAGTTCCTCCGCCGGGGCCGGCCCGGCGGCCGAGGTGCCGAAGGACATGGTGCGGCCCCTAGCGGCGCCGCTTCGCCCAGGCTTCGGGATTGAGGAGGCTGGGCGGGCGCTTGCCCGCGAGAGCCGCAGTGAGGTTCTTGACCGCGAGCAGGTTCATCTTCATGCGCGTGGCGAGCGTTGCGCTGCCGATGTGCGGAATCAGGACCGCGTTGTCCAGCCCGAGAAATCCAGGATTGAACTTCGGCTCGCCCTCGAACACGTCCAGGCCGGCCGCGGCGATGCGCTTCTCCTTCAGCGCCTGCACCAGCGCCGCGTCGTCGACGATACCGCCCCGAGCGGCGTTGACGAGAACGGCGGTGGGCTTCATCAGAGAAAGCTCCCGCGCCCCGATGAGATGGTGCGCCTCCTTCGAGTACGGGAGGTTGAGGCTGATGAAATCCGATTGCTTGAGCAAGCTCTCGAGGGTGACGTACTTTGCGCCCAGCTCGCGCTCGATCGCCTTGGTCGCCCGCGTGCGGTTGTGGTACAGCACCCGCATCGAAAAGCCCTTCGCGCGCCGCGCGATGGCCTGGCCGATACGGCCCATGCCGACGATCCCCAGGGTCGCGTGGTGCACGTCCTGGCCGAGGAGCCGGTCGTACTTCCATCCCTGGATCCAGTTGCCTCCGCGCAGCCAGCGCTCGGCTTCGGTGATGCGGCGCGCGGCTGCCCTGATCAGCGCCCAGGTCGTGTCCGCGGTGGTGTCGTCGAGCACCTCCGGGGTGTTCGTGGCGAGGATGCCCCGCTCGCTGCAGGCCGCGAGATCGATGTTGTTGTAGCCGACCGCGACGTTGCACACGGCTTTGAGCCGGGGGGCCGCGTCGACGATCGCAGCGTCGAAGCGGTCGGAGCCCGTCGAGAGGACCCCGTCCTTATCGGCGAGCCGGCGCTTCAGCTCATCGCCGACCAGAGGCGTGTCGTCCCTCTGGTTGTCCTCGACGTCGAAGCGCTCGCGCAGCCTGGCGATGACGTCTTCGAAGGTCGCGCGGGTTACGAGAACGCGGGGCTTCACCGATCGGGACTCAGCGTCCGTATACGACCTGCGGCAGCCACAGGCCGATGCTCGGAAAGATGTACAGGAGCACCACGGCGAGAACCTGTATTGCCATGAAAGGCATCATGCCCGCGAATATCTGGTTGAGGGTCACGTGCGGCGGGGAGACGCCCTTGAGGTAGAACGCCGCCATCGCCACCGGTGGCGAGAGGAACGCGGTCTGCAGGTTGAGCGCGACCAGCAGGCCGAAGAACAGCGGGTCGATGCCGAAGTGCGGCAGGAGCGGAATGAAGATCGGCATGAAGATGACGATGATCTCGGTCCACTCCAGCGGCCAGCCCAGGATGAAGATGATGAACTGCGCCAGGATCATGAACTGAAGCGGCGTCATGTTGAGCGAGAGCACCCATTTCTCGACGATTTCCTGGCCGCCGAGGATGGCGAACGCAGCCGAGAAAATGCCCGACCCCACGAACAGCCAGCAGACCATTGCGCTGGTTTTCGCGGTAAGGAAGGAGGACTCCTTGGTGATCGAGCCGAGCTCCTTGATCGTCGTCCACACCGCCGCCCCCTGCGACCCCGGAGCGGACTTGCGCCAGTGCTCGAGCAGCCGGTACGCCGCGGCCAGGATCAAGCCTCCCAGGGCGCCGACCGCGGCCGCCTCGGTCGGCGTCGCCAATCCGAACACGATCGATCCCAGCACGGCGAGGATCAGCACGGCGAGCGGGAAAAACGACGCCAGGAGAAACTTGAAGACCTCGAAGCGCTCCCAGCTCCAGAGCCAATAAACGACCGCCGCGATCGCCGCGCAGATGCCGAACACGATCCAGAACCACCCCGGGACGGGCAAACGCTCCTGGAGCTGCGCTGCGGGCGCCTGCGGGGAAGCCTGGCTTTGGGCAGCCTCCTTCGCCGGCACCGGCTCGGCGGCCGTGGCGGGCGCTTCCTCCGACGGCGGCTCTGCGACGCCGCCCTCCGGCGTGGCGAGTTCGCTTGCCTGTTCGTCTTCGGCGACACCGCCGGTTCCGCCCGCCGCTTGCAGGCCCGAGGTACTTTCTTCCACGGCCGGGGCGGTCGCAACGGAGTAGGTCAGTGCGACGACGCCCGCGAGGGCGAGCGCGGGAAGCAGGGACAGGAAAAATTGCGTGACGACGGTGCCCTTCGTGACACTGGAGCCGGCACCAGCACCTCTGACTGCGCGCCACAGGCCCGCGAGGGCGTTGGTGCCGCTGCTGCGCAGCGCCTGCGCGAAAGGGGGAAGGTCGACGTGCCGCTCAGCCTCGGACAGCGGCGGCATGAGATTGGGCTTCCACTTCGCCAGCACGATGACGTAACCGATGTAGAGACCGGCCAGCATGAAACCGGGGAAGAAAGCGCCGGCATAGAGCTGCACCACCGATACGCCCGCGGTGGCGCCGTAGACGATCAGCAGAACCGACGGCGGGATCAGGATGCCCAGGCAGCCGCCCGCGGTGACCGCGCCCGCGGAGATCTTGACGTTGTAGCCGGCCTTGAGCATGGCCGGGAACGCGAGCAGGCCCATGAGCGTGACCACCGCGCCGACGATCCCCGTCGCGGTCGCGAAGATCGCGCAGGTAATGATGGTGGCGACGGCGAGCGAGCCGGGGACGCGCGCGGTGGCCAGGTGCAGGCTCTTGAACAGGCGGTCGATCAAGGCCGCCCGCTCGACCAGGTAGCCCATGAACACGAACAGTGGAATCGCGATCAGCACGTCGTTCGACATCACGCCGTAGGACCGCTGCACGAAGAGGTCGAGCACCTGCCGCACCGCGGTATCCGGGTTGACCGAGCGGTAGGCGAGCCAGGCGAAGAACACGCCCAGGCCCATCAGGGTGAACGCCGTGGGGTAGCCGAGCATGATGGCCACGACGATGAGCGCCAGCATGATGAGGCCGAGGTGTCCGTTGGTCAAATGCCCCCACGGCGTCATCACGAGGATGGCGATCAGAATGATCGCCATCAAGGAGAAACCGAACCACAGTTCCTTGCGCAGCTTCATTTGCGATGCTCCTGCTGCACGACGAACTGATCCAGCTTCGCGATGTCCTCGTCTTTCACGTGCACCATTTCCTTGAGCTTGCCGACGTCGACTTCCACGACGTCCTCCTCGCGCGAAGGCCATTCACCCTGTTTCAGGCAGATGATGCAGCGGACGATCTCGACGATCCCCTGGACCAGGATGAAGGCCCCCGCGACGGGAATCACCGTCTTGAACGGATAGACGGGCGGCCCTTCGTAGGTGATGTTCGAGTGCTCGTTGATGCGCCAGGAGTCCCCGGCGTAGTAGTAGCCCGCCCACACCAGGGCGATGACGCCGGGAATGAAGAAGAAAATATAGAGAACGAGATCTATGCTCGCCTGCACGCGCGGAGTGAAGAAGCCGTAAAGCACGTCGCCGCGGACGTGGCCGTTCTGCGACAGCGTGTAGGCCCCTGCCATCATGAACAGGGTCCCGTACATCATGATCATGGTGTCGAACGCCCAGGCATGCGGATGATCGAGCGCGTAGCGCGAGAAGACTTCCCAGGAGATGAACAGCGTCATGGCTACGATCAGCCAGGAGAAGGCTCTCCCAACCCAGGTGCTCAGCTTGTCGACGAATAGAAGAACTCTCTGCATGCTGCTACCCCCCGGAGCGACGCCGCCCGAAAAAACAAACACCACCCGGCGATTTTACCGGATGGTGTTTGCGCTAGGCTTGCGCGCGGCTTGCGCTCAGGCCTTCTTGCCTCCGCCGGCCTGCTTGCCGAAGTAGTGGTTGTAGGCCATCTCGCGGCGCACGTTGTTGTCCAGGTCCCACTTCACCACGCGCTCCGCGAACTTCTTCTGCGAGTCGGCGATCTCGTTGAACAGGGCATTGTCCTTGCGCTTGGCCGCCGCGGCGTCGTAGGTCTTCAGCTGCTCCTGCAGGATCGACACCGGCGTGCGATAGAAGCGCACCTTGTCCTTGGTCTGCATCTCGATGTAGTCCTTCGAGTAGCGGTCGATCGCCTTCCACACCAGGTCCTGCGAGGCCGCTTCCACGCCGTTCTCGATGATCGACCTCATCTTCGCGGGCAGCGCGTCGAACTTGGTCTTGTTGAACATGATCTCGAACTGCTCGGAGTTCTGGTGGTAGCTCTGCAGCATGCACACCTTGGAAACGTCCGGGAAGCCGAGGATCCGATCGGAACTCATGTTGTTGAACTCGGCCGCGTCGAGCAGGCCGCGGTCCATCGCGGGGACGATCTCGCCGCCGGGCAGCGCGTTGACTGCCGCGCCCATGCCGGTGAACACGTCGATCGAGATGCCCACCGTGCGGTATTTCAGTCCCTTGAAATCTGCCGCCTTGGTGATCGGCTTCTTGAACCAGCCGAGCGGCTGGGTGAACATCGGCCCGTAGGGGAAGGACACCACGTTCGCGCCGATCGAGGCATACAGCTTGGTCAGCAATTCCTTCCCGCCGCCGTACTTGTGCCAGGAAAGGAGCTGCTGTGCGTCCATGCCGAAGGCGGGGCCCGAGCCCCACAGCGCGAGCGCGTTCTGCTTGCCGTAGTGGTACACCAGCACGCCATGGCCGCCGTCGAGCGTCCCTTTCGAGACCGCGTCGAGCAAGCCGAAGGCGGGAACCACGGCACCCGCGGGCAGCACCTCGATCTTGAGGTCGCCACCGGTCATGTCGTTCACCTTCTTGGCGAAGTCGAGAGCGTACTCGTGGAAGATATCCTTCGAGGGCCAGGTGGACTGCCAGCGCATGCTGATCGGGCCGGTCTGACCCTTGGCGATCATTGGGAAACCCAGGGTCGCGGCGCCGGCGGTGGCCGCCGCAGCGCCCGCCAGGAACTTGCGGCGCGAAGCGGTTTCTGTCTTTTTGGACTGGTCCTTGCTCATTAGATCCTCCATTGGAAGCGGTTTGGGGTGCCTGGGCGTGTTGTTCTTTTGGCCCCGGCGTCGCCTTCGGCAAACGGCTCGCGGGGTCGATTTCTTCCGGCGTCAGCCCTCCAGGTTTCATGACGCCAAAGCCCGCGAATCGTAGCCCTCCCCCGCCTCAAAATCAAGCTCGTTCCGGCGCGCTTCCGCATTGTGAAACGGGGTCCCGGGGCCGGTGCACAGCCTGGACCGGGGACCTCCCGCCCAAGCGCGTGCCCGACTGGCCGTCGGCGGTCCCGCGACGCCGTGAAATCAGTGCCCCGCGTAGAACTTGCTCGGCAGGTAGAGGATGATCTGGGGAAAGATGATGCACAGCGCGTTGCCGATCGCCTGCAGGCAAATGAAGGGCACCGCCGCCTTGAAGATCATCGCCATGCTGATCTGCGGCGGCGCCACGCTCTTGAGGTAGAAGAGCGAGTACCCGAACGGCGGCGACAGGAACGCCATCTGCATGTTGACGATGAAGATCACGCCGTACCAGAGGGGAATGTCCTGCGGTGTCACTCCGGCAATCCCAAGCACCCCGCCGAAAGCGAGCTTCGTCAGGATCGGAACGAAGATCGGCACGGTGAGGAGCAGGATACCCACCCAGTCGAGAAACATGCCGAGGACGAAGAGAATCAGCATCATCAGGCCCAGAATGCCGTAGGGTGGCAGCCCCGTACCGATGATCGAGTCGGCGACGAAAGTCTGGCCACCTTTGACGATGAAGAAACCCACGAACATGGTGGCGCCGAAGAAGATCCACATCACCATCGAGGTCGCTTTCAAGGTCGCGATCGCCGCTTCGTGAATGTTGGGCCAGTTGAGCCGGCGGTTCAGCGCGCACACCACCAGCGCGCCGAAGGTGCCGATGCCCGCCGCCTCGACCGGCGTCGCGATGCCGAAGAAGATCACCCCGAGCACCAGCAGGATGAGCAGGATCGGCGCGATCGTGTTGCGCAGGAGGCGCAGCTTCTCGGGGAAAGACACCCGCTCCTCGGGCGGGAGCGCCGGGCCGAGCGCCGGATTGATGTAGCAGCGCACGGTGATGTAGACGATGTACATGGTGGAAAGCAGCAGGCCCGGGAAGACCGAGCCGATCAGTAGCTCGCCCAAGGATTGCTGTGCCACGACGGCATACACGATCGCCATCACCGAGGGCGGGATCAGGATGCCGAGCGTCCCGCCCGCGAGCAGCGAGCCACAAGCGAGCTTGGCGTCGTAATTGCGCCGCAGCATCGCCGGGAGCGCGATCATCCCCATGGTGACCTCGGTGGCGCCGACCACGCCCACCATCGCGGCGAGCACGGTGCAGGCGAGCACCGTGGCCGAAGCGAGCCCGCCCTTGAGCGCGCCCAGCCACTTGTAGATGACGTCGAACAGCTCCTCGATGATGCCCGCCTTTTCCAGCATCGCCGCCATGAAAATGAACAGCGGCACCGCCGAGAGCTGGTAGTCGGTCATGAACGGAAAGATGCGCGACGGCATCATGTTGAGAATCGCGCCGTTGCCGAACACGAACAGGAAAATCACGGCGAGACTGCCGGTACAGAACGCCATCGGCAGCCCGAGCATGAGCAGCAGCCCGAGCGAGCCGAACAGCAGCACGGTGAGCCATGCGATCGGAATCTCGAATCCCATGGCTCACGCCTCCCTGCGCATCACGAGAAGTATGTCCTTGATGAGCTTGGACACGCCCTGAAGGACGATCAAGGCGGCGCCGATGGGCATCGTCAGTTTCACCGGCCAATACTGCACGCCCCATTCGGTGAACGAGGTCTCGGCGTTGTTCACCGCATCCAGGGCGAACCGGCCCGCGGTCCACAGCAAGGTCAGCGTGAAAATGAAGAAGAACACCGAGGAGATGATGTCGGCGATCGCCTTGCCCCGCGGCGAGAGCTTGGAGTAGAGCACATCGACCCGGACGTGCTGGTCCTCGCGGTAGGCGTAGGCGCCCGAGATCATGTATTGCATGCCGTACATCAGGAACATGCTCTCGTGCACCCAGTTGGTGGGCGAGTTGAACAGGAAGCGCGCCATCACCTCGTAGTAGTAGACGAACACCGAAATCACCGCCCAGTAGGCGACGTATTCCCCCGCCTTGACGTTGACTTTCTCGATGGCGTCGGTGACGCGGGTATGAAAACCCAGCGTCGGATCCTCGCCCGTGCCTTGCTCGTGCACGACCGGCGCGTGCACCTCTTCAACCGGCTCTTCCCGTGCCTGGCGCCGGCGCGCGAGCCCGGGGATCAGGAACGCATCGATGAACAGCAGCAGCGCGATCGCCAGCGCAGCATTGCGCGCCAGTCCGAACCAGTGGTTGTGGACCGCCTCCGCCGCGGCGTAGTCGGCTTCGCGCGCAGTTACCTCGGCCTGCGCCTTCGCGACGGCGGCGTCTTGCGTCGCGCCGGGCTGCGCCCGCTCGAGCTCATTCCGCGCTTCCTTGAGATCGGTTTGCGACTGCTCCAGCGCCGCAAAGGTCCTCGAGACGTCGTCGCGGACCTCGCGTACCTGGGCGTTGCAGTAGATGACGGCGACAAGGAATGGGACGAACGCGAATCCCCACCAGCTCTTCAGGTAGAAGCGGTGGATCCCGGCGAAGCCCGCGGTGAGCCAGAACAGGTATGCGGTAAACAGGATCGGCTCGTGCGGCGCGCCGCGACGCCTCTGCCTGGCGACGAGGTACATTGCGACGAGCGGAAAGGTCGCGAGTCCGCCCCAGTACATCCACAGGGGCAGGACGAAATTCAGGGAAGGCATGTAGTCACCCTTGGGGCAGGTTTCGGACAATGGCGGGGGAGGCGCCTAGCGGCGTCTCCCCCGTGTGTCACGACACACCGGCCTGCGCCGGAGTGCCGCGCCGCATCATGCCTTGACCGACAGCCCCTTGTACATGTCGGGCGTGACGTAGCCGACGGTCGGCGATTCCATCACCTCGAGCTGGAGCTTGAAGAGGCGTGCCGCATCCGCGTCCTTGTTGGCCCACTTGAACCAAATCGGCACTGCGAGGCGCTGGAACTTCGGCAGGTCCTCGGCGGGGAGCCGGTTGATCTTGGTGCCGGCCTTTTCGAACTTCGGCCAGGTTTCCATGTCTGCCTTCTGGATCGCCGAGAAGTGGATGTTCGAATAGACCTGAACTTCGTCGTCGAGCCATTGCTGCATCTTCTTCGAGAGCTTTTTCCAGACGTCCATGCGCACCACGAGGTCCATCAGGTCGACCGGCTGGTAGATCGACTCGAGTCCCGACGGCCCGGTCCAGATGTAATTCGTGACCTGCTGGAAGCCGAGCGCCCAGTTCACCGCGGGCCCGGTGTAGTCGGCCGCGTCCACCGTGCCCTTTTCCAACGCGGAGAATACTTCGCCGCCCGGCAGCAAGGTGGTGCGCGCGCCGGCGGCGGCAAAGCCTTCGGCGATCATTCCGCCGGGAACGCGCAGCTTCAGCCCCTTGAAGTCCTCGATAGTGCGGATCGGCTTCTTCGAGTGGACGATATTCGGGCCGTGGTGGATGCGGTTGACGTAGTACAGGCCCTGCTTGGCGAAGATGTCGCGCGCCGCCTGCAACCCGCCCTTGCTATAGAAGAAGATGTCCCACTCGTGCGGATAGCGCAGCCCCATGAGGTAGGAGCTCAGGAACGCGGTCGCGGGAAGCTTGCCCGCCCAGTACAGGGTGAACGAGTTCATCGCTTCGAGCACGCCGTTCCTGACGCCGTCGAGCAGCTCGAAGTCGCCGACGATTTCCTTCGCGGCGTAGGGCTTGAACTCGAGCTCGCCGCCGGTCTTCTCCTTGATGGTGCCGCACCACTGCTTGAAGGTATCCAGGCCGACCCCGGCAGGCCAGGAAGTCTGCACTTTCCAGGTGGTCGTCGCCGCCGCAGCGGTACGGATGAAAGGCGCCCCGACCAGGGTCGCGGCGCCGGTGGCGGCGGCGGCGGTGGTCAGGAATTTCCGCCGCGATGCGGCGCCCGGTTTCTTGCTTGCTTCGCTCCTCATCAGGGTCTCCTTTGGTGAGAACGGTTGAACGATCGTTCAGCGTCATCCCGTATTGTTGTTCGGGCGCGACCGACCGTCGCGACCCGCCGCGGAAATCCTCCCTGAGGACTGTTACGCCGTGCGGGTGAATCCTATGCCCTCGCCGGATTCATGGCAAGGCGAAACGCTGTCGGCGCGAAGCCCGCGGTCCGTTCGGCGCTCGCCGCCGCGGCGCGGCCAGCACCCTTGTGCGGCGGATGGGGTTGCCACCCCAGTACGACGAGCAGAACAAGAAAGCCGACGACGTAAGCGAGCGCGACGTGCCAACCGTGGCGAAGCCAGTTTCCCACCGATTTCGCCTCGGGATACATGTTCGAGAGGGCGACGCCCGCCGAGGAGCCGAACCAGATCATCGAGCCGCCGAAGCCGACCGCGTAGGCGAGGAAGCCCCAGTCGTAGCCACCCTGCTTGAGCGCGAGCGCCGTGAGCGGGATGTTGTCGAACACGGCCGAGACGAAGCCCAGCCCCAGAGCGGCGCGCCAGGATGCTTCGGGCAGTTTTTCCACCGGCATCATCGACGCGCAGGTCACGAGCGAGAGAAGGAAGACGGCGCCTTTGAAGCTCTCGGGCAAGACCTCCCAGTCGGGGCGCCGCAGCGGAATGCTCACCAGCAGCGCGATCACGACCGACGCGCCGATGAAGGGGAACCGGTCGGAGGTCTCCGGGAACTCGACGTTCATTACGACGTTGGTGACGATGGCGATGGCGAGGACGAAGAACACGATGCCGAGCCGCACCCAGTCGATGTGGATGTGCTGGTGCTCGTGCCTGAGGATCGGAGAGTAGCGCTGCTGCTGCATCGCCGCCGGGATGCCGCAGATCACCAGCGCGACGCTGGCGGCGACATAGGCGTGCAGCACATCGATCGGGCTCACGCCGTCGATCCACATCATGGTGGTGGTGGTATCCCCGACCACGCTGCCCGAGCCGCCTGCGTTCGAGGCGGCGACGATCGCGGCGAGGTAGCCGATGTGGACCTTGCCGCGGAACAGGGTGTGCGCCATCGCTCCGCCGATCAGCGCCGCCGCGATGTTGTCGAGAAAGGACGACAGCACGAACACCATGACCAGCAGGATGAATGCGCCTTTCCAGTCGTGAGGGAGAAACCGGGGCAGCACCGCCGGCACGCGCGTCTTCTCGAAGTGGCGCGACAGCAGCGCGAACCCGAGCAGCAGGCAGAGCAGATTCGCCAGGATCACCCATTCGCGATGCAGGTGGGCGGCGAGCCCGGCCAACCCGGCGCCCTCCTTGAAGCCGGTGAAGCCGAGCTTGTACAGGGTGAT
>DATIWX010000038.1:0-59096 GCA_035519135.1 Burkholderiales bacterium | reverse complement strand
CAGCGATTTTGAGCTCACCGGGGTTCCCGCGTGAAGCACTTCACTCTCGCGCTGTACTTCCCGTTCCTCTTCTACTTCTCCGTCTCGCCGTGGTGCAATCGGTCTTCGCGGCATGACGCATGCGTCCCACTGAGGCGCTCGCTTAGTGGAGATCCTTCCTAACCCAGGTTCTTGCGCAGAACCTTGTGAACCAGATGATGCGCAATCTGCGCCGGCGTGCGCTTGCCAGGCCGGTACCAGACGCGCGTCCAGTTGGTCGCGCCGAGCACCGTCAGTCGCAGCAGGCTGCGGTCTACGTCGGCGGGCAACGGCAGCGCCTGCACCAGCCGGCGGAAGCGCTCCTCGTACGCCTCTCGCTGCCGGTTGAGACGCCGCTGCAACCGCTTCCCCGCCATATGGAAGAGGGCAGTCGTAGTGACCGCGACCACGTCGTTGCGCTCGACCAGCTCGGCGAGGTGCGCGCCGACCGCCGCCTCTACCCGCTGCCAAGGGTCCGTCTTGTCCTCGATCGCCCTGTCGACGACTTCGTTCAGCCGGCGGAACCCTTCGGCGTGCACGCTGACGTACAGGTCCTCCTTGGAGCGGAAATGGTGGTACATCGAGCCGGCGAGGATACCGGCGGCAGCGCAGATCTCCCGCAACGACGCGCCCTCGTATCCCCGCACACTGAAGATCTTCGCCGAGGCTGCTATCAACTGCCCACGCCGCGGATGCGCCTCCGAGCTGCGGTTCGGGCCGGCTCGCGCAGTCACGCGTCGGCTGATGGTCGCTCTGCGCAGGCGCGCGCGTTGTGAATCGCTCAGCGCCTCTGCGCTCCCACTGGCTCGCATCCTGAGGCGGTCGTAGCTGGTCGCAAGCCCGTGCTGCTTCCATATGGAATGCACGGCTGACGCCGACACCTGGATGCCACGCCCGCGCAATTCGCGCGCCGCGCGCACCTTCCCCATTTCCGGACGGTCCCTAGCGAGCGCAAGCGCAGCCTTTCTCGCCGATTGAGGCCGCCCTTTCAGTCTAGAGGGTCCTATCGTTTCTCTCGACTTTCGTCGTCACGGTCTCCGCCGTGGTCGTCGTCCCTGTCGCCTTTCCCATGACCGTGCCGATTGTCGACCTGGCACGCAAAGCTCGCCGCCACGTTGATGTCGCCCGCGCCCCTGTACCTGGCGTACGCCGGGTAGGGACAAAGCGGACGCGTGCGGCCGGGCCAAGGCGTCGCGGCCGGCGCGGTGCCCAGAAGGGTGGCCGGCGCATTATCGTTCTCGACCCAATCAACTATCGGAGAGAAGGGATCGATCGTGCTGGTGCTGGGGCCGCCTCCACAATGATTCGCGCCCGGCATGAGGAACAGGCGCGCGAAGCGCTGCGTTTCCTCGAAACCGTTCATCTCGCGGCTCATGCTGCTGTACCAGTTGACCATGTCCTGCGGCGAGAAGGGACCGCCCGTCTGCGGCTGCCAGATCAGCAGCTTGCCGCCGTGACGCTTGAACGGCGAAAGATCGGTGTCGTCGACATTCAGCAACTCGGTATCGGAGACCGGGAAAGCCGCGCTGGTCCCGAAGATGCTCGCCGCGAGGGTGTCGAAGTCGTAGTTCATGATCAGATTGGCCAGACCGTCGTTCGCCGTCGGCGCCGGCAGGATCGGCGGCGTCGCGAAGAGCAGCGGGATCGCGCCGCCGCCCAGGCTCGCGAAGTTGAGCGCCCCGTTTGCCGTGTTACTCACGTGCGGCACGAACGCGGGGTTGAAGATGCCGACGTTCCACAGACGCCAGCCGATGTTGATGTTGGGAGCGCCCGGCGTGTTGCAGTCGACCGGGCTGGTGCAGCCGGCGATTCCGGCGTCCCACATCCAGCGCGCGTACTGCGGCTTGCCATGCGAGTTCGGTGCGCCGGAGGTGTAGATGTTGAGGATCGCTTCGACCTGATCGGCGGCGAGGCAGGCGGGCGTCTTGCCCGCAGGGCAGAGCAGTGCCTCGAGCACCGGTTTGACCCGGCGCGTCGTGCAGGCCTGCGCGTTGCTGACCATTCCGTCGGCAACGCCGTCGAGCCCGTCGCATGCCTGGAGCACCGCTTTGGACACGAGCTGCAGATCGTCGTTCGCGAAGGTGTTGTTCGCGAAAGGCACTCCGAAGCCGGAGATCAGGCCCCGGGCCCGTGCAAGTGCGGCGAGCTGCTGGCCTTCGTAGGTCGCCCACACCCCGACCTTGGTGATGCGGAATGCCGGGTCGCCCGACACCACGCCGTTGAAATAGGAGGGGAAGCGCTGCGTGACCATCATCGCCTCGCGCCCGCCCATGGAGCAGCCTTCGAAGTACGAATACTCGGGGGCGTCGGCGTAGTAGATCTCGACCAGCCGCTTGGCGGTACGGGTCGTTACGTCGATCGCGTTGTAGGCGAAGTCGACCCTGGCAGGGTAGTCCGTACCGAACGAAGCGGAGCCGCCCGCAAGCGGATCGCTGTTGACCGCGTTGCTGTGACCCGAATCGTTGGCCGCCGCGGCATAACCCCGGCTCAGTCGCGTGGTGGTGTTCGGAACGCTGCCGTCGGTGCCGCCACCGCCGGGCATGTAGAACTTGCTGTTCCACGCGTCGGGTAAGCGCGCCTGCCACGTGATCGCGTACGTGTACCTGCCTACAGGGGCGCCAGGGCTAGTTTCGGCGCCGATCCGGCCCGCGTTGGTGGTTCCGCTGACCAGACAGTGCGCGGGAACGGTTGCCGTCGCGGCGACCGGGGTGACCGAGGTAACCACGGTGTTCGGGACAGGAAGCCCCGACGCCGGGAAGGACGAAGCGGTGCAGGCGACCGCGGGCGCCTTGGCCCGCGCGATCTTGAGGCTCGCGACGGCGTGCCTGTCTCCCCGGTTCTTGAACAGCTCCAGCGTGTTCAGCCCCGGCAGCAGGCCGGCCACCGTGCCGGTCATTTCGCCCTCTCCGCCCGGCGAGAATGCCGAAGTCACGTCGCCGCCGTTCAGCCGAACGCGCGCGCGACGTATGGCCGCGTCCGTGCCGGCGCTGATCCGTACCGGCAGGTTGTCGGCGCTCGTAAAGATCGGATCGGGAAGGTTGAGACTCTGGATACCGTAGGCCGAGTCGCTGGGGTCATCGTGAGCTGCGGCGCTCCCTGCGAACAAGGCGAGCGCCAGGAACGACAGGCAAAGCGAGCGTTTCATTGTCCCCTCCTCAAGGTTCAATCTAACGTTCGTTAGGCCGGTCAAAGCTACCCCTCGCGCCGGTGCCGTGTCAAGCCCTTCCGGCGGCGGCGTTGACCTGCAATTTGTAATCGTCTATAAATGTCCGGCATAAGGAGGAGCCATGGACCGGAGAACATTCAGCAAGAACGTCGCGCTGGCCGGCGCAGCCGCGGCGCTTTCACCGTTCGGCATCGTTCGCGCGCAGGGCGCGAAGCTGCGCGTGGGCGTGCTGCTGCCGCGCTCGGGCTTCCAGGGTTTCATCGGCCAGTCCTGCCAGAAGGGCGCCGACCTCGCCCCCGAGGTGATCAAGACCATGCTCGGCGTGGACGTCGAGCTGATGAACGCCGACACCGAGACCAACGTGGATGTCGCGCGCACGCGCGCCGAGCGTCTCATCCAGGAAGGCGCGCACGTCTTGGTCGGCGCGTTCGACTCGGGGCAGTCGGTCGCGATCGCGCAGGTGGCGGAGCAGCGCGGCGTGCCGTACATCGTCAACATCGCCGCCGCGCCGCAGATCACCGAGCAAGGATACAGGTTCGTGTTCCGCAATTTCCAGACCGCGGGGGACATCGTGCGCGAGGGCCTCGCCCTGATCGGCGATCTGTTCCAGGCGACCAAGGTCGCCCCGCGCTCCGCGGTGTTCATGCACGTGAACGACACCTTCGGCCAGGCGATGGCGAAGGGGATCGGCGCCTTCATGCCGCGCCTCACGCAGTTGCCGTTCAAGATCGTGGACACGGTTCCCTACGACCCGGCGGCAAAGGACCTCACGGTCGAAGTCTCGAAGGCAAAGGCGTCGAAAGCGGACTTCCTGCTGCTCGTGTGCCGCCTGAACGACTCGATCATCCTGCGCCGCGAGATGGTGAAGCAGCGCTGGAATCCGATGGGCATCATCAGCCCGGGCTCGCCGGGCATGTACGAGGAGCAGTTCTACAAGGCGCTCGGCAAGATCTCCGAGCACTGTATCTCCAACGTGCCCTGGTACAACCCGCGGGCCGAGCTCACCCGGGTCGTCGAGAAGGCCTTCGTCAAGCGCAATCCCAAGGACAAACTCGTTTTCCACGGGTTGAACGTCGGCTTCACCTTCGAGGCGATCCTCATCGCGGCGGACGCGTACAAGCGCGCGCGCTCGACCGACCCGAAAGTGCTCGCCGAGGCCATCCGACAGACCAACATTACCAGCAAGATGATGCTCGGCGCCCCGATCAAGTTCAACGAGAAAGGCCAGGTCGAGGGTATCGGCTCGGCATGCGTGCAGAATCTGAACCTGACGCCGACCGTGGTGCTGCCGGCTTCGGCAGCGACCGCCAGGCCCGTGTTCCCGATGCCGGGGTACAAGGCTTAGACTCCGGGCTGCGCGCGGAGAGGCCGGCCCCCGCCGGCCTTTTCTTTGTGTGCCGTCGCCGAAGTCTGGCCTAACACAGGGGTGCACGAGGGGATGTGTCCCCTCGTAGCGTTCAAACATGTCGCTCGATCTCATCGCTAACGTCGTCATCGCCGGCGTGCTCACCGGTCTCGTGTACGGGCTGATGGCGCTCGGGCTGTCGGTGATATTCGGCGTGGTGCGAATCGTCAACTTCGCTCACGGCGAGATGATGACGGTCGCGATGTACGCGGCGGTGATCCTGTTCGGAACGCTGAACCTCGACCCCTTCCTGGCCATCTTCCCGGTCGCCGCCGCGTTCTTCGTCCTCGGCTACCTGCTCCAGGCGGGGCTCATCAACGCCTTCATCAGGAGGCCCGAGCATGCGCAGTTCATGCTGCTCCTCGCGCTCGCGCTCGTCGTCGTGAACGTGCTGCTGATGATCTTCGGGCCAGACGCCCGCAGCGTGCAGCTCGAGTACCTGCTGGAATCGCTCGAGGCCGGGCCGCTCCTCGTGGATCGCGGCAAGCTCTACGCCGCCCTCGTGGCCTGCGCCGTCTCCGCCGCACTCTTCGCCTTCTTCCGGTTCACGCTTACCGGCCAGGCGATCCGCGCCTGCGCCGACAACCATCTGGGCGCGCAGGTAGTGGGCCTCAACGTGAAGCGCCTGTACGCGCTCACCTTCGGCCTCGGGACGGCCTGTGTCGCGGTGGCGGGCTGCCTGCTCGTGCCTCTCGTGGACGTGACTCCGGTGCTCGGTCCGGCCTACACGCTGCTCGCCTTCGTCATCGTCATCGTCGGCGGCCTCGGCTCGATGGGCGGGGCGCTGCTGGGCGGCGTGCTGATCGGGGTGTCGGAGGCGCTCGGCGGCCTCTTCGTCGCCCCTTCGGCGAAGAGCATGTTCAGCTTCGCGCTGCTGATCGTCGTGCTGCTGGTCCGCCCGCAGGGGCTGCTCGGTCGAAGATCGTGAGCCGCCGCGGCACGGTCCTGCTCACGATCCTCGCGGCGACGCTCATCGCGCTGCCCGCCGCCGCGAACAGCTACGTGCTCTCGGTCGCGACCCTGATACTCTTCTTCGCCTATGCGGGCCAGGCGTGGAATGTGATGATGGGCTACGCCGGGCAGCTCTCGCTCGGGCATTCGCTCTACGTCGGCGTCGGAGCCTACGCGGCGGCGGCGCTCTTCTACCACTACGGCGTCGGTCCCTGGGCAGGATTGTGGCTCGCGATCCTCCTGTGTTCGGCGCTCGGCGCCACAATCGGCTTTCTCGCCTTCCGCTTCGGCATCTCGGGCGTGTACTTCGCGCTCCTCACCATCGCTTTCGCCGAGTTCACCCGCATCGGCTTCGATCACTTCGACTGGGTCGGCGGTTCGGGCGGGCTTTTCATCAAGGTGTCGCAGCGCGAGCATGTGGATCTGCTCAACCTGCGCGGCTCGCCGGTAATGTTCTACTACGTGATGCTCGCGCTCGCGGCGGGAGCTTTCGCGCTCTGTGCCTGGCTCGCGCGCCGCCGCGCCGGGCTCTACTGGCAGGCGATCCGGGAGAACGAGGAGGCCGCGCAGGCGCTCGGCGTCAATACGTTCCGCTGGAAGATGCTGGCCGTGCTGGTATCGTCGGCGATGACCGCGGTCTTGGGCGTGTTCTACGCCTTCTACTACAACAACCTCTTCCCGGAGCAGATCTTCCATATCAGTCGCTCGATCGAAATCATTCTGGGGCCGATCATCGGCGGCCTCGGCACGCTCTTCGGTCCCATCCTGGGCGCGGCGGTGCTGGTGGTCGTCGCGGACGGCATTACCGAGTTCGTTGCCGCAATGGGCTGGGAGATCCCAGGCGTCAAGCATGTGTTCTACGGAGTGGTGCTGCTCCTGGTGATCATGTTCCTGCCGAACGGCATCTGGCCGGCGCTCGCGCGAAAGCTGGGCATCCGGGATTCCGATGGCACTGCTTGAGATCGGCGCGGTTTCCAAATCGTTCCGCGGCCTGAGGGCGGTTGCGAGCGTATCGCTCGCAGTCGAGGCCGGCCGCATCGCCGCGCTGGTCGGCCCGAACGGCGCGGGCAAAACCACCATTTTCAACATGATCGCGGGCGCGTTCCCTCCCGACTCGGGCGAGGTCAGGTTTGCCGGCCGGCGCATCGACGGCCTGCGCCCGGACGAGATCTGCGCTGCGGGGATCGGACGGACCTTCCAGCTGGTGAAGCCTTTCGCCGGCCTTTCCGTGCTCGACAACGTCACTGTCGGGGCGATGATCCGTTCGAGAAGCGTCGTCGACGCACGCGCGAAATCGCTCGCTATCCTCGAGCAACTGGGGCTCGCGGCCAAGCGCGGGCAACCCGCCAGCACGCTTACGCTTCCCGACCGCAAGCTCCTGGAGGTGGCGCGCGCGCTCGCCACCCAGCCAAAGCTCCTGTTGTTGGACGAGGTGATGGCGGGCCTGCGGCCCCCCGAGACGGACCGACTGGTCGCGGTGTTCAGGAAGCTCAACGAGGCAGGCCTCACCATCCTTCTCATCGAGCACGTGATGCGCGCGGTCATGGCGCTTTCGGGCGATATCCATGTGCTGCACCACGGCGAGCTGATTGCAAGCGGCCCGCCCGAAAGTATCTCGCGCGATCCCGCGGTGCTGGCCTGCTACTTGGGCGCGACAGCATGATGTTGGAAGTACGGCGGCTCGATCTCTTCTACGGCGACGCGCAAGCGCTCGACGGCGTCTCGCTCGAGGTGGAACAGGGTGAAATCGCGAGCATCGTCGGCGCAAACGGCGCGGGCAAGTCGAGCCTCATCCGCTCGATTGCCGGGATCGAGAAGCCGCGCGCAGGAAACATCCTCTATCGCGGCCGCGATATCACCGGCTGGGAGAGCTTCGCCACCTGCGACCTCGGCATCGGGCAGGTGGCCGAGGGCAGGCAGATCTTCCCGACCCTCAGCGTCGAGGAGAACCTCGCGATGGGCGCCCTGCTGCCGCGCGCGCGAGAGACCGCGCGCCGGAAACTCGCGGAAATGTACGCGATGTTCCCGAGACTCGCGGAGCGGCGCGCGCAGCTCGCCGGCACGCTCTCCGGCGGCGAGCAGCAGATGCTCGCCATCGGCCGTTGCCTGATGGGACAGCCGGAGCTGATCCTGTTCGACGAGCCCTCCCTCGGTCTCGCGCCGGTCGCCGTTCAGGAGGTGTTGAGCACGATCGTCGAGCTGAACCGGCGCGGGATGACCATACTGCTGGTCGAGCAGAACGTAGCGGTGTCGCTCAGGATTTCCTCTCGAGCCTACGTCTTGGAGAACGGCCGCATCGTCATGAGCGGTACGGGCGAGGAGCTGCTGCACGACGACCGCGTGCGGAAGGCGTACCTGGGGCTCTGAGCGGGGTCTTCCCCTAGGCGCGGACGGCGGCGCAAGAAACGCGGCGCCACGGTCAAGTCGCGCGGGGCGGCGGGGCGCAGTATTCGCCGCATGAGCCTCTTCGATGCCTGCGGCGTGCCCCTGTCGAGCGGAACCCGCGCCTCGGTCGATCGCTACGAGACGGCGATCGGCATGCTGCTCGGCCGGCCCGGCGACCCCCAGGCGGAGGTCGCGGCGGCGCTCGCGGAGGACCCGCATTTCGTGATGGGGTACTGCCTGCGCGCCGCCCTGCTCATCCTGTCCGCCGATGAAGCGGTCGAACCGGCGCTGCGCGAATGCCTCGCGGCGGCCGATGGGCTCGCGCATCGCGCCAACGATCGCGAGCGCCGCCACATCGCCGCCGCGCGCGCCTGGCTGGCGCGCGACCTCGCCCGCGCGATTCGGACCTACGGCGAGCTGCTGATCGACTACCCGCGAGACCGGGTCGCCCTGCGCCTCGGGCACTTCGGCGACTACTTCCTCGGGCAGCACGCCATGCTGCGCGACCGCGTCGCGCAGGTGCTTCCCTGCTGGGACCAAAGCCTGCCCGGCTACGGCCATGTCCTGGGCATGTACGCGTTCGGTCTGGAGGAGACGGCGCATTACGCGCAGGCGGAGGACACGGCGCGGCGCGCGCTCGAGCTCGATCGTCCCAACCCCGGCGCCGTGCACGCGATCGCGCACGTCATGGAGATGCAGGGGCGGCAGCGTGAAGGGATCACCTGGCTGGCCGAGACCCGGCCCCAGTGGGATCGGGGCGACGGTACCGCGACTCATCTTGCGTGGCATCTCGCACTCTTTCATCTGGACCTCAACGAGACCGCGACAGCGCTCGACATCTACGACACGCGTATCGCCGCCCACGCCGGGATGCGCTTGTCGTCGCTCGCCGACGCCTCGGCGCTGCTGTGGCGGCTCCACCTGCGAGGCCTGTCCCTCGGCGGACGCTGGCGCGAGCTCGCCGGGCGCTGGGCAGGCAAGGCGCTGAGCGGCTGTTTTCCCTTCAACGACCTTCACGCGCTGGTCGCGTTCATCGGTGCAGGCGACTCGCGGCGGGTCGAACACACGCTGCAGACGCTGCGAAACCGTGCCGCCGCCGGCGATCCGGGCGCGCAGAGGATCCGCGACATCTCGCTCCCGATCGCCGAGGCGTTCGCCGCATTCGGAAGGGAGGACTACGGCGCCGCGATCGAGGGCTTCAGCCGGATCCGCGTCATGGGCCAGCTCGGGGGCAGCCACGCGCAGCAGGACGCCCTTCACCTCACCCTGATCGAGGCGGCGCTGCGCCATCGCCATTTTCGCCTCGCGCGCGCGCTCGCGGCCGAGCGCACCGCGCTGAAGCCGGGCAGCGCTTTCAATCGCGCCCTCTCGCTGCGGGCCGTGTCCTCCGAGGCCGGCCTCGGCATCGCAGCCTGAGATCCCTATTGCTCCGCGTCCTCCCCGCTGCTACTCTTTGCGCTCCGCTTGGGGGGCAGCATGGCCCGACGACTCGTCGTCTGCATGGACGGCACCTGGAACAAGCCGGGACAGAAAGACGAAGGCGTCAAGACCGAGACGAACGTCCTCAAGCTTTTTGAGGCTCTTTCGAAGCTGCCCGACCAGATCGCCGGCTATTTCCGGGGCGTCGGCACCGATAGCGGCGAGAAGGTGAGCGGAGGCGCGTTCGGCTGGGGCCTGTTCGATCAGATCAAGGACGGCTACCGCTTCCTGCGCGAGAACTTCCAGGCTGGCGACGCAATCTACGTATTCGGTTTTTCGCGCGGCGCCTACTCGGCCCGCAGCCTCGCCGGCATGGTCCTGCGCTGCGGCGTCATCAAGCGCGACGCCAGCCCGAAGTTCCCCGATCTCGGCACCGACCTGCTGACCACCCAGCAGGACGGCAACCTGAGAATGGACGTGGTGGACAGGGTATTCGCCCTGTACAAGCGCGCCTACGACGACAAGAACCGGCCCGAGGTCGAGCGCTTCAAGCAGCAATACTGCCACGACACCGGGGTGCGTTTGGTCGGCGTATGGGACACGGTGGGGGCGCTGGGGATCCCCGACGGCGTCATCCCGTTCCTCAAGAAATTCGACCAGGCACTCGACGAGAAGCTCTACGGGTTTCTCGACACCGACTTGAGCCCGCGCGTCGAAGCCGCCTACCACGCCGTCGCCATCGACGAGCACCGCAAGCCCTTCCTGCCGACGCTGTGGACCGACCCGAAGAACGCCCCCGCGCGCGTCAACGTCGCGGGCTCGAATGTCGAGCAGACCTGGTTCGTCGGCGCGCATTCCAACGTCGGCGGCGGCTACGCCGACACCGGTCTGTCCGATATCGCCTTGAAATGGATGATCGAGCGCGCGGCGAAGAACGGCCTGAAGTTCGAGCCGGCCGCCCTCGCCGCCATCCGCCCGGCTCCGCTCGCGAAGCGGCGCGATTCCCTGGACGAATTCGTCGACATGGGCAAGAACCGGTTCTTCGCCTGGATGGATAAGCAGCTCACCCGCTTCATCAGCGTGAACCGCCCGATCGGCGACGGCTCCTGGGTGCACGACAGCGTCAACGCCCGCCTCGCGGCGGCCGCGGCGAGCGAGCCCGACTCCGACTCCCCCTACAACCCGGCTAAGACCCTGAAGACGGCGCAGACCGGCAGGACCAGGGCGGTCGATCCGTCGCTGCGCGTCGTGTCCTGAGAACTACCGCATTCCCGGCATGAACCCCTTCATCCCGCGCATCATGCGCTGGAGATTGCCGCCCTTCATCATCTTCATCATCTTCTGCATCTGCTCGAACTGAGCGAGCAGGCGGTTGACCTCCTGCACCGGAACACCCGCGCCGGCCGCGATGCGGCGCTTGCGCGAAGCCTTGATGATCTCGGGATGGATGCGCTCACCCGGCGTCATCGAGTTGATGATGCCCTCGACGCGGCGCAGGTGTTTCTCGTCCATCTGAGGCGATTGCGCCGCCTGCGCGAACTGCGCCGGAAGCTTGTCGACAAGCGACGCCAACCCGCCCATCTTGCGCATCTGGCCGATCTGCTGCTTGAAGTCCTCGAGGTCGAAGCCCTTCCCCTTCTTCACCTTCTCGGCGAGCTTGTTCGCCTCGTCCATGTCGACGCTCTTGCGTGCCTCCTCGACCAGCGAGAGCACGTCTCCCATCCCGAGGATGCGCGAGGCCATGCGCTCGGGATGGAAAGGCTCGAGGCCGTCGGGCTTCTCGCTCACGCCGGCGAACTTGATCGGCTTGCCGGTCACCTGGCGTACCGACAGCGCCGCGCCGCCGCGCGCGTCGCCGTCGAGCTTGGTGAGCACGACGCCGGTGAGCGGCAGGGTCTCGCTGAAGGCGCGTGCGACGTTCACCGCGTCCTGGCCCTGCATCGAATCGACGATGAACAGGGTCTCGACCGGCGCAAGCGCCGCGTGCAGCTCCGCGATCTCCTTCATCATCGGCTCGTCGACCGCGAGTCGGCCGGCGGTATCGACGATGAGCACGTCGTGATAGTGTTTTTTCGCGTGGTCGAGCGCAGCGAGCGCAATGGCGAGCGGCCTTTCGCCGGTCTGCGACGGAAAGATATCGACGCCGATCTGGTGCGCCAGTGCCTCGAGCTGCGCGATCGCCGCCGGGCGGTAGACGTCGCAGGAGACGAGCAAGGGCTTTTTCCCGTGGCCTTCCTGCAACAGCCTTGCCAGCTTGGCCGCGGTGGTGGTCTTCCCGGAGCCCTGCAGGCCCGCAAGCAGCACCACCGCGGGCGGCGGGACCGCGAGATCGAGCCCGGCGTTCTCGCCGCCCATGAGGGCGGCGAGCTCGCGGTGCACCACGCCGACCAGCGCCTGTCCGGGAGTCAGGCTCCCCGCGACGTCCTGCCCCAGCGCCGCATCGCGCACGCGGGCGATGAAATCGCGCACGACAGGAAGCGCAACGTCCGCTTCTAGGAGCGCCACGCGCACCTCTCGCAGCGCGTCCTGGATGTTCGCCTCGGTAAGGCGCGCCTCTCCGCGGATCGTTTTCACGACTCGCGCGAGACGCTGGGTCAGGTTATCGAGCACGGGCTATCGGGAACGTAGAGGCGCTGCGCCGGTGTACACTTCGCGGATGCCGGCGATTCTACTCTACGGCGCGGCGTTCCTGCTCTATGCCGCCCTGGCGTTTCATTTCTGGCGCACGCGCTGGCGCGGATCGAACGCGCCGCGGATCGCGCGCTGGGAGCGCACCGCGGTCCTGGCGCCGATCGCCCTGCATACCTGGCTGGTCTACGACATGCTGATGACCCCCCAGGAGCTGCGCTTCGGCTTCGGGCATGCGCTGTCGATGATGATGTGGCTCGCGGTGATCATCTACTGGGTCGAGAGCCGTTTCCTCGAGCTGGAAGGCATGCAGGCGCCGGTTCTCGCCCTCGCCGCAGTGTGCGTTCCGCTGCCCGCGCTCTTTCCCGGTCTCGCCTCGCCCTCGTCCGCGCATTCCACCGAGCTGCGCCTGCACCTCGTGCTCGCCATGATCGCCTACGGCATGTTCACGATCGCGGCGCTGCACGCGCTGCTCATGACGCTCATGGAAAGGCGCCTGCACGGAGGAGCGCTCGCCGGGCCGCTCGCCGCACTTCCGCCCCTGCTTACCATGGAACGCCTCCTGTTCCGGGTGATTTTCGTGGGATTCGCGTTCCTCACGCTCACTCTGGTCACCGGGATCGCGTTCTCGGAAACGCTCTTCGGGCGTGCGATGAAGTTCGATCACAAGTCCGTGTTCGCGATCGCCTCCTGGTTCATTTTCGCCGCGCTGCTCGCCGGCCGCCATTTCTACGGCTGGCGCGGACGCAAGGCGTTGCGCTGGACCCTCGCCGGATTCCTTGCGCTGCTGCTCGCCTACGTCGGCAGCCGCTTCGTGCTCGAGGTAATACTGCGTCGCGGTCTCGTCTGACTTGGACAACGTTCCCCTACTCGCGCTGCTCGCGGCCCTAGTCCTCCTCCTCGTCCTGTCCGCTTTCTTTGCGATGTCCGAGACGGGGTTGATGGCGATCAACCGCTATCGCCTGCGCGCGCTCGAGCGCACCGGCCACCGCGGCGCCCGGCTCGCCTCGGATCTGCTGCGCGAGACCGACAAGCTGCTCTCAGTGCTGCTTGCGGGGAACACCCTGGTCAACGCGGCGATTACGATGATCGTCGGCGTAATCACGATCGAACTGTTCGGGCACGACCGGATGGTGATCGGGATCGCGACCGTGGTAGTCGCCTTCCTGATCCTGGTGTTCGCCGAGATCACGCCGAAGGTGATCGGCGCCCGCTATCCGGAGCAGGTCGCGCTCGCCGCGAGTTACGTGCTCAAGCCTCTGGTCAAGAGCTTCCTATGGACTCTGTGGGTCGCCAACCTGTTCGTCCGCTGCGTGTTGTGGCTGTTGCGCGTCCCGGCCGATACGGCCGCGCCTCAGCGGCTGTCGATCGAGGAGCTGCGCATCCTGGTGCTCGAGTCGGGCCAGTTCATGCCGAAAAAGCACCTGAGCATCCTCCTCAACCTGTTCGATCTCGAGGCGATCACCATCGAGGACGTGATGACCCCCAGGGCGCAGATCGAGGCCGTGGATCTCGAGGCCCCCGCGGAGATTCTCCTCACCCAGCTCACCACCGCCTACCACACGCGCCTGGTGGCCTATCGCGGTGAGCTCGGCAACCTCGCGGGCATCCTTCATCTGCGCAAGGTGATGCACCTGCTGCAGGCGGAGGACCTCGACCGCAAGGCGCTCGACGAGCTCCTCGCGGAGCCCTACTTCGTTCCCGCCGGAACGCCCGTCTTCGCCCAGCTGCAGTACTTCCAGGAGAACCGCCAGCGCATCGCGCTCGTCGTCGACGAGTACGGCGAGTTGCAGGGGTTGGTGACCCTGGAGGACATCATCGAGGAGATCATCGGGGAATTCACCACGACCGCGCCGGCGAAATCGCAGGTCTACGCCTGGAACAAGGACGGCAGCGCGCTGGTGGAAGGATCGAGCGTCTTGCGCGAGCTGAACCGCAAGCTGGGGCTGGCGCTCCCCCTGGACGGCCCGAAGACCCTGAACGGCCTCATCCTCGAGCACCTCCAGGACATCCCCGGCCCGGGCGTCGCGCTCAAGATCGCCGAGGTGCCGATGGAGATCGTGCAGACCCAGGATCGCGTGGTCAAGACCGTGCGGCTGTTCCGGCCGCGCGCCTCGGACCTCGCGCAGGCCGCGTGAGGTAGGCGGCGCCGGCACGGCCATCGCGAGAAAAAAGTCACGCCCGGACTGGCGATTTGCGCCTTGTCTTCAACAGATTGCGAAGGAGTCTTCAGACTTTACAAACGCCCTGTGCCGATGCATCATCGCAGGACTCCGCGGGGACAGGCATCAGCGCATGACCCTCGGCGCAGAATAAGGCAGGAGACGCCATGGCAACCGCAGCGCCCGTCGCAAAGGTCAAGGAGGCCATGTACCTTTGGGAGGGCAAGGACAAGTCCGGCAAGATCATCAAAGGTCAGATGCGCGCCGGCGGTACGGCGCTGGTCAACGTCACGCTGCGCCGACAGGGCATCGTCGTCACCAAGGTCGCCAGGCAGCGCATCGGCAGGGGCGGCAGGGTGTCCGACAAGGACGTGACGCTGTTCACCCGGCAGATGGCGACCATGATGAAAGCCGGCGTGCCGCTGCTTCAGTCGTTCGACATCGTCGGCAAGGGACACGCCAACCCGGCTGTGGCGCGGCTGCTGATGAGCATCAAGACCGACGTCGAGACGGGTTCTTCGCTCGCCGCAGCGTTCCGGAAGTTCCCGCTGCACTTCGACGCGCTGTTCTGCAACCTGGTCGCCGCCGGAGAGCAGGCCGGGATTCTGGAGTCGCTGCTCGACCGCCTGGCGACCTACAAGGAGAAGATCCTCGCCATCAAGGCGAAGATCAAGTCGGCGCTGTTCTACCCGGTCGCGATCATCGTGGTCGCGTTCATTATCACGGCGGTCATCATGATCTTCGTGATTCCCGCGTTCAAGCAGGTGTTTACCAACTTTGGCGCCGACCTTCCCGCGCCGACCCTGTTCGTGATGGCCGTGTCGGATTTCTTCGTGAAGTTCTGGTACCTCATTTTCGGCATCGTGATCGGCGGTACCTGGGGATTTCTCGAGCTGTGGAAGCGCTCGGTACCGGTCCAGATCTTCATGGACCGCCTGAGCCTCAGGATACCGGTCTTCGGCGACCTGATCCGCAAGTCGACCATCGCGCGCTGGACCCGGACGCTGTCCACCATGTTCGCCGCAGGCGTGCCGCTGGTGGAGGCCCTCGATTCGGTCGGCGGCGCATCCGGAAACTACGTGTATCTCCAGGCCACCAAGGAAATCCAGAGGAAGGTGAGTACCGGGACGAGCCTCACGACCTCGATGCAGGAGTCCAATGTCTTTCCAAACATGGTGGTGCAAATGGTGTCGATCGGCGAGGAATCAGGAGCTCTCGACGCCATGCTGGGCAAGGTGGCGGACTTCTTCGAGGCCGAGGTCGATGACGCGGTGGAGGCCCTCTCCAGCCTCATGGAGCCGATGATCATGGTGGTTCTCGGGGTGGTGATCGGCGGCATGGTCATCGCGATGTATCTGCCGATATTCAAGATCGGCCAAGCGGTCTGACCACGCGCCCGACGCGCGGATGAGCGACACTCTCAAGGCGGTCGCCCACCCCGCCGTGTTCCCTCTGGTATGTCTGGCGATCGGGCTGGTGGTCGGCTCTTTCCTCAATGTCGTCATCCATCGCCTCCCGAAGATGATGGAGCGCCAGTGGCGTGAGGACCTGCTGAACCTGCCAGCGGAACCCTCCGGCTCCCCCGCACCTCCTCCCCGGCCCAAACCGGAAAAGTACAACTTGTTCGTGCCGCGCTCGCGTTGCCCGGCCTGCGGCCACGGCATCACCGCCATCGAGAACATCCCGGTCCTTTCCTGGGCGGTGCTGCGAGGACGCTGCTCCGCGTGCAAGGCGCGCATCAGCGTACGCTACCCGCTTGTCGAATTACTAGCCGGTATCGGCGCGTTTGCTTCGGCCAATCACTTCGGGTTCAGCATGGCTGCAGTCGGTGCATCGATCTTTATCTGGTGCACGATCGCGCTAGCGTTCATAGATCAAGAGACCGGGTACCTCTTCGACGACATTACCTTGCCACTCTTGTGGCTAGGCTTGCTGCTCAACTTGGGTCGAACCTATGTACCCATAGGGGATGCAGTGATCGGTGCCGCCGCAGGGTATCTGGTGCTTTGGGGCGTGTATTGGCTCTTCAAGCTGGTCACCGGCAAGGAGGGGATGGGGTACGGCGATTTCAAGTTGAATGCTGCGGTTGGCGCCTTTCTCGGCTGGCAAATGCTGCCTCTTGTGATCCTCCTATCGTCAATCGTCGGGACCGTTTTCGGCATCGCTCAGATGCTCGCAGCAAAGGGCGGCTGGGAGTGGAACTTCAGGTTTCATTTTGGACCGTATCTAGCGATCGCGGGGATCGTCGCGCTGTTCTGGGGACCCCAGCTCACCCGCCAGTACTTCAGCCAGTTCATGTGAAGCCCTACACCGTCGGACTCACGGGCGGGATCGGCAGCGGGAAGAGCACGGTTGCCGGGATGTTCGCGAATCTCGGCGTGCAGGTGATCGATAGCGACGAAATTGCACATGAGCTGACGCGGCCGGGAGGCGAGGCGATGGCGCCGATCCGCGCCGCGTTCGGCGCGGAGGTGGTCGCGGCGGACGGCTCGCTCGATCGCGCCAGGATGCGCCGGCTCGCTTTCGGCGACGCGCAGGCGAGGAAGCGCCTCGAGGCGATATTGCATCCGCTCATACGGGCCGAAAGCGGCCGCCGCCTCCAGCGTGCCGCGAGTCCCTACGCGATTCTCGTGATCCCGCTCCTGGTGGAGAGCGGCGTGGACCGGTCGCGCATCGGACGGGTCCTCGTCGTCGACTGCCCCGAGGCGGGACAGCTCGAGCGCGTGATGCGGCGAAGCGCCTTGCCCAAGGAGGAGGTACGCGCCATTCTCGCATCTCAGGCGACGCGTGAGCAGCGCCTCGCCGCGGCCGACGACGTCATCGACAACAGCGGCGCCCCCGAGGCGCTCAAAGGGCAGATATCGCGGCTGCATGAGAAATACCTCACGCTTGCCACCCGCTCCAGAACGACGTCATAGCAAATGAGCCGTTGTCAATTCGCGGCGGATCGGGGAGAATCCGGAAAAATTCACTCTAATCAAACGCCTGCCTCTCGAGCCTCGGGTGTGACGTGATCACCTACGAGTACCCGCTCAACGAGCGTATCCGCACGCTGCTGCGCCTTGAGAATCTCTTCGAGCGGGCCAATCACTTTCTGGTCAAGGAGGATTTGCGCGATCACCACGCGGCCCTGCTGACGCTGTTCGAGATTCTCGAGGTGGCGAGCCGCGCTGACCTCAAGTCGGATCTGCTGCAGGAGCTGGAGCGCCAGAAGCAGGTCCTTCTCGGCTTCCGCAACAACCCGCAAATCGCCGAGAACATACTCAAGCAGGTGATTGCCGATATCGAGCGGACCAGCGCGGCTCTCTTCGCCATGACCGGTAAGATCGGCCAGCACCTTCGCGAGAACGAGTGGCTGATGTCGGTCAAGCAGCGCACCGGGATTCCCGGCGGCGCATGCGAATTCGACCTGCCCTCGTATCATTATTGGCTCAACCGCGACGGCTCGAAGCGCAACGCCGATCTGCAGGCGTGGTTGTCGCCGCTGCTACCGATCAGGGAGGGTTCGGCCATCGTGCTGAAGCTGCTCCGCGAGGGCGGCAGGCCGGTCAAGCATGTCGCCCACCGTGCCACCTTTTCGCAAATGCTGGGCGGTAAGACGTCACAGATGGTGCGCCTTCGCTTGCCGCGTGCTTCGCAGTTCATCCCCGAGATCAGCGCCAACCGTTACGCGCTGAACATCCGCTTCGGCACGTTCGGCACACGGGTATGCGAGGCCGACGTCGAGTTCGAGCTGACGTTCTGCAACCTGTAGCTCCGTGGCAGCGCCCCGCCTCGTGAGTTGTCCGCGCTGCGGTGCCCAGGTGGCGTGGCGGCCCGAGAACCGTTATCGCCCGTTCTGTTCCGAGCGCTGCAAGCTTTTCGATCTGGGTGATTGGGCAATGGAGAAGTACCGCGTTCCGGAGGAGGAACACGAGAACGTGCCCGAAGCCGAAGACCCTGACTAGATCTCCCAGGCCCCGCGCACCATCGACAGTCCGTGCGCCCCGCAACCCCGGGCCTGCTCCAGGTCGCCGGGCACGACACCGCCGAGCGCATACACGGGTATCGAGGCCCCTGCTGCGATCTGCCGGAATCGCTCCCATCCGAGCGGCGCGGCGTCCGGGTGCGAGGGTGTCGCACGCACCGGACCGAGCACAGCGAAGTCGGCGCCCAGCGCTTCTGCGCGGCGCAGCTCCTCGGGCGAGTGACACGAGGCGCCGCACCAGGCAAGCTCCGGGCGCGCGGCGGCGCCCAGCAGCTGGGCGGCGGTGAGATGAACGCCATCCGCGCCGATTCTGCGGGCGAGCTCGACATCGTGGTTCACCAGCACCTTCGCTCCGTGGGCGCGTGCGAGCGCCAGCACACGTTGCGCGAATCCCCCGAGCGCTTCGCGAGTGAGATTCCTTTCGCGGACCTGTACCAGCCCGAGACCGTTTCGCAAACGCGCCTCGAGCCTGGCGAAGAACACCTTTTCGCCGAGCTCCTCTGCGCGCGTGATCGCGTACTCGTCGGGGAGCGAGAGTGCGCGGAGTACCGGGCCATTCGCCGGAAGCATCGGCGCGAGCTCCGGGCTTTCCGGGCGCTGCCAGGCAATCGCCTGGTGCTCGAGCGCCGTCGGCTCCCCGCGCCATGCGTAGACGCGGTGGAAATGCAGACGTACCGTCGCGTGCGGGTAGACGAATACGCGCGTGATCCAGGGATAGGCGCGCTCGACCTCGATGCCCAGCTCTTCGCGGATCTCGCGCCTCAGCGCATCGCGAACCGGCTCACCGCGCTCGACTTTGCCCCCGGGAAATTCCCAGTAGCCCGAATAGACTTTGGCGGGGGGACGCCGCGCGAGCAACACCTTGCCGTCGGAACGGACCAGCACCGCCACGGCCACGTCCACCGGGGCCGACATGGTACCTGAGTTCAGCGCCTGGACTTGCCGTCGCCCGCCTGGCGCCCGGCGTAGTCGCGCGCGAACTGCCACGCGACGCGGCCGCTGCGCGAGCCCCGCAGCAGCGCCCATTGCAGCGCTTCCTGCCTCGCTTTCGCTATCTCGGCCTCGCGACAGCCCAGCTCGCGCAGCCAATGGGCGACGATCGCGAGAAAATCGTCCTGGTCGAACGGATAGAACGAGACCCACAGGCCGAAGCGCTCGGACAGCGAGATCTTCTCTTCCACCGTCTCGCCGGGGTGGATTTCCTCGCCGAGGTGCTTGGTCTCGAGGTTTTCCTGCATGTACTCGGGCATGAGATGGCGCCGGTTGGATGTCGCGTAGATCAGGAGATTCTCGGAGGTGGCGGCGACCGAGCCGTCGAGCACGGACTTGAGCGCTTTGTAGCCCGCCGCTTCCGAGAGCTCGAACGAAAGGTCGTCGCAGAAGAGAATGAACTTCTCGGGCCGCGCCGCCACCTGGTCGACGATCTCGGGCAGGTCGATGAGATCGTGCTTCTCCACTTCGATCACGCGCAGGCCCTGGCGATGGAACTTGTTGAGCACCGCCTTGACCAGGGAGGACTTCCCGGTGCCGCGCGCGCCGGTCATGAGCGCGTTGTTGGCCGTGCGGCCCTCGACGAACTGGCGGGTGTTCTGCTCGATCAGGGCCTTTTGGCTGTCGACGCCGTGGAGGTCGGAAAGCCGGATGCGGTGTACGTTGGCGACGGGCTGAATGTATCCGCCGCGCGAGGTCTTGCGCCAGCGAAAAGCGATGCTCGCCTTCCAGTCGACGGGTCTCGAAGCGGGCGGCAGCAGCTTCTCGATGCGCTCGAGCAGCGCCTCGCCGCTCTTGATCAGCTTGTCCAGCTCGGACATGTAAGCCCTAGGTCCTGTACTCGGCGTTGATGGTAACGTATTCGTGGGACAGGTCGCAGGTCCACACGGTGGTCGAGGCAGTTCCGCGCTTGAGTACAACGCGAACCATGATTTCGCTCTTGCCCATCACGCGCTTGCCATCCTCCTCGCGGTAGCCCGGAGCCCGCCCGCCGTCGCGCGTCACCTGGACATCGTCGAGATACAGCTCGACACGGTTGACATCGAGCCCCCGCACTCCCGAGTTGCCTATCGCGGCGAGCAGCCGCCCCAGATTCGGGTCCGAGGCGAAGAACGCGGTCTTCACCAGCGGCGAGTGCGCGATCGCGTAGGCGATACTCCTGCATTCCTTCTCGTCCCGGCCCTGCTCCACCCGCACGGTGATGAACTTGGTCGCACCTTCTCCGTCGCGCACGATGGCCTGCGCCAGACCCCGGGACACATCGAGGACCGCCTCGCGCAGCGTCGCATGGTCTCGAACCTTCGTGGCGCCGGTCGCAATCAGCATGAAGGAGTCGTTGGTCGAGGTATCGCCATCGACGCTGATGCGGTTGAACGATTTCTCCGCCGCGTCGGCGACCAGCCGCTCGAGTGCCTTCTGCGAAAGAGCGGCGTCGGTCGCGATGAATCCGAGCATGGTCGCCATGTCGGGGCGAATCATCCCCGCGCCCTTGGCTATCCCGGTGACGGTCGCACCGCCCGCGCGGCGCGACCCGGCCTTGGGCACGGTGTCGGTGGTCATGATCGCTTCGGCGGCGCGCCCCCAGCTGTCCTCGTGCAAGCCGGCGACGCACAAGGGAAGTCCGGCGCGGATTCTATCGACGGGCAGCGGCTCCATGATCACGCCGGTCGAGAACGGCAGCACCTCGCGAGCCTTGCAGCCGAGCAGCTGCGCCGCGCGCGCGCAGGTAGCTCTTGCATCGGCGATTCCGGTCTTACCGGTCCCCGCGTTGGCGTTGCCCGTGTTGACGACCAGCGCCCGAATAGGGCCGCCCGAAGCCAGGTGCTCCTTGGCTACCTGCACGGGAGCGGCGCAGAAGCGGTTCCGAGTGAACACGCCCGCGACCCGCGCGCCTTCGGCGAGCACCATCAGCAGCAGGTCCTTGCGTCCCGATCTTCGGATGCCAGCCTCCGCAACACCGAGCCTCACACCTTTCACGGGCAGGAGGTCTTCAGGTCTCGGAGGTTTCAGATTGACAGCCATGTTCTTCCCGGCACCGCTCCAGGAGCGGCCAGCACCGCACCACACCGGGTCAGGCCAGTTTCCCGTGGCAGTGCTTGTATTTTTTTCCCGAGCCGCAGGGACAGGGATCGTTGCGGCCGATCTTGCCCACGTGCCTGACGAAAGGCGCGGCCTTCGTAGCCTGCGCCGCATCGGCTTCGCCGCCCGCCAGGGCTTCTTCATAACCTGCGTGCTGATACTGAACGTTCTCGACCGCCGGCGCCTGCAGCTGCTCCACCTGGTCAGCCTGCTCGCGCATCTGCAACTCGACCGTCATCAGGGTGCGCGTAACCTCCAGCTTGACCGACTCGACCAGGTTGCCGAACAGCTCGAAGGCCTCGCGCTTGTACTCCTGCTTGGGATTCTTCTGTGCGTATCCGCGCAAGTGGATGCCCTGACGCAGGTGATCGAGCGCCGCGAGATGTTCGCGCCAGTGGTTGTCCAGCGTCGAGAGCAGGATGATCCGCTCGTAGTAGCGCACCACCTCGGATGGCTTGCTCTCCATCTTGCGGCGGTAGGCCGCGTTCGCCTCCTCGATCGCGCGCTTGAGCAGGGCTTCGTCATCGAGGCTTGGATCGGCGGCGAGCCACCTTGACAGGGGCAGGTCCAGACGCAACTCCGCCGCACAGACTTTCTCCAGCCCCGGAATATCCCACTGCTCTTCCATGCTCTCCTCGGGCACATGGGCGCGGAAGAGGTCGGTGATCACCCCCTCGCGCAGCGACTGGATCTGGTCCGACACGTCCTGCGACTCGAGGATGGTGTTTCTCAGATGGTAGATCTCGCGCCGCTGGTCGTTGGCAACGTTGTCGTATTCGAGCAGCTGCTTGCGGATGTCGAAGTTGTGCGCCTCAACCTTGCGCTGCGCGCTCTCGATCGAGCGCGTCACGAGGCCGTGCTCGATCGGCTCGCCCTCGGGCATCCCCAGGCGCTCCATGATCGCGTTGACCCGCTCTCCGGCGAAGATGCGCAGCAGGGGGTCTTCCAGCGAGAGGAAGAAGCGCGAGGAGCCCGGGTCGCCCTGCCGTCCCGAACGGCCCCGCAGCTGGTTGTCGATGCGCCGCGCCTCATGCCGCTCCGTGCCTATGATATGCAGGCCGCCCGCGGCGATGACCTGGTTGTGCAGGTCCTGCCATTCCCGGCGCAACGTTGCGATGCGGACCTCCATCCCCGGGTCGCTCGGGTCCTCCTTTTCCCTCGCCAGATCCACCTGCTTCTCGACGTTGCCGCCGAGGACGATGTCCGTTCCGCGGCCGGCCATGTTGGTTGCGATAGTGACCATCTTGGGCCGCCCCGCCTGCGCAACGATCTCGGCTTCGCGCGCATGCTGTTTGGCATTCAGCACCTGATGCGGGAGCTTCTCCTTCTGCAACATGCCAGAGATGAGTTCGGAATTCTCGATCGAGGTCGTGCCGACGAGCACGGGCTGGCCGCGCTCGTAGCAGTCCTTGATGTCGACAATGATCGCTTTGTACTTCTCGCCCGAGGTGCGGAATACCTGGTCGTTCCTGTCGACGCGGATCATGGGCATGTGGGTCGGGATGACGACCACCTCCAGGCCGTAGATCTCCTGGAATTCGTAGGCTTCCGTGTCGGCCGTGCCGGTCATGCCGGCGAGCTTACGGTACATGCGGAAGTAGTTCTGAAAAGTGATCGAGGCGAGCGTCTGGTTCTCGCTCTGGATCGAGACGTTCTCCTTGGCCTCGATCGCCTGATGCAGGCCGTCCGACCAGCGCCGGCCGGGCATGAGCCGCCCGGTGAACTCGTCGACGATCACTACGTCGCCCTCCTGCACGACGTAGTGCCGGTCGCGGAAGAAAAGATTGTGCGCCCTGAGGGCCGCGTTCAGATGGTGCATCAGGTTGACGTAAGCGGGCTCGTAGAGGCTGCGGCCCTCTGGAAGGAGCTGAGCGCGGGCGAGGAGCTTCTCCGCGTGCTCGTGGCCCTCCTCGGAGAGAAGCACCGTATGGTTCTTCTCGTCCACAAAGAAGTCGCCCGGCGCGCCGTCCTTCTCCTGGCGCTTGAGGAGCGGCGCGACTTCATTGATGCGATGGTAGATTTCGGTGCGGTCCTCGGCCTGGCCGGAGATGATCAGCGGCGTGCGCGCTTCGTCGATGAGGATCGAGTCGACTTCGTCGACGATGGCGTAGTTCAGCCTGCGCTGGAAGCGATCGCCGATCTGCATCGCCATGTTGTCACGCAGGTAGTCGAAACCGAACTCGTTGTTCGTGCCGTAGGTAATATCGGCGGCGTATGCCGTCTGCTTCTCGTCGTGCGGCATCTGCGTGAGGATCACGCCGACCGTGAGCCCGAGAAACCTGTAGACCTTGCCCATCCACTCCGCGTCGCGGCGTGCGAGATAGTCGTTGACGGTCACGATGTGCACGCCGCGACCGCTGAGGGCGTTCAGGTAAGCGGGCAGGGTCGCGACCAGCGTCTTGCCTTCGCCGGTGCGCATCTCGGAGATCTTGCCGTCGTGCAGCACCATTCCGCCTATCAGCTGAACATCGAAATGGCGCATGCTGAGCACACGCTTCGCCGCTTCGCGCACGACCGCGAAGGCCTCCGGCAGAAGCTCCGCGAGCAATGCTTTTTCCGCCGCGTCGCGTTCCTCCGCGGGCACGCCCGCGACGCGCTTGGCGAAGCGTTCCTTCAGCTCGGGGGTCTTTGCGGCGAGGCCTTGATCCGAGAGCGCAGCGACCGATGGCTCGAGCGCATTGATCGCTCTCACCGTTTTGCCGTACTGCTTGAGCAGCCTGTCGTTGCGGCTGCCGAAGACCGCCTTCAGAGCGCGGGAGATCATCTAGGAATGACGGCCGAGGCGTGAAAAAGTTCGCAGTCTACCATGCGCGCGCGGCTAGACCGGCGCGGAGCAACCGACCCGCGAAGCCGGGCAATAGTGCGGTGTGAGCCCCGCAGACCGGCTAGCGCGAAGCAGTCTGGAGGAAACGCACCGGGTTCTGGGCCACGCCCCGGTAGCGAACCTCGAAGTGCAGGTGCGGGCCGGTGGCCCGGCCGGTGGAGCCGGACTCGGAGATTTTGCTTCCGCGCTGAACGACCTCGCCTTCCTTGACGAGGAGCCGCGAGCAATGCGCATACCGCGTGGTGAAGTCGTTGCCGTGATCGATCTCCACCATGTAGCCGTACTGGGGATGCATTCCAGCAAAGCTCACGACGCCGCCCGCGGCGGCGAACACCGGAGTACCCACGTCGACCACGAAATCCACGCCTTCGTGCATGGCCAGCATGCCGTTGAAGGGATCGATACGCCAGCCGAAGCTCGAGGCGCTGTAGCTGCCGTCGACCGGGGGTATGGTAGGCATCAGCTTCTTCTTGACCTTGGCGTCGAACAACTGCGACTCGAGTATCCCCAGCGAGTCGGTCCGGTTCTCCATTTGCCTGGACAACTGGTCCAGCTGGCGATTGAACTCGGCCATCGACAGGTCTTTCGAGGGTACGTTCGACACCGCGCCGCCGCGCCCGGGGAGCTCGGCGAAGCGGAATTCCCCCGGCTTGAGACCCGCGAGGGCCGACAGGCGCTCACCCAGAGCGTCGAGGCGCATGAGCTGGGCCTGCATCTCGCCGAGCTTCACCGCCATGGCATTGAGGTTTTCACGCAGGAACTCTTCGGTCTTGCGCTGCTGGGCTTCCTGGGCCGACTTCACCAGGGAATCGAGCAGAGGGAACTTGAACTCGTTGGCGTGCCTTACCGTGATCCAGAACAGGCCGAGCGTCAGGCTGAACACGAGTACGCCCATGAACAGCACCCCGGCGATCATGTGCCGGTTGGTCAGGGTCAGAGATTTCGCCCCCGCCAATTTGCTCGAAACAAGAATAATATGCATGCTGCCTTCCCCTAGGCACGCAACCGATGCATTCCCAGCACATGCATATGAAAAACCCCTGCGCCTTCCTGAATCAGCCAGACGCAATCGCCGCGCTCATGCCACATGCCGAGCGCTTGATCGAGCTGCGCGAGATTCTCTCCTCGCTGTTGCCGGAGCCCCTGGCGCGACGCTGCTCTGTCGCAAACTGCAAGCAGGGGCGGGTCGTTATTCTTGCCTCTAACGGCGCAATCGCCGCGAAACTGAAGCTTATGCTCCCGGCATTACTGGAGCAGCTTTCGGGGCGAGCGATGGAGGTTACCGGATTGGAGGTGGCCGTGCAAGCCCTCGAGTCCGAGCATCAAGTCCCTGAAAAATCGGCAAAAATCAGCCAGCAGGCCGCTTCCGGTCTGGCGGAGCTCTGCGAGCAACTGCCTGATTCGGAACTGAAAACGGCGCTGTCGCGAATCGTCTTTCAACATCGTCGCTAAGTCACTGCCTAGACGAGCATAATTACTCGTTCTAGCGCCAATAGTCCGAATACCAAGAGAGCAAAGATCAGGGCATACTGAAACAGCCTGAAAGCGAAGCGCAGGTAGCGTTTGTCCCGGGTGAGCAGGTACAGGACCAGCCCACCCCCGGTCACCAGCAGAACCAGAATCCCCGCAATGCGCAGGGCGAGCATGGGGCCCGGCGAGCCGGTCTAGGCCGGCGTCAGCCGACGGGCAGCGCGAACAGCCGGGCCAGCGCGGCCGGAGCGTCCTCTTCCCGCTCGAAGGTCGCCCATTCCCAGGAGTCCTTGGCCGCGAGCGCCGCCCGCGCCAGACGATTGTTCAGGGCATGGCCCGACTTGTGAGCCGAGAAGAAACCGATCAGTGGATGCCCGATCAGATAGAGATCGCCGATCGCATCAAGCAGCTTGTGCTTGACGAACTCATCGCTGTAGCGGAGCCCCTCGGCGTTCAGTATGCGGTACTCGTCGACGACGATCGCGTTGTCCAGGCTCCCGCCGCGAGCGAGCCCCGAATCACGCAGCGCCTCGACCTCCTGGATGAATCCGAAGGTGCGCGCCCGCGCGACCTCCTTGACATAAGAGGTGTCGGCGAAGTCGACCTGCGCGGTCTGCGCCGAGTGCTCGAACGCGGGGTGATCGAACTCGATCGAGAACGACAGCTTGAATCCCTCGAAAGGCTCGAAGCGCGCCCACTTGTCGCCGTCCTTCACCTCGATGGGGCTTTTGATGCGGATGAAGCGCTTGGGCGCGGGCTGCTGCTCGATCCCCGCCGACTGGATCAAGAACACGAACGGCGCCGCGCTGCCGTCCATGATTGGCACTTCGGAACCGGTGAGATCGACGTAGGCGTTGTCGACCCCCAGGCCTGCGAACGCCGACATCAGGTGCTCGACGGTCGCCACTTTGGCGCCGTTGGCCTCGAGCGCGCTGCACAGCCGCGTGTCGGTGACCTTAAAGGCATCGGCGGCGATATCGACCGGCGTGGCGAGATCGATGCGCCGGAAAACGATCCCTGTGTCCGGCGCGGCCGGACGCAGGGTCATGGCCACCTTCTCGCCGGTATGCAGGCCGACGCCGGTGGCGCGGATCAGGGACTTGAGGGTGCGCTGCTTGAACACTTGCGTCGCCGCGGCAACCATCGCCGCATCCGATTGAAAGCATGGAATTTTAGCACAGAACACCGCCTCACCGGCCCGGAATTTCCGGTGAGGCGGGCACTATGCACGCCGGCCTCTCAGTGCGCGCGCTTGCGCAGGTAGGCCGGCACAAACGCTACGGTCCGGATCAGGACCGGAGCGGGCCGCACGGCGAGCCGGACCGTAGGGGTACGCGCAATCACGGGCTTGCGCAGATAGCGGGGCATGCCAATGCGTTTTGCTGTGCTCATGGTGTCTCCCTTAGTCGGCTTGCTTGCGAAGAAATGCGGGAATGTCGTACTTGTCGACGCCGTTCGCCTGCAGCGCCTCGATCGTGGAAGCGCGGTTCTTGCGGATCACGGCGGGCATTTCGTCGAGCACGCGATAGTCCACCCCGCCGACCGGCATGTTGTCGGTGCCGGTCTTCTGCACCAGCTTGGGCTTGACCTGGCGCGCGACCTGCGGCTGGCCCAGGCCGGTCGCGATCACCGTCACGCGCAGCTCCTCGCCGATGGGGTCGTCGTATACCGCGCCGAAGATGATGGTCGCGTCGTCTGCAGCGAAGCCGCGAATGGTGTTCATCACCTCCTTGGTCTCGCGCAGCTTGAGGCTCGACTTGTTCGCCGTGATGTTGACCACCACGCCCCGTGCCCCCGAGAGATTGACGCCTTCGAGGAGCGGGCACGCGACCGCCTGTTCCGCGGCGATGCGCGCCCGGTCGACGCCGGAGGAAGCGGCGGAGCCCATCATCGCCATCCCCTGCTCCGCCATCACGGTGCGCACGTCCTGGAAGTCGACATTGATGAGGCCCGGAACGTTGATGATCTCGGAGATTCCGGCGACGGCGTTCTTCAGCACGCTGTCAGCGGCGGAGAAGGCCTCCTCCATCGATACATCGTCGCCCAGGACTTCCTCGAGCTTCTCGTTGAGAATGACGATGACCGAGTCGACGTGCTGGGACAGTTCCTCTATGCCCAGCTCGGCAGACTGCAGGCGCCGCACACCCTCGAACGAAAACGGCTTGGTCACCACGGCAACGGTGAGGATGCCCATCTCCTTGGCGACCTCCGCGACAACGGGGGCCGCGCCGGTCCCCGTGCCGCCGCCCATCCCCGCGGTGATGAAAGCCATGTGCGAGCCACGCAGCGCCTCGGCGATCTGGTCGCGAGCCTCGAGCGCCGCGGCGCGGCCGGCCTCGGGCTTCGCCCCCGCCCCCAACCCTGTCGCCCCCAGCTGGATCTGGTTCTTGGCCAGGGTGCGCGACAGCGCCTGCGCGTCGGTATTGGCGGTGACGAACTCGACGCCCGACACGCCGTTCCGGATCATGTGATCGACGGCGTTGCCTCCGGCGCCGCCGACACCGATCACCTTGATCACGGTGCCGCTCAATGCGTTTTCGACGACTTCAAACATGCTGACCTCCTTCCGGGTGAAGTGAAAAACACCTGCCTGCAAACGCCTCTAAAAATTCCGCTGGAACCATTCGCGCATCCTCCTTCCGACCTGCCGCAGCGATCCGCCCTGGCGCGCGGTCAATCCGCGCTGGGTCTGCACCACGCCCTCGAGCAGCAATCCCACAGCGGTGGCGTAGCGCGGGCTGCGGATCACGTCCGCGAGCGAGCCGCTGTAGCGCGGGATGCCGAGCCGCACCGGCATGTGGAAGATCTCCTCGCCGAGCTCGGCCATGCCCTGCATCACCGCCGAGCCTCCCGTGAGCACGATTCCCGAGGACAGCAGTTCCTCGTAGCCCGAATCGCGCAGCACCTGCTGAATGAGGGAGTAGAGCTCCTCGACGCGCGGCTCGATGACTTCGGCGAGCGTCTGGCGCGAGAGCATCCGCGGCGGCCTGTCGCCCACGCCGGCCACCTCGATCATCTGTCCGGCCTCGGCGAGCTGCCTCAGCGCACAGCCGTGACGCACCTTGAGCTCCTCGGCCTCGGCGGTGGGCGTGCGCAGCGCCATGGCGATGTCGTTGGTGATCTGGTCCCCGGCGATCGGAACCACAGCGGTGTGGCGGATCGCGCCTTCGCGGAATACCGCGATGTCGCTGGTGCCGCCTCCGATGTCGACCAGGCACACGCCCAGCTCCTTCTCGTCCTCGGTCAGGACCGCGAGCGAGGAGGCGAGCGGCTGCAGGATCAGGTCGTTGACCTCCAGGCCGCAGCGGCGCACGCACTTGACGATGTTCTGCGCGGCCGACACGGCGCCGGTGACGATGTGCACCTTCACCTCGAGGCGCACACCGCTCATCCCGAGCGGCTCGCGCACCCCGTCCTGCCCGTCGATGATGAATTCCTGGGTGAGGATGTGCAGCACCTGCTGATCGGTCGGAATCGGCATCGCGCGGGCCGTTTCGATCGCGCGTTCGACGTCGGTCTGGGTGACCTCCTTGTCCTTGATGGCCACCATCCCGGTGGAGTTGAAGCTCTTGATGTGGCTCCCGGCGATCCCGGTGAACACGCGCTCGATCTTGCAGTCGGCCATCAGCTCGGCTTCCTCGAGGGTGCGCTGGATCGCGTTCACGGTCGACTCGATGTTCACGACCACGCCCTTCTTGAGGCCCTTGGACTCGTGCCCGCCCATGCCGACGATGTCCATGCGCCCGTCGGGGAAGAGCTCGGCCACGATCGCCACCACCTTGGACGTGCCGATATCCAGGGCGACGATGAGATTCTTGTTTTCCCTCGCCATGTCAGGCTCGCCTGTGCTGCGGCTTGAGGGGCTCGGGCCTGCGCGTATCCGTGGCCCGCTCGGTTACGCGCAAGGCGAATCCGTTGGGGTAGCGCAGGTCGACGTAGTCGAGGCGCTGCCGCGACTGGGCCAGCGTTTGCGGGAACGCCGACACGAAGCGCGCAAGCCGCTCCTCGACGCGGTCCCTGTCGGAGTCGCGTCCGAGCTGGACCGTCAGGCCGTTGGAGAGCTTCAGCTGCCAGGCCATGCGCGATGAGAGGAGCACCTGCCTGGGCTCGAGGGCGAGCGGAGCGAGCAAGTCCCGGAACGCGAGATAGCGGCGCGCGACATCGCCCTCGGCACCCGCAGGTCCGGCGAGAACCGGAAGCGACTCGTCGCTCTGTCCGCGGAACAGCTCGCCCTGCATGTTGACCAGTTGCGTCTTCTTGCCCTGGCCCCAGCGCCCCAGCGCGACCTGCTCCTCGATGCGCACCTCGAGACAGTCGGGCCATCTGCGCCGCAGTTCGGCTCTGCGCACCCAGGGAATGCCCTCGAACAGAGATCGCACCTCTTCCAGATCCACCGTGAAGAACGTGCCCCTCAGGCGTCCCTGAAGGGCGCCGATGATTTCGCGGCGCTCGACGCGCTCGAGGCCTCCCTCGACGACGATCGTCTTGAGCAGAAAGGCCGGTGACTCGAGGAGGACGCGTCCGCCGGCGTATGCGAGGAGAACCAGAGCGAGGACACAGAGCACGCCCGCGGCGGCGTTGGCCAGGCGCGGGTTATCCCACACGGTCGCCTCCCTTCTCGAGCCGCGCCGATTCGAGAATGCGCAGGCACAGGTCCTCGAACGAGAGCCCGGCATGGCGCGCGGCCATGGGCACCAGCGAGTGGTCGGTCATCCCCGGCGAGGTATTCACTTCGAGGAAGTAGGGCTTGCCCGAGCGGTCCAGCATCAGGTCGACGCGCCCCCAGCCGCTGCAGCCCAGAGCTTCGAACGCGAACAAGGCCTCGTCCTGGACGATGCGCTCGGCGTCGGGCGGCAGTCCGCAAGGAATGAGATAGCGCGTGTCGTCCGCCTGGTATTTCGCCTCGTAGTCGTAGAACTCCCGCGGCGTCTCCAGCTTGATGAGCGGCAGCGGCTTGTTCCCCAGTATTCCCGCCGTCAGCTCGACGCCTTCAACGAAGGTCTCGGCGATCACCACGCCGTCGTAGTTGGCGGCGAGGGCATACGCCTCGGGAAGCTCGCTCGCGTTCTTCACCTTGGTCATGCCGATCGAGGAGCCCTCGTTGGCGGGCTTCACCATCAGCGGCAGGCCGAGCCGCGTGGCGACGCCCTGCATGTCGCTGCCGCGCGCGAGAAGTTCGGAGCGCGGGGTCGGGATGCCGCACGACTGCCACACGAGCTTCGCGTGCCACTTGTCCATCGCGAGAGCGCTCGCGAGCACGCCCGACCCCGTGTAGGGGATACCGAGCAGCTCGAGCGCGCCCTGGATCGTGCCGTCCTCGCCCCAGCGGCCGTGCAGGATGACGAAGGCGCGATCGAATCGCTCCTCGACGAGCGCCCCGATTCCGCGCTCCTTCGGATCGAAGGCATGCGCGTTCACCCCCTTGGCTTTCAGCGCGGCGAGCACCCGCTCGCCGCTCTTGAGCGAAACGGCCCGCTCGGCGGAACGTCCACCCATGAGTACCGCCACCTTGCCGAAGTCGCGCGGGCTCATGCGGCGTCCCCGATGATTTTCACTTCGGGCACCAGTTCGACGCCGAACCGCTGTCTCACCGTGTCGCGCGCAAGCCCGATCAGCCCTTCGATGTCCGAGGCGCGCGCCTTGCCTTTCGGATTGACGATGAAATTCGCATGCTTCTCGGAGATGCGCGCGCCGCCGATTTCGCGGCCCTTGAGGCCGCTCGCCTCGATCAGGCGCGCCGCGTGATCACCGGAAGGATTGCGGAACACCGAGCCGGCGTTGGGCAGCTCGAGCGGCTGCGTCGCGAGCCGGCGCGCGAGCAGCTCCTTGATGCGCCGCCGGGCTTGCTTCTCGTCCCCGGGAGGGAAACGGAACCAGGCGGCGCCGAACCACTCGTCTTCGCCGAGCTTGGCTCCGCGCAATTCCGCACGTCGATAGCCGATCTCGAACTCGTCGGTCTTGCGCTCGATGAGCTTGCCCGCGCGCGAAATCGTCAGGACCTTGGCAACGACGTCCCAGGTCTCCGATCCATAGCAGCCGGCGTTCATCGCCAGCGCGCCGCCGACGGTGCCGGGGATGCCCGCGAGGAACTCCGCGCCTTCGTGTCCGTGCATTGCCGCGAACCGCGCCACCTTGGGCGCAGCGGTACCGGCCTCGGCGAAAATCAGATCACCTTCGACGCGCATCGCCCCGCCCGACTTGTGCATCAGGATCACGGTGCCGCGGTAGCCGCCGTCACGCACCAGCAGATTGCTTCCCAAGCCGACGAAGTACACCGGCTCCCGCGCGGGAAGCGTCGCGAGGAACGCGGCCAGATCCGCGGAATCCGCGGGTGAGTAGGCGCGCGCGGCGATCCCCCCGCTACGCCAAGTCACGTGCCTCGCCATCGGTTCGTTCAACCGCAGGATGCCGCGCAGGGCGGCGGCGGGCTTGGCGATCGGTTCGGCCATGTTCATCTGCCACCCTTGAGGAGCGCGGCAGGCACGCTTCCAATCGACCCGGCGCCCATGGTGAGGACGACGTCGCCCGGGCGAGCCAGCTTGCGTATCGCCTCGGGCATGTCGGCGATCTTTTCGACGAACACCGGCTCGACCTTTCCCGCCACGCGGATCGCCCGCGCGAGCGAGCGTCCGTCGGCCGCGACGATCGGCGCCTCGCCCGCGGGATAGACGTCGGCGAGAAGCAGCGCGTCTACAGCCGACAGCGCCTTCACGAAGTCCTCGAAGAGATCCCGGGTGCGGGTATAGCGATGGGGCTGAAACGCGAGCACGATGCGCCGGCCCGGGAACGCGCCGCGTGCGGCATCCAGGGTCGCCCGCATCTCGGCGGGGTGATGCCCGTAATCGTCGATCAGGGTGAAGCTCCCCTGGGCCTTGCCGTTCGGCGCGAGCGGCACCTCGCCGTAGCGCTGGAAGCGGCGGCCTACGCCCCGGAACTCGGCAAGAGCCTTGCGAATCGCCGCGTCGGGGATGCCGAGCTCGGTGGCAACCGCGATCGCCGCGAGGGCGTTCTGGACGTTGTGCCGTCCGGGAAGGTTCAGGGTGATCTCGAGGGCGGGCGCGCCCTCGCGGATCGCCTTGAAGCGCATGCGCTCGCCGGCTGCGAGGTCGACGCCCCGTACCATTGCATCCTCGCGCAGGCCGTAGGTGACGATGGGCTTGGCGATCGCGGGCATGATCTCGCGGACGCCGGCGTCGTCCGCGCAAAGGATCGCGCTTCCGTAGAAGGGCAGGTTCTGCAGGAAGCCGATGAAGGCGCGCTTCAATCGCGTCAGGTCGTGCTGGTAGGTTTCCATGTGGTCGGCGTCGATGTTGGTGACGACCGCCACCACGGGCTGCAAGTGGAGAAAGGAGCCGTCCGATTCGTCGGCCTCGACGACGATGAATTCGCCGGCGCCGAGCCGTGCGTTGGACGCGGCGCTGACGAGACGGCCGCCGATGACGAAAGTGGGATCGAGGCCGCCTTCGGCCAGCACGCTCGCGATCAGGCTGGTGGTGGTGGTCTTGCCGTGCGTTCCCGCGACAGCGATCCCCTGCTTGAGCCGCATGAGCTCGGCGAGCATCAGTGCGCGCGGCACCACCGGAACGCGCCTCGCCTGCGCCGCGACCACTTCGACGTTGTTCGCCGCCACCGCCGAAGAAACCACCACGGCATCGGCCGAGGCGACGCTGTCGGCGCTGTGTCCCAGCGTGACCTTCGCTCCGAGCGACGCGAGGCGATCGGTCGCCGCATTCGCGGCGAGGTCGGATCCGCTGACCTGATACCCGAGGTTGAGGAGCACCTCGGCGATGCCGCTCATACCCGAGCCGCCTATGCCTACAAAGTGAATGCGCTTGACCTTGTGCTTCACGGCGCGAGCTCCATGCACGTCCGCGCAACGGCCGCGGTCGCCTCGGGCCGGCCGAGCGATCGCGCGCGCGCGGCCATTTCGAGCAGGCGCTTGCGATCGAAACCGGCGATGAGCTCCGCCAGGCGCTCGGGCGTGAGCTCGCGCTGCGGAACGAGGACCGCGGCTCCCGCGTCCGAGAGGAAGCGTGCGTTCGTCGTCTGGTGGTCGTCCACCGCGTGCGGGAAGGGAATCAGCACGCTCGGCAGGCCCGCGGCGGCGAGCTCCGCAACCGTGGTTGCGCCGGCGCGGCACACGGCGAGGTCAGCCGCGGAATAGGCTCCGGCCATATCGTCGATGAAAGCGGGCGTGCTCGCTTGCACCCCAGCGCTCGCGTAGGCCTCCTTGAGCGCAGCGGCGTGCTGCACGCCGGACTGGTGGGTGATGTGCGGGCGGGACTCGCGCGGAATCAGCGCGAGCGCGCGCGGCATGGCGTCGTTCAGAGCCTTGGCCCCGAGGCTTCCGCCGACGACCAGGATCCGCAGCGGTCCGGAACGTCCCGCGTAGCGCGTTTCCGGCGGGGCGATCGCCGCGATCTCGGGGCGCACCGGATTGCCGGTGTGAGTCGCGCCCTTCAGGGCGCCGGGAAAAGCGCACAGCACCCGGTCGGCGACGCCGGCGAGCACGCGGTTGGCGAGCCCCGCCACCGAGTTCTGCTCGTGGATCACCAGCGGCCTGCCCAACAGCGCCGCCATCATCCCCCCGGGGAAGGACATGTAGCCGCCCATGCCGAGCACGACGTCGGGACGCCTTGCGAGGATGGCGCGCGCGCTCTGCCAGAAGGCGAGCAGGAGCTTCAGCGGCAGGAGCAGGAAGGCGAGGAAGCCCTTGCCGCGCACGCCGGAGAATTTCACCGCGGCCATCTCGTAGCCGTGCCTCGCGACCAGCGGCGCTTCCATCCCGGACTCAGCGCCGAGCCACACCACACGCCATCCGGACGCGCGCAGGGTGTCGGCGACGGCGAGACCGGGGAACACGTGGCCGCCCGTTCCGCCGGCCGCGATCATGACGGTTCTTGGCACGGCGAGTTCGCTTCGAGGACGTTCATGGGCGCGCTCCGCGCATGATCTGGCGGCTTTCCCAGTCGATGCGCAGCAGGATGGCGAGCGCGACGCAGTTCGCGAGCAGCCCGCTTCCGCCGAAGCTCATGAGCGGAAGGGTGAGACCCTTGGTCGGCAGCACGCCCATGTTCACGCCCATGTTGATGAACGCCTGCACGCCGAGCCACACGCCTATCCCCTGCGCGACCAGGGCGGCGAAGGGACGTTCGAGCGCGACGGCCTGGCGCCCGATGGCGAAGGCGCGCAGCACCAGCCACGAAAAGAGCGCGATCACCGCGAGCACGCCGGCAAAGCCCAGTTCCTCGCCGATCACCGCGAGCAGGAAGTCGGTGTGCGCTTCGGGCAGGTAGAGGAGCTTCTCGACGCTCGCGCCCAGGCCCACGCCGAACCACTCGCCGCGGCCGAAGGCGATGAGCGCGTGCGACAGCTGGTAGCCGCGACCGAAGGGATCGGACCACGGATCCATGAACCCGAAGATGCGCTGCATGCGATAGGGCGAGGACAGGACCAGGCCGATGAAGCCCACCGCCATCATCAGGAGCAACCCCGCGAACCAGGTGCCGTTCATGCCGCCGAGGAAAAGGACCCCGGTGGCGATCGCCGCGACCACCACGAAGGCGCCGAAGTCGGGCTCGCGCAGCAGGAGCCACCCGACCACCAGCATCACCGCGAACATCGGAAGCAGGCCGCGCTTCAGGCTGTGCATGAGCGCGAGCTTGCGCACCGTGTAGTCCGCGGCGTAGAGGACTACGAACAGCTTCACGAATTCGGATGGCTGCAGGCCCCCGAACCCGAACGAGAGCCAGCGCCGCGCCCCGTTGACCTCTCGCCCCATCCCCGGAACGAGGAGCAGGACGAGCAGCACCACGCCGAGCAGGAACAGCCACGGCGCGGCCTGCTGCCACACGCGCACCGGCACCTGAAAGGCGAGCATTCCCGCGACCGTGCCCGCGGCCAGAAAGAGCACGTGCCGCTGCAGAAAGTAGGTGGAGCTGCCCCCCGTAAACCTGCTCGCCTCTGCGATGGCGATCGAGGAGGAGTACACCATCACCACCCCGAGAGTGAGCAGCAGCAACGCCGCCCAGAGAACGCCGTTGTCGTACTCGGCGGCGGACGCGCGGCCGGGGCTAATGCTTCGCAGCAACCAGCCTCCTTTCCACCGCGAGGCGAAACACCTCGCCGCGATGCTTGTAGTTGCGGAACATGTCGAAGCTCGCGCACGCGGGCGAGAGCAGCACCGCGTCACCCGGGCGCGCCGCCTCGCCGGCGAGCGCCACCGCCTGGTCCATCGATTCCGCTCGCAGGACCGGGACGTCCGCGCCGGCGACCGCGGCTTCAATCAAAGGAGCGTCGCGGCCGATGAGGATGAGAGCGCGTGCGGAGCGCGCCACCGCGCCCCGAAGCGGAGAGAAATCCTGTCCCTTGCCCTCGCCTCCGGCGATGAGGACCACCCGCGTGCCGCCCTGCGCGAGCCCGGCGAGGGCCGCCACCGTAGAGCCGACGTTGGTACCCTTGGAATCGTCGTACCAGCGCACGCCGTGCGCCTCGCCGACCGGCTCGACGCGATGTGGCAGGCCCTTGAACTCGCGCAGTGCGGCGAGAAGCGGCTCGAGCGGCAGGCCCAGGGCCCGGCACAGCGCGAGCGCGGCGAGCGCGTTGGCGGCGTTGTGCAATCCTGCAAGCTTCATCTCGTGCACCGCGAGAAGGGCGGTCCTGCCTTGCGCGAGCCAGGGCTCGCCGCCGCGCTCGAGCAGCCCCCAGTCCTCCTCGCGGCGCGGAGCATCCAGGCCGAACGTGATCGTCTTTCGCCCGGGCAGCGCCATGCCGAGGCTGCGCGCGTCGTCGCGGTTCAGCACCTGCACGCCGCCGCGCGCGAATATCCGCGCCTTGGCGGCTGCGTAGGCGTCGACGCCGCGGTAACGGTCGAGATGGTCCTCGCTGATGTTGAGCACCGTCGCAGCATTCGCGGCGAGCGAGGCCGTGGTCTCGAGCTGGAAGCTGGAGAGCTCGAGCACCCACAGGTCGGGAGTCTTGCCCGAGTCCTCGCGTCGCATCAGCGCATCCAGGACCGCAGGGCCGATGTTCCCGGCGACTTCGCAGTCGCTCCCCGCGGCCCTGGCCATCGAGCCGGCGAGCGAGGTCACCGTGGTCTTGCCGTTGGTGCCCGTCACGGCGATGATCCGCGCGCCCCGGCCGATGACGGCCTGGGCGAACAGTTCGATATCGCCGAGCACGCGCGTCCCCGCGGCGAGGGCGCGCTGTACCTGCGGCTCGGCGAGCGGAACGCCGGGGCTGATCGCGATCGTGTCGACTCCGGCGAAGGTCTCATCGCGGAACGGGCCGCAGATCGCGGGAACGCCCGGCAGCGAGCGCCGCAGCGCTGCGAGCCGGGGCGGCGAGTCGCGCGTGTCCGCGACCCGCACGCTCGCCCCGCCGCGAACCAGCCACGCCGCCATCGACAGTCCCGTGTCGCCCAAGCCGAGCACCAGCGCCTTTCTGCCCGCGAAATTCACCGCAGCTTCAATGTGGAAAGACCGAACAGCACCAGCATCATGGTGATGATCCAGAAGCGGACCACCACCTGGGATTCCTTCCATCCCGACAATTCGTAGTGATGGTGCAGCGGCGCCATTCGGAAGATCCGCTTGCCGCCGCTCCACTTGAAGTAGAGAACCTGGAGCATCACCGAGAGCGTTTCCGCGACGAACACGCCGCCCATGATGAAGAGCACGATCTCCTGCCGGACGATCACCGCGACCGTGCCCAGCGCCGCGCCCAGCGCGAGCGCGCCCACGTCGCCCATGAACACGTCCGCCGGGTAGGCGTTGAACCAGAGGAAGCCCAGGCCGGCGCCGACCATCGCCCCACAGAACACGGTGAGCTCGGCAGCCCCCGGGATGTAGGGGAAGAGCAGGTAGCGTGAGTAGTCCACCCGGCCGGTAACCATGGCGAACACGGCGAGGCCGCCCGCGACCATCACCGCCGGCATGATCGCGAGCCCGTCCAGGCCGTCGGTGAGATTGACCGCGTTCGACGAGCCGACGATGACGAAATAGCTGAGCAGGATGAAGCCGAATGCGCCGAGCGGATAGGCGATGTTCTTGAAGAAAGGCACGATCAGGTCGGCCTTCGGGGGCAGGGTCATGGAGAAGCCGTTCGCCACCCACGAGGAAAACAACTCGACGATCTGCCCGCTGCCGGGCGCCGACACCGCGAAGGCGAGATACACCGCGGCGAGGATGCCGATCAGCGATTGCCAGAAGAACTTGGCTTTCGCCGAGAGGCCCTTCGGATTGTTCTTCACCACCTTGCGGTAGTCGTCCACCCAGCCGATCGCGCCGAAGCCGAAGGTCACCACCAGCACGGCCCAGACGAAGCGATTGGACAGGTCCGCCCAGAGCAGCGTCGCGGTCAGAATCGAGAGCAGCACCAGCGCGCCGCCCATGGTCGGCGTACCCGCCTTGGTGAGATGCGACTGCGGGCCGTCGTTGCGCACCGCCTGGCCGATCTTGTAGGCGGTGAGCTTGCGGATGACCAGCGGCCCGGCCAGCAGGGAAATGGCCAGCGCAGTGAGCGTCGAGAGCACCGCACGCAAGGTGATGTACTGGAACACGTTGAAGGCGCGCACGTCCTGCGCGAGCCATTGCGTGAGAGCGAGCAGCATCAGTGCACCCCTGCTTGCGGCGGCTCCGCGGCGAGGGCCTGCACCACGCGCTCCATGCGCATGAACCGCGACCCTTTCACCAGCGCCGTCGTGTTCGATACGACCTCTTTCCGCGCCGCCGCGATCATTTCTTCGACGGTAGCGAAATGCCGCGCGCCCTTTCCGAAGGCTTCGGCAGCCGCCATGGAGAGGTCTCCGAGGGCGTAGAGGTGATCGACGCCCCGCTCGCGCGCGTAGCGGCCGACCTCCTGGTGGAACGCCACGCCGCGCTCGCCCACCTCCCCCATGTCTCCGAGCAGGAGGAGCTTCGTTCCCGGCTCCGCCGCGAGGACATCGATAGCGGCGCGCACCGAATCGGGGTTGGCGTTGTAGCTGTCGTCGATGAGCCTTGCGCCCGAGCTGGCGGCAAGCCGCTGCATGCGCCCGCCGACCGGACGGAAGGCCCCGAGACCTCGCGCAACCGCACCCAGGCTCGCCCCCGCCGCGAGGGCGCTGGCGGCCGCGGCGCAGGCGTTCAGGACGTTGTGCCGGCCGCTCGCGTGCAGATCGACCGCCGCCTCGCCCTCGGGCGCGCTCAGGCGGATCCGGCTTCCGAAAGTTGCAGGCTCGTGGCGTGCACTCACCTGGGCAGGGCGATCGATGCCAAAGTCGCGCAGGTGCCGCCCCGCGAGAATGCCGCGCCAGTAGTCGGCAAATTCGTCGTCGGCGTTGATCACCGCGACGCCCCCGGGCCGCAGCGCGCCGAACACCGACGCGTGCTCGCGCGCGACCTCGGCGACGTTCTTCATGAATTCCTGGTGCTCGCGCTGGGCGTTGTTGACGAGCGCCACCGTCGGGCTGGCGATGGCGGCGAGACTCGCGGTTTCGCCCGGATGATTCATCCCCAGCTCGACCACCGCGACTCGGTGATCCTCGCGCAACTTGAGCAGCGTCAGGGGCAGGCCGATGTCGTTGTTGAGGTTGCCCTCGGTGGCGAGCACCAGCGTCTCCCCGAAGTGCGCGCGCAGGATCGCCGCGATCATTTCCTTCACGGTGGTCTTGCCGTTGGAGCCGGTTACCGCGACGAGCGGGATGTCGAAGCGCGCGCGCCAGTGCGCCGCCAGGCGAGCGAGGCCGAGCCGAGTGTCGCCGACGACGAGCAGGGGGAGGCGCGCGCTTGCCGCGGTCGATTTCGACTCTGCGTCGACCAGGGCGGCGGCAGCCCCGCCCTCTCTCGCGGCATCGAGGAAGCGATGTCCGTCGAAGCGCTCGCCTCTCAGGGCCACGAACAGGGCGCCACGCGAGAGCGTACGGCTGTCGGTCGACACCGTGAAGAAGCGGACATCGCTTCCCAGTGCCTTCGCGCCGATCGCTGCGGAGGCGTCGCGCAGGCTCATCATCGGCTCCATCCCGCCAGCGCCCGCTCGGCCTCGAGCGTGTCCGAGAAGGGAAGCCGCCGGCCGGCGACCTCCTGGTAGGTTTCGTGGCCCTTGCCCGCGAGAAGCACGACATCGGAAGAGCCCGCCGCTGCAATCGCGCTGGCGATCGCCTCGCGCCGGTCGGCGATCTCCTCGTACGCGCCCGGGATCGCGGCGGTGATCTCGGCAATGATCGCGGCCGGGTCCTCGCCCCGCGGATTGTCGCTGGTCACGACGATGGCGTCGGCGTGCCGCGAGGCGACCGCACCCATCAGCGCGCGCTTGCCGCGATCGCGGTCGCCGCCGCAGCCGAATACCGCGACCAGTTTCCCGCCGCTCGCCCGGGCGACGTCCTTCAGGGTGACCAGGGCCTTTTCCAGCGCGTCGGGACTGTGCGCGTAGTCGACGATGACCAGCGGCTTTCCCCCGCCCCCCAGCTTCTGCATGCGGCCCGCGACGGGTCGCATGTCAGCGAGGGACGCGGCGGCGCGCTCGAAGGGCACCCCTGACACGAGCATGGTCGTCAGGACTCCCAGCAGATTGGAGACGTTGAAGCGCCCGAGCAGCGCACTTTCGATGCGCGCGTCGCCCCAGGAACTCTTCACGTCGAACGCGATTCCCTTGGCCGACACCTCGATCGCGTGCGCCTCGGCGTAGCGCTCGAGGCCCGCGCGGGCCGCGACGCTCGCGAAGCAGCTGTAGCCGGCGCGATTGAGACCGCGCCCGGCGAGCACGCGGGCTAGGCGCGCCCCCTGCACGTCGTCGAGGTTGAGAACCGCGTGCTTCAGCCCCGGTGTTTCGAAGAGCCTCTGCTTCGCGCGCGCGTAGCTCTCCATGTCGCCGTGATAGTCGAGGTGATCGCGCGAGAGATTGGTGAACAGCGCCGCGCCAAAGGCGACGCCGTTGACGCGGCCCTGATCCAGGCCGATCGAGGTCACCTCCATCGCCACGCCTTGAGCCCCCGCGTCGCGCAGTCGCGCGAGCGAGCGGTGGAGGAGGATCGCGTCCGGCGTGGTGTTGACGCCGGCGTCGAGCTCCCCGGGAAATCCGGTGCCGAGGGTTCCGACCAGCGCGGTGCGTGCCCCGCAGGCGCTGCACGCCTGCGCGAGCCAGTGACTGCACGAGGTCTTCCCGTTGGTCCCCGTGACACCCATGGTCCACAGGGTCTGGGACGGCCGCCCGTAGACCTCATGGGCGAGGTGTCCGGCGAGGCCCCGCAAATCGTCAACCGGAAGATTGGGAACGCGCCACTCGGGGTTCCAGCGGAAACCCTCGCGCTCCCATAGAACGGCAGCGGCGCCGCGAGCGATCGCCCCTGCGATGAATTCACGTCCGTCGCTTCGCGAGCCCGGATAGGCCACGAAGACCTCCCCTGCTGCGAGGCTGCGGCTGTCCGCGGCGAGGCCCGTCAAGCGCGCTCCCTGCGCGGCGAGCAGTTCCAGGATGTGTTTGACGTGATTCTGCACACCTAGACGCTTTCCTTCACTTCCTGGCCCTCGGGCGGCAGCTCGATCGGCTGCATCGGCCGGTCGGGTGCGACATCGAGCGCGCGCAGCGCGCCCGCCATGATCTGGGCGAACACCGGCGCCGCGACCGTTCCACCGTAGTAGCGGCCGGTGGAAGGCTCGTCGATCATCACCGCGACGACGAGACGCGGATGCGACGCAGGCGCGAAGCCGACGAATGACGAGACGTACTTGTCGGCCGCATATGCACCGTTTTCCTGCTTGTGAGCGGTTCCCGTCTTGCCGGCCACGCGATAACCCACGATTTGCGCGCGCGGTGCGGTGCCGTCGCGGTTGACCGCCAGCTCCAGCATCGCGCGAACCGCTGCCGCGGTCTTGGGCGCCATGACGCGCCGACCGACGGGCGGTGCATCCACGCGGACCAGCGACAGCGGAACCAGCTCTCCGTCACGGGCGAACACGCTGTAGGCGCGCGCGAGCTGCACCAGAGAGACCGCGATACCGTGTCCGTAGGACATCGTCGCCTGCTCGATCGGCCGCCAGCTGCGATAGGGCCGGACCTTGCCGGCGGCCTCTCCCGGAAACCCGAGGCCGGGCGCCGAGCCGAAGCCCACGTCGCGGAACATCTCCCACATCGATTCCGGCGAAAGACCGAGCGCGATCTTCGCGGCGCCGACATTCGAAGATTTCTGGATGACCTGCGCCACCGTGAGCGAACGCTCCACGTGAGCGTCGCGGATGGTCGCGCCGCCGATGCTCAGTGTTCCGGGCGCAGTCTGGATAACGGACTCGGGCCGCACGCGCCCGGCTTCCAGCGCGAGCGCGATAGTGAAGGGCTTGAGCGTCGATCCCGGCTCGAAGGTATCGGTCACCGCGCGGTTGCGAAGCTGCGTGCCGACGAGCTTGCTGCGGTTGTTCGGGTTGTACGTCGGGAAGTTCGCGAGAGCGAGCACCTCGCCGGACTCGATGTCGAGGACGACGACTCCACCGGCCATCGCCCGGTTTTGCGCCACTGCGGCCTTTAGCTGGCTGAAGGCGAGGTTCTGGATGCGGGCGTCCAAGGCGAGCGTGAGGTCTTTTCCGTCCTGCGCCGCCTTGATCGACTCGATATCCTCGACCGTCTGGCCGAGCCGGTCCTTGATCACGCGGCGGCTGCCGGGCTTGCCGGCGAGTCGGTCCTGATACGCAAGCTCGACGCCCTCCTGCCCGATATCGTCGGCTCCGGTGAAACCGAGCACATGCGCCATGACGTCGCCGCTCGGGTAATAGCGGCGGTATTCGCGATTCTGGAACAGGCCGGAGATGTGCAGGCTTGCGACGCGCTCGGCAACTTCCGGCGAGATCTGTCTCTTGAGGAAGACGAAGTCGCGGCCGGTGTCGGCGAGGCGCTTTCCGATTTCCGCCTGCGGCATCTCCAGCAAGGCGGCGAGCCGTGCGAGCTGCCGCGCGCCGGGGTGGGCCTCGCCCGGGATCGCCCAGATCGACTTCACCGGCGTGCTGATGGCGAGCGCTTCACCGTTGCGGTCGAGAACGCGACCACGGTTGGCCGGGACTTCCATCACGCGGCTGTACCGCGACTCCCCTTTCGCCTGGAGGAAATCGTTGTTCAGGCCCTGCAGATAGACGGCGCGGCCGAGGAGCAGCACGAAGCCCGCAACGAAAACGTAGAGCAGAAAACGCGAGCGCCAGACAGGCAGGGTGAGCTCGAGAACGGGACTGGCGGCAAAGTTCATCTCGCCGCCTCTTCCGGTCGTGCGATCTGGAGGCGTTTCGCTTCTGGAACACGCATGTGCAGCTGGCGGCTGGCGATGCGTTCGACGCGTGCGTGCACCGCCCACGTGCTGGCTTCGAGCTGCAGCTGACCATATTCGACCCCGAGCTGACGCGAACGTTCCTGCTCCTGCTCGAGCTCGGCGAAGATCGTGCGCGCCCGGTGCTGCGATGTCACCAGACCGAGCGCGCAGGCAGCGAGCACGACGAGTAGGAGCAGATTCAGGCGCACCATCGCAAATTCAGGAGAGCTTCTCGGCGACGCGCAGCACGGCGCTTCTTGCGCGCGGGTTGGCTCTGATTTCCTCGGCTCCCGGCCTCCGCGGAGGGCCGACGATGCGCAGCTTGGGCGGGGGCATGTCCCGCGCCCTGACCGGCAGGCGCTCCGGAAGCGCCGGCCGCGCCCCGGCGCGCATGAAGTTCTTTACGATCCGGTCTTCGAGCGAGTGGAAGCTGATCACCGCCAGGCGTCCCAGGTGCCTGAGGACGGCGAGGGCCTGGGGCAGTGCTAGCGACAATTCCTCAAGCTCCTGATTGACGTGAATCCGTAGAGCCTGAAACGTCCGCGTCGCCGGGTTCTGGCCCGGTTCACGCGTCCTGACGGCCGCAGCCACGACAGCGGCAAATTCCCCGGTCCGCCTGATAGGCCCTCTTCGCCGAGCAGCAACAATCGCCTTTGCAATCTGTTTAGCAAACCGTTCTTCGCCATAGGTGCTGATCACCTCCCTGATCTCAGCCTCGTCCGCCCGCTCCAGCCATTCCGCCGCTCCCTCGCCGCGGCTCGGGTCCATGCGCATATCCAGGGGCCCGTCCGCGCGAAACCCGAAGCCGCGCTGCGGGTCGTCGAGCTGAGGCGAAGACACGCCCAGGTCGAAGAGCACCCCGTCGGCCTCTCCGGTGCGCAGGGCGACGAGCGTTGCCTGCAGCTCACTGAAGCGCGCGTGGGCCGGCGTGAGTCGCGGATCCTCGATCGCCCGGGCGGCCGCGACCGCTTCGGGATCCCGGTCGATCGCGATCAGCCGGCCGCTCGGACCGAGCCGCTCCAGAATCAGACGGCTGTGGCCGCCCCTGCCGAAGGTCGCATCCACGAAGGTGCCGTCTGGCCTTGATTCGATTGCGAGCGCGTCAACCGCGGGATGAAGGAGGACGGGGATGTGTGCACCGGCGTTCACAGCGAGAAGTTTTCGGTCCCTGGGGGAGGGTTAGTGCCCACTTGCGTCAGACCTCTCGAAAGCCGCTCGTCCCAAGCGGCGATGTCCCAGATCTCGAAGTGACTTCCCTGTCCCACCAGCATCACGTCTTTTTTCAGCCCGGCGAACTTGCGCAATGCCGGCGAAATCAGGATTCGGCCCTGGCCATCGGGTTCCAGCTCCTCGGCGAAGCCGACGAGGAGCCGCTGCCACCAGCGAGCCTGCTCGTTGAAGCTGGAAAGCGCTTGGACCTTGGCGCCGATCGGCTCCCAGGCAACGCTCGGATAGAGAAGCAGGCAGCTATCGGGGTGGGCGGTGAGGATCAGGGTGCGGCCTCCCGATAACAAGGCGTCGCGATGCCGGGTCGGCACGGCAAGCCTTCCCTTGGCGTCGAGACTCAGCTCTGTCGCCCCTTGAAACAATGAACCCCCTCGTGGTGGCGAAGCGAAGCGCCACGGTTTCCCACTAAAACCTACTTCTTACCACTCTAGAGGAAACCGAAGGGGTGGTCAAGCCTGAAACTGACGAAATTTTTAACTACAACAGGGACTTAAGATGGCTTTCTTAGAATAAGCTTGATGTGGAATAACTATAATATAATGAACATCTTACAGCGTACACTGCATGTAATACATTAGGAAATCAAGGACTTCCACTGAATGGACTGCGGACCCGCCTCGAAAAGGCGGATTGCCACTTTCGGCACCGCAAGCTAGTGCAGGTGCTTCTTTCCGGACGCGCCGCCGGGGCGGACCTGGGTGCGGTCCTGGGGCGCTTCAGCCGCGCGGCGCGCGAAGAGCTGGTTCACCAGTGCGTGCACTTCGCCGATCTCGGCATCGCCGAAATGGCGTGCGAGCAGCGCCGAGAGATCGTCCATCATGCGCCGCCGCTGCATCTCGCGGATCGCATCCGGGGTCGGGCCGACGAACACCCAGCTGTGCTCGTCCTGCCCGTCTTCCTGGTAGTAGCTCACCTCGACCGCCGCCGCCTCCTCGGAGTAGGGGGATAGGGACTCGAATGCCCCTTCGAGGGAGTGCTGAAAATTGCGGCCGACGTACCCGGTCCAGCAGATATCCAGGGCGCGCCTGCGCCGGTCGAACACGATGCCGGGCTCGTCCTGGTGGGCGCTGCGCGCGTCCGCCAGCCCGTCCACGTCGACGTAGTCGAACCACGGCCGCAGGGCCACTTCGATTTCGGTTTGGCTGACGCCGCTTCTCAGAAGGACGGTGCCGTGGACGTGGACTTCGGTATGCATGCTTGCGCTCCGGGGAAACGTCGATGCTATGCCGAGAACGCCCGGAGTTCAACCCTGATTTGCCCGGGACAATGGGATAATGCCCCTCCCAGTGGTCTGAGGAGTCCTTGTGCCCGCACCCGGCGATACCGCCAATATGGCGCTATTCTGCGATTTCGAGAACGTTGCGCTGGGTGTGCGCGACGCGAAATACGCCAAGTTCGACATCACTAAGGTCCTCGAGCGCCTCCTCCTGAAAGGCAGCATCGTCGTCAAGAAGGCCTACTGCGACTGGGAGCGGTACAAGGACTTCAAAGCCGACATGCACGAAGCCTCCTTCGAGCTGATCGAGATCCCGCACGTGCGCATGTCAGGAAAGAATTCTGCCGACATCCGCATGGTGGTCGACGCGCTCGACCTGTGCTACACCAAGTCGCACGTCGACACCTTCGTCATCATCAGCGGCGACTCCGACTTTTCGCCGCTCGTCTCCAAGCTTCGCGAGAATGACAAGACGGTGATCGGCGTCGGCGTGAAGAACTCGAGCTCCGACCTCCTGGTCGCGAACTGCGACGAGTTCATCTTCTACGACGACCTGGTGCGCGAGAAGCCGTCCCGTCGCCCGCCGCGGAAGAGACTGCAGAGCAAGCCGAGCTCGACGGAGGGCACGCCCAAGGACGGGGAGGACAAGACCGACGAGGCCCTGGACCTCGTCATGCAGACGGTCGAGGCCCTGATCGCCGAGCGCGGCGCCGAGGAAAAACTCTGGGGCTCGATGGTCAAGCAGGCGCTGAAGCGGCGCAACCCAGGCTTCAACGAGTCCTACTACGGCTTCTCGTCATTCTCCAAGCTGCTGGACGAAGCGGCGTCGCGCAACATGCTGCAGCTCGAGCACGACGAGAAGTCGGGCGGCTACATCGTAAAGAGCGTCGCGCACTAGACCCGCTCGAGTACCAGGGCAATCCCCTGCCCTACCCCTATGCACATGGTGCACAGCGCGTAGCGACCCTTGATCGCCTGCAGCTGATACATCGCCGTCGTCACTAGGCGTGCGCCCGAGGCGCCGAGGGGATGCCCGATGGCGATCGCGCCGCCGTTGGGATTGACGTGTTCCGTGCCGTCGGGCAGCCCGAGATCGCGCGTTACGGCAAGAGCCTGCGCCGCGAACGCCTCGTTCAGCTCGATGACTTCCATCTGCGCGAGCTTGAGCCCGGTCTTGTCCAGGACCTTGCGTGTCGCGGGTGCGGGCCCGACCCCCATGATGCGCGGCGCGACGCCCGCCGTGGCCATGCCGACCACGCGCGCGCGCGGCGTGAGCTGGTGCTTTCTCGCCGCCGCTTCGGAGGCAAGAACCACCGCGCAGGCGCCGTCGTTCACGCCCGAGGCGTTGCCCGCGGTAACCGTGCCCTCGGGCTTCACGACGCCTTTCAGTTTCGCGAGCCCTTCGAGCGTCGCGTCGGGGCGCGGATGCTCGTCGCGGTCGACCGTGACGGCCGCGCCTTTCTTCCCCACCACCGACACCGGAACCACCTCGCCGCGGTAGAAGCCGCGGGCCTGTGCGGCGGCCCACCGCTGCTGGCTGCGGAGCGCAAATGCGTCCTGATCCGATCTCGCTACCTTGAATTCCTCGGCGACGTTTTCGGCGGTCTCGGGCATGGAATCGATGCCGTACTTTCCCTTCATCGCAGGGTTGACGAAACGCCAGCCGATGGTCGTGTCTTCGATCTTCGCCGCGCGTGAGAACGCGCTGTCGGCCTTCGGGATGACAAAGGGTGCGCGCGACATGCTCTCCACCCCGCCCGCGATCATCAGCTGTGTCTCGCCGCACCGGATGGCGCGCGCCGCTGTGCCGACGGCGTCCAGGCTCGACCCGCACAGCCGGTTCACGGTCGCGCCGGGCACCTTCTCCGGCAATCCGGCCAGGAGCAGCGCCATGCGCGCGACGTTGCGGTTGTCCTCCCCGGCCTGGTTCACGCACCCGTAGATCACGTCGTCGACCGCGCCCCAATCGACCGCGGGGTTGCGCTCCATCAGCGCCTTGATCGGAAGGGTAGCGAGGTCGTCGGTGCGGATCGAGGATAGCGCCCCTGCATAGCGTCCGAAGGGCGTGCGAACGGCGTCGCAGATGAAGACTTCAGTCATTTTGGTCTCGAGAGCTCGAAAGCCGGCTATTGTAAATCAGCCCACCGCCGGGAAAGCTCAGACCAGGCCGTTCACGGGAATCGCGGCTCCGTGAATCGCCCTCGCAGCGTCCGAGGCGAGGAACAGCACGACATCCGCGAGAGCCTCGGGTGCCACCCAGCGGCGCGGATCGGCCTTGGGCATGTCCGCGCGGTTCTGCGGCGTGTCGATGGTGCTGGGCAGGATGCAGTTCACGTTGATGCCCTTGTCGCGCAACTCGGCCGACATGCTCTCGGTCAGGCGCATGACCGCGCTCTTCGACGCGCTGTAGGCGCCCATGTTCGCCTTGCCCGACAATCCCGCGAGGGCGGCGATGTTGACGATCTTGCCGTGACCGGCGGCGAGCATCCCGGGAACCACGGCGCGGACGCAGTTGATCACCGACTTCGCGTTGAGCCCGAGCATCAGATCCCAGGTGTCGTCGCTCGTCTCGTGTACGGCTTGCCCCATGCGGAATCCGCCGGCGATATTGCACAGGATATCGATCCGGTCTCCGGCCGGGAGCGCTCGCGCCACGGATAGGGCGTCGCGAAGATCGGCGAGAGCGAAGCGCTTGCCCGCGCCCTCGTCGCCGTATGCCGAGCGCAGATGATCCTCGTGATGGTCCATCAGGATCAGCGTGGCTCCTTCGGAAGCAAACGCCTGCGCAACCGCGCGGCCGAGATTGCCCGCCGCGCCGGTGATCATGCAGTTCTTGCCGCTGAACCTCACGGCCCGCTTTGTACTAAGCGGTCGAGCGGGCCTTCGCGGACTTCGCCCAGTACTCGGACGACGCCTTTGTGTCGGCGAGCTTGCGCGCGTCCTCGAAGCCTGGCGCCATGGATGCGGACGTCCCGGCAAGAACCTGGTGGTGATCGATGTTGAGCAGCCGCAGCCAGCTCTGCTGACCGAGGGTCAGGCCGATCATGCACCCGAGCTCGACCAGCTCTGCTTCGCTGAAGTGCCTGTGCATGCGCTCCCAGAAAACGTCGTCGGTCGGCGTGTGCCAGGTGATCGCCTCCGCGTAAGCGAGGGCGGCTTTCTGCCGTTCGTCGTAGCGAGCCGACTTTTCGAAGTCGAGCAAGTCCCTGACCTGGTCCTCGATCACCGCGCCGCTGGTGGTCGCCCTGACCGAACGCTGGTTGCCGCAGTACTCGCACTCGACGGAGCGCGAAACGTAGAGGCGGCAAAGTTCCTTGATGGCGTGGTCGAGCACACCATTCCTGAAGATGTCACGCCAGGAGTTGGCGAAGAACCAGAAGCATGCCGGGACGTGGGCGCGGATCGCCGAGCTCTCGGGGCGGGGCGTGCCTTCGCGCTGGCAGCGTTCCATCTCCTTGCGCATCTCCGCGTCCATCTCCTCGAGCGGGACGTAGCTGATCCTTTGTTTTGCCATGGGTCTCCTCGCGGGCCTGGTCGGCCGGTGGCACTGTCCTTCAAAGGATGCCTTCTCGCGCCCAGAGTTGCAAGCGTTGGGCCGCCGCCCACCCTGCTAGTGCTTGGTCTTGTCTGCCGGCAGGTCTTCCGCGAGCGGAGCCTCGATCGCGCGCCAGTCGGCGCTTGCCTGTGGAATCGCCGGGGGCCTACCGGGCAATTGCTCCTGATCGGGGGCCGGGAGCGCCGTGCCGTCGCGCGCTCCATGGACCGTATAGATATGCGGCGCAGCGCGGTTGACGTGGACCTGGAACACGTCCGGCCGGTTGTAATGTCCCGCGAAATCGTGTCGCAACTTGGCGAGCACGCCGATCTCCAGATTGCAGTCGGCGTAGAGAATGCCTTCCTCTGCGCCCATCGGACCGGCGAGGATTCGGCCGTTGGGAGCGACGATGACGCTGCCGCCGCAGCAGTCGACATCGCGCAGGAATTTCTCCGCCTCCGGACCGACCCTGAGAGCGCGGATCATCGGCTCGTCCACCGTCCCGCAGGCCGAGATCACGAAGGCCTTGCTCATCTGCGCGAACGCCTGCGAATCGAGCGCGACGCGGTTGCGCATCGGATCGCCGCTCGCCGGAAAGTGATTCGGCCAGCTCATCACGTGAATGCGGGTGCTCTCGGCGGTAAGCGCGAACACGGCGAGCGGGTTGGAGTTTTCGCCGCAGATCAGGCCGCTCATCGGCCCGAACTCCGTCTGGAACGCGCCGAAAGTGTCGCCGAAGCCGCCGGCATGCACCAGGCGCTCGCCGACCGTGGGAACGAGCTTCTGGTGCTTGCCGAGAAGCGTCCCATCGGGCCCGATGTAGACCTGGGTGTTGAACATGGTGCCGATCGTGCGCGGCAGCTTTTCGCAGACACCCACGACGACGTAGGCGTGCGCATCGCGCGCGGCTGCGCAGAGCGCGTCGATCTCCGGGCCCGGGATTTCGACGGAATTCTTGAAGAGCGCGACGGCAAGCTCGTTCGCGATGGCGCTCGTCGCCGGATGGTGGTGATACCAGACCGGATGCGCCGGTATATAGCCCTCGGGGAAACCGACCACGCGCGCGCCCCGCCCGCCCGCCTCACGGATCAGGCGACAGGCCTTTTCGGTCGAACCCTCGCGATCGAGGAATACCGAGGCGGCCTGCACCGCCGCCACTCTCACCACCGGATACGTGTCGCCCATGGATTGCGCTCAGCAGCCCGGTCAATTCACCGTCACCCCCGCGCGGGAGCGACGGTGCGTGCCTTGAGGATCACTGCGGCTTGATGCCGGCGCCCTTGATCACGCGCGCATACTCCTCGATCTCGCTGCGCACGAACTTCGCGAAATCCTCGGAAGACATGTCCATGGGGTCGTTTCCCAGGTTGGCCAGCCTGTCGCGCACTGCGGGATCGGCGAGCGCCTTGCGCGTGTCGGCATTGATCTTGGCGACGATATTCGCCGGCGTGCCGGCGGCTACCCAGACACCGAACCACAGCGGCGCATCGGCGCCCTGCACGCCCGCTTCGCCCGTGGTGGGAACATCGGGCAGCTGGCTGTTGCGCTTGGACGTGCTCACCGCGAGCGGACGAACCCTGCCGCCCTTGATGTGGGGGATCGCGGCCGAGATCGGCGCCCAGTAGCAATCCACCGACCCGCTCAGCATCGCCTGGATCACCTCGGGCGTTCCCTTGAACGGAATCTGCGTGACGTTGACCTTCGCCGCCGCGACGAATTTCTCGGTGTTGAGGTGAGTACCGCTGCCGACGCCGGCGTGGCCCCAGTTGATCACGCCGGGCTTCGCCTTCGCCGCGTTGACCAGGTCCATCAGCGTCTTGTACGACGAGGTCGCGTTCACGATGAGGACGTTGGGCTGCGAGGCGAGCGGCACGACGTCGATGAAGTCTTTCAGGGTGTCGTAGGGCAGCTTCGCATAGATGGACGGCGTCACCGTGTGCGCGTTGGAATCGATGAGCAGCGTATAGCCGTCCGCGGGCGCCTTGGCGACGAACGCAGTTCCGATGGAGCCGCCGGCGCCGGCGCGGTTCTCCGCGAGCACCGGCTGGCCCCACATCTCCGAGAGCTTCTGGGTCACCAGGCGCCCGACGATGTCGGTCGAGCTGCCGGGCGTGAACGAGATGATCGCGTGCACCGGCTTGTTCGGGTAGGCCTGCGCGAAAGCCTGCGCCGCGGCCGCCGCCGTGAACGCTGCAAGGACTGTTCTTATGATGGTTTTCATTGGAGCTCCTCTGTGAAAAAAATTACGAAAGCCCGTCCCCGACCGCCACGTTCTCCGGCTTGAGCGTGAGGCCCGAGGCCTGCGCCTGTTGCACCAGCAACATCGAGAAATCCTCCTCGGTCATGCCCCTGCCCATCATCGATTGAACGAGGTCGCGAGTCGCCGAAGCGAGCGGCATCGGGACCTCGAATCTGCGCCCGCCTTCGAGTCCGAGGTCGAGGTCCTTGCGGAGCAGGTACGGGGTGAAGGTCACATGGAAGTCGAGGTTGACGAATGCCGGGGTCTTGTAGCGCGTGAACATCGATCCCATCACGCTCTTGTTGAGAAAGTCGAGGAAGGCGTGGCGCGGCACGCCCGCCTTCTCGGCGAGCACCGTGACCTCCGCCATGCACTGTGCGACGACCCCGAGCATCACGTTGTGACAGATCTTCACGATGCGCGAAAGTTCTCCCTCGCCGACATAGGAGGAGCCCTGTCCCATCATCGCGAGGTAGGGCGCGGCGGCATCGTATGCCGCTTTCGGCCCGGACACGACGAACGTCAGCTTGCCCGCCTTGATCACCTTGGCGTTGCCCGACACGGGCGCCGACAGCAGCTCGATGCCCTTGGCTGCCAGGATCTTGCGCAGATCCGCGGAGCCCTCGAGAGAGATGGAGGAGCACTCGACCACCATGCGCGGCCTGCCCGGGCCCGAGAGCAGGCCCTTCGGGCCCGCGATCACTTCCTTGACGTCGTCGTAGGTCGACACCATGCAGAAAACGATGTCGCAGCCCGCGAGGTCCGGGAGCGCGTCGACGATCTTCGCGCCGTCCTTGGCGAGCGGCTCGGCCTTGGCGCGGGTGCGGTTCCAGACCGCGATGTCGCAGCCGCCCTTCGCGAGGCGCTTCGCCATCTCGAATCCCATGCGCCCGGCGCCGATCCAGCCGATCTTCTTGCCCTTCGCGGAGCTCAACTCGACTCTCCTTCGTCTACTCGATCACAGCGAGCACCGTGCCCACCGGCACCGTCTTGCCAGGCTCGACCAGGATCGCCTTGAGCACGCCGCTGGCGATCGAGGGGATCTCGGTCGTGACCTTGTCGGTCTCCACGTCGAAGAGCGGCTCGTCCGCCTTGACGGTGTCGCCGACCTTCTTGTACCAGTTGGCGACCGTTCCCTCGGTCACCGTCTCGCCCAGCTGCGGCATGATCACGTCCATGGCTTCTCTCCGTTCTCTAGGCGGTGCGGCCCAGTCCGCGCTTCACTTCGGCGACGATGCGGGCAGGCGTGGGCATGACCGCGTCCTCGAGCCTGTCGGACGCCGGCAGCGGAACGTGCGGGGTCGTGATGCGGACCACCGGTCCCTTGAGCGCGCTAAAGGCTTCCTCCTGGATGATCGAGGCGATCTCGGCGCCCCAGCCGCACAGGCGCGGGTTCTCCTCGACGGTGAAGACGCGCCCGGTGCGCGCCGAGTGCTCGAGCAGCGTGCGCGCGTCGAGCGGCACGAGCGAGCGCACGTCGATGACCGTCGCCGAGATCCCGCTCTCGGCGGCAAGCGCCTCGGCCGCCTTGAGCGCGCGCGGGACCATCGCGGCGAGCGCGATGATGGTGACGTCCTTGCCTTCGCGCAGCACCTTAGCCTTTCCGAGCGGCTCGACGTACTCGCCCTCGGGCACCTCACCCTTGTCGGCGAGCAGGCTCTTGTGCTCGAAGAACAGCACCGGGTCCGGATCGCGGATCGCGGCGGCCAGCAGCCCTTTCGCGTCCGCCGGCGTGGAAGGCGCGACCACCTTGATGCCCGGTATCGCCATCGCCCAGTTCTCCACGCTCTGCGAGTGCTGGGCGCCGAAGCGCGCTCCCCCGCCGTTCGCGGTGCGGATCACCAGCGGAATCGTGATCTGACCGTCGCTCATGTAGCGCGTCTTGGCGATCTCGTTCGCGACGTAGTCCCAGCAGCAGGCGAGAAAATCCGAAAACATGATCTCGGCGACCGGCCTGAGGCCAGTCATCGCCGCTCCCATTGCCGCGCCGAGGATGGCGAGCTCCGAGATCGGCGTGTCCTTCACGCGCCTCGGCCCGAATTCCTCGAACAGGCCTACCGTGGTCTTGAACACGCCGCCCGCGGCGGCCGTATCCTCGCCGAACAGCACCACGCGCTCGTCGCGCCTCATCTCCTGGGCGATGCCGGCGGCGACGGCATCGCGATAGCTCAGTTGCGCCATGCGTTGCCTCCGTCGGCCCATACGTCGGTCATCGCCGACTCGATCGCAGGCGTGGGCGAGGCCTTGGCGGCCTCGGTCGCCTGCTCGAGCTTGGCCATCGATTCGGCCTCGACCTGCGCGAGCTTCGCCTCGGCGACCCCCGCGGCGAGCAGCCGTTGGCGGTAGAGCGCCACCGGATCGCGCTTCAGCCATTCCTCGAGCTCTTCCTTGGGCCGGTACTTCGCCGGGTCGGCGCGCGAGTGGCCGCTGTGCCGGTAAGTGAGGCATTCGATGAGCGAGGGCCCGCCGCCCGAGCGCGCCTTGGCGATGGCGTCGCTCGCCGTGCTGTATACGATATCGGCGTCGTTGCCGTCGATCACCTGGCGCTCCAGGCCGTAGCTTCCCGCGCGGTCGGCCGCGGGATGCTTCACCGCGGTCACCGCCGAGATCGGCGTGTACTCCATGTACATGTTGTTCTCGCAGCAGAAGATCACCGGCAGCTTCCATACCGCAGCAAGATTGAGGGCCTCGTGGAACGCGCCGATGTTGGTCGCGCCGTCGCCGAAGAAGGCGACGGCGACCTGCTTGGTGCCGCGGTACTGCGCCGACCAGGCGGCGCCGGCTGCGATCGGCAGGTGCGCGCCGACGATGGCGTAGGAACCCATCACCCCGTGCTCGACGCTGGTCAGGTGCATCGAGCCGCCCTTGCCTTTCATCAACCCACATTGCCGTCCCATCAGCTCGCCCAGCACCGAGAGCATCGATGCGCCGCGCGCGAGCGTATGGTGATGGCCGCGGTAGGTGCAGAAGGTGTAGTCGTCCTTGTTCATCGCCGCCGCAAAGCCGGCCGCGACTGCCTCCTGGCCGAGCGCGAGGTGACTCGTTCCCTTCACCAGGTTCTGCAGGAAAAGGTCGTAGGCGCGCTTCTCGCAGTGGCGGATCTCGACCTGCAGGCGAAAGAGCTGCAGCCGCGTTGCTTCGGGCAATGTCCCCGAGCGCTGCACGGGGTGGGCTTTCTGGGTCACGCTCATATTCTGGAATCTCTCGTTAGGAAAACCGGGGACAGACCACGCTTTTTTTCGCAGCTGCAATCGTCCTCTTCATCGGTGTGAGAAAACGTGGTCTGTCCCCGGTTTTCAATACGGGTTGGCGATCGGCAGCTCTTCGGCCGGATAGAGCGAGATGATCTTCGCGCCGTCGGGGCCGAGGATCACTTCCTCTTCGATTCTGGCCGCCGAGATGCCGTCGGTCGCGGGGCAATAGGTCTCCACGGCGAAGACCATCCCGGCCTTCAGCTCGATCGGCTCCTTCAGCGAATTGACGCGCGAGATCAGCGGCCGCTCGTGCAGCCCAAGTCCCAGGCCGTGGCAGAAATTCAGGCCGAAAGCCTCCATCTCGCTCGAAAACCCGATTTCCTTCGCCTCGGGAAAAGCGCGCGCGATCTTGTCGCTCGACATCCCGGGCTTCAGGAGCTCGATCGCACGGTCCATCCACTCGCGCGCCTTGCGGTAGGCGGTGCGCTGCGGCGCGGTCGCGCGCCCGACGCTGAAGGTGCGGTAGTAGCAGGTGCGGTAGCCCATGAACGACTGGATGACGTCGAAGAAAGCCTGGTCGCCCGGGCGTATCAGCCGGTCGGTGAAGTTGTGCGGGTGCGGGGAGCAGCGTTCACCGGAGATCGAGTTGATCGCCTCCACGCAGTCCGAGCCCATCTCGTAGAGCCGCGCGGTCGCGAGCGCGACGATCTGCGACTCCTTGACGCCGGGTTTCAGGGCCTCGGCGATGTCCTGGTAGACGCCGTCGACCATGGCAGAAGCCATGTTGAGGAGCGTAAGCTCGTCGATGTTCTTCACCTCCCGCGCCATCAGCATCACCTGCTGGCCGTCGCGCACCTCGATTCCGAGCTTCTGCAGCTCGAACAGCATCGGCGGCTCGACCACGTCGACGCCGAGCGGCATTTTGCCCACGCCTTCGGCGTCGAGGACGGCCTTGATCTCCTTCGCCCCGTCGCGAAAGTAGGTGATATCCGCGCCGGTCGCTCCGCGCATGCCCAGCATCCCGGCGCGGCAGTGGTCGGTATGCAGCCAGGGCGCGTACAGCCGGTGGTGCTTGGCCGCGCTGCCGAAGTCCCAGATGTAGGGATCGCCGTTGCCCGTCAGGAGCGAAAAGCGCGTCAGCTTGTCGCGCGCCCATTCGCCGATCACTGTGCTCGTGGTGTAGCGGATGTTGTGCTGATCGAAGCACAGCAGCGCCCCGAGCCCCGATTGCGACAGCGCGGCGCGCACGCGGGCGATGCGATACTCGTGCAGACGGCGGAAATTGACTCGCTCCTCGAAATCGACCTGGGTGTGGCCCGGCGCCTGCAGCGGCCGTTTCCAGTTGTGGTGCGGATTGATGTCGTCGGGCCGGACCATCTTCGGCTCGGTATGCTTTCCCGGTTTGGCCATTGCGCCTATCCTCGGACTGCTTTGCGGAGTGCGAAGTATGCCACGAGGGCGCGTCGCAGCCTAGCGCGCCGGCCTTCACTCAGCCTTGATATTGGCGGCTTTGATGAGCTTCGCGTTCGCCTCGAACTCCTCCCGGATCATCGCCTCGAATTCCGGGAGCGTGAGCGTCAGGGGATCGGCTCCGGTCTTGACGATGCGCTCGCGCACGTCGGGCGCGTTTACCGCGGCGTTGAATTCGCGGTGCAGACGCTGCACGATCTCGCGCGGAGTCCTTGAAGGCATCAGCGCCCCGACCCAGAAGTTGTAGTCGGAGTTCGGGTATCCCGCCTCGACCGTGGTGGGAACGTCCGGGAAGAGAGAGCTTCTCTTGGGCGAGCCGACCGCGAGGGCGAGGACCTTGCCGGCCTGGGCGCGGGCCTGGAACGGGAGTGCGAAGTAGAAATCCGCGCGACCGGTCAGCACCTCGGTCAGCGCTTCAGGCGCGCCCTTCAGCGGCACGTGCAGCACTTGGATCCCCGCGGCGATACGGAAGCGCTCGAGGTTCATATGGGTCGCGCTTCCGATGCCTGCCGAAGTCGCGATGATCGCGCCCGGTTTCGCCTTGGCGGCAGCGACGAGATCGGCCACGGTCTTGTAGCCCTTGTCGGCCTTGACCACCAGGACCGTGGGGATGGTCGCGATTGTCGCTACGGGCGTGAGGTCCTTGGGATCGAGTACTCCCGGAGTGAGCAGCGGCGAAACCGTGAACGCCGAAGCGTAGATCATGATGGTGTGGCCGTCGGGGTCCGTCTTGGCGACCCGGGACGCGCCGACGAGCCCTCCTGCGCCGAGCCAGTTCTCGACGATGACCTGCTGACCGAGGCTGACCGTCAGCTTTTCAGCGAGGATGCGCGCCATGGTGTCGGAGGCGCTCCCCGGCGTGACGCCCGATACCAGGTGCACGGTCCTGCTTGGAAAGGTCTGAGCGGCGGCAGCCGACACGAGGGACGCCGCGGCAAGGGTCCAGCAAAAGCGCTTCAGCATGGTCTCTCTCCTGTTTTCGGCCTTCAAATCCTGGACAGCTTCAATTGCCCCGCGAGCCAGTCGGCCGTCAGGCTGCGGTAGCGGTAGGGACGGTTGTTGGCATTGTGCCCGCCGTCCTCGACGATCAGCAACTCTACCGGGCCCGAGACGGCCTTCGCCAGGCGTTCGGCGTGCGAGGCGGGGACGAGCCGGTCCTGCCGTCCGGTAACGATGAAGATGGGACAGGCGATTTTCGCCGCGGCGTCCTTCATCGACAGCGTCGCCGCGTTCGCGAGCGCCTCGGCTTCGGTGGCACAGTGGCTGCGCACGCGGAAAGCCTCGCGCGTGAGCTCGGGGAGCGCTGCCCAGATCTCCTTCCACTCGAACGGGCCCGAGATGCCGATGCAGGCCTTGATGCGCTTCTCGTAGGCGGTGGCGCGCGGCGCGTAGTAGCCGCCGAGGCTGACGCCCCACATGGCGATCCTCGAGGAATCGAGGTCGGCGCGCTTTTCGATCCAGTCGCAGGCGGCGCGCGCAGCGCGCTCGTAGTCGCCGCAGATGGGGATCTCGTACTCGGCCTCGCCTTGTCCCGGTCCGTCGATCGCGAGGATCGCGATGCCGCGGGCGAGGAAGGGCTCCTCGTAGGCGTGCAGCTCTTCCTTGGTCGAGTCCAGGCCCGGCGCCATGACGAGGATGGGCAGGCGGCCGGCCGCGGCGGGCTTTCGCAATACGCCGTACAGCGTCTTGCCTTCGAAGGGAATGGCGACGCGCTCGCCGGGCGGCCGCATGTGCGGCAGCGCAGCCTTGTAGCACTCGACCGAGCGCAGGTGCGCCTCGCGCATCTGCTTCGGATCGTGCACGAACACGAACTTGGCGAAGTGGTAGTACATCGCCGCGCGCACCAGGTGCTCTCCGCCGCTCAGCCCGTACCCCTGCGCGAGCGCCTCGCGCCCGAGCCCTTCGTGGACCTCGCCGCGCCTGCACCACGCGGCGCACCAGTCCTCCCAGCGCTCGATTCCGGAAGTGACCTCCTCGAAATCGGCGAGCAGCACGCCGTTCGAGACGAAGCGCGGCGCCCAGTGCGCGATGGCGGCGGCGACGCGCGGGTCGGCGGACTTCGTTCTCGCTTCGGCTTCGGACATGAATACGCTCCTCAAAGTTTCCGCTGGCGGTCATCCGCCGCGAAGCGAACCGAAACGCTGCCGACGGGGTCGAGCTCGAACAGGATTTCCTCGCCGGCTTCGACCCACAGCGGCGGCACGATGGACCCCGTGATGATGATCTGTCCAGCGCGCAAAATCTCCCCGAAGGCCGCGAGCGTATCGGCGACATGGCGCACGATGTCGATCAGTTCGCCGGTCAGCGCCTGCGGGTCGGAAGTCTGCGCGAAGGCGCTGCCGTTTCTCGAGATATGGCCGTGCAGGCCATCGACCGCGCCGCCCGCGCGCGACGCATCGCAGGAGCCGACGATGACGCAACGCTGATAGATGTTCGCGGCGAGGATGCGCTCGACATCCTCCGGCGGCCGGTCCACGTCGGCGAGCTCGATCGCCGGTCCCAGACCCGCGATCGCCGCGCGGGCGGTGCCGCGGTCGGCGCCGGCCGTCAGGTCGCGGCCCACGTGAACGGCGATCTCGGGCTCGGCGGCCGGCTTGCTCCAGCCCGCCAGCGACACCGTCGCGCCCGTCGCCACGCGCGCTTTGTCGGTGAGAAAGCCGATCAGCGGCGCCTTGATCGCGAGCTTCTGCATCGCCGCCGGCGCGCCGAATCCGACTTTCCAGCCGAGCGGACGTTCGCCTGCGTCAAGGCGCTCGCGCCGGCGACCGAGCTGCACTGCCATGCCGCGCAGGATCCGCGGGTCGTCCATGGTTGCCATCATGACCCCGCGCCGGGCGCCGGGGAATTCAGTGCGTGCGCCCGCCTTCGACCGATTCATAACCGGCCGCCTCCAGCGAGCCCGCGCCGCTCCAGCCCCAGACCAGTACGACGTCCTGGTCGGTCGTGTTCTTGAAACCGTGCCAGTGGCCGCGCGGCGTGAACACCACGTCGCCTTCGCCCGAGGGCTTCTCGCCATCGTCGGTGTACATCACGCCGTGCCCCTTGATGACGATCCAGAACTCGTCGCAATTGAAATGCCGGTGGCGGTCGTGCTGGGCGCCGGGCGGCAGCACCGTCCAGCCGACCAGCATCTTGTCGGAGTTGGCGGTCTTCTGATCGATCAGGAACTGCACCTGCATGTTGACCCAGCCGTCCTTCGCCGACAGCCCGCCGACCTTGGGCACGTCCTTGAGGTTGGTGCTGAAGGGCTCCAATCCGGTCTTCGTTCCAGTCTTGAATTCGGGCTTCATTTCGACATGCCTCCCAGACGGCGATAAGCCTCGTGCGCGATCACGAAATCGTGATGTCCGAGGCCGAGGCCGCGGCACGCGTTCATCATTTCGTTGGCGGCGGCAGCCAGCGGCACCGGCACGCCCATTTTACGTCCCAGTTCCAGCACCAGCGTCATGTCCTTCTGCTGCAGGGTCACGTCGGCCAGCGGCCGC
>DATIWX010000037.1:0-15337 GCA_035519135.1 Burkholderiales bacterium | reverse complement strand
GCGAAAGCGCGGATCCTGATCGGCCACCACCGCGCCCACAGCCCGATCATGGCGAAGGCCAAGGCGGTGATCGACGACGGCATTCTCGGCAGGCTCGTGGCGGTGATGGGCAGCGCGCTCTTCTTCAAGCCCGACCGGTATTTCCAGGATGCACCCTGGCGCCGGCAGCCGGGCGCGGGGCCGATCCTGCTCAACATGATCCACGAGGTGCACAACCTGCGCATGCTGTGCGGCGAGATCGTCGCGGTGCAGGCCTTCGCTTCCCGCGCGACGCGCGGATTCCCGGTCGAGGATACGGTCGCGATCAACCTGCAGTTCGCGAGCGGCGCCCTCGGCACCTTCATGCTCTCCGACACCGCGGCCTGCGCGCGGAGCTGGGAGCAGACCTCGCGGGAGAATCCGGCCTATCCGAGCTATCCCGACGAGGACTGCTACCTCATCGCGGGCACCCTCGGGTCGCTGTCGGTCCCGACCATGCGGCTGAAGACCTACGACAAGGCGGAAGGCCGCTCCTGGTGGAAACCTTTCAGGACGAGCGTCGCCGAAGTCGCCCGGGAGGACCCGCTCGCGCGCCAGCTCGAGCACTTCGGCGCGGTGATCCGCGGCGAGGCAAAGCCGCTGGTTTCCGCGCGCGACGGCCTCGCCAACCTGCGCGTCACCGAAGCCATCTCGGAAGCCGCAAACACCGGGCGTGTCGTACACTTGCCGGATCGCCGGGAAGAAGAGGGAAGACACCGATGAAAGTGCTCGTGCTCCACGGCATCAATCTCAATATGTTCGGCAAGCGCGATCCGGCCCACTACGGCACGATCACGCTGGCGGAGATCGACGCGCAGCTGCAGAAGCTGGCGAAGGAGCTGGGCGTGCAGGTCGAGAGCTTCCAGACCAACAGCGAAGGCGAGATGTGCGGGCGCATCCACAAGGCCCATGGCGACAAGACCGAGGCGGTTCTGATCAACGCCGGCGCCTGGACCCACTACAGCTACGGCATCCGCGACGCGCTCTCCATACTCACCGTGCCGGTCGTCGAAGTGCACATGTCGAACATCCACGCGCGCGAGGAGTTCCGCCATCACTCGGTCATCGCCGGGATCGCGAAGGGGCAGATCTGCGGCTTCGGCGTCGACAGCTACCTGCTCGCGCTGCGCGCCGCGGTGTCGGCCGTGCAGACGGGCGGCTCCAGGAGCTAGGTCTCCGATGACCACGCGCGAGCCCAATCCCGAGCCCAACAACCCCCTGGGCATCGACGGCATCGAGTTCATCGAGTACGCCACCTCGCAGCCCCAGGCGTTCGGCTCGGTTCTGCGGTCGATGGGCTTCGTCCCGGTCGCCCGGCACCGGTCGCGCGAGGTCATGCTCTACCGCCAGGGCACGATGAACCTGATCGTCAACGCGCATCCGGACGCCCTTCCCCGCCTGAGCGCGCCGGCGGCGATCCCGGAGATCAAGGCGGTCGCGCTGCGCGTGCGCGATGCGGCCTTCGCCTGGCGCCACTCGCAGGATCTCGGCGCGTGGGAGATGCCGACGCGGGCCTCGGCGATGGAGCTGAACATCCCCGGCATACACGGCGTGGGCGAGACCCTGATCTACTTCGTCGACCGCTACAAGGATTTCTCCATCTACGACGTGGATTTCGTGCCTTTGCCGGGAACCGATGCCCGTCCGCTGCCTCTTGCCGGGCTGCACTATTTCGGCGTGGTGCAGACCATCCGCAGCGATCGCACCACCGACTGGATCGAGTTCTACGAGCAGCTGTTCGGCTTCAGGGTGCTCCCCGAAGGGAAGTTCTTCGGCATCCTGCCCAAGGGCACCCTGCTCGAAAGCCCCTGCCGGAAATTCTATCTGCAGCTCCTCGAGCCGCCGCCGGGCTCGGACGACATCGTCTGGGAAGAGGGCCTGCTGCGCATCGGCCTGGGAGCGCCCGACGTGCGCGCCGCCGTGCGCGTGCTGTCGGAGCGGGGCGTGGTGTTCATTGACCACGGCGCCGTGCAGCCCACCGAGAAGGGCGCGCTGACACAGGTCTACTTGGGCGGGGTGACCTTCGAGCTGGTGGTGAGCCACCTGCGGCCGGGCCCGTCGGCATGAACCAGGACAACTTCGGCGTCGATACCGTCTCGCTCGCCGGGCCGCTGGAGGCCAAGCTGCAGGCGGTGCGCGAGAGCGGATTTACCCAGATCATGCTTTCGGCGCGCGACCTGGTCGAGCATCCCGGAGGCGAAGCGGCCGCGATCTCCGCGGTGCGCCAAAGCGGCCTGCGGGTGACCGGGTTTCAGCTGCTGCGCGATTTCGAAGGGCTGCCGGGCCACCTTCACGCCTACAAGCTCGACGTCGCCAAGTCCCTGCTCGGCATGTGCCGCGCACTGGGCTCGAACGTGATCCTCGCCTGCTCCTCGACCTCCGCGCACGCGAGCGGCGACCCGGAGGTGCTGGCCCGCGATCTGCGCAAGCTCGCGACCCTCGCCGTGCCGCTCGGCATACGCGTCGCCTACGAGGCGCTTTCCTGGGGCAAGCACGTCAATGGCATCCAGCAGGCCGTGGAGATCGTCACGCGCGCCGACCGCGCCAACCTCGGGCTCGCGCTCGATTCCTTTCACATGCTGGCGGCGAAGACCGATCCCGACGACCTGGATCTGGTCGACCCGGAAAAAGTCTTCATCGTCCAGCTCTCCGATTTCATGTGGCAGGAGCTGCCTTCGCGCGAGGAGCGCATCAATACCGCGAGGCACTTCCGCGTGTTTCCCGGCGAAGGCGTCCACGGATCCGAGGTGCTCGAGCTGGTGCGCCGGCTGGACGAAATGGGCTATCGCGGCGACTACGGCTTCGAGGTGTTCAACGACGACTACGCCCAGCTGCCGGCCGCCTTCGTGGCAGCCCGCGCGAGGGCATCGGTCAAGTGGCTCACCGACCAGGTGTCGCGCCGCAGCCTTCCGGTCCGGAGGGACCGGGCCCGGCAGCCCGGCTGAGATCGCCCCGGATTTGGCCTTACAATTGGGTCCTTCGTCGCAGAGGCCGAACCGCTTGGATCCATCCGTCTCCGGGGCTGCACGCCGCGCGCTGATTCTGGGCGGACTGGCTCTCGCCTTGAGCACGGGCGCTCTCGCCCAGAGCTACCCCACCCAGCCGATCAAGATCCTGCTGCCCTACGGCGCCGGCGGCGTCGCCGACATCAGCGCGCGCGTGGTCGCGCAGAAGCTCTCGCAGCAGCTCGGCCAGCAGGTGCTCATCGAAAACCGGCCGAGCGCGGGCCAGATCGTGGCGACCGAGGCCGTGAAGAACGCCGCTCCCGACGGCTATACCCTGCTGTGGTTCAACCAGGGCCACGCGGTGAGCGCGTCCCTGTTCAATTCCCTGCCCTACGATCCGGCGAAGGATTTCCTGCCGATCTCGACCGTGGGCTTCTTCGGCATGGCGCTGCTCGTCGACTCGAAGTCGCCCTACACCTCAGTGAAGGACTTCATCGCGGCGGCGAAGGCGAACCCCGGCAAGCTCAACGTCGGCACGACCAGCCCCGGCGGCACGCAGCACGTCGCGGCCGAGCTGTTCAAGTCGATGGCGGAGCTGGATTTCCAGACGGTGCCGTTCAAGACCACGCCGCTGATCATCACCTCGCTGAAGGGCAACGACCTCCAGGCGATGGTCGAGATCCTCGCGCCCATGATGGCGCACATCAAGAGCGGCAACCTGCGCGCGCTCGCGGTGACCTTCGACCACCGCTTCGCGGGCCTGCCCGAGGTTCCGACCCTCGCCGAGGCCGGCGTGCCGGGCTACGAGGCCTCCGCCTGGAACGGCGTGGCCGCGCCGCTGAGGACGCCGAAGGCGGTGATCGAGCGCCTCAACCGCGAGATCAACGCCGCGGTCGCCGCGCCCGAGGTGAAGCAGCGCCTGCAGGACCTCGGCGTCGACGCCCGGGGAAGCACGCCCGAAGCGCTGCACGCCCTGCTCCTGTCCGAGACCGCGAAGTGGAAGAAAGTCGTCGAGGCGGCGAAGATCCCGAAGCAATGAACAAGGCCGCCGAAGCCTCAGTTGCGACCGGGCTCGCGGCCGCCGAGCGCGGCTATCGCGACCTGCACGAGCACCTCGACGAGCTGAAGCGGCGCGGCCTGCTCCTCGAGATCACGCGGCCGGTCGACAAGGACGCCGAGCTGCATCCGCTGGTGCGCTGGCAGTTCGTCGGCGGCATGGACGAGGCCGAGCGCAAGGCCTTCCTGTTTACGAACATCGTCGACGGCCGCGGGCGCAGGTACGACATCCCGGTCGTCGTCGGCGCGATCGCGGCGAACCGCGCGATCTACTCGGTCGGCATGGGCGCGCCCCTGTCCGAGATCCAGGCGAAGTGGGACCGCGCGATCGCGCATCCGATCGCCCCGCGCGAGGTCGAGCGCGCCGCGTGCCACGAAGTGGTGCACCAGGGGAAGGACCTCCAGGGCGAAGGCAAGGGCCTCGACCGCCTGCCGATACCGATCTCCACGCCCGGCTTCGACTCCGCGCCCACGCTCACCGCGACCAACGTCATCACCCGCGACCCGGAGACCGGCGTGCAGAACATGGGCACCTACCGCGCGGCGCTGAAAAGCCCCGACCGCCTGGTGGTGCGCATGGCGACGCGCGTCGGCGGCGCCGGCGGCTACCTGCACTACCTCAAGTACCAGAAGCTGGGGAAGAAGACGATGCCGTGCGCGATCGTGCTCGGCTGCCCGCCCTACGTCGCCTTCATGGGGCCGCAGAAGCTGCCGATCGGCGTGGACGAGTTCACCGTCGCCGGAGGCCTCGCCGGCGCGCCGATCAACGTAGTGAAGGCGAAGACCGTGGATCTGCTCGTGCCCGCGGAGGCGGAGATCGTGATCGAGGGCCTGATCGACACCGAGAACTGCGAGCCCGAGGCGCCGTTCGGCGAGTCGCACGGCCACGTCGCGCTCGAGGAATACAACATGCCGATGCGCGTGACCGCGATCACGCACCGCAGGAACCCGGTCATCCCCTCCTACATCAGCCAGGTCGCGCCCTCGGAATCGAGCGTGATCAAGCGCGTCGCCTACGAGCCGCTGTTCCTCTCGCACCTGCGCGAGGCGCTGGGCATCAAGGGCGTAAAAAAAGTTTCGCTGCACGAGCCGCTCACCGGCCTGTTGCGCGTCACCGTGATCGGCTGCGAGAAGGGCATGCCGCGCACCGAGGTATGGCGCGCGCTGCGCGGCGCCGCATTCTTCAAGGGCGACATGGGCAAGATCACGATCGCGGTGAGCGACGACATCGACCCGGACTCGGGCGACGCCTTGCTGTGGTCGATGGCCTACCGCATGAACCCGGTCGAGGACGTGCAGACCTTGCCGCACCGCGGCCAGGGCCACGGCCCCAAGCGCGAGCACGGCAACGAGGAGGACGCGACGCTGCTCATCGACGCGACCATGAAGGGCGACATGCCGCCGCTCGCGCTGCCCAAGAAGGAGTACATGGAGCGCGCCAAAGCGATCTGGGAAGAGCTGGGCCTCCCCAAGCTGCGTCCGCAATCGCCCTGGTTCGGCTACTCGCTGGGCGACTGGCTGCCGCAGTGGGACGAGGCGGCCAAGCGCGCAGTCGAGGGACGCTACCTCGAGAACGGCGAGATCAGCGAGAAACAGCAGAAGAAGGGCGTCAAGCCCGAGACGAAGTTCCGGCCGGAGTGAAGTGAAGACATTGGTCACCGGCGCGGCCGGTTTCCTCGGCCGGGAATGCCTCCGCCAGCTGCGCGCCGCAGGCATCCACGTCACGACGAGCGACCGTACCGGCAGCGTCGACTTCCGCGGCGATCTCTCCGATCCCGCGTTCTGCGCGACCCTCCCCGACGCGGAGGCCGTCATCCACTGCGCCGCGGTCCAGTATCTTTCGCCCGACCTCCCGCTCCTCGCACGCCGCGCCTACTTCGAGCGCAACAACGTCCAGGCGACGGCGCGTCTCGCGCAGCGCTATTCGGGGACTCCGGCTCACTTCGTCTTCGTCGGCAGCAGCATGATGTACCGGGTGGCGGGACCGGAGATCTGCACCCCGCGCAGCCCGATGCGCGGGCAAGGCGTCTACTCCGCCTCCAAGATCGCCGCCTGGGAGAAGGCGCGTGCCCTGCCCAACCGCACCGCGCTCATGGTTCCGTGCATCATCGCCGGCCCCGGGCGCGGCGGGCTGTTCGGACCGTTCGCGAGGTCGATCGCGCGCTTCGGCGCGGTGGTGTTTCCCGGCGAAGGCACGCGTCCCACGCACATGGTGCACGTCGAGGATGCCGCCGCCCTGCTGGTGCGCATCGTCGCGCGCGGTGCGACCGGCGTCTTCAACGCCGCGGGCCCGGAGCCGCTCTCGATCGGGCAGTGGGCGGACGCGATCGGCGAGGAGCTCGGCGTGCGGCGCGTGCGCCGCCTGAGGCTGCCCCTGTCGCCGATCGAGTGGATCGCCGCCGCGAGCGGCTACCGGCTGCTCGCGGCCGAGCAGCTGCTCCTGCTTCGCCACGGGCAGGTGCTCGACGTGAAGGAGAGCCTGGCGCTGGACTGGAAGCCGCGCTGGAACAACGCGCAGATCGTTCGCGACACCGCTCGCGCGCTTCTCGCGGAGTAGGAAGCGCCTAGCTGCTCGAGGGCCCGACGCCGACCGGCGGCGGGGCGAGGCTGACGATGCGCGAGAACAGCTTGCGGAAATCCCGCTCTTCGCGGTCGCTCGCGAGCGGGTCGGCGTTGGCCTTGAAGGCGCGGTCGAGCGCGTCCCAGTCGCCCGGCGTGAACAGCTTCTCGGCCAGGGCAAACACGTGCTCCTCTTCCTTGCGCATGTGGTCCCAGTACCCTTCCACGAAGCGGTCGATCTCGCGGGCGAACTCCGGAAATTCCTTCTCTCCGCCCTCTTCGTAGCGGATCAGGCATTGCTCCACGCGCTTCAGCTCGTTGCCGCTTTCCGCGTGGTCCCGCTCGAGCTCGGCGATCAGCGCATCGGGCCCCGCTCCGCGCCGGCGCAGGGGCTCGAACAGGTAGCGGTCTTCCTTGGGGTGGTGCATGCGCTCCGAGAACGTGTCGAGGTAGTAGAGCATCGCGCGGAACACCTTGGGGTCGACCTTGGTCCCGCGCTCGCGCATCTGCCGCATCAAGTGCTGCATCCCGTGCAGCACCGCCGCGATCGAGCGATGTTCGTCACGAATGATGTTCAGAGCGTTCACGATGTCACTATCCTTTCACGGCGGCCCGGGAGCGGTTTGACGCAGGTCAAGGTCCGTATCCTATCGCGGCGCGGTCCAGCAGAAATAGGGGTTGCCGGCGAGGCGCTCGAGCTCGCCCGCATAGGCGAGCCCGGCCAGGCCGAACGCGATGACGATGCCCCCCGCCGCGCGCCGCACCACCTGTCCCCGGCGAATCCGCGCCAGCACCGGAAACACCGTCCCCGCGGCGAGCAGGCTCGGCAGCGTTCCGGCACCGAAGGCGAGCATGACCAGCGCTCCGCCCGCCGCGCTGCCGGCGACGAGCGCCGTCACCAGCACGCTGTAGACGAGACCGCAGGGCAGCAGTCCCCAGAGCAGGCCGACGGCGTAGCCGCGGGGGGCGGTGCGGATCGGGAAAAGCGCGGAGGCCGCAGGCTGGATTCGCCGCCACAACGCCCGCCCGGCGCGCTCGAACACTTCCAGGTAGCGCGAGACGCCCAGGAGATAGAGGCCGAGCGCCACCAGGGTCAGTTGCGCGACGACGTAGAGCACGACCTGCACCGGCACGAATCCGCCGAGGAGCAGCGCCGCCCCCCCGAGCCCGCCGGCGAGCGCCCCCGCGGCGGCGTAGGTGGTGATCCGTCCGGCGTGGTAGGCGAGGTGCAGCGACCAGCGCGGCCGGTCCCGCGGCATCTGCACCGTGAGCGCGGTCACGATTCCGCCGCACATGCCAAGGCAGTGCGTCCCGCCGAGCAGCCCCACCAGGAACACCGCGGTCAGGGCGGCCGCGCTCATATGATCTTCGAGTACGTGGCGCGCGTGCGATCGGCGCGCAGGTAGCGGTCGAACACCGCGCACACCGCGCGCACCAGGAGCCGGCCCCGCGGCGTCACGGTGATCCACTCGTCGTCGAGCGCGACCAGGGACTCGCTTTCCATCTCCTTCAGTTCTCCCAGCTCGGCGGCGAAGTAGCGGTCGAAGTCGATGAGATGGGCGATCGAGACCGCCTCCTTGGACACCGTGAAGTGGCACGCCAGGGCCTGGATCACCACGCGCCGCGCGAGGTCGTCGGGGGTCAGCTCGATGCCGCGCATCACGGGGATCTCGCCGTTTTCGAGCCGCCCATAGTACTCCTCGAGGGTCTTCACGTTCTGCGCGTAGACCGGACCGACCTTGCTGATGGCCGACACCCCCAGGCCGACGATATCGCTGTCTCCGGCGCTCGAGTAGCCCTGGAAATTGCGTGTGAGCCTTCCCCGCCGCTGCGCCACCGCGAGATCGTCCCCGGGCTTGGCGAAATGGTCCATGCCGATGTACACGTAGCCCGCGGCCTGCAGGCGCTCGATCGAGCGCACGAGGATGGCGAGCTTCACCTCCGGCCGCGGCAAATCGGCCTCGGCGATGCGGCGCTGCGGCTTGAACACCGCCGGCAGGTGCGCGTAGGAATAGAGGGCGATCCGGTCCGGGTCGCAGGCGAGCACCGTCTCGAGCGTGCGCTCGAAGCTTTCCACGCCCTGCTTCGGCAGGCCGTAGATCAGATCGACGTTGACCGACTTGAAGCCGTTGCGCCTGGCGGCGAGAACGACCTCCCGGGTCTCGTCGACCGACTGGATGCGGTGCACGGCCTTCTGCACTTCGGGATTGAAATCCTGCACGCCCAGGCTCACGCGGTTGAATCCGAGCCGCGCCAGCAGCGCGATCTTCTCCGGGCCGACCTTGCGCGGGTCGATCTCGATCGCGTATTCGCCCCCGGGATCGAGCCTGAATTGCGAGCGGATCATGTCGATCAGCTCCGCGAGCTCCGCTTCGCTCAGGAACGTCGGGGTGCCCCCGCCCCAGTGCATCTGCGCGACCAGGCGGTCCTCGCCCAGGCAGCCCGCGGTGAGCTGGATTTCCCGCCCCAGGTGCTTCAGGTACTTGGCCGAGCGCCCGTGGTCCTTGGTGATGATCTTGTTGCAGGCGCAGTAGTAGCAGATCGTGTCGCAGAATGGCAGGTGTACGTATAATGCAAGCGATCTGACCGCCCCTCCGACATTGCGGTTCGCCAGCCAATGTCCATACGCTTCCGCATTGAAAGCCTCGACGAAACGGTCCGCCGTCGGATAGGACGTGTAGCGCGGCCCGTTCCCTCCGTACTTGCGGATCAGCTCGGGATCGACGACGAGATCGGAAGGCGCTGGCCGTTCCACATCATGCGGGGCGGGGATGGCGACCATGCGCCACTATGGAACCGGCAGGACAGGAGGCTTTGACGTGGGTCAAGTCCCGATGAGAATTCCGGGCGACGCGCCGCAAGACGGCAGGGGCCGGATGCTGATCGTCTTCGGACCGGTGCTGGCGCTCGGCGTCTTCACGGTGCTGCTCGCCCTGGTCGCCGGCCTTTTCGGCTTCTACCGGTATGAGATGTACGCGGTAGCGGTGGTCGTCGGCGCCCTGGTGATGCTGCTCGCGGTCGTGCTTTTCTACCGGCAAACGGACGAGCGCAGGGCGTCCGACGCGGCGCTGCAGATCGCCCAGGCGCGGGTCGGCGACATCGTGGAGTCGGCGATGGACGCCATCATCTCCGTCGACGAATCGCAGCGCATCGTGCTGTACAACGCCGCCGCCGAGAGGCTGTTCCGCTGGCCGCGCGCCGCCGTGCTGGGGCAGCCGCTCGAAATCCTGGTCCCGGAGCGCTTCCGCGCCGTCCACCACGGCCACATCGAGCGATTCGGTAGGACCGGCGTGACTTCGCGGCGCATGGGCGAGCCGCGGGTCCTGTACGCCTTGCGCGCCGACGGCGGGGAATTTCCGATCGAGGCGTCGATTTCCCAGCACAGGGAGGGCGAGAGGAAGGTCTTCACCGTGATCCTGCGCGACGTCACCGAGCGCGTCCAGGGCGAGGAAGCCCTGCGACAATCGAAAGAGGAGCTGCGCGAGCTCGCCCTGACCGCCCAGACGGTCAGGGAACAGGAGAAGAGCCGCGTCGCGCGCGAGCTGCACGACGAGCTCGCCCAGGCGCTGACGGCGCTGAAGATGGACATCGGCTGGGTCCGGGAGCACGTTCCGCGGGGCGACGGTCCCTTGTCCGGCAAGCTCGCCGACATCGAGACCCTGCTCGACGGCACGGTAGCGGCGACGCGGCGCATTTCCGCGGACCTGCGGCCGCTGATGCTCGACGACCTCGGCCTCGTTCCGGCGGTCGAATGGCTGGTGCAGAAATTCACCGAGCGCAACGGAATCCCCTGCGAGCTCTCGATCGGGGTGGACGATCTGCAGCTCGAGGACCCGCAGGCGAGCACCGTGTTCCGGATCCTGCAGGAGTCGCTCACCAACGCCGCCCGCCACGCGCACGCGTCGCGGGTCGAGGTGACGATCGACCGCAGCGACGGCGTGCTGGCGCTGACGGTACGCGACGATGGCCGCGGATTCTCGCTGCAGCAGCCGCGCAAGCCCGGCTCGTACGGGCTGATGGGGCTGCGCGAGCGCGCCTATCTGCTGGGCGGCGAAGTGAGCATCGCGAGCGAGCCGGACCGCGGGACGACCATCGAAGTGCGGATTCCGCTGGAGTCGCGTACAGTCCGGCCATGATCCGCATCGTCGTCGCCGATGACCATACCATCGTCCGGGAGGGATTGAAGCAGCTGCTTTCGGCCTCATCCGACCTGTCCGTCGTCGGCGAGGCGCAGAACGGGCGCGAGGTGATCGAGCGCGTGCGCGCGCTCGACTTCGACGTGCTGCTGCTCGACATGTCCATGCCCGGGAGGAGCGGCATCGAGCTCATCAAGCAGGTGCACGCGGAAAAGCCGAAGCTGCGCGTCCTCGTCCTCAGCATGCACGAAGAGGAGCAGTACGCGGTGCGCGCGATCAAGGCGGGAGCCTGCGGCTACCTCACCAAGGAAAGCGCCACGGCGCAGCTCGTCTCGGCCATTCGCAAGGTCGCCGGCGGCGGCGCGTTCATCACCGACTCGGTCGCGCAGCAACTCGCCCTCGGCGTGATGCCGCAGACCGAGGGCCCCCCGCACGGCGCGCTTTCCGATCGCGAGTTCCAGGTGTTCCGGGAGCTGGTCTCGGGGAAGGGCGTGACCGACATAGCCGCAGAGCTCAACCTCTCGGTGAAGACGGTGAGTACGCACAAGGCGCGCATCATGCAGAAGATGAACATGAGCAACCCTGCCGAGCTCATCCGCTACGCCATCCACCACCGCTTGGTCGACGACCCGGACAGGGACAGCCCCTGAGCTCTCCCATGTCCGTGTAGGACGATTCCCAGTCGCTCGGGAATTCCTCCTACGGCGCCTTTCAGCGCTCTCCGACCGCCAATTTGGGCCGCCGCCGATGCCCGGTGGCGGTATCGCTTTGCATACTGGCGCCATGCAAACCGCCCCGTCCGAAGCGCAGATGAACGTCTTCATCGTCGAGGACTCCGCCTCGATCCGCGAGCGCTTGGCTGCCATGCTCGGGGACATCGAAGGCGTGAACGTGGTGGGCCAGGCGGAATCGCCCGGTGAGGCGCTGGAAGGCATCCTGCGCACGCGGCCGGATTCGGTGGTGCTGGACATCCACCTCATCGGCGGCAGCGGGCTGGACGTCCTCCGTCAGGCGCATCTGCGGAGGCCGGAGACGGTGTTCATCGTCCTCACGAACTACCCGAACCCGCAATACCGGCGCGTGTGCATGGAGGCGGGGGCGGCGTATTTCTTCGACAAGAGCAGCGAGATCGCCAAGGTCCGGGAAGTGATCGCCGGGCTCGGTGCCACGCGTCACTGAGAACAGGAACAAATTGGAAACCAAGGAACCAGGAGACAACCCCATGAGCGCAACCGCAACCGTATCCGCCCCGATTTTCAGGCCCATGATTCCGGTCCGCGAAGCCACGCACGCGAAAGTCGCGAAGGTCTCCACCCGCTGTTCTGCCTGCGGCCTGCGCGAAATGTGCCTGCCCTGCGGCCTCACCGGGCAGGACATCGACCGGGTCGACGACCTGATCTACACCCGCCGGCGCCTGAAGCGCGGCGAGAGCCTGTACCGCGCCGGAGACGGATTCAGCTCGCTCTACACAGTGCGCAGCGGATTCTTCAAGACGGTGCAGACGCTGGAGGACGGGCGCGACCAGGTCACCGGCTTCAACATGGCCGGCGAGATGATGGGAATGGACGGAATCGGGTCCGAGACGCACGTCCTCAACGCCGTTGCGCTGGAAGACAGCGAAGTGTGCGTGATCCCGTACTCGCGCCTGGAGAGCCTCAGCCGGGACATGCACGAGCTGCGGCACCAGTTCCACAAGGTCATGAGCCGGGAAATCGTGCGCGAGCACGGCGTGATGCTGCTGCTCGGCACGATGCGCGCCGAGGAACGCCTCGCCACCTTCCTGCTCAACCTGTCGCAGCGCTTCACCGCGCGCGGCTACTCGCCTTCGGAGTTCAACCTGCGGATGACGCGCGAGGAAATCGGCAGCTATCTCGGCCTGAAGCTCGAGACCGTGAGCCGCGCCTTCTCCCGGTTCCAGGAGGACGGCCTGATCAGCGTCCAGCAGAAGCACATCCACATCCTCGACGTGGACGGGCTGCGGAAGGTGATGGGCCAGGGCTCGCGCTGAGCCGGGCACACCGGGAACCCGCTATACGCGAACCCCCGGCCAGGCGGCGCCGCCCGCCAGCCCCGCGATATACGCCCAGCCGAACACGCGGCTGTGCGCCAGGCAGGCGCGGTGATACCACAGGGGCCAGCCGACATAGCCCTCGGGTGGCGCGGTCGGACGGGGACGGCTCATGAGACTGACGGCGCGCCAGGCGCGCGGCAATGCGACCGCGATGATCGCGGCGAACACCGTCAGCTGCCCCGATACGATAAGCGCCGCGATGACCGCGTAGATCGCGGCCAGGGCCGCGATGTTGAGCGCCCGCGCGGCGCGCTCGCCGAGCAGCACCGGAAGCGTGCGGATGCCTTTTCCGCGATCGAAGTCCATCTGGTCGATGTGCTTGCCGACGAGGATGGCCATCACCGCCAGCCCGTAGGGAACCGACGCCCACAACGCGGCAGCCGGGACGTCGCCGGCGATCATCGCGTAGCCGCCGCCGATCATGAGCGGGCCCCAGACGAGAAACACCGCCGGCTCGCCCAGACCGATGCTCTTCAGCGGCACCGGGGCCGCGTCGTAGAGAAACAGCAGCGCGATCCCCGCCGCCGCAAAAGCCACGGCGCTCCAGCCCCGCGCGACGATGAAGAATACCGTGATGCCCAGGCCGATCGCTGCCAGGATCGCGAGCCCCGTGAGGAGCGTGCGCGCCTCGAGCACGCCGCTCGCGAGCGGATGCACCGTGTAGCGCATGCGCGGCGAGTCGGGCGTGTCGTGGCCGCGCCGGTGGCCGAAGTAGTCGTTGCTGAGGTTGCTGATCATGTGCGCGGCGACGAGGCCCGCCAGCACCAGGATGAAGGCGAGCGCGTCGAAGCGGCGGGCGGCAAGCGCCAGCAGGCCGGCGATGATGGCCGCCTGGGCCGAGATCACCAGGATCACGCTGCGCGCGGAGTAGAGGAACTTGGAGACGGCGTCCAGGCGCCGCACTTCCTCTAGGCCGGGACGGTAGAAGCCGGCGAAGGCACCCAGCCACAAGCCCAGCCTGGATCGGGTTTCCCCGGACCCGTTTCCCATGCGTTTCCTCCCGAAAGGTGAAGCGAACCTCGGGCTTCACATGCCGAGTATTCTTCCGATCTCGGCGATGTATTGTCCCGCTTTCAGGCCGTCCGCGGCAACGGTTTCCACTCCGTTCTCGACCGCCTCGCGCACCGCGTGCAGCCCCTCTCTCACCCAGTGATGCCTGCGGATCGGCGAGCTGAGCACGTTCTTCAGCGTCTCCACCTCGTCACGCAGCAGCTGCACATCGCGGGAGCCCTTGCGCACCCTGGCGAGATCGCGCTCGAGCGCGTGGATCAGTTTGGTCACTTCCTCGAGATCGACTTCCTGTGAAGCTTGCTTCGAAACCTTGCTCATTTGAATCCCTCCAAAGCGTACCTGTTCGGCGCGGGCCGGCTTCACGCCGCCGGGTGCGCGCTTTCAGAAAACACCGCCCCGCTGCGCCGCACGACGTTCAGGTTGGGGCGGTCCGCCACTAAACGCCCGTCGACCAGCTCGATGATGCGGTCGCAGCGCTGCGCCAGCCGCGGGTCGTGCGTCACGATGAGAAAGGTGGTTCCGCTCGTTTCATTCACCGAGCGTAGCACGTCGAACACGCCGTCGGCCGTGTTGGTGTCGAGATTTCCGGTGGGCTCGTCGGCGAGCACCAGGGCCGGCTTCATGGCGAGCGAGCGAGCCACCGCGACCCGCTGCTGCTGGCCTCCGGAGATGTCGTTCGTCCTGTGATCCTTCCAGGGCGTGAGCCCGACCTCGTCGAGCAGCATCGCCGCGCGCTCGCGCATCGCGTCGTCGGGAAATCCCCGGACGGCGAGCATGGGCATCATGACATTCTCGAGCGCCGTGAATGCGGGCAGGAGATAGTGATACTGGAACACGAAGCCGATCGACCGGCCGCGCAGGCGCGTGCGCTCCGCGTCGTCCAGCTTTTCCGTTTCAACCTCCTGTATCCACACTTTCCCGCGGGTGGGCTGATCGAGCAGCCCGATGAGGTTCAGCAGCGTGCTCTTGCCGCCTCCTGAAGGTCCGATCAGCGCGGTGAACTCGCCGGACTTGATGCGGACATCGATCCCGTGCAGCACCTCGGTCTCGACGGGCGTGCCGACTCCGTAGGACTTGCGCACGCCTTCAAGGCGCAGCGTTTCCGGGGAAGCGGTCTCTGCCACGCTCATCCCCGGATGGCCACTGCCGGATCGAGTCGCGCCGCCAGGCGCGCCGGCAGCGCCGCGGCGAGAAGCCCGACCAGGGTCGCGCCGATCGCCGTCACCGCGAGCAGCGGCGCGTCGATCTCGATCACGAACATCAGCGTCCCGTCCGGGTTCCTCGCGATACCGCGAAAGAGGGACAGGAACACGAACGACAGGCCGGAACCGAGAATCGAACCGGCCAGCCCCATGACGGCTCCCTGCAGCAGGAACAGGCGCAACACCTGGCCGCTCGAAGTGCCCATGGCGCGCAGGATGCCGATCTCCTTGGACTTCTGCACGACCGATACGACCAGCACGCTCGCAATCCCGAGCGCGGCGGTCAGGCCGACGAAGAAGCGTATGAGCCGGTTGGTGAGCGTCTGGGCAAGCATGGCG
>DATIWX010000036.1:0-37354 GCA_035519135.1 Burkholderiales bacterium | reverse complement strand
TTGCCTTGCAGTCGACGGGCAAGATTGTCGTCGTCACCGGGACTAGCGACCAGGTGGTGCTGCGCTTCAACACGGACGGCACGCTGGATAACACCTTCGGCCCGGCCCCCGCTACGGGCATCGTCACCACCGACATCGGTGGTGGAGGCAACAACTTCGGGAACGCGGTTGCGATCATGCAGGACGGCAGCGACAAGATCGTCGTTGTGGGGCACGCGAACGTCAATTTCTCGGCCGACGCGTCGGACATCTCGCTCGTGCGGTACAACGCCGATGGCACGTTGGACACGACCTTCGGGCCTAACGGTACGGGCATCGTCACGACCGACGTCGGACAAAGCGGGAAATTCGATAACGCGTTCTCGGTGGCGCTGGAATCTCCAGCCGCGACGACCACCCGGATTCTGGTGTCGGGAAACACGGGATCCGGAGGCTTTTCGCAGGCTTTGGTGTTGCGCTACAACCCGGACGGCACGCTGGATACGACGTTGTTCGCTCAGCCTTTTGGGTACGCCGTTCCTCCCCTGTTCGGTCCGAGCAACATCGCATCGGGCAACGCCGTAGTATTGCAAACCGGGTTCGGGATCGTCGTCGCGGGATACGACTGATCAGCCTTCCAGCGGTTTTATCTTCAATTCCGCCGCGAGCTTGTCCAGGCTCGCGCGCAAGGGCCCGGGGATGGGAACGCCGAGCCGCGTGCGCTCCTCCAATTTCGCGCGGCTCTGCTCGCCGGGGAGCCAGATGCGCTCCACGCCGGGCATGGGCTTCGACCTGCGGATCTCGCGCACCAGCTTGTCCACCCGGCGTTTGAAGTCGTCGATGTCGCCGAAAGCGGCGATCGAGAGCGCGACGAGGGCGTGCCCGGTGTTGGTGGGCGTGGTGTCGTCGGCGTTGAAGTCGATCGTCTCGCTGCCCATCGCCGCCCCGTTCAGGCTCCCCGCGAGGAGGCCGATGACCAGCGCGAGCCCGTAGCCCTTGTAGCCGCCGATCGGAACGAGCAGGCCGTCGGCGGCTCGCTTCGGATCGGTGAGCGGCTTGCCCTGGTGGTCGATCATCCAGCCTTCGGGCATGGATCGCCCCTGTTGCGCCGCGGTCTTCACCTTGCCGTAGGCGGCGACGCTGGTTGCCATGTCGAGCACGATGGGGCCCTCGGTGCCCGGCACCGCGACCGCGATCGGATTGGTGGAAAGCAGCAGATCCACCCCGCCCCAGGGCGCCATGTGATTGGCGTTCCCGACCGCGAGATACAGGCCGACCATGTCGTGCTCGAGCGGCATCGCCGCGTAGAGCGAGGCCGGCCCCGCATGGTTGCTGCGCTGGACGCCGACCCAGGCGGCGCCCGCGGTCTTGGCCTTGTCGATCGCCGTCTTCGCGGCGAAGCTCATCACCACGTGGCCCATGCCGTTGTCGCCGTCGACGAGCGCCATCCCGGCGGCCTCGCGCGCGAGACGAACCTTGGGCTTCACGTTGACTGCGCCGCCCTTGATGCGCCGGATGTACTGCGGCAGGCGGAAGATGCCGTGGCCGTCCGCGCCCTGGAGGTCGGCGCGCGTCATCAGCTGGGCACAGGTGGCGGCGTCTTTCGCGGGGAGGCCGACGGCGAGAAAGGCGTCGGAGGTGAAGCGCACGATGCGCGCGGCGAACACTCGTCCCGCGGACTGTGCGGAGTCGGTCATATTCTTGTCGTTTGCGGCCACGCTGCACCCTACCACGAGCCCCCGGCGTTCAACAACGCACCGGCGATCGTATAAACTCCCGCAGAACGGGAGACAAGAGATTTCGACGACAACGAAGCTCGCGCTCGCCGCCTTCGGGGCGGTTTTTTTTGTCCGGACGGGTGCCGCCCAGGAACCGGAGAAGCTCGACGAAGTCCGCGTCATCGGGCACTACGAGAACGCGGTCGGCACCTCCGACGCGGCGAGCCAGGGTTACATCACCCCGGAGCTGATCGAGGCGCGGCCGATGCTCAGGCCCGGCGAGGTGCTGGAGTACGTTCCCGGGGTGATCATCACGCAGCACAGCGGCGACGGCAAGGCGAACCAGTATTTCCTGCGCGGCTTCAACCTCGACCACGGAACCGATTTCCGCACCGAGGTCGATCACATGCCGGTGAACATGCCCACCCACGCGCACGGGCAGGGCTATTCAGACCTCAATTTCCTGATCCCCGAGCTGGTCCAGCGGATCGGTTACAAGAAAGGGCCGTACTTCGCCGACGAAGGCGATTTCTCCTCGGCAGGCGCAGCGGACATCAGCTATTACACCAAGCTTCAGCAGGGCATCGGCGCGCTGTCCGCCGGGGGCAACGGCTACGTTCGCGCGATGGCGGCGAACTCGTCCGACGCCGGGCCCGGTACTCTGCTCTACGGCCTGGAGCTGTTCCACAACGACGGGCCCTGGGACAACCCGGAGGACTACCGCAAGGCGAACGGCGTGATGCGTTTCAGCCAGGGCACCAATGCCGACGGATACACGCTTTCGCTGATGGCTTACTCGGGGAAATGGAACGCCACCGACCAGATCGCTCAGCGCGCGGTGGACCGGGGAGACATCTCGCGCTTCGGCGCGATCGACCCGAGCGACGGGGGATTGACTTCCCGGTACAGCATTTCGCTCGACCGCCACAGGGTGCTCGACAACGGCGGCGTCTTCCACATGGACGCTTACGCCATCAAGTACAAGCTCAAGCTGTTCTCGAATTTCACGTACTTCCTGGATGATCAAACCAACGGCGACCAGTTCGAGCAGGCCGACAGCCGCTGGGTCTTCGGACTGACGCCGAGCTGGATATTCACCGATAAATGGGCGGGGCGCACGGTCACTCACAAGTTCGGCGCCGATGTGCGCCGCGACAATATCGACGTCGCGCTCGTCCACACCCTGGAGCGGCAGCCCCTCTCTACGACGCGCTCGGACTATGTGCAGCAGACCGGCGCAGGGCTCTACTACGAGAACACTTTTCAGTGGACCGAGAAGCTGCGCAGCGTCGCCGGGGTGCGCGAGGACTTCTACTACGCCCACGTGACCAGCAATCTGAATGAAAACTCGGGCACCACGAACGCCCACATCACCTCGCCGAAATTGAGCTTGATCTACGGGCCGTTCGCAAAGACCGAATACTTCCTCAACTACGGCCAGGGATTCCATTCGAACGACGCGCGCGGGACCACCATCACGGTGGATCCGGCCACCGGCCAGCCCGTGGAAAAGGTTCCGGCTCTGGTGAAGAGCAAGGGTGAGGAGATCGGCGTGCGCACCGAGGCCATTCCGAAACTCCAGTCCTCCCTGTCCCTGTGGAGGCTGACGCTCGGCTCGGAGCTGGTGTTCGTCGGCGACGCGGGCACGACCGAGGCGAGCCGGCCGAGCCTGCGACGCGGCATCGAGTGGTCGAACCGCTACATTCCGAAGCCGTGGCTGCTCGTGGATCTCGACCTGTCGGCTTCGCGCGCGCAGTTTACGGACAATGATCCGACCACCGGAAACTACATACCGGGTGCCATCGACCGCGTGGCGTCCTTCGGCGTGACCGCGAAGGACCTGGGTCCCTGGTCCGGCACCATGCTGATGCGCTACTTCGGACCGCGGCCGCTTGTCGAGGACAACAGCGTGCGCTCGAGTTCCTCGCTGCTCTGGTCGGCGCGCGCCTCGTACAAGGTCGATCCGCGCACCCAGATCAACCTCGACATCCTGAATCTCTTTGACCGCAAGGCGAACGACATCGAGTACTACTACGCGTCACAGCTCCGGAGTGAAGCCGCGCCCGTGAACGACATCCATTTCCATCCGGCGGAGCCGCGCACGTTCCGGGTGTCGCTGGTCACCCACTTCTGATGGCGGGAAAGCTCAGGTCGGCCCTCTCCGCGCCTTGGCGGTCGGTGTTGCGGGCCCTGCGGGGCGAAGAGAGACTCTGGATCGTCTGGTGGGGCGGAGGAATTTCCGTCGCTTTGACCGGCGCCGCATTGATGTTCGCTGCCGAGCACCTGCGCGGCCTTGGAGTGTGGGCCTGGGGCTGGGGAGATGCCTGCGACGCCGCGCGACTCGTCGTCTACGTAGCCTGGTTCCTGCCCGCCTGGCGCTGCTCCAAGAACGTGCGGAAGCCCGTGTGGACGTCCCTTGCGCGCGTGGCGCTCCTGTCCGGGCTTGTGCTATCGGTGATGTTCTAGGAAAAAAACGCGGCGGGATCTCCGCCGCGTGTCGTGACGATGTCTACTTCGGGACCGTGACCAGAGTTACCGTATTCACCAGGCTGTTGGCCAGCACGAAATTGCCGTCCTTGGTCACATCGGTATTGCGCACGATGTTGCCGCCACCCGGGATCGCCCAGGTCTGGAATTTCTCGGTCTTGGGATCGAAGCGCACCACCGTGTTCGGCATAGCCTCCGACTCGCTGTACCAGATGACGTCCTTGATCGGCGAGATGCCGTAAGGCGCGGACTTCGGACCGCTCGGCGACTGCCACTCCTTCACCTGGCCGGTCGCGGGATCGAGCCGGCCGAGGTAGCCGCGCTGGTAGTCCGTGTACCAGACCATGCCGTCGCTCGTCGTCGCGACGCGGCGAGGACGAGCGCCGGGGTCGGGCAGCTTGTACTCCTTGATCTGCATCGTCCCCGTGTCCACCGCCGCGATGCTGTTGGTTCCGAACTGCACGACGAAGAGCGTTCCCTTGGGATCGAACGCCATGCCGTAGGGACGCGACTTGGGCGTCGGCGGCGTGAGCAGCTTGATTTCGCCGCTCTTCGGGTCGAGCCTCCCGATGCGGTTGGCGTTCTGCATCGTAAACCACAGGATTCCGCTCTTGTCGAACATCAACGTATGCGGGTCGCCCGGCTCGGGCGTCTTGTACTCGGTGACCTCGCCCGTCTTCGGGTTGAGCTTGCCGACCAGCGACGCGGTGTTGCCCGTGTACCAGATGTTGCCGTCCTTGTCCTCCTTGAGGCCGTGCGGACCGGAGTGCGCCGTCTTGAGCTTGTATTCCCTGACCTTGCCGGTCTTCGGATCGACCCGCCCGAGCACGTTGGCCATCTGGCCGGTGTACCAGAGCGATCCGTCGCTTGCCGCGAGCGGATCGTGCGGGCGCGATCCCGGAGTGGGCGCCTTGTAGATCTTCATGGAGACCTTGAGCGGCCCCTTGATCAGCGAGGCTTCGGCCCTGTCCTGCTTCTTCACCGGATAGGTCTTGATCAGATACTTGGTCATGGCCTCCATCTGGTCCTTGGGAACCGGCGCACCCTGATTGACCATCATGCGCATGACGGTGTGCCAGCCCTTGGCGTCGTAGCCTGTGCCGACGCGCGCCGACAGGGGGTGGCAGGTATTGCACGTCGCGTCGACCGTTTGCTTGGCCTTGTCCGGAGCCTGGGCCGAGGCAGGGAGCGATGCACCGAGCACAAGCGGAGCGAGCGAAAGTACGAACGTCGTCTTGGTCACTATGGATCTCCGAAGGTTAGGCGGATGTCTTGAGGGCGTAGCCGTACGCGAGATTGGTGCGCCCCGCGCCGTGCTTGTCATAGAGCGACTTGTACTCGGCGAGCTTGTCGTTTTCCAGCTCGGCGCGCTGCTGCGGCTTGTAGTTGTACAGGCGCGCGTTGTTGCCGCCGAAGATCGCGGTCTTGACCGGACCGTCGGCCGGCCCGAGCGGCTTCAGGCCGTGGGCTTTCTGCAGGTCCTGCGGAATCTCCAGCCGGCGCAGCGCTTCGATCTGCCACTGCGGCGAGCCGGTCCAGATCGCGTCGGTGCCCCAGCACACGTGATCCGCGCCCATGCCCTTGATGAGCTGCCCGATCATCACCGCGGACACGCGCGGGTCGGCGATCGTGGATTGCGCGAACAGCTGGCCGACGTCCGCATAGACGTTCTTCACGCCGAACTTCGCGGGGACTTCCGAGAGGTCGGTGATCCACTCGATGCGCCCGGTCTTGTCGAATTGCGCCCAGGCGTCCTCCACCGTGCCGCCGCCGGCGAAGCGGTAGCCGCCGTGGTAGATGATGAAGTTGAGCTGGGGCCAATCCTTGGCAGCCTTGCCGACATCGCGCACATCCGAATACTCGAGCAGGTGCGGGAACTGCTTCTCCACCGAGGGCGGAAACAAGCCCTTGTGCACGCACACGTTCTTGATGCCCGCCTTGACGAATTTCTCGTAGGCCGGGTAGACGAGCTTCTCGTCGTCGAGGCGCCAGGGGTGCTTCGACAGGTTCTTGTTGGTATTGTCGCCGATGGTGTAACCCTTCATCGAGTCGGGCTTCAGGTCCTTCAGCGCGTGGTCGATCTGCTCCAGCCAGCCCTCGTAGCCGGGCGTGAAGATCGCGTGAGCGAGCATGCGCTTGCTCTTCGCCAGGCCGTTGACGTCGGCGCGCGCCTGCGCCTTCATCTCGTTGGTGAGGAACCAGTCTTCTGGAACTTCCGAGGGCGCACCCGAGATGCAGGCGACCTTGGTGTCGCTGTCGAGATAGATTTCCTTCAGATAGTTCGTGAACATCAGGTCATCTATGGTCTGTTCCTTGCCTTGCAGCGCCGGGTTCCAGCCGGCCTTGCCCACGGCCTTTCGCTGGTTCACGAAGGTCATGATGCGCGTGCCCGGGCGCAGGAAGTGCGTATGCATATCCATGATGAACTGGCCGGAGAGCTTCTTGGCGCGGTCGTTGGCGCGCTCGGGCTCCGCCGCTTCGGCCTTGGACACGCCGAAGATCGGGCCGTAGGTATCGTTCATCGCGAGGAAGGCCGCGGCCATTCCGGAAGCGGTCTGGAAGAAGCGCCGGCGGCTCATGCCCAGGCGCTTCGCCATCTGCGTTCCCATCTCCTTGACGCGCGCCTCGAACTCGCGCTGCTTGCGCGTCTGCGGGCCGGCCATGAATTCGTCGCTCGATACCGACTGCACCGGGATCGGCGAGGGAAACAGGGATTCGGCGGGGGACAGGCGTTCCAGTTCTTCGGGGCTGAGCATGCTCATGCGGTCTCCTTCGGTCGGCGGGGCTTGAATTGTTGGTTTTGTTTTGCGCAAACTTACTGCGAAGCCTCGGCGAAGTCCAGTAGGGGCCGGGCTTCCAAAAGAAGACTATAGTTGGAGAAGATCCACGCATGGTCCGGTCCGGAGAGCGGCTTGCACTGGCATAAGGTACTGATTGCACTGTGCGCACTGGCATTCCTGCCGGCGCGGGCCGCGCCTGCGCCCGTGATCCTGCTGACGATCAACGGCGCGATAGGGCCGGCGACGGCGGACTATGTGCACCGCGGCGTCGAGGCCGCGGAAAAGCAGGGCGCGCAACTGGTGGTGCTGAAGATGGACACGCCCGGAGGCCTCGACGTCTCGATGCGCGCCATCATCAAGGACATTCTCGCCTCGCCGGTGCCGGTCGCCGCCTTCGTCGCGCCGGGCGGAGCGCGCGCCGCCAGCGCCGGGACCTACATTCTCTACGCCGCCCACGTGGCCGCGATGGCGCCGGCGACCAATCTCGGCGCCGCCACGCCGGTCGCGATCGGCGCGCCCGGCGGGAGCGGCGGTGACGGCGCCAAGGAAGGAGAAAAGGGCGACAAGAACGCGAAGGGGGGCGGCGGCGAGGCCGCCACCATGACCCGCAAGCAGGTCAACGACGCCTCGGCCTACATCCGCAGCCTGGCGCAGATGCGCGGACGCAACGCCGAATGGGCGGAGCGCGCCGTGCGCGAGGCAGTCAGCCTGCCGGCGAGCGACGCGCTGAAGCAGAAGGTGGTCGATGTAGTCGCCGAGGACGTGCCCGATCTGCTCAAGCAGCTCGACGGCCGCAGGCTGAAGGCCGCGGACAAGGAGCGCGTGCTGCAGACCGCAGGCGCCGCCGCGGCCGCCCTCGAGCCCGATTGGCGCACGCGCTTTCTCTCGGTGATCACCGATCCGAGCATCGCCTACATCCTGATCCTCGTCGGCATCTACGCGGTGATATTCGAGTTCTCGAATCCCGGCCTGGTGTTCCCGGGCGTGGTCGGGGCGATCTGCATTCTCGTCGCCCTGTACGCGTTCCACATGCTGCCGGTCAACTACGCCGGCCTCGCGCTCATGCTGGTGGGCATCGGCTTCATGGCGGGCGAGCTCTTCTTTCCCGCGTACGGGTCGCTCGGGATCGGCGGGGCGGTCGCCTTCGTGATCGGCTCGGTGATCCTGATCGACACCGACGTCCCGGGCTACGGCGTTCCGCTGCCCCTTGTGCTCGGAATCGCCACGGCCGGCGCCGCGTTCCTGTTCCTGGTTCTCGGCATGGCCCTGAAGGCGCACCGGCGGCCGGTGGTGAGCGGACGGGAGGAGCTTATCGGCAGCACCGGCGAAGTGCTCGAGGATTGCGAGCGCGAGGGCTGGGCGCGGGTGCACAGCGAGACCTGGCGCATCCGCAGCAGCGCGCCGCTCAAGGCGGGGCAGCGCGTGCGCGTCGCGGGCCTTGACGGATTGCTGCTCGACGTCGTCCCCGAGATCCAGCGAGGAGCTTGAACATGGCATTCAATTTCTCCCTCGGCGCGGCGATTCTCGTCGCGCTGATTCTCTTCTGGTCCTTCAGGATCCTGCGCGAATACGAGCGCGGCGTGGTGTTCCAGCTCGGGCGCTTCTGGGCGGTGAAAGGGCCGGGGTTGTTCATCCTCATCCCGGTGGTCCAGCAGATGGTCAAGATGGACCTGCGTACCGTGGTGCTCGACGTGCCGCCGCAGGACGTGATCACGCGCGACAACGTCTCGGTCAAGGTCAATGCCGTCGTGTACTTCCGCGTGGTCGATCCGCAGAAGGCGGTGATCCAGGTCGCGGACTTCCTCGCCGCGACCAACCTGCTGGCGCAGACGACGCTGCGCGCCGTGCTCGGCAAGCACGAGCTCGACGCGCTGCTTGCCGAGCGCGAGAAGCTGAACCTCGACATCCAGAAGACCCTCGACGCCCAGACCGAGTCCTGGGGCATCAAGGTCTCCACCGTCGAGATCAAGGACGTCGACCTGAACGAGACCATGGTGCGCGCGATCGCCCGCCAGGCGGAGGCCGAGCGCGAGCGACGCGCGAAAGTGATCCACGCCGAGGGCGAGTTGCAGGCCTCGGAGAAGCTGCTGCAGGCTGCCCAGATGCTGTCGAAGCAGGCGGAGGCGATGCAGTTGCGCTACCTGCAGACCCTCACCAATATCGCGGGGGACAAGGCCTCGACCATTGTCTTCCCGGTCCCCCTGGATATACTCACGCCACTCCTCGATGCGACGCGCAAGCGGAACCCGTAAGGATCCGGGCCTGTCTATCGACCAAGTCGCGTGATCATGGAAAAGGAGCACAGGATGTCCAAGACCCTCAGGCAAGGCGTGTGGATCGCGCTGCTCGCGCTCGTCGCGGTCGGCACGCTGTGGAACACCCCCGGGCGTTCCGTCGAGGCGGCGGGGGTGCTGCCCGCGCCCGCGCTCGACAACCCCAAGGCCGCGGGCCCCCTGCAGACCGCGGTCTTGGCGGGCGGCTGCTTCTGGGGCGTGCAGGGCGTGTACCAGTACACCAAGGGTGTGAAGCAGGTGCTGTCGGGCTATTCCGGCGGCGACAAGAGCACCGCCGATTACGAGAAGGTCGGCACGGGCAAGACCGGCCACGCCGAGTCGGTGGAGATCGTCTTCGACCCCAAGGAGATCTCCTACGGGGAGATCCTGCGCATCTACTTCTCGGTGGCGCACGACCCCACCGAGCTCGACCGGCAGGGGCCCGACGTCGGCCCGCAGTACCGCTCGGCGATTTTCTACGCCGACGCCCAGCAGCGGCGCATCGCCGAGGCCTACATCGCGCAGCTCGGCAAGGCGCGCGCCTTCCGCCGGCCGATCGTGACCCGCGTCGATCCGCTGAAGGGCTTCTACAAGGCGGAGGCCTATCACCAGGACTTCCTGATCCTGAACCCGCGCTATCCCTACATCGTGATCAACGACCTGCCGAAGATCGCCAACCTGAAGCGGCTGTTCCCCGAGCAGTACCGCGACAAGCCGGTGATGACGACCGCCTCTGCGTCCTGAGGGCCCCCCTCAGACGTGGCCGTACTTTCTCAGCACGCTCCCGAGGCTCGCGCCGCGGTCGAGCTCGCGGCGGATGCGGCGCTCTTTCTTCGTGAGGCGCTCGGCCTCGGCAAGAACCTTGTACGCGACGCCGGCCGGGATCACGATCACGCCGTCCGTGTCCGCGAGCACGAAATCCCCCGGCCGCACCTTCACGCGTTTTGAGGTGGCGCCGGGCAGGTCGACCGGCACCTGCCAGGCGGTCACCTTCCAGCGCCCGATCGACTGCACCGGCGTTCGATAGCGGGCGTACACCGGAAATCGCTGTCTTGCGATCCAGTCGATGTCGCGGATGCCGCCGTCGACGAGCGCCCCCGCGCAGCCGCGGCGCTTCATGCCGAGCGCGATCAGCTCGCCGAAGAAGCATACGCCGCGGCCTTCGCCCGACCACACCGTGACCTCGCCGCGGCCCGCGCCGTCCACCGCTTTCATCTTGCGCGGGTCGCCGCTCCCGGCGTAGCGCGTCATTGTGCCGCGGACGGTGTAGGCCCAGCCGCCCATCCTGCCGGCCGCAGAGGGATAGGGCGCGAACTCCGGCGCGAGTCCCTGGTCCGGCAGGCCGAGCACGTCGAGCACGTCGGCGACCGTCGCCGTTTCCACCTTCAGGTAGCGCCGGCGAACCGATTCAGGTGCCATAGCGGACCGGCGAATTGAACTGGCGGAAGGCGGCGAGCGCGCTGTAGCAGGCAAGCATCGCCGTCTTGGGATTGTCGGGCGAGGGCACGCTCTCGAAGCGCAGGTCGATGGTTCCGGTCCTGCCTTTGATCGTGATGAAGTGCGTGTTCAAGCTGAGCGCCGGGTCCGCCACCACTTTCAGGCGCGTGCGGTCGAAGCCGATGCCGGCGAGCGAGAGCACCGCGGCGATGTTCACGTTCGCAGGAAAATGCGGCACGCCTTCCCGCGCAGTACCCTCGAAGAGCGTTACCGGTCCCTGCAGGCGGTCGAGATCGATCTTCATGCGCTCGACGTAGGCGATGCCCTTCCAGGCCGCGGGCGGCTTGGTGACGGCGATGCTCACCTCGTCCACGCCCGCCGCGCAGGCCGCCTTCAGCGCATCGAGCCCGCCGATACCGCCGGAAGGAACGTAGAGCAGGGCGCCGTGGTCTGCTGCAGCCCGTTCCAGGCGCGCGCGCAAGGCGTCGTCGCAGAGCGCTCCCCCCGAAAGCACGATGACGCCGATGCCGTTCGAAAGCAGCGCCTCGGCGTGCTCGCGCACGGCCTGGTGAGAGGCGGCTTCGATGACGAGTTGGGGCCGCGCCTCGACCAGCTTCGTCGCGCCGATGACAAACGGCACGCCGAACTCGCGGGCCAGGACCTTGCCGCGCGAAGCCTCGCTGCGCCCGGCTATCGCGACGACCTCCGCGTTGTCCATTTCGCCGCGGCGCGCGTATTCCAGGAACAGTCTCGCGATGACGCCCCCGCCGAGAATCCCGACGCGCACCTCAACTCACCCTGGCTTTTCTCTTCAGGAGGCGCTCGCGCACCTTGTGCACGTCGACGATGAAGCGCTCGTGCGAGCCGTGCGCGACTTCGTCCGCCCCGGCGGTGACGGCCGCCTCGAAGGTGACGCGGCGGCCTTCGACCTGGGCCAGCTTCACCGACACGGTGACCGTCTCGCCGAGAAGCGCCGGCCCGACGTGCTCCCAGTTGACCTTGGTGCCGACCGAGTCCTCGCCCGGGTCGAGGTGCCCGAGCAGGAAGTCCCTGCAGGTGTATTCGACGTCGCTGATGATGCGCGGGGTCGCGTAGACGCGGCAGTCCTCGCCCATGAAGCTGATGACGCGCGGCTCATCGACGGTGATGGTCTTTGTGGCGGTGAGGCCCGGCTTCAGGGTGGATTTCATCGCGTTCCTCTCTTGCGGTCCTCGCGGATCATATCGGAGCCGCGCTCGGCGATCATCAGGGTCGGCGAATTGGTGTTGCCCGAGGTGATCGTCGGCATGATCGAGGCGTCGACCACGCGCAGGGCCTCGACGCCGTGCACGCGCAGCCTCGCGTCGACCACCGCGCCCGGGTCGGAATCCGGGCCCATCTTGCAGGTGCCGACCGGATGAAAGATGGTGGTGCCGATGTCGCCCGCGGCGCGGGTAAGCTCCGCGTCCGACTGGAATGCCGGGCCGGGCAGGAATTCGTCTGGCTGGTATTTCGCGAGAGCGGGCCGGCGCGCGATGCCGCGGGTGAGTTTGAGCGATTCCGCGGCGATCCTCCGGTCGATGTCGGTCGAGAGGTAGTTCGGCCGGATCGCCGGCCCTGCCTGCGGATCGGAGGAGCGGATGCGCACGCTGCCGCGGCTCGTCGGCCGGAGGTTGGCGACCGAGGCGGTGAAGGCGGGGAAGGGATGCAGTGGATCGCCGAAGCGGTCGAGACTGAGCGGCTGGATGTGGTACTCGAGGTTGGCGGTCTTCTGCGAGGGATCGGAGCGCGTGAATCCGCCGAGCTGCGAAGGAGCCATGGTGAGCGGCCCGGTGCGGAAGAAGAGGTACTCCAGGCCCATCGAGATTTTCCCGGTGAGCGTGTTCGCCCACTCGTTCAGGGTGCGCACGTTCTTGACCTTGAAGGCCATGCGCAGCTGCAGATGGTCCTGCAGATTTTCGCCGACGCCCGGCGAGTCGTGCACCACCGGTATGCCGTGCTCGCGAAGCAGCGCGGAGGGGCCGACGCCGGACAGCTGGAGAATCTGCGGCGAACCGATCGAGCCCGCGGCGAGCACCGTCTCGACGCGCGCGCCGGCGAATAGTTCCTCGCCGCCTCGCACGAGCTCGACTCCGGCGGCGCGCCTTCCCGCGAGCCGCAGCCGCCGCACCTGCGCGTTCGTGAGCACGGTGAGGTTGGGCCGCCCCGTCGCCGGGCGCAGGAAGGCCTTGGATGCGTTCCAGCGCACGCCGCGCTTCTGGTTCACCTCGAACAGGCCCGATCCCTCGTTGTCGCCGCGGTTGAAGTCGCCGATCTTCGGAATGCCGGCCTCGGCCATGGCGTCGCGGAACGCGTCGAGGATCTCCCAGGACAGGCGCTGGCGCTCGACGCGCCATTCGCCGCCTGAGCCGTGCAGCGCGTCGCCGCCGAGGTGATGATCCTCGGAGCGCCGGAACACCGGCAGGACGTCGTCCCAGCCCCAGCCCGGGTTGCCCAGCGATTTCCATTCCTCGTAGTCGCGGGCCTGGCCGCGCATATAGACCATCGCGTTGATCGACGAGCACCCGCCCAGCACCTTGCCGCGCGCGTAGAGTATCGAGCGGCCGTTCAGGCCCGCCTCGGGCTCGGTGCGGTAGCACCAGTCGGTGCGCGGATTGCCGATGCAGAAGAGGTAGCCGACCGGGATGTGGATCCAGATCCAGTCGTCCTTGCCGCCCGCCTCCAGCAGCAGCACCTTTACGTCCGGATCCGCGGAGAGGCGGTTGGCGAGCACGCAACCCGCGGTCCCCGCGCCGACGATCACGTAGTCCCAGGTTCCCAGGTCCCTTGGCATTGCGCGCTATTATGCATGCAGGAGAAGACGATGAGCTCGACAGACAAGCTGAAACCCGGCCTGAAGGGCACAGCGGAGCTGGTCGTCGCCGAGCAGCACACCGCGCCGCGCGTGGGCAGCGGCCGCGTGCACGTGCTGGCGACGCCGGTGATGATCAACGTGATCGAGGCCGCCGCGCTCGCGGCGATCGAGCACCTGCTGCCGGAAGGCTACCAGTCGCTGGGCACGCGCCTCGATATCCGCCATTTCGCCGCGACGCCCGTCGGGATGCGCGTGCGCGCGGCGGTCGAGGTCGAGAAGGTCGAGGGTCGGACGGTGAGCTTCCGGGTATCGGTCTCCGACGAGAAGGAGCCGATCGGCGATGGGGCGCACGAGCGCATGGTCGTCAACGTTCAGCGCTTCGACGTGCGCGTCCAGGACAAGGTCGCGATGGTGCGCGGCAGGGCTTAGTCGGCTCAGAGCAGCCGCAGCGCCTGGAGCTCGGCACGCAGCCGGGCCGCGCCGGTGAAGTGGAGCGCGTGAAATCCGCGGGTGCGCGCGGCGAGCACGTTTTCCGTGATGTCGTCGATGAAGACCGTGCGTCGCGGATCGATGCCGAAGCGGCGGATCGCGATCTCGAAAATGCGCGGATCCGGCTTCACCACGCCGTGCTCGCCCGACACCACGGCGTCCTCGAACCACGACAGGAACTCGAAGCGCTGGCGCGCTGCCGGCCAGGTTTCCGTCGAGAAGTTGGTGAGCGCGTAGAGCCGGGTGTCCCGCGCGCGCAGCTCCCCGAGGATCTGCACCGTTTCGTCGATCGGGCCGCGCAGCATCGAGTACCAGCCCTGTTTCCAGCCGGAGATGAGCGTCGCGTGCTGCGGAAAGAGATGCTGGCGCTCGGCGATGGCGACCTCCGCCGGCTTGCCGGCGTCCATCTCGGCCACCCACGCGGGCGGCAGCACCTCGGCCAGGAACGCGTCCAGCGCCTCGTCAGAGGCGAAGAAGCGGCGATAGTAGTAGCGCGGGTTCCAGTCGAGCAGGACCTTGCCGAGATCGAATACGACGGCTTCCACCCGCGCTTTATAGCACCCTTCGCTACGCGCCCGGCGAATCGCCCTGCGAGGCTGTCAGGCTGCGGGGACCGCGGGGTGAGCTTGCCGGGAGTTGCTCTCCCGGGCGAGGTGTATCGTCGGACTTGCGCACGAGGAGGGCGACATAGACGCCCGAAGCCAGCAGCAGCACCACCAGAGACTGAAGCAGGGTGATCAGCAGATCGAGCAGCGTGGCGCCTTGTCCCATGGTCTCCTCCTCTCGGCTTGCGCTGCGGGCGTTTCCCTCCCACCCGTTCCGGACCCGGTCGTATCTCCGTTACGGAGACGCCCGCAGCGCAGCCCATCATCGGAACACCGCAGCGGCGAGCAAAGCTCCGCGTGCCGAGTGTCGCCGGCTTTGACCCGGAGTATCACCAGGTGATACTTTTTGCCGAACAGGAGGATTCCGCATGAGTGCAAGCGCAGCTCTGATCGAGACGTTGAAGAAAGAGCTCAAGGCGCTAGGGGTCACCTACGCCGCCGTGGCGCGGGCCCTGGGCATGAGCGAGGCGAGCGTGAAGCGCATGTTCTCGCGCAAGGATTTCACCCTGAGGCGGCTCGACCAGGTGCTCGATTTCGCGGGCATCGAGCTGTCCGACCTGACGCGGTCCCTCGAGCGGCGCGATCGCCTGGTGTCGCGCCTCACCCCGCAGGCCGAGAAAGCGATCGTCTCCGACAGACGGCTGGTACTGGTCGCCATCCGGGTGCTGCACCAGTGGCCCGCGGAGAAAATCATCCGGACCTACGCCATGTCGGAGGCCGAGTGCGTGCGGCACCTGGTGCGCCTCGACAAGCTGGGCATCATCCGCCTGCTTCCCGGGAACCGCTACCGGCTGCTGCTCTCGCGAACGTTCTCCTGGCTGCCCGACGGGCCGTTCCAGGAATTCTTCAAGGCGCAGGCACAGAACGAGTACTTCCGCACGCGTTTCGACGGGCCCGACGAGCTGATGCTGTTCGTCACCGGCCGCCTTTCGAAGGCCTCCCGCGAAGCGATGCTGGTGCGCCTGAGACGCGTCGCGAACGAGTTCGCCGATCTGCACAGCGACGACACGCGGCGGCCGTTCGACGAGTGCATCGCAATGCACATGCTGGTCGCGATCCGGCCATGGGAGCTGTCCAAGTTCGCAGAGATGCAGCGCCGCAAATAGCGGCGTCCGTTCAAGCGAGCGCCCTGCTCGCGATCTCGAGGACTCCTTTGGAGACGCCCTTGGCGTCGCGGATTCGCTCCAGCGCCGCGCGCGCGTGAGCCTGCCGGCCCGGATCGAACTTCCTCCAGCGGTCGAGCCCGCGCGCCATGCGCGCGGCAACCTGCGGGTTGATCGGGTCGAGCGCGATGACCTGGTCTGCGATGAAGGCGTACCCCGAGCCGTCCGCTGCGTGAAAGCGCACCTGGTTGCCCCGGAATGCGCCGATGAGCGCATAGACCTTGTTCGGGTTCCGGAGGTTGAACGCCGGGTGCTGCATCAGGCGCCGTGTGTCCGCGAGCGCCGACTGCAGGCGGCTGGACGACTGGACCGCGAGCCATTTGTCGACCACCAGGGGCTCGTCCTTCCATTGGCGGTAGAAGGCGTCCAGCGCCGGCTCCCGCTGCGGGCAGTCGCAGTTGGCGAGCCTGACGAGCGCCGCGAAGGAATCGGTCATGTTGCCTGCGGTGTCGAGCTGCTTGAGGCACAGCTCCCGCATCCGGGGCTCGTCGATCTCCATCAGATACCCGAGAGCCGCGTTGCGGAGCGCGCGCCGCCCCGCCGAAACCGCGTCGGACGAATAGGGGCCCGGCACCGCGTAGTCGCGGTAGGCCGCGAGCAGCTCGTCCTTGAGCGCGATCGCCAGGCGGCGCCTGATCTCGTCCCGCACGGCGTGAATCGCATCGGGATCGACCACCGTCATTTGCTCGGCGACATAGTCCTCCGAGGGCAGGGCGAGCATCTCGGCGGCGAAGGCGGGATCGCGCGCGGCGCCCTCGAGCACGCGCGCGAACGTCGCGACGAAGGACCCCGCGAGCTCGAACCCGCGCCCGGATTGCACTGCGTCGATCCCGCGCAGGATGATGCGGAGGGCAAGCCGCTGACCGGCTTCCCAGCGGTTGAAGGGATCGGTGTCGTGCGCCGCGAGCAGGGCAAGCTCGGCTTCGGAGTAGCCGTATCTGGCGATCACCGGGGCGGAGAAATCGCGCGCGAGCGACGGCACGGGGCCGGCATCGCGGCCCGGCGCCACGCCGTCGAATTCGAAGCGCTCCTCGGATCTTCGCAGCGACAGGATGCGCGTGCCCTCGGGAAGCAGATCGCGACCGCCCGGCCCGACCAGGCCGACCGCGAGCGGGATGTGGAACGGGAGCTTTTTCTCCTGTCCGGGCGTCGGCGGGCTGGATTGCCTCACGGTGAGGGTATAGCGCCCGGCCGCCGGGTCGTATGCGGATTCGATATCGAGGACGGGCGTGCCGGCCTGGTCGTACCACAGCTTGAACTGCGAAAGATCGGCGCCCGAGGCATCGGCCATGGCCTGGACGAAATCGTCGCAGGTCACCGCCTGCCCGTCGTGGCGCTCGAAATACAGGTCCATCCCGCTGCGGAAGGCGCGGGCCCCGATCAGAGTGCGGATCATGCGCACCACCTCGGCGCCCTTCTCGTACACGGTGCTGGTGTAGAAGTTGTTGATCTCGATGTAGGAGGCCGGCCGCACCGGGTGCGCCATCGGCCCCGCGTCCTCGGCGAACTGGCTGCTGCGCAGGCCGCGCACCTCGCGGATGCGCTCGACAGGGCGCGAGTACATGTCGGCGCCGAATTCCTGTTCGCGGAATACGGTAAGCCCCTCCTTGAGTGAGAGCTGGAACCAGTCGCGGCAAGTCACCCGGTTGCCGGTCCAGTTGTGAAAGTACTCGTGAGCGATCACGCGCTCGATGGAAACATAGTCGCCGTCGGTCGCAATGTCCGGGCGCGCGAGCACGTACTTGGTATTGAAGATGTTGAGTCCCTTGTTCTCCATCGCTCCCATGTTGAAATCGCCGACCGCGACGATCGAGTAGTTGTCCAGGTCGACCTCGAGCCCGAAGACCTCCTCGTCCCATTTCATCGCGCGCCTGAGCGCCTGCATGGCGAAGCCGCATTGGTCCAGCTTGCCCGGGTCGACGTAGATCGCCAGGTGCACGGCCCGCCCCGAGCGCGTGACGAATTCGTCCTCGAGCCTGTCCAGTTTCGCAGCGACCATGGCGAAGAGGTAGCAGGGCTTGCGGTGCGGGTCCCGCCACCTCGCCCAGTGGCGCCCGCCGGGTTCGTCGCCCCGCGCGACGAGATTGCCGTTGGAGAGCAGTACCGGATATTTCTCGCGTTCGGCGTGGATCGTGACCGTGTATTTCGCCATCACGTCCGGGCGGTCGATGAAGTAGGTGATCCGCCGGAAGCCCTCGGCCTCGCACTGCGTGAAGAAGCCGCTCTCGGCGGCATACAGCCCCATGAGGGTGGTGTTCTCGCGCGGCCGGATCCGGCACGAGGTCTCGAGGACGAAGCGCGCCGGCGCCCGGGCGATGGTGAGATGCGCCTGGTCGAGCGAGTACTCGCTTGCGGCGAGCACCCGTCCGTCGAGCGCCGCCGACTCGAACTCGAGATCCTCGGCGTCGAGAACCAGCGGCGCGGCGGGGGCGGCCGCCGAGGGATTGCGCTGCAGGGAAAGGCGCGAGCGGACCCGCGCGTGATCCTCGAACAGCTCGACGTCCAGGTCGACGGTGTCGATCAGGAATGCCGGCGGGGCGTAGTCCCGGAGACGGATGGTACGCGGAGTGGGGTCGCGCATGAGGGGCAAAATCATAACACCCGCCTTTGCCGCTCATCTCGGGGAGGTTTGACTTGCGTCAAAGGGCACGATGCGCGGGGGGGCATGATTGAGCTCACGGACGGGCGAATGCAGATGCCGCAAAAGGACGAAGGCGTGCTCGAGCCGGGCTATCAGCTCACGCTGGAGCACAGGCCCGGGTACCTTTATGCCTACGTCAGGGGGAGCAGAGACAGCGTCGAAATCGACTACAGCTACTTCGGCAAGATCGCCGAGGAATGCAGGAAACACGGCTGCAAGCGAGTCCTGATCGAGGAAGACCTCGAGACCCAGCTTTCCGCCACCGAAATGTATGAGGCGACCTCCAGCGTCCGATCGCTCTATGTCCCGGGGGTGAAAGTTGCTTTCGTCGATCGCCGCCCGAGCCACCGCCCCGGCAATCTCTTCGGCCAATTGGTCGCGACAAATCGCGGGGTGTGGGTGAGGGTCTGCGATAGCGTCGAGGACGCCCAGAAGTGGCTGCTCGAGTCTTGATGCCGGGCCCCGAGCCTGTCGGGCGATGCGGCGAAAACGTCAGACCAAGCGCCGGTTCTCCCTGAGCATCTGGGCACACTCCCCGGCTGTTGTCGGCATCGAGAAGCGGTAGCCCTGGATCTCGTCGCACCCCTTGGACGCGAGCAGCTCGAGCTGCTCCTGGGTTTCGACGCCCTCGGCCACCACCCTGAGCTTGAGGTTGTGAGCCAGGCCGATGATCGCGAGCGTGATCATCGCGTCTTCCGGGTCGGTGGTGATGTCGCGCACGAACGAGTAGTCGATCTTGAGCGCGTCGATCGGGAAGCGCTTGAGGTAGGCGAGGCTCGAATAGCCGGTACCGAAGTCGTCCACGGAGATCCTCACGCCCGAGTCCTTGAGTCCGCGCAGCGTGCGCGCCGCACCCTCCGGATCGCTCATCAGCAGGGACTCGGTTAGCTCGAACTCGACCAGCGCGGGATCGACCTGCGCCTCCCGCAGCACGTGCCTCACGGTCGCCTCGAAGTCTTTCTGCTGGAACTGGCGGGCGGACAGATTGACCGTGATGGGCTTGACCGGCAAGCCCTCACGCTGCCACGAGCGGATCTGCGAGCACACCTCCTGGAGCACCCACTCGCCCACCTGAACAATCAGGCCGGCGTCCTCCAGGATCGAGACGAATTCTCCGGGCAGAACCAGGCCTCTCTCGCGGTGCTGCCAGCGCAACAGCGCCTCGAAGCCGCAGATCGTCCGGGTTGTCAGGTCTACCTTCGGCTGATAGTGCAGGAGGAACTCCTTGTGCTCGATCGCCCGGCGCAGCGCCGCCTCCATGTGCACGCGCGCGAGCGCCCTCTCGTTCATCTCGCGCGTGAAATACTGGTAGGTATTGCGGCCCTGCTCCTTCGCGCGGTACATCGCCGTGTCCGCGTTCATGACCAGCGCCTCGGGATGGTCCCCGTCAGCCGGGAACAGCGTGATGCCGATGCTCGCGCTCACGTAGGTATCGTGGGCGTCGAGCTTGAAGGGCTGGGCGAGGGAGTCGAGAACCTTCTGTGCCACCACGCCCGCGTCTCCGGGCTTCGCCAGATCGGTCACGATGGCGCCGAACTCGTCTCCGCCGAAACGGCCGACCGTGTCGCCGGCGCGCACGCACTGCAGCAGGCGGACAGCGGCTTCCTGCAGAAGCCTGTCCCCGGCGCTGTGGCCCTGGGTATCGTTCACCAGCTTGAAGCGGTCCAGGTCGATGAAGAGTACCGCCATGGGACTGCCGCCGCGCCGGGCGTGCGCCATCGTCTTGAGGAGCCGGTCGTGGAACAACTGCCGGTTGGGCAGTCCGGTGAGCGAATCGAACTGGGCCAGCCGCTCGAGGCGTTCCTGCGCATTCTTGCGCTCGATGGCGACCGCCAGAATATTCGCCACGCTCTGCAGGAAGCTGGCGTCGTCCTGGCCGAAATGCGCCGGAGTGCGCGAGTGCGAGCTCAGTATGCCGTAGGTTCCCGCCGTTCCGAAGATGGGCACCTGGATGCCGCTGCGCACCCCGAATTTGAGAAGCGTGGATTCGGGGAACCGGCTCTCCTTCCGCAGATCGTCGACGATCAGGGGCTCGCGATGCGAGAGCACGAATTCGACCCGCCCTCCGGGATGGATGGGCATCGCCTGCCGCGATTTCAATTCCTCGGGCCAGCCGGATGTGGCCTTGAGCAGAAGCTGCTTCCCGCCGCGGTCGAGCTCGAGGACGGTGCAGTAGTCGGCCTTCAGGGCGACGGATACGAGCTCGACCGCCCGCTTGAGCACGTCTTCGACGTCGGTGCTGGCGAACGCCTGCTGGCCGAACTCCGCGATGAGGCGCTGGCGCATCGCCTGGTTGTGGATTCTCTCCTCGGCCTGCTTGCGCGAGCTGATGTCTGCCTTCGCGCCGATCATGCGCACCGCGCGCCCCGACTTGTCGCGGATGATCTGACCGCGGTCGAGCACATGGACCCAGCTTCCGTCCTGGTGACGGAAGCGGTACTCGTCGCTCCAGTTCTCGCCGCCCGCGCCGATGACCCGGTGCACGCCCGCGATCACCCTTCCCTGGTCGTCGGGATGGATCCCCTGATACCAGGACTGGATGCTGCGGTCCGCGGTTTCCCGCGAAAAGCCGAATACCTTCGTGTAGTTCTCGTTCCACCAGATCTCGTCGGTGACGAGATTCCAGTCCCAGATCACGTCGTTGGTGGCGCGCACCGCCATATCGAAGCGCTCGTTGCTCTTGCGCAGCGCCTCCTCCTGCGCGATCCGCTCGCGGACGTCCCGTGCCGTCGCGACGATGAGCCAGCCGTCTCCCGAGCGCATCACGCGGCGCCGCGATTCGAACGGCAGGGTGGAGCCGTCCTTGCAGCGGTAGAAGCTCCTCATTCCCTGGGTCGCCCCGGTTGCGATCATCTCGTCGTAGGAGCGCTCGAGCTCCTCGCGCGTCAGCGGCAGGATCGCGTCGGTCGTCATCCCGAGGAGCTCGTCGCGCGAGTAGCCGAGATTCCGGCAGACGGCCTCGTTGACGTCGATGAAGCGCATGGTCTTGCGATCGACGAGCAGGATCATGTCGTCGGACATGTCCATGGACGCCCGGAAGCGGCGAAGGGCCTCCTCGCTGCGCTTGCTTTCGGTGATGTCGCGGCCGGTCCCGCGGTAGCCGCGAAAACGCCCTTCGGAGTCGAAGATCGGCTTGCCGCTGATGCTGGCGATCTGCACCTTGCCGTTCTGGTCGAGCCTGTGCCACTGCAGGTCGCGGAACGGCTGATGCGACTCGAGCAGGGCGCGATGGGCCGCCCAGTCGGCCTGTGTCATGTTGAGCGTGGGCAGCTCCCAGCGCGTCTTTCCGATGATGGATCCCGGCGCATCTCCGATGCGGCGCGAGAGGTTGTCCGAAACCATGGTGAAGCGGAAGTTCTCGTCCTGCTCCCAGTACCAGTCCGAGGACAGCTCGGTCAGGCTGCGGAAGCGCTCTTCGCTTTCCCGCAGGATTTCGTCCGCCTGCTTGCGCTGCACGAACTGGCCGATCTGCGAGCCGATGACGTGGATGGCCTCCAGCAGATTCTCGTCCGGCTCGCGGATTTCGCGGCTGTTGAAGCCGAGCACGCCGATGATCTTCCCTCCCGAATTCACCGGGAAGACGAACGCCCCGTGCATGCCCGCTTCGTTCGCGATCGTCTTCCGGGACGCGCGCGGGTCATGCTCGACGTCGGCCACCCAGATCGGCTCCCCCGTTTGCCATACGATTCCGGCGATGCCGACGCCGGGGGCGTAGGTGACCTTGCGCGAGCGCTCGATGTAGAGGTCGAACTGCGGCCCGGGCTTGGTCCAGAATTCGGCAAGACGCAGAACGCCGGCGTCCTCGTCGGCGCGGAAAAAACGCCCGCAGTCCCAGTGCTGCCCCTCGCAGACAGCCCGGATCGCCGCTCTCAGGCCCTCGGAAACGCTGTTGGCCTCGGTGACGCATCGGGCCACGGCGTGCTCGAGCCGGAGCAGCTGCTCGGCGCGCTTGGGAGCTACCGGGCGGCGCGGGATTCCAGGTCTGAGTCGGGCAGACTCTCTCATGTCGGGGATTCAAACATCTCTTTGCCGCTAGGGCATCACCCGGTTCCGCCCTGCGCGCTTGGCGCGATAAAGCGCCTCGTCCGCTGCGCGGATGACCAGCGCCGGGCGGATGAGCGTGTCGTCGCGCTCCGCGGCACCGATGCTCACCGTCACTGACAATGTCTTCTCCGGAGATCGCGCCGCGCGCAGCCGCGAGCCGGTCTCCCTCTCTCTGGGCCGGTCTCCGCCGCGCACGGCTATTCTATAGTCCTCGATGTCCTTGCGCAGTTTCTCCAGGTGCGGCAACGCCTGCTCGAGCGAGCGCTCGGGGAACAGCACGCAGAACTCCTCCCCGCCGTAGCGGTACGACTGCCCCCCGCCTTCGATTCTCGCGAGACGGGCGGCAACCAGCTTGAGCACCTGGTCGCCGACGTGGTGGCCGTGGGCGTCGTTGAACTGCTTGAAATGGTCCACGTCGATCATGGCGATCGCGTAGCTGGGCCCGAGGCCCGCCAGGCGCTCCTCGAGCGCGCGCCGGCTCGGAAGATTCGTCAGCTCGTCCCGGAACGCCAGGCGATGCGATTCCTGCAGCACCGCCGCAAGCAGCATCACGCCCGCGGCCGACATGAACGCGCTGAATGCTCCCGGCGCGTCCATGAACTCGCACGCCAGTGAGAACGCGACCAGCGCGGAGGCGATTCCGACATCGACCGGACGGGGCTCCTTGCGCAGCTCCTTGGGGCCGCGTCGCGGCCATGCTTTCACCAGGGCGGTCACGAACGCCGCCGCGATCATCAGGCGCGCGACCAGGGGCGTAGGAGGGGAGCGCAGCAGCCGATGCTCGAGCACGTCGCGCCACGCGATTCCCGACAGATCGGAGCGCCCGGCGTTGGCGATCCAGATCGCGATGAGAACCTCGGCCAGGCCCAGGAGAAGCCAGCGGTAGTTCCTGTGCTGGCGCACGCCGCCATCCGGAAGCAGGATGGCCAGCAGCACGTTCAGAGGAACGAGCACCGCGAACGCAGTAGACACCGCTTTCACGGCGAAGCTCTGTCCGCCCAGGTCCGTGGCCATGCTGTAGCCCGCAAACGCGGCAAGCAGCGAAGCCAGCATGATCAGTGCACGGCCGCGGTTGAACCAGGCGCTGATCGCCACGCCGAGCAGCAGCACCACGTAGGGCCCGACCACGCTCAGGCCCGACAGAGTATTGGGAAGCGCGTGGCCCGCGGCCAGCGCGAGCGCGGTCACCAGCAGAATTACCGCCGGCACTGCTACTGGACGCAGGAGTCGGGGCAGGCTCTCCACCGTGCCCGGAATATATCGAATAATGCCTTGATTCGCCTTAGCTATCGTGATTTCCTGACATGGTTCCCGGGGTATTCCCGCTGGACGGCCGGCGCGCTCCCCGCTAGCCTCTGTGCTTCGGAGCGGCCAATCGCTGAAGGCGTCAGAATTACAGATTCCGCCAGCGAGCACAATGGACGAATTCGCAGATGGTTACGGATGATTTCGGGCGTAGACGGGAAGACTGGGTGATCGAGGACTCTCCCTTGCTGCTCGGGGTGGTTGCCCTCGATCTGCGGCTGCAGAACCTGAATCGGACCTGGGAAAAGCTCCTCGGCTATCCGCGCACCTTGCTGCTCGGCAAGCAGCTTACGCGGCTGATCGACTCGGGTGAGCAGGCCGCCGCGCTCTCTCTGGTGAACACGCGCGGCGGGGCCGATGCCAGGCCGGTGGAGTTCTCGCTCCGCTGCAGCGACGGGACGTACAAGTGCTTCGAATGGGAGCGGCGCCCCGCCCGGGAGGGAGAAGGAACGTTCATCCGGGGACTGGACATCACCGAGCGCAAGAAAATGGAGACCACGGCGAACCTGCAGAAGTACATGCAGGCAAAGAAAGCCGAGCGCTCCGCCTGAAACCCGGCGCCTTCGCGCGCTAGGCCGTCGCCGCCGAGCGCCGGTCTTTCAGGAAACTCCTCAGCACCTTCGCGGTGTGCCCCGCGTCCCCGGGGGCGACCAGCGCGTCCGGCGATCCCTGCGCGACGATACGCCCGCCCGCCTCTCCCCCTTCGGGGCCGAGGTCGATGATCCAGTCGCCGTCCGCGATCACGTCGAGGTTGTGCTCGATCACCACCACGGTGTTGCCCGCGTCCACCAGACGATGCAGCACGCGCAGCAGCTTTTCAACATCGGCCATGTGCAGGCCGACCGTGGGCTCGTCGAGCACGTAGAGAGTATGGGGGACAGACCCCGGTTTTCCACGCGCGGAATCTGTTCCGGATCGTGGCAAGGGCCGGGAGAACCGGGGTCTGTCCCCGGTTTTGGCCAGCTCGGTGACGAGCTTGATGCGCTGCGCTTCGCCGCCGGACAGCGTCGGGCTCTGCTGGCCGAGCGTGAGATAGCCCAGGCCCACGGCCTGCAGCAATCGTAGCGCGTGATGCGTCGAAGGGTGCGCGGCGAAGAATTCCACGGCCTCATCCACGCTCATCGCCAGCACTTCGCCTATCGATTTTCCCTTCCAGCGCACGGTGAGCGTCTCGGGGTTGAAGCGCGCGCCGCCGCAGGCCTCGCAGGTCACCTTGACGTCGGGCAGGAAGCTCATCTCGATCTTCTTGATTCCCTGGCCTTCGCAGGCTTCGCAGCGCCCGCCCTTGGTGTTGAACGAGAAGCGGCTCGCGCTCCAGCCGCGCATGCGCGATTCGCCGGCCTCGGCGAACAGACGCCGGATCGCGTCCCAGAAGCCGACGTAGGTCGCGGGGCAGGAACGCGGCGTCTTGCCGATCGGCGTCTGGTCGACTTCGAGCACGCGGCCGACATTTTCTGCGCCGCGGATCGCGCGGCAGCCGAATAGCGGTACGTCATTCTTCTTCCCGTGTACGCCGACCCTGCGCTCGAGGTTGGCGTAGAGAACGTCACGTGCAAGCGTGGATTTGCCCGAGCCCGAGACGCCGGTGATCACGCTGAGCCTGGCGAGCGGCAGGCGCAGATCGACGTTCTTCAGATTGTGCAGCGATGCTCCGGCGATCTCGATGGAAGGCGTGCTGCGCGTCACCGGGCGCCGCGGCTGCAGCGGGTGCGTGAGCGGGTTCCTGAGAAATTTCCCCGTCAGCGAGTCGGCGTTTCGCATCAGATCGTCGGCCGAGCCTTCGGCGATCACTCGGCCGCCCTGCTTTCCGGCACCGGGGCCGAGATCGATGACGTGCGAGGCGCGCCGGATGGTGTCCTCGTCGTGCTCGACGACCACGAGGGTGTTGCCCCTGGATTGCAGCTTTTCCAGCGTGTCGAGAAGGATCTTGTTGTCGCGCGGGTGCAGGCCGATGGTGGGCTCGTCGAGGATGTAGCACACGCCGCGGAGGTTCGAGCCGAGCTGCGACGCGAGACGGATGCGTTGCGCCTCGCCGCCGGAAAGCGTCGGCGCCGAGCGGTCGAGCGACAAATAGGACAAGCCCACCTGATCGAGGAACGCGAGGCGTGACCTCAGCTCCGCGACGATGTCGCGCGCGATCTCGGCTTCGCGGCCGGAGAGCTCCAGGCGGCGGAACAGCTCCTCGAGCCTTCCGACGGGCAGGGCAGCGAGCTCGGAGATCGAGCGCTCCTCGAAGCGTACCGCGAGCGCCTCGCGGTTGAGGCGCTTGCCGTCGCAGGACGGGCAGGTCTCCTCGACTTCGAGCCATTCGATCCACGAGTCGAGCACGTGATCCTCGGTCCCGGTCTTCTCGCGCTCCTCGTCCCACTCGACTTTGTCCAGTTTCAGCCCGGTGCCGTAGCACGCGGGGCACCAGCCGTGCTTGGAGTTGAACGAGAACAACCGCGGGTCGAGCTCGGCGAAGCTGCGTCCACACGAGGGGCAGGCACGCTTGGTGGAGAAGACCCGCTGCGGCAGGTCCATTTCCACGCGGGTCGTGCGCGATCTCGCCTTGGCTTCTTCCAGGCGGTCGAGGCCCGCGATCACGTGCACGATACCCTTGCCGGACTCCAGGGCGCGGGCGAGCGAGCGGCGGATTTCGGCTTCGCTGCCTGCGGCGATGTGCAGATCGGCGACCGGGAGCTCGATGGTGTGCTCCTGGAAGCGCGACAGGCGCGGCCACTTGCCGGTCGGCAGGAACTCGCCGTCCACGCGCAGGAATTCGTAACCCTTCCCGCGCGCCCACTTGGCGAGGTCGGTGTAATAGCCCTTGCGGTTGACGATCAGCGGGGCGAGCAGGCCGACGCGTTGCCCCTTGTATTCGCGCAGGAGGCGCGCGGCGATGGCATCCTCGCTCTGCGGCTCGATCGGCACCTGGCAGTCGGGGCAGTGCTGCAGCCCGAGCTTGACGTAGAGCAGGCGCAGGAAGTGATAGATCTCGGTCAGCGTCGCCACCGTGCTCTTGCTGCCGCCGCGGCTGGTGCGCTGCTCGATTGCCACGGTCGGCGGGATGCCGAAGATCGCGTCCACGTCCGGCCGGGCCGCACCCTGGACGAACTGGCGCGCGTAGGCGTTGAGCGACTCCAGGTATCGCCGCTGGCCCTCGGCGAAAAGGATGTCGAAGGCTAGGGTGGATTTTCCCGAGCCCGACACGCCGGTCACGACGGTGAACTCGTTGCGCGGGATCTCGACGTCGATGGATTTCAGGTTGTGCTCGCGCGCGTTGTGGATCCTGATGGACTCGCCGATACGGGCCTGCAGCGGCGCGCCGTGCTCCGCCGCGCGACGCGCGACGGGGCTCGCCAGCGCCGTCTCGTACTCGCGCAGCGCCCTGCCGGTGTGCGAGCCGGCGTGCCTCGCGACCTGCGCCGGCGTCCCGGTGCAGACGATCGCGCCGCCGGCATCGCCGCCCTCGGGACCGAGGTCGATGATCCAGTCGGAAGCGCGGATGACGTCGAGGTTGTGCTCGATCACGGCGAGCGAATGCCCCGCGGCGATCAGCTGGCGGAAGGCCGAGAGCAGCTTCGCCACGTCGTCGAAGTGAAGGCCGGTGGTCGGCTCGTCGAACAGGAACAGGGAGCCGCGCGCGCCATTCGGCTTCAGGGAGGTCTCGACCAGGTGCCCGGCGAGCTTGAGGCGCTGCGCCTCGCCGCCCGAGAGCGTCGGCACCGGCTGGCCGACGCGCAGGTACTCGAGCCCGACCTCGGCGAGCGGCTGCAGGGCGCGCTGCACCTCGGGGTAGTCGCGGAAGAACGCCAGCGCCTCGGACACGGTCAGCTCGAGCACGTCGGCGATCGATTTCCCTTGCACCGCGATCTCGAGCACCTCGTCGCGGAAGCGCCTGCCATTGCAGTCGGGGCAACGCAGGTACACGTCCGACAGGAACTGCATCTCGACGTGCTCGAAGCCGTTGCCGCCGCAGGTCGGGCAGCGCCCGTTGCCGGAGTTGAAGCTGAAGGTGCCGGCCGTGTACTTGCGCTCCTTGGCGAGCGGGTCTCTTGCGTAGATGTTGCGGATCGCATCCCAGGCGCCGACGTAGCTCGCAGGGTTGGAGCGTGTGGTGCGGCCGATCGGCGTCTGGTCCACCATCACCACGTCCTCGACCAGCGCGTCGCCGCGCAGCTCCCGGAACGCACCCGGCGCTTCTGTAGGCTTGCCCTTCGCCTTGCGCAGCGCGGCGTAGAGCACGTCCTGCACTAGCGTGGATTTGCCCGAGCCCGAGACGCCGGTGACGCATACCAGCTGTTTCAGCGGAATGGCGACGTCGATGCCCTTCAGGTTGTGCTCGGCGGCGCCGAGCAAAACCAGGGACAGACCACGGTTTGCGGGAAAACCGTGGTCTGTCCCCGGTTCTTGGCCGCCGGCGCGCTTTCTCCCGGAGAGGTATTCCGCCGTGAGCGTTTTCGACTGCCTCAGCTCGTCGGGCGTGCCGGAGAACACGATCTCGCCGCCGCGCTCGCCGGGGCCAGGGCCCATGTCCATGATGCGGTCGGCGGCGAACATGATCTGCGGATCGTGCTCGACGACGACCAGCGAATTGCCGGCGTCGCGCAGGCGCTGCATCACGCCGATCACGCGGCCCATGTCGCGCGGGTGCAGTCCGATCGAGGGCTCGTCCAGCACGAACAGCGTGTTGACGAGCGAGGTTCCGAGCGCGGTGGTGAGGTTGATGCGCTGCACCTCGCCGCCCGAGAGCGTGCGTGACTGCCGGTCGAGCGTGAGGTAGCCGAGGCCGACTTCCTGCACATAGCGCAAACGGGCGCGGATCTCGGTGAGGAGAAGGTCGGTCGCCTCGTCGAGAGGCGCCGGCAGATGCAGATGCTCGAAGAAGGCGCGCGTGCGCTCCGCGGGCAGGAGCACGAGGTCGTGCACCGTGAAGCCGGGAAGCGCGCGCAGCACCTCGTCACCGAACTTCGCGCCCTGCGGCATGAAGCGCCGCCCGGGATCGAGGACGCGATCGGCGTCCTCCTTCGTCCCGACGCGCCACAGCAGCGCCTCGGGCTTGAGACGCGCGCCCTTGCAGGCGGAACAAGGGGTGTAGGCGCGGTAGCGCGACAGCAGCACGCGCACGTGCATCTTGTAGGCCTTGGTCTCGAGCCAGCGGAAAAAACGCGCGACGCCGTACCAGACGCCGGGCCAGGATTTCCGCCAGCTCACCCACTCGGGCTCGCCCTCGAGCACCCACGCGCGCTGCTTCTCGGAAAGATCCCGGAAGGGCACGTCGAGGGGCACGCCGCGCTTTTTCGCGTACTTCTCGATGTCGTCCTGGCATTCGTGGAAGCTCGGCGACTGCCACGGCCGCACCGCGCCCTCGCGCAGCGTCTTGGATTCGTCCGGAACGATGAGGCCGTAGTCGATGCCGATCACGCGTCCGAAGCCGCGGCAGGTATCGCAGGCGCCGAGCGGGGAGTTGAAGGAAAACAGGCTCGGCAGCGGTTCGGAGTAGTGGATATCGCAGTCGGCACAGTGCAGGTCGGATGAGAAACGCCAGGGCGCCTCCGCCCTGCCTTCCGCGTCCAGGGGATGAACGTTGACCTTGCCCTGGCCGATCTTCATCGCCGCCTCGATGCCTTCGATCACGCGCGCCTTCTCGGCCGAGGACACTTTCATCCGGTCCTGCACCACCTCGAGCAGCGCACCCGAGCGCGAATGGATGCGGTCGTACCCCTGCGCCTTGAGGAGAGCCTGGACTTCCTCCTCCTTGAAGTTCTTCGGCACCGCCACAGGAAAGGTGACGACGACGCGCGGATCGCCCGCGGCGCCGGCGCGGCGGGCGACCTCGTCGTATACAGAGCCGGGGGTGTCGCGCCGCACCGACCGCCCGCAGCCGCGGCAAAAGAGCTGCCCGGCGCGCGCGAACAGCAGCTTCAGGTGATCGTTCAGCTCGGTCATCGTGCCGACGGTCGAGCGCGAGGTGCGCACCGGGTTGGTCTGGTCGATGGCGATCGCAGGCGGGATTCCCTCGATCGAGTCGACCTGCGGCTTGTCCATGCGGTCCAGGAACTGGCGCGCGTAGGGGCTGAAGGTCTCGACGTAGCGCCGCTGCCCTTCGGCGTAGAGGGTGTCGAAGACCAGCGAAGACTTTCCCGAGCCCGAGACGCCGGTCACCACGACGAGTTCGCCCGTGGGGATCTCGAGCGAGAGGTTCTTGAGATTGTTCTGGCGGGCGCCGCGGATGACGATCGCGGAATCGCGGCGGCGTTGCAGCATGCCGCTATTCTAGCGGACCGAAACGCCCGGCCTCGACCGCCGAGACGAGCTCGCGCTCCAGCGGCATCGGTTCGCCCTCGAGTTGCGCCGCGAGGAGCTCGGCGGCTAGCGGTGCCCATACGAGACCGCGCGCGCCCAGGCCGAGCAAGGCGTGCAGGCCGTCCGCGCCAGGGAGGGCTCCGACGAGAGGGAGCCGGTCCGGCGTGGTGGCGCGAAACGCCACATGGCCCGACAGACGCGTCGCATCCACGCCCCTGGCGAAGCCGGGGAGCAGCGATTCGGCGCGCGCGAGATTCTCGGCGTGATCGGCGGTACGCTCGCTGTGACACGGATCGCCGGGCTGCATCGTCGCGCCGATGCAGAACCCGCCTCGAGACAGGGGCGCGACCGTACCGTCGCCGCAGACCGGAACCGCGAGCGTCCGCCCGGGCGCAGGCGGCAGGCAAGTCACCTGCCCGCGCACCGCTTCCAAGGGCAGCCTGGTTCCGGGAAGGAGCGTGCCCGCATCGGCGGCGTTGGCGAGAATCACCAGCGGCGCTTCGGCGATGAGCGCGCCGTCCGCGCCTTCGACGCGCCACGCGCCCTGCGTGCGGGCGAGACGCAGCGCTTCGCGCGAGAAACGCCGCTCGATACGGTCGCCGTGCGGGACGAGGCTGGCGGCGCACAGGGTTTCCGGTGCGACCCAGCCGGACGCGGGCATCCACCATCCCGGCCCGCGTACGGCGCGCCCGGCGATGCGCGCGGCCTCAGGCGCGTCCACGTGGCGCGCGAACTCCTCGGGAAAGCCGTGCGCGGCGATGATCTGCTCGAAGCGCTCCGCCTGAGCGTCGCCGCGCGCGAGCTGCAGCACGCCGCTCGCGCTCCAGCTCGCGCCCTGGCCCTCTGCGGCGAGCGTCGCAATGTGGCGCAGCGCGTAACCGAGCGCCGCGCGCGACAATCGCGCGTTGGCGGCGTCCTCGAGATTGAGGAGCGGGCGCAGCAGGCCGGACGGGTTGCCCGAGCCTTCGCGCGCGGGTGCGGCGTGGCGCTCGATCAGCGTGACCTCCCAGCCGCGCGCGGCGAGCCGCTCGGCGCAGCTCGTCCCCGCGATGCCGGCGCCGACGATGGCTGCGTGTCGTGCCTGCGGCGTGATGGCGGCCTTCGGCTGGCCCTGGAACGCCCCGGCGAGCATCTCGCGCTTGTGGCCGAAGCCGGGCTTTTTTACGACGGCGAAGCCCGCCTGCGCGAGCGCCGCGCGCACCACGCCTGCGACCGTCCAGGTCGCGAAAGTGGCTCCCGGCGCTGCGAGCCGCGCGAGCTCCGCCGCGATCGCGCTCGACCACATCTCCGGGTTCTTTTCCGGCGCGAAGCCGTCGAGGTAGATGGCATCGGCCCGCGCTTCCAGCTGGGGCAGCAGCGCTTGGGCCTCTCCCAGGAGCAAAGTCAGCGTGATGCGGCCGCGCGCCAGATGCAGGCGGTGAAAACCCGGCAGGCGCAGCGGCCACGCCGCGAGCAGCTCGCCCGCGAGCGGCGACAGCTCCGGGTAGCGCGCCAGCGCCGTGGTGAGGTCGTCCTTTGCGAAAGGATGTTTTTCCACCGAGACGTAGTGCAGCCGCGGCGGTGCGCCCGCGTCCTCGAGGAACGCGGCGCCCGTGACGAGGAAATTCAAACCCAGTCCGAATCCGGTCTCGACGACGGTGAAGGACGCCCGGGCGCGCCAGCGCTCCGGCAGTTCGTTGCCCGCGAGGAACACGTGGCGTGCCTGACCCGGTCCCCCGTCTGCGGAGTGATAGACGTCGCCGTAGGCCTCGGAATAGGGCGCGCCGCCGGCGTCGAAGGCGAGGCGGGCAGGAACGAGAGGAACCATTGGCGAGCGTATCTTAGCGATTCGACGAAGTTCAGGCGGGCGCTGTTCCGGGATCTCCGGCGGGAACGCGTCGCCGGTGCCGGTCGTCTAATGCGGCGAATCGGTGCAAACACACGGAGGCCGACATGCATCCTTCAGCCCTTCCGGGAATCGACGGCAAGACGCCCGACGCCGAGCTCGTCCGGCGCGTCGCGGCTCATGACCACGAGGCGTTCAGGGTCTTGATGCGGCGTCACAACCAGCTGCTGTACCGCACGGCGCGCAGCATCCTCAAGAACGAAACCGAGGCCGAGGACGCCGTTCAGGAGGCCTACATGCAAGCGTACCGCGCGATGGGAGATTTTCGCGGCGATGCGAAGGTCTCTACCTGGCTGGTGCGCATCGTCGTCAACGAGTCGATCACGCGCCTGCACAAGCATGCGCGGCGAGCCGAAGTCATCCGGCTGGAAGGCGACGATCCGGGCCAGGATCAGCATTCTTCCGAGGACGGTATGAACGAATCTCCACCCGAACAACCCGAGCGGGCGGTGCTGCGCTCGGAAACGCGCCGGCTCCTCGAGACCAAGATCGACGAGTTGCCCGACGCCTTCCGCACGGTGTTCGTGCTGCGCGCAGTCGAAGAGCTCACCGTCGAGGAGGCCGCCGCGGTGCTCGGCATCCCCGAGGCGACGGTGCGCACGCGCTTCTTCCGCGCCAGGGGGATGCTGCGCGAATCGCTCTCGCGCGAGATCGATCTCGCGCACGGCGACGCATTTTCCTTCGCCGGCGCGCGCTGCGACCGCATCATCGCCAACGTGATGGCAAGGCTTCCGAAGGGCGGAAAAGCGAGCGCCTGAAGCCGTCGCAACCGAAATCGAACCTCTTTCAACTGGAGAATCACATGAAGCTCTCGAAAATCGCAGTGGCCCTCGCGGCGTCGTTTTCCCTCGTCACCGCCTTCGCCCAGGACAAGGGCGGACCGTCGGATCCGCAGATCGCCGGGATCGTGGTCACGGCCAACGCGATCGATGTCGACGCGGGCAAGCTCGCCAAGTCCCGCAGCAAGAACAAGGAAGTCTCGAAGTTCGCGCAACTGATGATCACCGACCATACCGCGGTGAACAAGCAGGCGGGGGCGCTCGCGAAGAAGCTCGGCGTCAAGCCCGAGAACAGCCCCACCAGCCAGAGCCTGAAGACCGGCGCGGCCGAGAACATGAAGAACCTCAAAGGCCTGAAGGGCACGGCGTTCGACAAAGCGTACGTGGACCACGAGGTCGCGTACCATCAACAGGTCCTCGACGCGATCGACAAAGTCCTGATCCCGAGCGCGCGCAACGCCGAGCTCAAGGACCTCATCGTCAAAGTCCGCCCCGCGATTGCCGCGCACCTGGACCACGCCAAGATGGTCCAGTCCGACCTCGCGAAGAAGTAAGACGCCGTGCTTCGAGCAGCGCTTATCGCGATTTGCCTCGCGGTCTTTCCTGCGGCGGCCGCCGTTGCCGCGGGGAAGACGCACACGGTACGGATCGAAGGGATGAAATTCATTCCCGAGCGCCTCGAAGCGGCCCCGGGCGACACCGTCGTCTGGACCAACAAGGACTTCCTGCTCCACAGCGTCACCGCGAGCCAAGCGCGCGTCGAATCCGGGGATCTGCCTCCGAACAGGAGCTGGCGATTGGTCGTGCGCAAGAAGGGCGAGATGCCCTACAGCTGCCGGCTGCACCCCGTGATGAAAGGGCTGCTGGTGGTGAAGTAAGGGCCGCTACTCGAGCTCGTCGATCAAGCGCGGCCAGCTCGCCTTGAGCAGGCGCGAGAGCGCGCGGTCGGCGAGGATCTTGCCGCCGGTCTGGCAGCGCGCGCAGTAGTTGGTCTCGTTCTCCGCGTAGACGATCCGCTGCACCGGTGAGCCGCACACCGGGCAGGGCTTGCGGTAGCGCCCGTGCACGGCCATCTCCTCGTGGAAGGCGGTGACTTTCTCGGGCAGATCCGCGCCAGCCCGTTTGCGCAATCGCTCCGTCCATTCGATCAGCGTCGAGCGCGCCGCTTCGTAAAGACGTCTTGCCTCTTCCTCGGAGAGAGACGAGGTCTGCGCGAAAGGCGAGAGCTTCGCGCGATGCAGGATCTCGTCGGAGTAAGCGTTGCCGATGCCGCTGAACAGGTGCGGGTCGGTGAGCGCGCGCTTGAGGGTGTGCCGGTCGCGCCTCAGCCGCGCCGCGAACTCTTCGAAGCCTGCTTCGAGGACCTCGAGCCCGCCCGGATCCATGGCGGCGAGCGCCGCCTCGCCCTCGACGAGGTGGAGCGAGGCGCGGCGCTTCGTCCCGGCCTCGGTGAGCACCAGCGCTCCGTCCCGGAATTCGAACGCGGCGAGCGCAATGCGGCCCGGCGGCTTCTTGTCCCTGGCGATCCAGCGCAAGCGCCCGGCAATCATGAGGTGCAGCACGAGGAACAGCCCGCCCTCGAGCTCGATCACGATGCGCTTGCCGATGCGGCGCACGCCCTGGATCTTTCTCCCTTCCGCCGAAGCGATCGGCGGGTTCACGCTGCGCAGGACGAAGGGGTTCAGCAGGCGCAGGCGCTCGAGCGTCCTGCCGGCCAGGCGGTCTTCGAGCCGCTCCACGTATACGGTGACGTCGGGAAGCTCCGGCATTCCGCATTTTATCGGGAGAACTTGCGGTAGACTTCGCGCTCCATGGCCCAATACGTCTACACCCTGCGCCGGGTCGGCAAGATCGTGCCGCCCAAGCGCCAGATCCTCAAGAACATCTCGCTCAACTTCTTCCCCGGCGCGAAGATCGGCGTGCTCGGCCTGAACGGCTCGGGGAAATCCACGCTGCTCAGGATCATGGCGGGGGTGGACACGAATTTCGAGGGCGAGGTGACTCACCTGCCCAACATGAAGATCGGTTACCTGCCGCAGGAGCCGCAGCTCGATCCGGAGAAGAGCGTGCGCGAAACCGTCGAGGAAGGCCTGGGCGAGAGCGCGGAGGCGAAGAAGCGCCTGGAGGAGGTCTACGCGGCCTACGCCGAGCCCGACGCGGATTTCGACAAGCTCGCCGCGGAGCAGGCCAGGCTCGAAGCGATCGTGAACGCCGCGCACGCGGACAGCGCCGACCTGCAGCTGGAGGTCGCCGCAGATGCGCTGCGTCTGCCGCCCTGGGAGCAGAAGATCGCGCCGCTCTCCGGCGGCGAGAAGCGCCGCGTCGCCCTGTGCCGCCTGCTGCTCTCCAAGCCCGACGTGCTGCTTCTCGACGAGCCCACCAACCACCTCGACGCCGAGAGCGTCGAGTGGCTGGAGCAGTTCCTGCAGCGCTTTCCCGGCACGGTGGTCGCGGTGACCCACGACCGCTATTTCCTCGACAACGCCGCGCAGTGGATCCTCGAGCTCGACCGCGGCTACGGCATCCCCTGGGAAGGCAACTACTCCTCGTGGCTCGAGCAGAAGGAGAAGCGCCTCGAGGTCGAGGAGAAGCAGGAGCAGGCGCGCATCAAGTCGATGCAGAAGGAGCTGGAGTGGGTGAGGCAGAACCCCAAGGGCCGGCAGGCGAAGTCGAAGGCGCGCCTGGCGCGCTTCGAGGAGCTGTCGTCGTACGAATACCAGAAGCGCAACGAGACCCAGGAGATCTTCATTCCGGTCGCCGATCGCCTGGGCGACTCCGTCATCGAGCTGACCGGCGTGTCCAAGGGCTACGGCGAGCGCCTGCTGATCGACGATCTGTCCTTCAAGGTGCCCCCCGGAGCGATCGTCGGGGTGATCGGCCCGAACGGCGCGGGAAAGTCGACGCTGTTCCGCATGATCACCGGCAAGGAAAAAGCCGACAAGGGCAAGATCGTCGTCGGCCCGACGGTGAAGATGGCCTACGTGGACCAGTCGCGCGACGCGCTCGAGGGGGAGAAGACGGTGTGGGAGTACATCTCCGACGGCGCGGACATCCTCACGGTGGGCAAGTTCGAGATGCCTTCGCGCGCCTACCTCGGCCGCTTCAACATCAAGGGCGCCGACCAGCAGAAGAAGGTCGGCACGCTCTCGGGGGGCGAGCGCGGCCGCGTGCACCTGGCGAAGACCATGCTCGCCGGCGCCAACGTGCTGCTGCTCGACGAGCCCTCCAACGACCTCGACGTCGAAACTCTGCGCGCGCTGGAGGACGCCCTGCTCGAGTTCGCGGGCAGCGTGCTGGTCACCAGCCACGACCGCTGGTTCCTGGACCGCATCGCCACCCACATCCTCGCCTTCGAGGGCGACTCGAAGGTCGCCTTCTTCCCGGGGAACTACCAGGAATACGAGGCCGACAAGGTGAAGCGCCTCGGGGAAGAGGCCGCCAAGCCCAAGCGCATCCGCTACAAGCCTCTGAAGAGATAAGCTCCCCTTCCATATTAGTTGGAGCTAATATAGACGTGCCGCCGCGAAGCGGCCTTCGGAGGAGGAATCCATGGCAAAGATCCACAGCGAAACCCGTCGCAGGCTGCTCGCGGGCGCGGGCGCTCTGACGGCATTCGGCGCTCTCGGTGGGGCGAAGGCGCTCGCCGCGGAGCTCGGCAGCGGCAGCGCGCTCGGCTACGCCGAGCTTCCCGACGGCACCCTCGCCGAGCAGGTGCTCTACGCGCTGCCGGGCAAAGTGCCCTTGATCAAGAAAACCTACCGCCCGCCCAACTTCGAGACGCCCATCGAGTACTTCCGCACGCCGATCACGCGCAACGACGCGTTCTTCGTGCGCTACCACCTCGCGGGAATCCCCGAGGTGAAGGCGAAGGACTGGGTGCTCACCGTCGGCGGCGACAGCGCCGAGCGCCAGTTGAAGCTCACGCTCGACCAGCTGAAGAAGGAGTTCAAGCCCGCCGAGATCACGGCGGTGAACCAGTGCTCGGGCAACCGGCGGGGCCTTTTCGAGCCGCACGTCCCGGGCGTCGAATGGGGCGTGGGCGCGATGGGCAACGCCGTGTGGCGCGGGGTACGGTTGAAGGACGTTCTCGCGAAGGCCGGCGTCAAGGGTGACGCGATCGAGGTCGTCATGGACGGGGCCGACAGCGCCCCGCTCGACAAGACGCCCGATTTCGTCAAGTCGCTGCCCGTGGATGTCGCGATGCGCGACGAAACGCTGATCGCGTTCGAGATGAACGGCAAGCCGCTGCCCCACTGGAACGGCTTCCCGGCGCGCATGATCGTTCCCGGCTGGACCGGCACCTACTGGATCAAGCATCTGACGAGCGTGAGGCTGGTGTCGCAGCCGGAGAAGAATTTCTGGATGAGCACGGCGTACCGCCTGCCGCGCGGCAGGTTCAAGACGCCGACTTTCCAGTCCCAGCTGTATGCGCCCAACGAGCCCATCACGACCATGGTGGTCAACTCCATGATCACGTCGCTGAAGAACGGCCAGCAACTCCCGCGCGGCAAGCCGATCGAGGTGAAGGGCATCGCATTCGACGGCGGCTCGGGCATCGACAAGGTGGAGATCTCGAGCGACGGCGCGAGCTGGCAGGTCGCGAGACTCGGCAAGGATCTGGGCCGCTACTCGTTTCGCGAGTTCTCTC
>DATIWX010000035.1:0-2751 GCA_035519135.1 Burkholderiales bacterium | reverse complement strand
CGCCAGGCAGCCGGCGCCCGGCAAGGACTTCCTGCCGCTCACCGTCGACTACATCGAGAAGTACTACGCCGCCGGCAAGATCCCCGGCGGCTTCTTCAAGCGCGAGGGCAAGCCCTCGGAGAAGGACACGCTCACCTCGCGACTGATCGACCGCCCGATCCGGCCGCTCTTCCCCGACGGCTTCTACAACGAGGTCCAGGTCGTCGCGACGGTGATGTCGGTGAACCCGGAGGTGGATCCCGACATCCCGGCGATGATCGGCGTGTCCGCCGCGCTCGCGCTCTCCGGCATTCCGTTCAACGGCCCGATCGGCGCGGCGCGCGTCGGATACGTCAACGGCGAGTACGTGCTGAACCCGACCGCGACCCAGCTCAGGGAGTCGCAGCTCAACCTCGTCGTGGCTGGCACCGAGCACGCGGTGTTGATGGTCGAGTCGGAGGCCCAGGAGCTGTCCGAGGAGGTGATGCTCGGCGCGGTCGTCTTCGGCCACCGCGAGATGCAGGCGGCGATCAACGCGATCAACGAGCTCGCCGACGAAGCCGGCAAGGCGCCCTGGGACTGGCAGGCGCCGACGAAGGGAGAATCCCTCGTCGCCCGGATCTCCGAGCTCTGCGAGAGCGATCTGCGCGAGGCGTTCGGCCTCAAGCAGAAGCAGGCGCGCAATACCCGGCTCGAGGAGATTCGCAAGCACGTGCTCGACACCGTCATCGTCGGCGACGCGCCGCCGGACACGAACCTCGTCAAGGACATCATCTTCAACCTCGAGTCGAAGATCGTCCGCAGCCAGATCCTGGACGGCGAGCCGCGGATCGACGGGCGGGATACCCGCACCGTGCGCCCGATCACTGCCCGCGTCGGCGTGCTGCCACGCACGCACGGGTCGGCGCTCTTCACCCGCGGCGAGACGCAGGCGCTAGTGATTGCGACGCTGGGCACCGGCCGCGACGAGCAGATCATCGACGCGCTTCAGGGCGAGTACAAGGAGCGCTTCATGCTCCACTACAACATGCCGCCGTACGCGACCGGCGAGACCGGCCGCATCGGCCCGCCGAAGCGGCGCGAAGTAGGCCACGGGCGCCTCGCCAAGCGCGCGCTGGTGGCGATGCTGCCGCCGCCCGAGGAGTTCTCGTACTCGATCCGGGTCGTCTCCGAGGTCACCGAGTCGAACGGCTCGTCCTCGATGGCGAGCGTCTGCGGCGGCAGCCTCGCCCTGATGGACGCGGGCTGCCCGATCAAGACTCACGTCGCCGGCATCGCGATGGGCCTGATCAAGGAGGGCAACCGGTTCGCGGTGCTGAGCGACATCCTCGGCGACGAGGATCATCTGGGCGACATGGATTTCAAGGTCGCCGGCACCGAGAACGGCGTGACCGCGCTCCAGATGGACATCAAGATCGAGGGCATCACGAAGGAGATCATGCAGATCGCGCTGTCGCAGGCGCGTGAGGGCCGGCTGCACATCCTGGAACACATGAAGCAGGCGCTCACGGGCTCCCGCACCGACATCTCGACCTACGCCCCGCGGATCATCAAGGTCAAGATCAATCCGGAGAAGATCCGCGACGTGATCGGCAAGGGCGGGGTGGTCGTGCGCGCGATCCAGGAGGAAACCGGGACCACGATCGAGATTGCGGACGACGGCACGATCAGCATTGCCTCGGTGAGCAGCGAGGGCGGCGAGGCGGCACGCAAGAAGATCCAGGAGATCGTCGCCGAGGTCGAGGTCGGCAAGGTCTACAACGGCACGGTGCTGCGTCTGCTCGATTTTGGCGCGATCGTGAGCCTGCTCCCCGGAAAGGACGGCCTGCTGCACATCTCGCAGATCAGCCACCAGCGCGTGGCGAGCGTCGCCGATCACCTGAAGGAAGGCCAGCAGGTGAAGGTGAAGGTGCTGGAGTCGGACGAGAAGGGGCGCGTGCGGCTGTCGATGAAGGCGGTCGGCGAGCAGCCGGCGCCGGCGGCGGAGACGGCCTCGCACTCCTAGAGGCTTCCACCCACGACGAGAAGGGGCGCCGAGGCGCCCCTTTGCTTTTTCCGCGCGTCGCTTGCGCGAACGCTCGCGGCTACTTTCCGACCTGCCGCTCGCGGATCTCCTCCAGCGTCTTGCAGTCGATGCACAGCGTCGCGGTCGGCCGGGCCTCGAGGCGTTTCAGCCCGATCTCCGCGCCGCAGCTCTCGCAGAAGCCGTAGTCGTCGGCGTCGATCCGCATGATCGTCTCGTCGATCTTCTTGATCAGCTTGCGCTCGCGGTCGCGGTTGCGGAGCTCGAGCGCGATGTCGGACTCCTGGCTCGCGCGATCGTTGGGATCGGCGAAGACGGTCGCCTCGTCCTGCATGGCGTGGACGGTGCGCTCGATGTCCGCGGACAGCTCGTCGCGCAGCGCACCGAGCACCTCCTTGAAGTGCGCGCGCTGCCGCGGATTCATGTAGTCCTCGCCCTTCTTTGCGGCGTAGGGCGGGAACTGCTTGCGCAGGGTATCGATCGACATCTCGAGCCCCCTCCGACCCGATAGGAAGGCGTTTTTATGCCAGAAAGGGAGGGGTGGGGCAAGCGCAAAAGTGCCATCGGCCGGGGGATCCCGGGGCGCGTTTGACCCGTCTCGCGGCCGGCGCGTAAACTACGCCACTTTCTTGCGGGGTGTGGCGCAGCCTGGTAGCGCGCTTGCTTTGGGAGCAAGATGTCGGGAGTTCGAATCTCTCCACCCCGACCAATTCCAGGTGCGCGCCTGCGCACCCGCCCGGCGGAGTGCC
>DATIWX010000034.1:0-7925 GCA_035519135.1 Burkholderiales bacterium | reverse complement strand
TCTTCGGCGGGCCCGATGCCGCGTCCAGGCGGAAATCGATGATCGCGACGCGCGCGCCGGGCTTCAGCGACCCGCGCAGCCTCTTGAAATAGCTTTCCCGGTCGGAGATGTGGTGGTAGACATCGACCATCAGGACGAGGTCCACCTTGGCCGGCAGTTTCGCGTCGTCCGGACGCCCGGCGATCGACACCAGATTGGGAAGGCCCTCGCGCTTCGCGCGCTCGGCGAGGTACTTCACCATGTCCGGCTCGGTGTCCACGCCGTAGACGCGTCCCTTGGGGACGAAATGCGCGAGGCGCGCGGCGAAGTAACCGGTGCCCGAGCCGATGTCGGCGACCACTGCGTCCGGAGCAGGCGAGAGCGCCGTGATCACCTCGTGCGGCTTCTGCCAGGCGTCGCGCGCCGGATCGTCGAACACCTTCGCCCAGTGATCCGCGCCCGAGAAGGTGTGCTCGCGGGTATGCGCGGTCTGCGCCAGAGCGGCGGCGCCGCAGACCGAGAGGATGGCGGCGGTGAGGGCGCGTGTGGGGTTCATGGGCTGCCTCCGTTGCTTCCGTAGCATACACCGGGCAAACTAGGGCGCCATGGCCAAGCCCCGCGCGAAACCGACAATGAAGCGGGCGCCCGCGAAGCGCAGGCCGCGCAAGGCAAAAGCGGACACGCGCGGCCCGTCCCCGGCCGAGTGCCGGCTGGACGTTCTCCCCGCCGACGCCGAGGAGGCGAAGGACAGGATAGAGCGCGAGGGCGGCTTCGTCCTGGGCGCGTACAACGACCCGCTGGGGAAGAACGCGCTGCTGCTCGCGGTGCTGCCGATCGCGCGCATCGAGCCGACGCCTTTTCAGCGCGATCTTTCGCAGGCTCACCACAGGAAGCTCGCCGATGTCCTGCACCGGACCGGGATGTTCCTCGACCCGGTGATCGCGGTCACTGCGCCGAAGGAGGGCTTCTGGACGCCGAACGGCCGCCACCGGCTGGAGGCGATGAGGAGGCTGGGCGCGCGCTCGATCACGGCGCTGGTGGTGCCCAAGCGCGAGATCGCCTGGCAGATCCTCGCCCTCAACACCGAGAAGGCGCACAATCTACGCGAGCGCTCGCTCGAGGTGATCCGCATCTACCGCGGGCTCATGGACGAGGACGCGAAGCGCGCCGAGAGCGGCTTCGCGTTCTATCTCGAGGAGGCCTCGTTCGTGACGCTCGGCGTGTGCTACGAGAAGAACGGGAAGTTCGCCGGCGGCGCGTACAACCCGATCGTGCGGCGCCTCGAGAAATTCTCGGACGAGCCGCTGTCGAAGGCGATCAAGGAGCACGAAAAGCACGCGGACATGCTGATGGATCTCGACGCGCGGGTCGCCGAGGTCATCGCCAGGCTCAAGGCGCGCGGCTTCGTCAGCCCCTATCTCCGCGCCTTCGTCGTCGCGCGCATCAACCCTCTGCGCTGGATCCAGGGCGAGCCGCCGCCTCTCGAAGAGGTCCTGAAGACCATGCGCGAGCGGGCGGCGAAATTCAACACCGAGAAAGTCAAGCAGGAAGACCTCGCCTCGGCAGGCGGCGCGCCGGACACCGAAGACTAGCGCGGCGCTTCAGGGCGCCGCGGAATTCGCGGCGAGCAGCCGGGCCAGGTCGTCGAGCTCGTTGCGGTTGAGGTCGGAAACCAGCCAGAAGGCCATGCCCCCGCTCGCGAGGCTCTCGACGTTGAAGCCGTCACGGGTCGACGTCCGCTCCCTTTTCTGCGCCGGGGTGGGCCAGACGAACACGTCGACCATGTGCTGGCGGCGCTGATACACGAGCACGGCGACCGATTGTCCGCCGACGTAATCCAGCCTGCCGCCCCGCAGCTCGAAGCCGTGAGCCGAAACCTCTGCGATCGGCGGCGAAAAAGCGAGCCGCGCGCTCAGCCAGGGCTTCACCGTGTGCTGATCGGAGGAGGCGACGTCGAAGAGGCGGTTCCCGAGCGTCGCGCGCACGTGGCTCGCGAGCACCTCCCGCGCGATGCGTTCGTCTTCGCCCGGCTGCAGGCTCAGGAGCGTGACGCCCCAGGTGAGCAGCGCGACCGCGGCGAGCGCCGCCGCAGGTCCGAGCCATCGCGGCCATCCGGCACGCTCGCGCGTTCCTTCCGGCGCCGCCGGAACCGACGCCCGCAGGCGCGCGGCGAGCGAGGCGGGGGCGGCGTGGTAGTCCGCGCGATCGCGGATCGCCGCCGACATCTCGCGCAGCCGCTCGCACGCCGCCCGCGCCGCCGGATCTCCGGCGAGATAGGCCTCGACCTCGAGGTTTTTCGCGGCGTCGAGCTCGCCGTCCACGTAGGCGTGCAACAGTTTCGCGGCGTCTTCGCGCGTCATTCATGCACCTGCGAAGCGTTGGAAATGGCCCGAAGCGACTCGGCCAGCAGCCGCCGTCCGCGGGCAAGCCGCGACATCACCGTGCCGATCGGCACGTCGGTGATATGCGCAATCTCCTTGTAGGAGAGGTCCTCGAGCTCCCTCAGGATCAGCGCCTCGCGGAATTGCGCCGACAGCGCGGCCAGCGCTTCGTTCAGCATGCGCCGGTCGCACTGGCGCACGACAAACGCCTCTGGAGTGCTTTCATCGACCAGATGAAGCTCCGTGCGGTCGTCGAAGGCGGCGAGCTCCGCGGGGCGGTTCACCTGCAGCCAGGTGAAGCAGGAATTGCGCACGATGGCGAGCAGCCACGGCTTCGCCTCGCCGCGCAGGCCGTCGAGGAAGCGGAAAGCGCGCAGCATCGCTTCCTGCACCACGTCCTGAGCGTCGTGATCGTTGCGCGTCAGCCAGCGCGCAAGGTTGAAGGCCGCATCAAGATGCGGCAGCACCAGCTGCTCGAAGCGTCGCTTGCGCTCGCTCACGGGATCCATGATAGCGCGGGTCTCATGCCGTGACGCGTATCTTGCCCGACATGTCCTCATGGAATTCGCCGCAGAAATTGTCGCACACGAACTCGAAGCTGCCGACGCGGTCCGGCGTGAAGCGCAGCCGCGCGACCTGGCCCGGAGGGATGTCCGTGCGCAGTTTGAAGTCGGGCAGGCTGAAGCCCATGAGGACGTCGGCGGTCGTGAATTCGAGCACCACCGGCTCGCCTTTTTTCAGCTCGATGTCGCTCGGCGAAAACTCGAATCTCCGGGCCGTGACCCGAATCACCTTTTCCTGCGCGAGTGCCCTGGCGCCGAAGAGGGCAGCCGCCGCGGCCGCGAGCCCCGCGGCGAGCAGCCGCCGGCGTAGCGCAAGCACCGCTATGCCTTCGCCACCGGAAACTCGGTGATCTCGTATGCGGCCTTCGCGAGCTCGGTCTCTATGCCGCGGAAGCCCAGTCCCTTGTAGGGCTGCGCCGCGTCCCACGGGACCGGGGCGCGCTTGGGCTGCGATCCTGGCGCGATCAGCGGGAAGATCAGCGACTTCGCCGAATGGTGCGCGATGTGGCCGGTCATATGATGATGCTCCTGGTGGATATGGCCGTAGAACACGGTGACGTTCCGATAGGGCATGAGCAGCTCGATCGCCTGCGCGCCGTCGCGCGTCGCCCAGTCCCACTGCGGCATGAGATCGAACAGCGGACGGTGCGTGAACACGACGATGGGCGCGTCCTTGTCCAGCTTCGCGAGGTCCGCCCTGAGCCAGGCGAGCTGCGCCTCGCCGATACGCGCCGAGGCGTCGGAGACGTTGTCGATGGCGGCGAAGTGAACCCCCTTGTGGTCGAAGCTGTAGTAGCTCGGCCCGAAGAGCTCTTTCCACGCCTGTCCGTTGTCGAGGGACGCATCGTGCTCGCCGGGCATGAAGCGCACGTTCCTGTTCTTCAGGCCCGAGACGATGTCGCGGAACTGGGCGAGCCTGCGCCTTCTCTCCGCAGGATCGTCGGTGGTATGCGTGAGATCCCCCGTGAACACGATGAAGTCCGGCTCGAACGAAAGCGCGTTCACGGCGGCGACCGCCTTTTGCAGGGTACCGTCGGCGTCCGGATTCAGCGCCGGTCCCCTGAAGCCCCAGTGCGTGTCGGAGAGCTGGACGAAATAGAAATCCTCCTGCTTCGTGCCGGCCATGCCGGCGCAGCCCGCGAGGCCCGAGACGAACACCGCGCCGCCCAGGCCCGCGAGCTTGAGAAATTCCCTGCGATCGATCGATTCACTCATTGGCAGTCTCCTTGTGTGAACAAGCCGGCAGCCCGGCCGGATAGCCGGTCGCTACCGCTGCAAGACCGGGGGGGCCGCGGCCTTATTCCCGGAATGTCGAGGAATAAGATGGCCGCCGGCTTTGTTGACTGCTCATGCGGCCGGAGTATCCTATCTTCACCCTCCGCTCCGTATCCCGGACGGCGGAGCGTCTTCATAGCAAAGGAAAATCATGGCATCCGCGACACGACCCGTCGTAAGAATCGCTCCCAACAACCCGGTCTTCGATCTGCCCGTGATCGTCGGCATCGAGGAAGGCCTGTTCGCCGAGGCGGGACTCGACGTGAGCTTTTCCGCGACCTACGCCGACCGCGAAAAGGACAGCGCCGAAAAGCCGATCCTGTCGCGCCTCAAGGAGCAGCTTTTCGAATGCGGCTCGGCCGACAGCTACAACGTGTGCGAGTGGGCGAGCATCGACCGCCTCGAGCGCGGCAAGCGCGGCGGCAGCATCGCCGCCCTGCGCGCGGCGGTGGCGGCGCAGGCCATTCTCTCTTTCGAGGAGAAGCTGCAGACTCCGCGCGACCTCGCCGACGTTCCCGTGGTGGTGCAGGAACTGACCGGCTCGCACTACACGACCCTGCAGATGCTCGAGAGCGCGGTCGGCAAGGAGCACGTCAACATCCAGAACGGCGGCCTGCCGCAGCACCGCTGGGAAGGCCTCGCGAACGGCCGCTACCGCGCGGTGGCCGTGATGGAGCCCTTCATCAGCCTGGGGCTGAAAAAGGGCGCGCACATCATCGCGGCGTCGTTCTACCGCGGCGGCGAGGTGGTGGCGGCCGACCTGACGCCGGAGGAGCGCAAGGCCTACTACGACGCCGAGAACCGGGCGGTCGACCTGATCAATGCCGATTTCTACAAGTACGCCCACCACGTGGCCGCGGCCACCAAGGGCGCGCTTGAGCCGCGCGAGCTGCTGCGCGCGTTCGTCCACTACAAGCACGTCGACTACTACGATCCGGCCCTGTTCAACCGCGCCTACGACTGGATGAAGGCACGCGGCATGACCGAGGGCCAGAGCCAGCACGCGGCCCTGGTCGTCGGTTAAGAGAGCGCAAGGGGAGCTCCGCGTGAGGCGGGCTGTCCCGGACGCGCTGCCTTTGGCCCGGCGGGACATCCAGATCGGCATGGGCCCGCACCGCGGCGATCTCATCGAGCTGCTCGAGGACGATCCCGACAACGAGGAAGCCGGCGCCGCGACCGTTCCCTGGGTCGTGCTCATCGTCGACGACGACCGCAACGTGCACGAGACGACGCTGCTCGCGCTTCGCGACGCCCGCGTCGCGGGGCGGCCGCTGCGGTTCCTGCACGCCTATTCGGCGGCCGAAGCGCTCGAGACGGTGAGGGCCAATGCCGACATCGCGGTCGTCCTGCTCGACGTGGTCATGGAGACGGACAATGCGGGATTGCAGCTCGTGCCGGCGATCCGCGGCGCGCCGGGCCGCCGCGACATCAAGATCATCATCCGCACGGGTCAGCCGGGATATGCATCGGAGAGCTACGTCACCCGGAACTTCGGCGTCGACGGCTACCTGACCAAGGCCAAGCTGACGCGCGGCATGCTCCTCGAGGCGATCGCCGGGGCCCTGGGCGAGCACGACGGCTCGGTCGGCGAGCCGCCCAGGCAGTAAGCTACCTCCCCCGCAGTCCGAGATCGCCCTGCAGGGCCGCGTCGCCCGCCAGGGCGAGCGCCTGGCGAAGATTGCGCAGACGGGCGCGGATATCGCCGAGCGAGAGGTTCTCGAGCGTCCTCGCCGAGGGAGTCAGGAAGGACTCGAGCTTGATCGCGAGGCGCCGCGGATTCGGCTCGCGGCGGATGACCGCCACGCCGTCTGCAATCAGCCTCTGGACCAGGAGCTCCTTCTGCGTCTTGGAGTGGATGCTCTCGGCGACCGGGAAGAAAACCGAGTTGGCGAGCACGATGCCGTAGAGCGGTGCGGTCAGCGCAAGCGGGATGGTCTTCAGGATCACGTCCGGATTGCTGATTCCGGCGAGCATGTCGATCAGCCCGACGACGCTGCCGGCGACGCCGAACGCCGGCGCGAACAGCGCGGCCTGGCGGAACATGCGCTCGAACTGCGCCCGGCGCTGCTTGAAATTGAACATCTCCGCGTGAAGGATCTCGGCGAGCTCCTCGTCCGGGATTCCGTCGACCAGCAGTCCCAGGGCGCGCTTCATGAAGCTGATGGTCGACTGCTCGCTCATGCTCTCGAGGGCGAGCACGCCCTTGCCGCGCGAGTGCAGCGCCATCTCCAGCAGCGTATCGATCACTTCCCTGGAGGTCGGCGGAGGGTCGCTGTACAGATTCCTGGTCACGCGCAGCGCGGCGCGGAGGTCCGCCGCCGGGTAGCACAGGAACATCGCGCCCAGCGTGCCGCAGACCACGATGGCGAACGCGACCCCGTTCACGAACAGCGCCGCGTTCCCCTGAAGGGCAAAGCTTCCGACGAATATGCCGGTGAACAGGATCACCGCTATCCAGCTGTGCTTGTTCATCCCTGCTTCTCCTTCTCGGAATCGGTGACGGTGCGCGTGATGATGATCTCGACGCGCCGGTTGAGCGCACGCGAGCGTGCGTCCGTGTTGGTCGCCGCCGGCTCGTATTCGCCGCGTCCCATGACCAGGAACCGGGACGGCTCGAGGTTTCCGGCGCTGATCAGGTAGCGCGCCACGCGGCTCGCGCGGACCAGCGACAGTTCCCAGTTGCTCGGAAACATCGACGTGCTGATCGGCCGGTCGTCGGTGTGGCCGATGACGTGGATCTCGTAGGGCGTCTGCTTGATGATCTGGGCGAGCCCGGTGAGGAAGCGCGTGACCTCCGGCCGCAGGTCGGCCTTGCCCAGCGCGAAGAACGTCGGGCCCTGCACGCTGACCTTCACCGATTGATCGTCCATCAGGACGATCTCCGCGTTCTGGAGGTTGGCCTCGCGCACCACCTCCTGGCTGCGGGCGAAGACGTTGATCCGCACGAGCGGCTCGAAGCTCGGCTTGCGCTGCGGCGCTTCCTCGTTGACCAGTGTCTCGCGCTTTGGCGCCTGCTCGCGCAGCTCCACCACGCGCTGCTGCTGTTGCTGCCGGGCGGCCTCGCCCAGGCGCTCGTGCAACATCTGCGCGGCGAGCAGCACGGCGAACAGGACGAACATCGTCATCATGAGGTCCGACCAGGGCACGGCCCAGTTGGCGCGCATGATGCCGTCGTCGATCAGGGCGTCGCCGCCGTCGAAGATGGCCTCCTGCGAAGGAGCGGGGCGCGGGCGCGCGGCGCGCGCGCCCTCCGGAGCTTGCTCGGGCTGGTTCATCTCGGCGGCAGTATCCGCCGCCGCGCGCTCTCCGAGCGCCCGGAATAGGGCGCGCCAAACGCCCCAATTCCGCCGTTGCTAGCGGCGCCGGACGATGATCACCACGTCGCCGGGGCGGATCAGATCGGGATTCCGGATGCGGCTGTTGTGCGCGAGCTCCGGGTAGCGATAGGGATCGCCGAGGTAGCGCGTGGCGATCGCCCAGAGCGTGTCGCCGCGCGCGACGATGTGCCGGATCTCGCCGGTCGTGGCTTGGGGGGCGGCGGGAGCGCTTGCCGCTCCCCGCTCGACGCGCAGCTCGAAGTCGCTGCCGACGATCGTGATCTCGGCCGGCCGCGCGCCAGACGGAACCGGATTCGCGGCCTCGGCGGGCGTGGGGACAGGGACTTCCGCGCGCCGTGCGGGCGCGTTGCCGCCCCAGTCGGGAAGGAAAGCGGCCAGCGCCAGCGCGA
>DATIWX010000033.1:0-47632 GCA_035519135.1 Burkholderiales bacterium | reverse complement strand
GCGAACGCCGCGACGACCGGGGCGTGCGCGACGTCGCGCCCGGCCCCGTTGCCGCCCGGGCCGGCGGGCACCGCCTGCAGCCGGTCGAAGTATTCACGCCACTGCTGCGGAACCGATTGGGGATCGCCGAGCCAAGCCTCGTACAGCTCCTCGATGAAGGGCGCGTTCGACCCGGAGAGGTAGGAACTGGAAAGGAATTCCTTCATGACGCTCATATAGGTACCTCGGTGGACGGCCTTGAGTCGCGCGTAAACTCAGCGCCTGCCGATCGGAACCAGGTCCCTGCGCACGGCGCCGTTATAGAGCTGGCGGGGGCGGCCGATCTTGTACTCGGGATCGGAGATCATCTCCTGCCACTGCGCGATCCAGCCGACGGTACGGGCGAGCGAGAAGATGCAGGTGAACATGGACACCGGGATACCGAGCGCGCGCTGCACGATGCCGGAGTAGAAGTCGACGTTGGGGTAGAGCTTGCGGCTGACGAAATAATCGTCCTCGAGGGCGATCTTCTCCAGCGCCATCGCCAGCTTGAAGATCCGGTCGTCGTGCAGTCCCAGCTCCTCGAGCACTTCGTGGCAGGTCTCGCGCATCAGCTTCGCCCGCGGGTCGTAGTTCTTGTAGACGCGGTGGCCGAAGCCCATCAGGCGCACGCCCGAGTTCTTGTCCTTCGCCTTCTTGATGAATTCGCCGACCTTGGAGACGTCGCCGATTTCCTCGAGCATCTGCAGCGCCGCCTCGTTGGCCCCGCCGTGCGCCGGTCCCCACAGGCAGGCGATGCCCGCGGCGATGCAGGCGAAGGGGTTGGCTCCCGAGGACCCCGCCAGACGCACGGTGGAGGTCGACGCGTTCTGCTCGTGATCGGCGTGCAGGATGAAGATGCGGTCGAGCGCGCGTACCAGCACCGGGTTCGGTGTGTATTCCTCGGCCGGTACCGCGAACATCATGCGCATGAAGTTGGCGGTGTAGGACAGGTCGTTCTTCGGATACACGAACGGCTGGCCGACCGAGTACTTGTACGCCATGGCGACGATGGTCGGCAGCTTCGCGACCAGCCGGAACGCCGAGATCTCGCGATGCGCCGGATTGGTGATGTCGAGCGAGTCGTGATAGAAGGCCGAAAGCGCGCCCACCACCCCGACCATCACCGCCATCGGATGCGAGTCGCGCCTGAATCCCGAATAGAGCCGGATCAGCTGCTCGTGCACCATGGTGTGATGCGTGACGATGTTGTCGAATTCCTTTTTCTGACCGCCGTTCGGCAGCTCGCCGTTCAGCAGCAGATAGCAGACTTCGAGGAAATCGCAATTCACCGCGAGCTGCTCGATCGGGTAGCCGCGGTAGAGCAGGACCCCCTGGTCACCGTCGATGTAGGTGATCTTGGAGCTGCAGCTCGCCGTCGACAGGAAACCCGGGTCGTAGGTGAACATCCCGGTCTTGCCGTAGAGCGTGCGGATGTCGATCACGTCCGGCCCGATGGTCCCCGACTGCACCGGGAATTCGATGGACTGGCCGTCCCCGTACGAGAGCGTCGCCTTTTTCGTGGAAGCCATGACGTTTCCTTAAGTGAGTTCCCTTGCTCAACAGCCGGGTCAACAACTCCGCAGCAGTTGCACCACTTCGCCGAGCGCCGGATCGCGGCACTCGCTGCGCCCGCTGACCAGGCTCCACAGCTCCTTGTCGCCGCACTCGAGCAGCGCCTGGAACGCGCTCAGGCGCTCGCCCTCGAGATGCGGCCCGTGCGTCGCGAGAAAGCGTTCGAGCACGATATCGTTCTCGAGCAGGCCGCGCCGGCAGCGCCAACGCAGACGGTTCATCTCGGCCCGGGTCATGCCCGCTACACCGAGCGCTTCACCATCAGCTCCTTGATCTTGCCGATGGCCCTTGTCGGGTTGAGGTTCTTGGGGCAGACGTCGACGCAGTTCATGATGCTATGACAGCGGAACAGGCGATAAGGGTCCTCGAGATCGTCGAGCCGCTCCGCAGCCGCCTGGTCGCGGCTGTCGGCGATGAAGCGGTAGGCCTGCAGCAGCCCAGCCGGGCCGACAAACTTGTCCGGATTCCACCAGAACGAAGGGCAGGACGTCGAGCAGCAGGCGCAGAGGATGCACTCGTACAGGCCGTCGAGCTGCTCCCTTTCTTGCGGCGATTGCAGGCGTTCCCTTTCGGGCGCCGGGTCGTCGTTGATCAGGTACGGCTTGATCGAATGGTACTGTTTGAAGAACTGCGTCATGTCGACGATCAGGTCGCGGATCACCGGCAGCCCGGGGAGCGGTCGCAGCTCGACCGGCTCCTTCAGGTCGGCGAGCTTGGTAATGCAGGCGAGCCCGTTCTTGCCGTTGATGTTCATGGCGTCCGAGCCGCACACGCCCTCGCGGCAGGAGCGTCGCAGCGATAGGCTGTCATCCTGCTCCTTGATGCGTACCAGCGCGTCGAGCAGCATCCGGTCGTGCGGATCGAGCTGGACGTCGTAGTCCTGCATGCGCGGTTTCTCGTCCTTGTCCGGGTCGTAGCGGTAGATTCTGAATTTCACTGAGTCACCCCTGGCTCGTGTCCTAGTACGTGCGCACCTTCGGCTCGATGCTGCTCGCGGTGAGCGGCTTCAAGTGGACCGGCTTGTACTCGAGCCGGTCGCCGTCCTTGTACCACAGCGTGTGCTTCAGCCAGTTCGCATCGTCGCGCTCGTGATGGTCGGCGCGGTCGTGTGCGCCCCGCGACTCCTTGCGCGCCTCCGCCGACACCATCGAGGCGCGCGCCACCTCGATCAGATTGTCGAGCTCGAGCGCCTCGACCCGCGCGGTGTTGAACACCTTGCTCTTGTCCCCGATCTGCGTGCGCGTGGCGCGGTCCGCGATTTCGCGGATCTTCTTCACGCCCTGCGCGAGCATGTCCGGGAAGCGGAACACGCCGCAGTGCGCCTGCATCGCGCGGCGCATCTCGTTCCCGACTTCCGAAACGGACTCGCCGTTCTTCTGGCCGTCGAGGCGCGCCAGGCGCGCGAGCGTCGCGTCGCCCGCGTCCCCGGGCAGGTCCTTGCGGCCCGGGTTCTCCCGGAGGAACTTCACGATCGACTCGGCGGCTGCCTTGCCGAACACCAGAAGATCGGTGAGGGAGTTCGTCCCCAGGCGGTTCGCTCCGTGCACCGAGGCGCAGGCGCACTCCCCCGCCGCGTAGAACCCGGGCACCACGGCCTCGGGGTCGCCCGAGCGCGGGACGACCACTTCGCCCAGGTAGTTGGTGGGGATGCCGCCCATCTGGTAGTGCACCGTCGGCACCACCGGGATCGGATCCTTCACGGGGTCCACATTGGCGAATTTCTTCGCGATCTCGCGAATGCCCGGCAGACGCTTCTCGATGACCTCGGGACCGAGGTGATCGAGCTTGAGCAGCACATAGTCGCCGTGCTGTCCGGCGCCGCGCCCTTCCTTGATCTCGGTCGCCATGGCGCGCGAGACCACGTCGCGCGAGGCGAGGTCCTTGAGATTCGGCGCATAGCGCTCCATGAAGCGCTCGCCGTTCTTGTTCAGCAGGTACCCGCCCTCCCCGCGCACGCCTTCGGTGATGAGCACCCCCGCTCCCGCGACTCCCGTCGGGTGGAATTGCCAGAACTCCATGTCCTCCAGAGGGATCCCCGCGCGCGCCGCCATGCCCAGGCCGTCGCCGGTGCAGATGAAGGCGTTGGTGGTGGAGGCGAAGATGCGCCCCGCACCGCCGGTCGCGAACAGCGTCGCGCGGGAATGAAGGAGCATCACCTCGCCCGTTTCCATCTCGAGCGCGGTCACCCCCAGCACCTGCCCGCCCGCGTCGCGCACGAGGTCGAGCGCCATCCACTCGACGAAGAACTGGGTGCGCGCCCTGACGTTCCGCTGGTAGAGCGTGTGCAGCATCGCGTGGCCGGTACGGTCCGCCGCGCAGCACGAGCGCTGCACCGGGCGCTCGCCGAAGTTCTGGGAGTGGCCGCCGAACGGGCGCTGGTACACCGTGCCGTTCTCGTTGCGGTCGAACGGCATGCCGTAGTGCTCGAGCTCGTACACGGCTTTGGGCGCCTCGCGCACCATGAACTCGATCGCGTCCTGGTCGCCGAGCCAGTCGGATCCCTTGACCGTGTCGTACATGTGCCACAGCCAGGTATCCTCGCCCATGTTGCCCAGCGCCGCGCCGATGCCGCCCTGCGCCGCGACGGTGTGCGAGCGCGTCGGGAACACCTTGGAGAGCACCGCGACCGACAGGCCCGCTTCCGAGAGCTGCAGCGCAGCGCGCAGGCCGGCGCCGCCCGCGCCGACCACGACCACGTCGAAACTTCGCTTGGAAAGCTCCACCGCCTACAGCCTCCAGAGTATACGCAACGCCCAGCCGGCGCAGCCGACGAGCCACAGGATGGTGACGACTTCGAACGCAAGACGCAGCGCGGTGGGTTTGATGTAGTCCATGAGAATGTCGCGCACGCCGATCCAGGCGTGGATGAGCACGCTCACTACGAACAGGAGCGTGAGGAACGGCATCAATCCCAGCAGGCCCTTGCCGAACAGGGCCTTCCACGACTCGTAGGTGATCGGCCCGCCGCTCAGCAGGACCGCGACGAAGATCAGCGTGTAGACCGCCATCACGACCGCCGTCATGCGCTGCGCCAGCCAGTCCTTGAGTCCGTAGTGGGCGCCGACGACGACCTTCATCACCATAGCTTCGCTCCCAGCAGCACGGTCAGCGCGAGGCTCAGGGCGAGCACGGTGTAGCTGGTCTTGCGCGCCGTCGCGAGACCCACGCCCTTGTCGAGGTCGAGAAACAGGTAGCGGATGCCGGCGCAAAAATGATGGAGATAGGCCCACAAGAGCGCGAGCATCGCCACCTTCACTATCGGGTGCCCTACGTAAGTCCGGAAATGCGCAAACCCGGATTCCGAGGAAAGGCTCATGTCCAGGAGGAACAGAAACCAAACGAGTCCGAGGAAGAGCAGCAGACCGCTGACGCGGTGGAAAATCGAGACCAGACCCGGGATGGGGAGATTGAGGGGACTGAGGTTATACCAGAGGGGACGCCTTCTTTTCGCCGTCAGATCAGGCATGTAAAGCAATCCTTCCGCAGCTCGTGGGCTTATTTGGAATCTTGACGGGAGTCAAGATTATAGCAGGCTTCACTTCCCCTTTGTGCTGCGCAAAAGCGCCAAGCCGGATATATTCGCACTTCTTCTAGGAGTTCTCTTCATGCCCAACAAACCCATCCGCGTCGCCGTCACCGGCGCCGCAGGCCAGATCGGCTACAGCCTGCTTTTCCGCATCGCGAGCGGCGAAATGCTCGGCAAGAGCCAGCCGGTGATCCTGCAGCTGCTCGAGATTCCCGACGAGAAGGCGCAGAAAGCGCTGAAGGGCGTGATGATGGAGCTCGACGACTGCGCCTTTCCTCTCCTGCACGGCATGATCGCCGCATCCGACCCCATGGTTGCGTTCAAGGATGTGGAAGTCGCCCTGCTCGTCGGCGCGCGCCCGCGCGGGCCCGGCATGGAGCGCAAGGATCTGCTCGAAGCGAACGGCAAGATCTTCGCGCCGCAGGGCAAGGCGCTGGACGCGGTGGCGAGCCGCAAGGTCAGGGTCCTGGTGGTGGGCAATCCCGCCAACACCAACTGCCTCATCGCGATGAGGAATGCGCCCGGCCTGAAGCCCACCCAGTTCACCGCGATGATGCGGCTCGACCACAACCGCGCGGTGAGCCAGATCGCCCAGAAGATCGGCAGACCGCTCACCTCCATCCGCAAGATGACTGTCTGGGGCAACCACTCGGCGACGCAGTATCCCGACGTGTTCCAGGCCGAGTGCGAGGGCAAGAAGATATGGCCGATGATCAACGACCAGAATTGGCTCGAAAAGGAATTCATCCCGACTGTGCAAAAGCGCGGCGCTGCGATCATCGAGGCGCGTGGCCTGTCCTCGGCAGCGAGCGCGGCGAACGCGGCCATGGATCACGTGCGCGACTGGATCGACGGCACGCGACCGGGCAACTGGGTCAGCATGGGGATCCCCTCCGACGGCAGCTACGGGATACCCGAAGGCGTGATCTACGGCTTTCCCGTCACCTGCGATAGCGGCAAGTACAAGATCGTCAAAGGGCTGCAGATCAGCGAGTTCGGCCGCGCGCGCATGGACGCCACGCTCAAGGAGCTGCAGGAAGAGCGCGACGGCATCGGACACCTGATCGCGTGACACCGACCTCCGCCGGGGCGAAACTCCGCGCCGCGATGGCGGCGGAGAAGCCCTTGCAGTGCGTGGGGACGGTCAACGCCTACGCGGCGCGCCTCGCAGAGCGGGTCGGCTACCGGTCGATCTACCTCTCCGGGGCCGGCGTCTCGGCCGGGTCGCTCGGCCTTCCCGACCTCGGCATCAGCAACCTCGACGACGTCCTCGTCGACGTGCGGCGTATCACCGACGTGTGCGCGCTGCCGCTGCTGGTCGACGTCGACACCGGCTTCGGCGCCAGCGCCTTCAACATCGCGCGCACGGTCAAGTCGCTGATCAAGGCGGGCGCCGCGGGCATGCACATCGAGGACCAGGTCGGGGCCAAGCGCTGCGGCCACCGCCCCGGCAAGGAGCTGGTGTCGCAGCAGGAGATGGTCGACCGCGTCAAAGCGGCGGCCGACGCCAAGACCGATCCCGACTTCGTCGTGATGGCGCGCACCGACGCGCTCGCGGTCGAGGGCCTGGAGCGCGCGATCGAGCGCGCCCGCGCCTGCGTCGAGGCCGGGGCGGACGCTATCTTCCCCGAGGCGATGACCGAGCTCTCCATGTATCGCGAGTTCGCCGACGCCGTGAAGGTCCCGGTGCTGGCGAACCTCACCGAGTTCGGTGCGACGCCCCTGTTCACCCTCGACGAGCTGCGCTCGTCCGGGGTGGCGATCGCGCTCTACCCCGTCTCGGCTTTCCGCGCCATGAGCGCGGCGGCGCTCAAGGTCTACAATGCCATCCGCAGGGAAGGCACGCAGAAGAGCGTCGTCGACGCGATGCAGACGCGCGCCGACCTCTACGAGGTCATCGACTACCACGCCTTCGAGCGCAAGCTCGACGAGCTGTTCGCGAAAGACAGGGCCAAATGAGCGAAGCCGCAACGGCGCCCAAGCCCAAGAAATCGGTGGCCCTGTCCGGGGTCGCCGCCGGCAATACCGCGCTGTGCACCGTCGGCCGCAGCGGCAACGACCTGCACTACCGCGGCTACGACATCCTCGACTTCGCCGACGAGGCCGAATTCGAGGAAGTCGCTTACCTGCTCGTCCACGAGAAGCTGCCGACGAAGGCGGAACTCGCCGCGTACAAGAAGAGCCTGAAGGTGCTGCGCGGACTCCCCGCTCCGGTCAAGGCGGCTCTGGAGCAGATCCCCGCCTCCGCCCACCCCATGGACGTCATGCGCACGGGCGTCTCGGTGCTCGGCACCGTCGAGCCCGAGAAGGACGACCATTCCACTGCGGGGGCGCGCGCCATCGCGGATCGCCTCATGGCCTCGCTCGGCTCGATGCTGCTCTACTGGCACCACTACAGCAGGAGCAAGCGGCGGATCGAGACCGAGACCGACGACGATTCCATCGGCGGGCATTTCCTGCACCTGCTGCACGGCAAGCCGCCTTCGGCCGAGTGGGTGCGCGCCATGCACACCTCGCTCATCCTCTACGCCGAGCACGAGTTCAACGCATCGACCTTCACCTGCCGCGTGATCGCGGGCACGGGCTCCGACATCCACTCGGCGATCTGCGGCGGCATCGGCGCCCTGCGCGGCCCGAAGCACGGCGGCGCGAACGAGTTCGCCTTCGAGGTCCAGTCGCGCTACCAGAGCCCCGATGAGGCCGAGGCCGACGTCCTGCGGCGCCTAGCCAGCAAAGAGATCGTGATCGGCTTCGGCCACCCGGTCTACACCACCGGCGATCCGCGCAACAAGGTGATCAAGGAGGTGGCGCAGCGGCTGTCGAAATCGGAAAAGAACATGAAGCTCTACGACGTCGCCGAGCGCCTGGAGCAGGTGATGTGGCGCGAGAAGAAGATGTTCGCCAACCTTGACTGGTATAGTGCGGTCTCCTATCACATGATGGGCGTGCCCACCGCGATGTTTACGCCGATTTTCGTCATCTCGCGCACCTCCGGCTGGTCCGCGCATATCATCGAGCAGCGAATCGACGGTAAAATCATCCGCCCGGCCGCCGTGTATACCGGCCCCGAGAACCGCAGATGGGTGCCGCTCGCGGAGCGCCGGTAAGGCGAAACAGGAGAACCTGATGAAGGACCTGAGGCCAGCTTTCTTCGCAGCGCTGCTCGGCGCCTGCCCCGCCCTGGCCTCCCCGGCCGGCGACATCGCCGGGACCTGGGAATGCCGGCAGCCGGGCGTCGAGTACCACAACAAACCCCCGATTCTCTACGTCGCCGACACAGGGAGCGAGCAGGTGACGATCGAGGTGGACGGCTTCGCGCGCGAGATCTACGGGCGCTCGGAAGTCCTGGCCGACCAGGACGGATGGTTCAAGGTGAAGCCCGCGCAGGGACAGGAATTCATGATCCGGCCCGAGCCCGCGAAGCAGAAGACGCCCTCGATGGGCCTGCGTTTCGCCGACGCGAAGAACGACTACCGCTGCCTGCGGCTGCCTTCGTCCGGAGCCCCGGCCTTCGCGCCGGCGCCGACGCAAGCGGCGCCGGTGCAGCCGGCGCCGGCCGAAAGCGCACCGCCCTCCACCGCTGAGCCGGCTCCGGCTCCGCCCGCCGCGCAACCGGGAACGCCGAGCGAAGGGGCGGTCAAAAAAGACTATTGATGTCCGCTCCTGTTTCCAATGTCCGCCCCAAGCCGGACAGAGTTCTCGTCGATATCGCCGACTACGTCGCCAGGCATGAGATAAAGAGCGCCGAGGCCTACAACACCGCGCGCCTGTGCCTGATGGACACGCTCGGCTGCGGCCTGGAAGCCCTCGAATACCCCGCCTGCACCAAGCTGCTCGGACCGCTCGTCCCCGGCATGAGCATGTCGAAGGGCGCGCGCGTTCCCGGCACGCGCTTCGAGCTCGACCCTGTCCAGGCCGCGTTCAACATCGGCGCGGCGATCCGCTGGCTCGATTTCAACGACACCTGGCTCGCCGCCGAGTGGGGCCACCCTTCGGACAATCTCGGCGGAATCCTCGCCACGGCGGACTGGCTGTCGCGCAACGGCAAGCCGCTGGCGATGCGCGACGTCCTCACCGCCATGATCAAGGCGCACGAGATCCAGGGCGTGATCGCGCTCGCGAACAGCTTCAACCGCGTCGGACTCGACCACGTGGTCCTGGTGAAGGTCGCGACCACCGCGGTGGTCGCCCAGATGCTGGGCCTGGCTCGCGACGGCGTGATCAACGCGGTATCCCAGGCCTGGGTCGACGGCCAGAGCCTGAGAACCTACCGCCATGCGCCCAACACCGGCTCGCGCAAGTCCTGGGCGGCGGGCGACGCGACCTCGCGCGGCGTGCGCCTGGCGCTCATCGCGAGCACCGGGGAGATGGGCTATCCGTCGGTGCTCTCGGCCAAGGGCTGGGGCTTCTACGACGTCCTGTTCCGCGGCAAGCCGTTCAAGTTTCAGCGGCGTTACGGGTCCTACGTGATGGAGAACGTGCTGTTCAAGATTTCCTTTCCCGCCGAGTTCCACGCCCAGACCGCGGTCGAGGCGGCGGTGCAGCTGCATCCGGAGGTCAAGGACAGGCTCGCCGACATCAAGAAGATCGAGATCGTGACGCACGAGTCGGCGATCCGCATCATCGACAAGAAGGGACCGCTGCACAATCCGGCCGACCGCGACCACTGCATCCAGTACATGACCGCGATCGGGCTGATCAAGGGCAATCTCACCGCCGCCGACTACGAGGACGACGTCGCGCGGGACCCGCGCGTCGATGCGCTGCGCGCGAAAATGGCCTGTGTCGAGAGCAAGCGCTACTCGCGCGACTACCTCGATCCGAAGAAGCGCTCGATCGCGAACCAGCTGCAGGTGTTCTTCAGGGACGGAACCGCGACGCGCAAGGTGGCGGTAGAATATCCCGTCGGCCATCGCCGCCGCCGGCACGAAGGCATCCCCTTGCTCGAAGCCAAATTCCGCAGAAACCTCGCCCGGCGCTTTCCGGATGAGCGGCGCAGCTCGATCCTCGAGTTGTGCCGCGATCAGGAGCGCCTCGAAGCGACCCCGGTCGACAAATTCATCGACCTGTTCGTCATCTGAAGGACCACCGATGTCACACAATCTGTTCGGCACTTTCCAAGAATTCAAGATGAAGTCCGGCAAGACCGGCAAGTACTATTCCCTGCCCGCTCTTGGCAAGGCCCTGGGGGTCAATACGTCGCGCCTGCCGGTGTCGATACGCATCGTTCTCGAATCGGTGCTGCGCAACTGCGACGGCAAGAAGGTCACCGAGGCGCACGTGCGCGAGCTCGCCAACTGGAAGCCCAACGCGCCGCGCACCGAGGAGATTCCCTTCGTGGTGTCGCGCATCCTGCTGCAGGACCTCACCGGCATTCCCGCGCTCGCCGACCTCGCGGCGATGAGGAGCGTGGCCGATCGCATCGGCAAGGACGCCAAGGTGGTCGAGCCGCTGGTGCCCGTCGACCTCGTGGTCGACCACTCGATCCAGATCGACCACTACGGAACGAAGAACGCGCTCGATCTCAACATGAAGCTCGAGTTCAAGCGCAACCAGGAGCGCTACACCTTCATGAAGTGGGCGACACAGGCCTTCGACACTTTCCGCGTCGTGCCGCCCGGCATCGGCATCGTGCACCAGGTCAATCTTGAGTACCTGGCGCGCGGCGTGCACAAGAAAGACGGGGTCTACTACCCGGATTCGCTCGTCGGCACCGACAGCCATACCACCATGATCAACGGCATCGGCGTGGTCGGCTGGGGCGTGGGCGGCATAGAAGCCGAGGCCGGCATGCTCGGGCAGCCGATCTACATGCTCACGCCGGACGTGGTCGGCTTCAATCTCAAGGGCCGCCTGCGCGGCGGCGTCACCGCCACGGATCTGGTGCTGACGGTCACGGAAATCCTGCGCAAGGCAAAGGTGGTCAACAAGTTCGTCGAATTCTTCGGCGAAGGCACGGCGAGCCTCACCGTTCCCGATCGCGCGACCATCGCCAACATGGGCCCGGACTACGGCGCGACCATCGGCTTCTTTCCGGTGGACGACGCCACCATCGCCTATTTCGAGGGCACCGGCCGCACGCGCGAGGAAATCGACGCGTTCCAGTCCTACTGCAAGGCGCAGGGGATGTACGGTACGCCGAAGAAGGGCGACATCGATTACAGCGAGGTGATCGAGCTCGATCTCGGCACGGTCGCGCCCTCGCTCGCCGGCCCGAAGCGGCCCCAGGATCGCATCGAGATCGGCAAGGTCAAGGCGAAGTTCACCGAGCTCTTCGCCAAGCCCGCCGCCGAGAACGGTTTCTCGAAGAAGCCGGAGGACCTCGGCCGGCGATTCAAGACGCGTGACGGCATAGACGTCGGCTCGGGCGACGTGATGATCGCCGCGATCACCTCCTGCACCAACACTTCCAACCCCGGCGTGCTGCTGGCGGCCGGACTGCTCGCCAAGAAGGCGGTCGAGCGGGGCCTGACGGTGAAGAAGCACGTGAAGACCTCGCTCGCGCCCGGATCGCGCGTCGTCACCGAGTATCTGAAGAAGACCGGGCTCCTGCCCTACCTCGAGAAGCTCGGCTTCAGCGTCGCCGCCTACGGCTGTACCACCTGCATCGGCAATTCCGGGCCGCTCGCCGAGACCATCGACGAGGCGATCAGCAGGAACGACCTGGTGGACGTCGCGGTGCTCTCGGGCAACCGCAATTTCGAGGCGCGCATCCACGCGAGCCTGCGCGCGAATTTCCTCGCCTCCCCGCCGCTGGTCGTCGCCTACGCGCTTTCGGGCACGGTGCTCAAGGACCTGATGCACGAGCCGATCGGCAAGGGCAAGAAAGGGGAAGACGTGTGGATCGGCGACATCTGGCCCACCGCCGAGGAGATCCAGGCGTGCATGAAGCACGCGATGGACCCTAAGACCTTCCGCACGCTCTACGGGGACGTCGCCAACGCCAATCCCATGTGGAAGAGCGTGCCCGCGCCCTCGGGGCAGGTCTACAGCTGGCCGAAATCGACCTACATCGCCGAACCGCCCTTCTTCCGGGATTTCTCGATGCAGCCACGCACGCCGGGCGCAATCCGCGGCGCACGCGTGCTCGGCATCTTCGGCGATTCGCTCACCACCGATCACATCAGCCCGGCCGGCTCGATCAAGCCGACCTCGCCCGCGGGCACCTACCTGCTCGAGCACGATGTCGCGGTGTCCGACTTCAACAGCTTCGGCGCGCGCCGCGGCAACCACGAGGTGATGATGCGCGGCACCTTCGGCAACGTGCGCATCAAGAACCTGATGCTGCCGGTCAAGGCTGACGGCTCGCGCACCGAGGGCGGGCTCACCTATCATCAGCCCTCGGGCGAGCAGATGCCGATCTACGAGGCGGCGATGAAGTACATCGCCGAGCGCGTCCCTACGGTCGTTTTCGGCGGCGAGGAATACGGCACCGGCAGCTCGCGCGACTGGGCGGCCAAGGGAACGCTGCTTCTCGGGGCGCGCGCGGTGATCGTGCGGAGTTTCGAGCGCATCCACCGCGCCAACCTGGTCATGATGGGCGTCCTGCCGTTCCAGTTCATGGGGAACGATTCGGTAGCGTCGCTCGGCATCAAGGGCGACGAAACCATCGACATCGTCGGCGTCGAGAACGGGGTGAAACCCCGCCAGGAATTCCCGCTCGTCATCCGCCGCAAGGACGGGACGAGCAAGGAGATCAAGGTGCTGCTGCGGATCGACACGCCGATCGAGGTCGACTACTACCTGCACGGCGGCATCCTGCCGTTCGTGTTGCGCGATCTCCTCGGTACCGCAAAGCCATCCGCGCGCGCGGCCGCCTGATCCCACGCGACCGGACCGGCCCCCGGGAGGCCCGGCTCGCGATTTCACAATTCAAAACGGAGAACCGGAGGAAATGCTCATGCGCCTGATCGCCACTGTGTCGACCATCGTCCTGTGCTGCGCGAGCGCGGCGCAGGCACAGACCTACCCCGCGAAGCCGATCCGCCTCGTCGTGCCCTTCGCACCCGGCGGCAGTTCCTCGATCATCGCGCGCGCATTCTCCGCGGAAATGTCAAAGGGGCTCGGCCAGCAATTCGTGGTCGAGAACAAGCCCGGCGGCGGCGGCAACATCGCTATGGAGGACGTCGCGAAGGCCGAGCCGGACGGCTATACGCTCATCATCGGCCACATCGGCACGTTCGCCGTGAATCCGTTCATGTTCGCCAAGCTGCCCTTCGACACCAACCGCGATTTCCGCGCGGTGTCGCTGTTCTCCAAGGTGCCGCAGATCTACGTCGTGCCCTCGGGCGTTCCCGCAAAAGACCTGCGCGAGTTCATCGCCCTCGCGAAGAAGGAGCCGGGCAAGCTCAACTACGGCTCGGCGGGCAACGGCAGCGCCGGCCACCTCGCGGTCGAATACCTGAAGCTCGTGTCCGGCATGGACATCCAGCACGTGCCGTACAAGGGCACCGGGCCCAACCTGATCGACCTAATCGCCGGGCGTACGCAGTTCACCGCGGCGGGAACGCCGCCGCTGATGCCGCACGTGCAGTCCGGCAAGCTGCGCGTGGTCGCGGTCGGCGCCGCCAAGCGGCTGCCGATCCTTCCCGAGGTAAAGACGGTCGCCGAGCAGGGTTATCCCGGCTTCGAGACCTCGCAGTGGTACGGGCTGAATGCCCCGGCCAAGGTACCCGACGCCATCGTCAACCGCCTCGCCGAGGAAGCCGCCAAGGCGGCGAAGAGCCCCGCCGTGCACAAGCAGCTCGAGCCGGATGCCGCCGAGCCGGTGGGATCGACGCCGAAGGAGTACGCCGACTACATCGCGTCGGAGCAGGCGCGCTGGAAGCAGGTCGTCGAGAAGGCCCATATCAAAGCGGATTGAGGGTGTCCCGGGCGAGTCGGGACATCGTCGTCGTCGGCCAGGGGGGAGCCGGGCTCTGCGCGGCGCTCGCCGCTGCGGAAGCCGCGCGGCAACGCAGCCTGCCCCTCCGGGTCACGATCCTGGAGAAAGCCGCCGAACCCGACGCCGGCGGCAACACCCGCTGGACTCCGGCCTACATGCGCATGGCTGCGCCCGACCGCGTCGAGCCGGGATTCGTGCGCGACGTGCTCGACGCGACCGGGGGCCGCGGCGATGAGGCTTATTTCTCCAGGCTGGCCGCCGAAGCGCCGGCGACGCTGAAATGGATCGTCGCGCAGGGCGTCGAGTTCCACCAGCCGCCCTACTATCTCGCCAAGGGGCCATCGCGCATCCAGCCGCTGGGCGGCGGCGAGGCCGTTCATCGGGCGCTCGTGCGCGCGGCAAGCGCCGCCGGCGTCCGGTTCCGCCATTCGTGCGCCGCCGAAGAACTGGTGCTCGCGAGCGGCCGCATCGAGGGCGTGCGTCTCGCCGCCGGCGAGACGGTCGCGGCCGATGCGGTCGTCCTCGCCTGCGGCGGCTTCCAGGCGAACGCCGCGACCATGCGCGAGCATTTCGGCGCCGGCGGCGAATGCATCCCCCTGCTCGCTTCCCGCGCTCGCTTCAACAGCGGCGATGGCATCGCCATGGCGCGTGCGCTGGGTGCCGACATCTCCGGCGACTGGAACGGCATGCATATCGAGCCTATAGACCCGCGGAGCCGGAGCTCCGCACCGGTGATGCTTCTCTATCCCTATGGCATCGTCGTGGACCGCGCCGGTCGGCGCTTCTTCGACGAAGGCCGAGGTCTGGTTCACGAGACCTGGGAATGGCTCGCGCGCCACATTCACTTTTCGGTTGACGGCCGGCAGGCTTACGCCATTCTCGATTCCCGCGTACTGGCGATCCCCGACTGGCAGCGCGCCACGCGCTCGGAGGTTGCGCCGCACCGAGCCGGAACCCTCATCGAACTGGCGCAGGAAATCGGCGTCGACCCTTCGGGGCTGATAGCGACCGTGTCGGCCTACAACGCGGCGTGCACAGCGGATGCGGGTCGATTCGACGCCACGCGCTGCGACGGGCTGAAAGCCTCGGCCGCCCTCCTGCCCCCGAAATCGAACTGGGCACGCGCGATCGCCGTTCCCCCTTTTCTGGCCTGGCCGCTCGTCGGCGCGGTCGCTTATACATTCGGCGGGCTCGCGACCGACGCGCGCGCGCGCGTGCTCAGGGGCGGCGCGCCGTTCCCGGGCCTGTACGCCGCCGGCGAGATCACCGGGCATTTCTACGGGACCGCCCCGAACGCGGTAGCGGTGCTGCGCGCCCTGGTGTTCGGGCGGCGTGCGGGGCTGGAAGCGGTCTCGTTTCTCGTCCGATAGCGCCATCCCGCACGCGGCTTGAATTTCACAATATCAATTCTGAAACGACATTGTGAGATAATGCGCGCGGTCTCAGAAAGAATGTTTTCGTGCCATCGTTCGACGCCGAGTACGATCTCGTAGTCCTGGGCTCCGGCGCCTCCGGAATGACGGCTGCCCTGGTGGCCGCCATCGAAGGGGCGCGCGTCCTTGTCGTCGAGAGCACCGCGCGGATCGGCGGCACCAGTGCCCGCTCCTCCGGAACGCTGTGGATTCCACAGGCCGGCGACGCGGCGGCGGCCACCTACCTGGACGCACTGGTCGGGGACAAGGCGGAGCGCGGGCTGCGCCAGGCGTTTCTTGCCGCGGGTCCCTGCCTCGTCGCCTATCTGGAGAAGCACGCCGGCTTCAAGTTCCGTCGCTATACCGAACATCCCGACTATCGCCAGGAACTGCCCGGCGCCGCAAGCGGGGTGCGCCCCCTCGAGCCTCCCGAGTTCGACGGCCGCCTGCTCGGGAACGCGTTCGGGCGCGTCGCCTGGCCGATCCGCGAGCTGATGCTGCTCGGCGGAATGATGGTGACGCGCGCTGAAGCGGCGAGGCTGCTTCGGGCCGGCCGGTCCTTCGACGGGACCCTCCTCGGCGCGCGCTTGATGTCGCGCTACCTCGCCGACCGGCTGCGCTACCCTCGCGGCACGCGGCTGGTGCTCGGCAACGCGCTCGTGGCGCGTCTCTTCAAGGAGCTTCTGGACCGGCAGGTGCCCGTGTGGTGCGAAGCGCTGACCGAGCGGCTGATCGTCGACGCGGGCGTACGCGGTGCCCTGGTCCACCGCGCCGGGAAGCCGATCAAGGTTCGCGCGCGTCGCGGCGTGGTGCTCGCCGGAGGAGGTTTCCCCGCGAGCGCGGCGCTGCGCGCGAAGCATTTCCCGCAGCCGGTCGCGCGTCATACCGCCGCCGCTGAGGGATGCACAGGAGACACCTTGCGGCTGGGCCAGGAGGCCGGCGGCGCTCTGGGCCCCTCGGGCGAGGACAACGCCTTCTGGTTCCCCGGATCGGTGGCGACGCGGCCGGATGGAACAACCGCGGTCTACCCCCACATCGTCCTCGACCGGGCCAAGCCGGGCCTGATCGCCGTCGGACGCTCGGGACGCCGCTTCGCCGACGAGGCGGCGTCGTATCATGAATTCACACGCGCCATGATCCGCACCGGCAACAATCCCACATGGCTCGTCTGCGACCGGCGCTTCCTGTGGAAGTACGGCCTCGGCATGATCCGGCCGATGGCACTGCGCCTGGGACGGTATCTTGCCTGCGGATATCTGCGCACGGCGACCAGCCCGGAAGCCCTGGCGGGTGCCATCGGCGTGGACCCGGAAGGACTCCTCGACAGCGTACGCCGCCACAACGAGTTCGCGCGCGCCGGGAGGGACAGCGATTTCGCCAAGGGCGGGAATGCCTACGATCGCGCCAACGGGGACCCGGCGAACGGGCCCAACCCGTGCCTTGGTCCGATCGAGCGCGCTCCATTCTACGCAGTGAGCGTGGAACCGACGCCATTGGGCACGAGCCTCGGCCTGCGCACCGATGAGCACGCTCGGGTGCTCGACGCGGCGGCGCGACCGATCGCAGGCCTGTACGCCGTCGGCAACGACATGCAATCGGTCATGGGCGGAGAATACCCGGGTGCGGGCGCGCAGCTCGGGACCGGCATGACCTTCGGCTATCTGGCGGCGCTGCACGCCGTCCGGCAGCGCGCGACTCAGCCGTCGCCGGCGACAGCGCAGGAATTGGCAGTGTAGAGGAGAACGACATGAATAAACCGACCGAAAAAGGCCTGTCGACCGCGGTCGACGACGCTCGCCAGACAACGAAGAGGAAGGGCGGCGATCTCATCGCCGAATTCCTGGTGAAGGAGAAGATTCCGTACGTGTTCGGCATCTGCGGCCACGGCAACGTCGGCCTGCTCGATCCGCTGTACCAGGTACGCGACAAGGTCAAGCTCGTCTCGCCGCGCCACGAGCAGACCGCCGCGCACATGGCGGACGGCTATTTCCGGGTGAAGCACAAGCCAGTGGCGACGCTGACCTCCACCGGCCCGGGCTCCGCCAACCTCATCATGGCGCTCGCCGTCGCGCAGACCGATTCCTCCGCCCTGCTCGCGATTACCGCCAACGTGCCGACCTCGCAGTTCAACCGCGGGCCCTTCCAGGAGCTGAACCGGCACAACCAGGCGGATTTTCCGAACGTCATCCGCCCGGTGGTCAAGAGGAGCTTCCAGCCGACGCGGGTGGACATGCTGCCCCTCGCCCTGCGCCAGGCGGTGACGACGATGACCAGCGGCCGGCCGGGACCGGTGAACCTGGACGTTCCGTTCAACCTTTTCCAGGAAGAGGCCGAGGTCGCGCTCGAGCCGGTGTGGGACGGCTTCCAGAGCCGAAGGAGCGGCGCCGCAGCGGAAGACGTACGCGCGGCGATCGACCTGCTGCAGAATTCGCGCCGCCCGGTGATCTTCATCGGCCACGGCGCGACGCTCTCGGAAGCGAGCAAGGAACTGACTGAGTTCGCACGGAAATACCGCGTACCCGTAATCAGCTCGCCGAACGGCATGGGCTGCCTCGACATGCGCGATCCGCTGTCGCTCGGCTTCATCGGCCGCAACGGCGCCTATCCGGCCAACCAGGCCGGCCGCCACGCCGATCTCGTCCTCGCCATCGGCGCGCGCTTCGACGACCGCTCGTCCTCCTCGTGGATGCCGGGCTACTCCTGGAACTTTCCGACATCGAAGCTCGTGCATGTCGACGTCGACCACGCCGAAATCGGCAGGAACTACGCGCCCGACCTCGGCATCCTCGCCGACGCGCGCACTTTCCTGCGCCAGCTCCTGGCCGAGGCGTCTTCGCGCCGTATCGACGGCGAATCGCAGTTCCGAGAATGGCACGCGCAGATCGCCGCGTGGCGCGCCGAATGGGAGAAATACATCCGCCCGAATTTCGAGATTCACGCCTCGCCGATCCGTCCCGAGCGCATCGTCGCCGACTGCCGAGCGGTGCTGCCCGACGACGCGGTCATTTCGCTGGACTCGGGCATTCACCACAACTGGTTCATGCAGTTCTGGGAAGCGCGGCGGCCCCAAACCATGCTGAATACCTGGGGATACTCCGGGATGGGGTTCGGGCCGAGCGCTATCCTCGGGGCCAAGCTCGCCGCCCCGGACAGGCCGTGCGTGTCGATCTGCGGGGACGGCGGCTTCACCATGGTGTCGCACGTGCTGTGCACCGCGGTGGAATACGACATCCCGGCGGTATGGGTGGTGTGGAACAACTTCGCCTGGGCGGCGATTCGCGACCTGCAGTACGCCTACTTCGAGGGCCGCGAGCACGGCACCGCCTTCTATCAGGGGCCCGACCGCAAACCCTACAACCCCGACTTCGCGGCATGGGCAAGGGCGGCGGGCGTGGAGGGTCTCACGGTCACCAAGTCGCAGGACTTCAAGGGCGCGCTCGAGCACGCCGTGAAGCTCGGCAAGCCCTGCCTGATCGACGTCCACGTCGACGCGAACATCCGGCCGCCCGGCACCGGCGCCTGGGCACTGCCGCCGATTCCGCACATGGAGCCCATCTTCGGAAAGAAGCACATACGATGAACAAGAAATCCTCAGCCGCCGCGTCGATCCGCAACGTCGTCGAGACGCCGTGGAAGCAGTACCCCGGTCATTTCGGCGGCGCCCTGTCGAAGCCGCTGGTGCGCCCGGAGACCGCCGGGTCGCGGCTGGTCGACTATCGCATCTCGACCTACCAGCCGATGGCCTACGTCGAGACGCACACGCACAAGGTGCAGGAGCAGATCTATCACGTGCTGGAAGGCGAAGGCTCCATGGAGATCGAGGGCAGGAAGACCATCGTGCGCAGGCACGACGTCATCTTCATTCCGCCGGGTGTCTCGCACTCCATCTGCAACAACGGCATCGCCGATCTGACGTTCATCGTCGTCACCACGCCGGTCGAGGACAAGTAGATGGCGGCGAACCCGAAAGCCGAAACGGCCACCGTGAGAATGCTGATCGGCGGGCAGTGGCGCGACGGAGGGAAGACCTACGAGGTGCGCGACCCGTACCGCGGCGAGGTGATCGCACGCGCTCCCGAGTCGTCCCTGCAGGACCTGGACGATGCGCTGGCCGCGGCCACCGCCGCCAAACCGAAGGCCGCCGCGATGCCCGGCTACGAGCGCGCGGCGATCCTCAGGAAAGTGGCGCAGCTCCTCGTCGAGCGCGCCGACGAGATCGCGGAGATCATGGCGCGCGAAACGGGCAAGGCGATCTCGGACGCGCGAGCCGAGGTGGTGCGCTCGCAGGACACGGTGCTGCTGTCCGCCGAGGAGGCGATCCGCATCCAGGGTGAGCAGGTACCGCTGGACGGCAGCCCGATGGGCGCCGGCAAGCTCGCCCTGCTCCTGCGGTTTCCGGTCGGGGTCGTCGCCGGCATCACGCCGTTCAACGCGCCCTTCAACCTGGCGTGCCACAAGTTCGCACCGGCGCTCGCCGCCGGCAACACCATCGTACTGAAGGCGCCGCCGCAGTCGCCGTGGGTGGTGAGCAAGCTCGCGGAGCTGTTCGCCGACGCCGGGACGCCGCCCGGGTTCGTGAACCTGCTGTTCGGGAACTCGGTCGGTCCCGCGCTGGTGCGGGATCCGCGCGTCGATTTCATCACCTTCACCGGGTCGAGCCGCGTCGGCGCCGAGATCAAGGCGGCGAGCGGCCTGCGCCGCGTGGCGCTCGAGCTCGGCGGCAACGGCACGACCATCGTCTGCGCCGACGCCGACCTCGACGAGGCCGCGGCCCTGTGCGCGCGCAATTCCATGCGCCTCGCCGGGCAGAGCTGCATCTCGGTGCAGAACATCTACGTTCATCAAAGCGTCTACGGCGATTTCCTCGAGCGCATGGTGCCGCGCGTGAGACAACTCAGGCTCGGCGACCCCCTCGATCCGAAGACCGACGTCGGCACGCTGATCGACGAGAACGCCGCGAAGCGCGTGGAGCAATGGGTGACCGAGGCGCTAGCGCAGGGCGCACGGCTGCTGACCGGCGGAAAGCGCCAGGGCGCGGCCTACGAGCCGACGGTCCTGGCGGACGTGCGCCCGGCGATGAAGGTGGTCTGCGAGGAGATCTTCGGACCGGTGGCGACGGTGCAGCCTTTCACCGAGCTGCGGCCCTTGTTCGAGCGCGTCAGCGCCGAGCCATACGGGCTGCACGCGGGACTCTTCACCAAGTCGCTGCCGGTGGCGATGGACGCCATCCGTCGCCTGCGGGTGGGCGGCGTGATCGTCAACGGTACGTCGACCTGGCGGACCGACCAGCTCGCCTACGGCGGCATCAAGGCGAGCGGCATCGGCAGGGAAGGACCGCGCTACGCGATCCGCGACATGACCGACGAAAGACTCGTGGTCTTCAACCTGTAAATGGCTACGAAAAGGAAGACCATGCCCAAGAAAGCCTCCTCCAGGGTGCCGAAGGAGCGCGGCGGCATTCAATCCCTCGAACGCGCCTTCGCCATCCTCGAGGAGATCGCCCGCAACCGGGAGGGCATCAACCTCGTCGATCTCAGCAAGGCCGTGGGGCTTCACAACAGCACCACGTTCCACCTCGTGAAGACGATGGTGCAGCTCGGCTACATCAGCCAGATGCGCGAATCCAAGCGCTATCGCGTCGGCAGCAGATTGTTCACGCTGGCCGCCGGCGCGCTGGAGGAGAATTCCTTCCTCGAGCTCGCCACGCCGGTGCTGGAGAAGCTGACCCGGGAGACCGGGGAGGCGGCGCACTTCGCCATCCGCTCCGGCAACGAGATCGTCGTGATCGCGCGCACGGCCGGAAGCGGCATGCTGCAGCTGTCTGACCGGACCGGGGCGACGCGGCCCGCGCACGCCACGGCCCTCGGCAAAGTCCTCCTCGCCGCATTGCCTCCGGAACAGCTCGCGCAATTTCTCGCGGGCATGGAGATGCGCCGCTATACGCCCAAGACCATCGTCGGGCGCGAGGCCCTGTTTCGCGAGTTGGAGGAGGTGCGGAGGAAGGGGATCGCCTTCGACGACGGTGAATTCGACGCCGAGTTGCGCTGCGTCGCGGTGCCGGTGTACGACTTCGCCGGACGGGTCGCCGGCGCAATCGGCATCTCCGGGCCGATCTGGCGGCTATCGCTGCAGTCGCTTCAGGACAAGGCGAAGCAGGCCCGCGAATCGGCCGCCGAACTCTCGGCGGGACTGGGATTCCGGAAGGGCGTCGAGACTACCGCGCGATCGGTGTAACGCGTCCAGTCCATCCCGGGCATGTCCCTTGCGCCTTCCACGCGTATTTGATAACGTGAAGTCGTTTGCCGCATTGTGAAATCCGCGGAATCGTCAAAAAGGAGGGGGAGATGACGAACAATCGCAAAATCGGAGCATCGGTGCCGGCCGCAGCAGGCCGGCGGAGAGTACTCAAGGCAGGCGTCGCGGGCGCAATCGCGATGGGCTTCCCGGCGATCGTGCGCGCGCAGTCGGACAAGATCCGGATCGGGCATCTCACGCCCCTCACCGGCTTTCTCGGCGCGCTCGGCGAGTACGCGGTGATGGGTATCAAGATCGCCACCGAGGAGATCAACAAGGCCGGCGGTGTCATGGGGCGCCAGCTCGATGTGATTTCCGAGGACTCGGTCAACCCGGCTACGGCCGCGACCAAGGCGCAGCGCATGCTCGACCAGGAGCGCGTCGCGCTGCTGATGGGCGAGATCAATTCGGCCTCCGCGAAGACCATCATGCAGGTGGCGGCGCGCAACAAGCGCCTGTTCATGAGCATCGGCGCACGGTCCGATGTGCTGCGCGGCGCGGACTGCAACCGCTACACCTTCCACGTCGACATCCCCGTCACCGTGATGGTGAATGCCGCAGGCCAGGCGTTGCTGCGCGACGGACTGGTCAAGGGCAAGCGTTACTTCAGCTTGACGGCGGACTACCTCTTCGGCCACGACCTGGCGAAAGGGGTAAAGAATTTCTTCACCGCCAACGGCGGCAGCCAGATCGGCGACGAGCTGGTCGCGACCGACGTCACGGACTTCAGCCCGTACCTGCTGAAGATCAGGCAGGCCAGGCCCGACATCGTCGCCTCCAACCTGGCCGGCAACCAGGTCACCAACTTCGTGAAGCAGTACGCCGAGTTCGGATTGTCCTATCCGATCGCGGGCTTCAACCTCAACACCGCGGACGCCTGGGCCGCGGGCGAGGGCAACCTCGCCGGCATCTGGCCGACGGTCTGGCACCACGAGCTCGACACGCCGGGCTCCAAGGCCTTCGTCGCCGAGTTCCGCCGCCGCTACGGCAAGCCGCCCGAGAACCACGCCTGGATCGAGTACGTGTCGCTGAAGATGCTCGCGCAGGCGATGAACGCGGCGAAGTCGACCGACACCGAGAAGCTGATCGCCTATTTCGAGAGCCAGGCGCAGTTCGACATCCTCAAGGCGCGCAAGGGCTACTTCCGCTCCTGGGACCACCAGCTGATGCAGGAAGCCTATCCGTTCACGGTGAAACCCAAGGGGCAGGCGAAGGACAAGTGGGACTTCCTGCAGTTCGGCGCGGCGGTGCCCGCTGCGAACCAGCCGCTGGAGCTTCTCGCGCCCACCAAAGAGCAGAACACCTGCAAGATGTAATGCAGGTCTTCTTCCTGCTGGAGCAGGTAGTCAACGGCCTCGTCCTGGGTGGCTACTACCTGCTGATCGCGCTGGGCCTGTCGCTGATCTTCAGCGTGGGCGGGGTGGTAAACCTCGCCCACGGCGCCTTCTACGCCCTCGGTGCATATCTCTCGCTCGAGATCGCGAAACACCTGGGTTTCGGCGCGGGTGCGGCGCTCTCGCCGGTCGCCGTCGCCCTGCTGGGAATGCTGTTCGAGCGCTTCCTGCTGCGGCGTTTCTACACGGCCGACCCGATCCTCTCGCTGCTCGTGACCTTCGGCCTGGCACTGGTCGCCGAGCAGGCGATCCGCATGATCTGGGGCGCGGCTCCCCTGCCCGCGTCGATGCCGGCCGGCTTCAAAGGGCAGCTCATGCTCGGCGACTTCATGTTCTCGCGCTACCGGCTGCTGCTGCTCGCCGTGGTCGCGGCGGTGCTCGCGGGCATCTGGTTCCTCCTCAACCGGACCTCGTTCGGGCGAGTCGTGCGCGCCGGCATCCAGCGGCCCGACATGGTCGCCGCGCTCGGGATCCGATTGCAGCCCTACATGACGACCATCGTGATGCTCGGCGTGGGCATGGCCGCGCTGGGCGGCGCACTGTTCGCGCCGATCACGGTGGTGCACCCGGCCATGGGCGCGGAGATCATCATCGTCGCCTTCGTGGTCGTGGTGATCGGCGGGCTGGGCAGTTTCTGGGGCGTGGTGCTCGCCGCGTTCCTGGTGGGCGTGGTGCGCGGTATCACGATTCATTTCGCTCCCGCGGCGGGGGAAGCCTCGATGTACGTGCTCATGTTCCTGGTGCTCATGTTCCGGCCCCGCGGTCTGCTGGGCGAGCGCATCGAGAAGTTCGAGTGAAATGGGTCGGATGAAATGCGCCGAATGAGCAAACTCCGGCCCTTGATCATCGGGGCGGCCGCGCTGGTGCTCCTCCCGTTCGTCCTGCGCGCGCTCGGGCTCTCCACGAACACCGCGTCGCAGATCGTGTGCCTCGCCATCGCGGCGCTCGGCCTCAACATGCTGGTGGGGTTCACCGGCCTCACCTCCTTCGGCCAAAGCGCCTGGTTCGGCATCGGCGCCTACGCCGCCGCGATCTCGCAGAAGCACTGGTTCGCCGGACAGATCGCGGCCCCGATCCTGCTCTCGGCCGCCTTCGTCGCGGTGCTCTCCTGCCTCGTCGGCCTGCTCATCCTGCGCCGCCGCGGGGTGTACTTCGCGCTGCTCACCCTCGCCTTCGCCGCGCTGACCTACGCGATCGCCTTCCGCTGGACCGAGCTCACCGGAGGCGAGGACGGGCTCGGCGGCCTTTCGCGCGGCGGCTTCGCGGCGGTCCCGCTCGACGACGGCACCGTCTACTACGCCTTCCTCGCCCTGATCGCGCTCGGCGTGCTCTACGCCCTGCTGCGCGTGACCCGCTCGCCCTTCGGCCACGTCCTGGTGGCGATCCGCGAGAACCAGCAGCGCGCGACCTTCCAGGGCTACGACGTGGACCGCTACCGGCTCGCGGTGTTCGTGCTCTCGGCGGTGGTCACGGGCCTCGGCGGCGCGCTGCAGGGATTCCTCAACTACCTCGTGTCCGCGGAGTCCGTGTCGGTCGCGTTCTCCGGCGAGCTGCTCGCCATGGTGGTGATCGGCGGGATGCACCATATCCTCGGGCCGGCCCTCGGCGTGCTTTTCTACGTCTTCTTCCGCGAGATGTTCTCGATCTGGACAGGAAACTGGCTCCTCTGGTTCGGCCTGGTGTTCGTCGGCTTCGTGCTCTTCTCGCCCGAGGGCCTCGCCGGCGTCTGGGCGAAGCTCAAGCGCCGTTGGCGGCCGCCGCCCGAAGAGGCGGCCGCGATGAGCGCGCGCCGAATCTACGAGGGCATGCCCCTGCCGGCATTCCTGCGGCCCGAAGGCAGACAGGGCCCGGCGCTCGAGATCGCGTCGGTCGCCAAGCACTTCGGCGGCATTCGCGCGGTTGCGGGTGCGAGCCTGGCGGTGCGCGCCGGGGAGATCCACGCCCTGATCGGCCCGAACGGCGCCGGCAAGACGACGCTGTTCAACGTCGCATCCGGGATGTTCCCGCCGAACGAGGGAACGGTTTCGCTCTACGGCCAGCGTGTCGAATGGCAGGCGCCGCATCGCATCTGCCGGCTCGGGCTCGCGCGCTCCTTCCAGATCACGAACCTGTTCAGGGGACTCACGATCTACGAGAACCTGCGTCTGTCGATTCAGGCCCGGCACGCGGCGCGCTTCAACGCCTGGCGCGACGTCGACGCCTACCCGGAAATTCACGCCGAGACGGCGGAGCTGGTGAGGTTCCTCGGGCTGGAGGGCATCGAAGCGATCCACGGAGCCGAGCTTTCCTACGGCGGGCAGCGCCTGGTCGATCTTGGCATCGCCCTGGGGTCGAAGCCGCACGTGCTGCTGCTCGACGAGCCGCTCGCGGGGCTGGCCGCGGCCGAGCGCGAGCGCGTCTGCAGTGTGGTGAAGAGCGTGGCCTCGGGCATCCCGGTTCTGATCGTCGAGCACGACATCGACCGCGTACTCGGCTTCTCCCAGGTGGTCACCGTGATGAACCAGGGCGAGGTGCTGATGAGCGGCTCGCCCGAGGAGGTGCGCAGCGACCGGCGCGTGCAGGAAGTGTACACAGGGACGGGCACGCCGCCCGTCACCGGCCGCAGCGCCGGCGAGGGTCGCGAGAGCGCGCCGCTGCTGCGCTTCGAGCGCGTCAATACGTTCTACGGCAAGAGCCACATCCTCAACGACGCGACGCTCGACGTACGCGAAGGCGAGATCGTGGCGCTGCTCGGGAGAAACGGGGCGGGCAAATCCACGCTCCTGAAGACGCTCGCGGGGCTGGTGCCGCCCGCCAGCGGGACCATCGAATACGAGGGGCGCAACATCACCGGCACGCCGGCGCCGGACATCGCGCGCTCCGGCATCGGATACGTACCGCAGGGCCGGGGACTCTTCGCAGGCATGACCGTAGCGGAGAACCTCGCGCTGGGACGCCTTGCGCGAGCCACCGACGGCAGCCACGGCATCGCGTGGAGCGAGGAGCGCATTTTCGAGTACTTCCCGCGCCTGAAGGAGCGCATGCACGTCGCGGCGGACTACCTTTCCGGGGGCGAGCAGCAGATGGCAGCGGTGGCTCGCGCCCTCTCGGGCAACGTGAAGCTGCTGCTGCTGGACGAGCCCTTCGAGGGCCTTGCGCCCGCGGTGGTGCAGGAGCTGTTCCGCGTGTTCGACCGGCTGCGCGGCGAGGCCTCGATCGTCATCGTCGAGCACAATCTCGACCTCGTGCTGGCGCTCGCCGATCGCGTGTTCGCGCTGGAGCGCGGCGCAGTGTTTCACCAGGGGCCTGCCGCGCCCCTGCTCGACGATCTCGACTATCGAAAGAAAATCCTATGGTTGTGACCCAGAAGAAGAAGCTCGCCTTGGTATTCGGCGGCTCGCGCGGCATCGGCGCGGCCTGCGTGCGGGCGCTCGCCGAGAAAGGCTTCGACGTGGCCTATACGTATGTCGCCAGCGCGCCCCAGGCGGGAGACCCCAAGGCCTATCGCGTGGATGTGGAAGAGCCCGGGCAGGTAGCACGGGCCTTTGCCGACGCGGCGCGCGACTTCGGCTCGGCGGTGCATTGCGTGGTCGCCAACGCCGGCATAGGCGTTCCGCCCGGACCGGTGGCCCAGTTCGACCCCGCGAGCTTCCGCAGGCTGGTGGAGGTGAATATCGTGGGCGCGTTCAATGTGCTGCGGGAGGCCGGGCAGCGGGTGGCCGACGGCGGCTCGATCATCGCGATCACGACGTCGATGGTGCGCCACGCCACGCCGGGCTTCGGTCCCTACGCCGGCAGCAAGGCGGTGGTGGAGTGCATGGTGCGCTCGATGTCGAAGGAGATCGCGGCGCGGAAGGTTCGCGTCAACGCGGTCGCGCCGGGGCCGACGGATACCGACCTCTTCCGCGCGGGCAAGACCGAGGAGGCGAAGCAGCGCTCGGCGGCCTTGAGCCCCTTCAACCGCATCGGCACAGCGAAGGAGGTCGCCGCGGTCGTCGGGTTTCTCGCCTCCGAGGAGGCCTCGTGGGTGCACGGGCAGGTGGTGCAGCCCAACGGCGGATGGGTATGAAGATCGCGGTTTTCACCAAGAACCGCAGCAACCCCGCGTACCAGGCGGCGAGGCTCGGCGCGGACCGCGCGGCGCAGCGCTTCGGCGCGCAGACCGTGCACTTCGTGCCGGAGCACGGCGACGATCCCGTGGAGCAGAGTGCGCTCGTCGACCAGGCGCTCGCCATGCGGCCGGACGCGATCGTGTTCTCTCCGGTGCACGCGACGCGCGTGAACGCGGCCATCGAGCGCATCCGGGCCGCGGGCATCCCCCTCTTCGGCTTTGTCAGCCCGATTCCCGTCGGGCCCTGCGTGACCTACGTGGGTTCGGACGACTCTCGCCTGGGACACGCGATCGCCCATCATCTCTTCGCGCATCTCCAGGGCCACGGCAGGGTCCTGGTGGTGTCGGGCCCGGTCGCCTCCGTTACCAGCATTGCGCGTGTGAGCGCCTTCCAGGACGCGGCGGTGACGCACCCGGGAATCGCCATCGCAGGCACCTGCATTGGCGACTACGTGCGCGAGGTGGCGCGCGATGCCGTGGCGCGCTGGCTCGCGGCGAACGAAGGGCCGGACGCCTGCCTCGCGGCGAACGATGTCATGGCGCTCGGCGCTTTGGATGCGCTGCGCGCCGCGCGACGCAAGGCCGCGGTTGCCGGCGTGAACGCGATTCCCGAGGCGATCGCCGCGATCAAGAGCGGCGAGATGCTCGCCAGCGTGGACTTCAGCGCCATGAACATGGCCGCGCTGGCGACCGAGTGCGCGGTGCGCCACCTGCGCGGCGAGCCGGTCCCGGAAACAATCGAACTGCCCGCCGAGATTGTCGATCGCAGCAACTGTCGCCGCTGGGACCTGCCGTTCGAGCAGCGCCCTATTCCGACCCTGAAGGAGATCCTGGCATGAGCCGCGACTCCGAGGCTCGATTTGCGTCGCCGGCATGAATGCAATCTCGATTTTCGATCGTGCAGCCTCCTGGCTGATGCGGCGCCTGGAAGGCCTCATCGGGCTGATCCTCGCGCTGATGGTGGTCCTCGTGTTCGGGAACGTCGTGCTCCGCTACGGCTTCAACTCGGGGATCGCGATCTCCGAGGAGGCATCGCGCTACCTCTTCATCTGGCTGACCTTTCTCGGCGCCATCGTCGCCGTGCAGCAGCACGAGCACCTGGGCGTCGATACTCTCGTGAAGATGCTGCCGCGGGGAGGCAAGCTTTTCTGCGTCGTCGCGAGCGAGCTGCTGATGCTGGTCGCGGTCGTGCTCCTCTTCCGGGGAAGCTGGAAGCAGACGCTGATCAATCTCCACACGCGGTCTCCCGTATCGCAGGTGCCGCTCGCGCTGATCTACGTCGCGGGCCTGGTCGCGAGCGTGCTGATGGGTGCCCTGATCCTGCGCAATCTCTACAAGGTGCTTGTCGTCGGCGCATCCGAGGAAGACCTGATCCTCACCGTCGAATCCGAGGACCTCGCCAATCTGGAGCAGAGCAAGGCGCTGTTCGCGGAGAAGAAGGAGCGCACGTGACCATCGGCGTGTTCCTCGTTTCGCTGCTGGGAGCCATGGCGCTGGGGATGCCCATCGCGTTCGCGCTCCTTGTCTGCGGCGTCGCGCTGATGTGGCATCTCGACATGTTCGACAGCCAGATCCTGGCGCAGAACCTGGTCAACGGCGCCGACAACTTCCCGCTGCTCGCGGTGCCCTTCTTCATTCTGGCGGGCGAATTGATGAACGTGGGCGGCCTGTCGCGCAAGATCATCGATATCGCCATGGCCCTGGTCGGGCACATCAAGGGCGGCCTGGGCTACGTCGCGATCTTCGCCGCCGTCGTCATGGCGAGCCTTTCCGGCTCGGCCATCGCCGATACGGCGGCGCTCGCGGCGCTGCTGATCCCCATGATGAGGAACGCCGGCTACGACGTGAACCGCTCCTGTGGCCTCATCGCCGCCGGCGGCATCATCGCCCCGGTCATCCCCCCCTCCATCGGCTTCGTGATCTTCGGCGTCGCCGCGGGGGTGTCGATCACCAAGCTGTTCCTCGCGGGGATCGTGCCCGGACTGCTGATGGGCCTGAGCCTGGTCGTCGCCTGGGCGCTCGTCTCCGGGAACACCGCGACGGCGTCGGCGGCAAGGCCGCCCGTGGCGGAAATGCTCAAGACGATTCTGAGGGGCTTCTGGGCGCTGGGCCTGCCGGTGATCATCATCGGCGGCCTCAAGTTCGGAGTGTTCACCCCGACCGAGGCGGCGGTCGTCGCCGCCGTCTATGCCGGCCTGGTCGGCACCGTGGTCTACCGCACCATCGGCTGGCGCGAGCTGAAGTCGTGCTTCGTCAACGCCGCAAAGACCTCGAGCGTGGTGATGTTCCTGGTCGCCGCCTCGATGGTGGCCTCGTGGCTGATCACCGTGGCGGACCTTCCCGGCGAGGTGATCAAGCTGCTGCGGCCCTTCATGGATAGCCAGATCCTGCTCATGTTCGCGATGATGGTGCTGGTGCTGATCGTCGGCACCGCGCTGGATTTCGTCCCCACCGTGCTGATCCTCACGCCGGTGCTGATGCCCATCGTCAAGGCTGCGGACATCGACCCGGTCTACTTCGGCGTCCTCTTCATCATGAACAACGCCATCGGCCTGCTGACGCCGCCGGTGGGTACCGTCCTGAATGTCGTCTGTGGCGTAGCGAAAGTGCCGATGGACGGCGTGATCCGGGGTGTCATCCCGTTCCTCATTGCCGAGGTGGCGGTGATGTTGCTCATGACGGCCTTTCCCGCGCTCGTCACGGTCCCGGCGTCGTGGTTCAGATGAGAGAACGCAAGTTCCGCCAATCAGGAAGTCCCATCCACAAAAGGAGGATTCACCGATGAGAAATCGCAACTTCCACCGCAGGGCCGCCGCAGTCGCACTGGCGGCCGGCCTGATCGCCGCGGCGCAGGCCGCCTGGAGCCAGCCCATCCAGGAGCGCACCATCCGCTGGGGCCATCTGCAGAACAAGGATCACCCTGTAAGTGCGGGCACGAACAAATTCGCCCAGGTCGTCGAGCAGAAGAGCGGCGGCAAGATCAAGGTCAGGGAATTCCCGTCGTCCTCGCTCGGCAGCGAGACCCAGCAGCAGTCGGCGCTGCAGGGCGGCACGCAGGAGATGATGTCCGCGTCGACGACGACGCTGGTCGGAATCGTGAAGGAGTTCGGCGTCCTCGATTTCCCGTTTCTGTTCGCCAACGAGCGCGAAGCCGATGCGTTTCTCGACGGGCCGATCGGCAAGCGCCTGCTGGACCGGCTGCCGGAGCACGGCCTGGTGGGCCTCGCCTACTGGGAAAACGGTTTCCGCAACGTGACCAACAGCAAGCGCCCCATCACCAAGCCGGAGGATCTGGCCGGCCTGAAGATCCGCGTGATGCAGAACCCGGTGTACATGGAAACCTTCAAGACGGTGGACGCGAATCCGGTGCCGATGGCCTTCGGCGAGCTGTTCACCGCGCTCGAGACCAAGACCGTCGATGCGCAGGAAAACCCGTACTCGATCATCCTCGGCAACAAGTTCAACGAGGTGCAGAAATACCTGAGCATCACGCGCCATTCGTACAACGCCTTCATCGTTCTCATGAGCAAGCAGTTCTGGGACAAGCTGTCGCCGGCGGAGAAGACAATCATGCAGGAGGCGGCTGTCGAGGCGCGCGTGTACGAGCGGCAGGTGGCCCGTGCCGCCGCCAGCAAAGACCTGGAGGCGCTCAAGGCCAAGGGCATGCAGGTCAACGAGCTGGCGCCGGCGGAGATCGCCCGCATGCGCGCGCTGCTGAAGCCGGTGTCGGACAAGTTCGGGGCCTCCTACGACCCGGCGTTCATGCGCGACTTCAACGCCGAGATGGACCGCATCCGCAGGATGAAGTGATGCGCGCGGTGCCCGGTATTCTTGCCATCTGGCACGACCTCGACGACGCGATCGTCGATACGTACGAGCGCTGGCTCGTGTCCGAGCACATCCCGGAGCGTCTCGCGGTGCCGGGGTTCCTCGAGGCGCGCCGCTACGAAGCGGTGAAGGGGTCCCCGCGCTTCTTCATACCCTACCGGGCGGCGTCGCCGCAGGTGCTGACCTCGCCCGAGTACCTGGCGCGCCTCGCCTCGCCCACGCCCCTGACCCGGGAGGTCATGGCGGGATTCCGTAACATGCGGCGCACGGTCTGCGCCCTCGCCTACCGCTCCCCGCGCGCCGCGCTCGGCGGCTGCGCCGTCGCGGCGTATGCCGAGCATCCTGCGGCGGTCGACGCGGCCGGCCTGCTCGAGGGGGCCGCCGTGCTCGAGCGCGACCCGCGCGTCCTCGGCGTGCAGGTCTGGCGCGCGGTGCCCGATGCGGCGACGAGCAGCGAGGCGAAGCTGCGGCCCGGCGGCGACCGGAGCATCGAGGCGGCGCTGATAGTCGACGTCCAGCACGAGCGGGACGGCGCGGCGCTGGAGGAGACCGTCCGCTCGACGCTGCGGCAGCGCATGGGGGCGGAGGAGGCTCCGGTTCACGTCGGCACTTATCGCTTGCTCGGCGTGTGGCGCGCATCCGACGCCCATTCCTGAGGAGACATCATGAATCTGCTCTCCGGACGGTATCTCGAGCGGCTCGCGCGCCTGGACTGCTGCGCGCTGTCGGACGCGCTGGACAAGCTGAAGCTTGCGGGCGTGGTGTCCGGCCTGCCGCAGCTTTCCGGCTCCGGGCGCATCGCCGGGAGGGCCGTCACCCTGCGCGCCGGCGTAGGCACGCCGCCGCCGGGGCCGCCCACTCATCTGGGCGCCCGGGCGATCGAGACCGCGAAGCCGGGGGACATCATCGTGGTCGAGCAGAAGAGCGGCGTGGAAGCCGGCAGCTGGGGCGGCATCCTCACGCTCGGCGCGCAGCTGCGCGGCGTCGCCGGCGTGGTTGCCGACGGCCCGGTGCGCGACATCGACGAGGCGCGGAGCTACGGCTTCCCGATCTTCGCCCGCGGCTGCACCGCGCGCACGGCGCGCGGCCGCATCGTGGAGCTCTCCTGCAACGCGCCGGTAGAGATCGGCGACATTCAGGTGCGCCCCGGCGACTATGTCGTCGCGGACGGCAGCGCCGTGGTATTCATGCGGCCCGAGCATATCGAGCAGGTGCTCGACGCCGCCGAATCGATCGCTGCGCGCGAGGCGGCGATGGCGGCGGCGCTGCGCGCCGGAAAGCCGATCGGCGAAGTCATGGGCGCAAGCTACGAACACATGCTCAAATCCTAGGAGACTGCCATGAAGAAGATGCTGTGGATGCAAGCCCGCAACCGGTTCGTCGCCCTGATCGCCGCCGCCCTGGCGGCGCCTGCGGCCATGGCGCAGGGATTTCCCTCGAAGCCGATCCGGATCGTCGTTCCTTTCGCGGCAGGCGGCGCGGTGGACGTCGTCTCGCGTACCGTGGGGCAGCGCATGTCCGAGCAGATGAAGAGCCCGGTGGTCGTCGACAACCGTCCCGGGGCGAACGCCAACCTTGGCGCGGATCTCGTCGCCAAGGCGGCGCCCGACGGCTATACGCTCTTGATGGGCGCGAACGGCCTCGCGACCAACGTGAGTCTGTTCCAGAATCTGCCGTTCGACGCGCGGCGCGATTTCACGCCGGTCGGGCGCGTCGGCTACGCGCCGCTGGTGCTCGTCGTCGCGCCGGCTTCGCCGGCGAAGGCGCTGACGGGGCTGATTGCGCTCGCCAAGGCGCAACCCGGCAGCCTCAACTACGGATCGGCCGGCAACGGTAGCTCGCAGCACCTCGCGACCGAGCTGCTGCGCCTCCAGACGAAGATCGACGTGGTGCACGTCCCCTACAAGGGCGGCGCCCCCGCAATCACCGACCTCATCGGCGGGCGCATCGCCTTCATGATCACCAACCCGGTCGAGGTCGCCGCCAACATCAAGGCGCAGCGCCTGCGCGCACTCGCGGTCGCGAGCCCGAAGCGGATCGCCATGCTGCCCGAGGTCCCGACGTTCGCCGAGGCGGGCGTCCCGGGCTACGAGGCTTCCGTCTGGTGGGGCTTGTTCGCCCCGGCGAAGACGCCGAAGGAGGCCGTTGCGCGGCTCAGCGCGGAAATGCAGAAGGCGCTGGAGGACGCGGGCGTGAGTGAGAAGCTTTCGGCATTGGGAGCGGTTGTCGACCCGCTCGGGCCGGATCCGTTCGACAACTTCTTCAGGGCCGAGATCGAGAAATGGGCGCAGGTGATCAAGACCTCCGCAATACACGCCGATTGATGACGCACTCCCTCGCCCGCAAAAGCGCGCGAAAATCGCCCCGGCGGACGATTATCGCGCGCAAGCATGCCCCCGCCCATGGACTCAGGGCAAACCCCGACCTTACCATCAACAGGAGATTGACTATGCATGCATCCCGTTTGCTTCAGTTCGCGCTGCTTGGCCTGGCGCTGGCGGCCACCGGTGCCGCGGCTCAGGGAGACAAGGTCGAGGTGCTGTGGCTCGGTCATGCGGCCTTCCGCATCGCCACGCCGGGGAGCAAGGTGATCGTGATCGATCCCGCCCTTTCGGCGATCCCGGCGACGCCTCCGGAATACAAGAATCTCGAGGCGCTCGGAAAGATAGATTTGCTGCTGGTGACGCACGGCCACTGGGACCACATTACGGACGGGCCGGCACTGGCCAAGCTGAACAAGATCCCGATGTATGCGCCGGGCGACCTAAACATGGCGCTCACGACGCTCGGAGTGCTGCCGCCGGCGCAATTGCCGCGCTCCAACAAGAGCGGTCGCATTGCGCCTGTGCCCGGCATCAAGGTTACCCTGACGCACGCGGAGCACTCTTCGGTGTACGTATGGCGCAATCCGGCCACCAACAAGGACGAGACGCATCCCGGCGGCGAGCCCGTCGGCTACATCATCGAGCTGGAGAACGGGTTCAGGATCTGGCACATGGGCGATACCGGGATTTTTGGCGACATGAAATGGATCGCGGAGTACTACAAGCCCGACCTCGTGATGATTCCGGTCGGCGGCCAATTCACGATGGATGGAGCCGATGCCGCCTACGCATTGCGCGAGCTGATCAAGCCGAAGTATGCGATCCCCATGCATTACCGCGCGGTCCCGGGCGCCAAGACGCCGCCCCAGGAACTGGTCGAGGCGCTGGGTACGACCTCCATCAAAGTCCTGCTGATGAAGCCGGGCGAAAAGGTGCAGTTCTGACGGCAGGAATGAAAATGGACTGGGATATGATTCGAGCCACACGGAACCGACCCCTATGAACCCGGTTGCATCCCGCGGCATCAAGTTCGTCAGCCATTCCGACATGGGCGGCCGCGGCGACGGCGTGCAGATCATGGTGCACCGCGGCTATGCCTATGTCGGTCACGGCTTCAGCAACGGCATCACCACCCTCGACGTGCGCGATGCGAGGAACCCGAAGGTCGTCGATTTCATCGCCTGCCCGCCGGGGACGCGCGCCCTGCACCTGCAGACTCACGAGGATCTGCTGCTGGCGGTCAACGCGCCCAGCGTCTGGACGATGCAGCAGTTCCAGACGGACAAGGACTATTTCGGCGGCTCGCCGGCCGACCGGCTGAAAGGCACCGGAAATCAGTTCACACCGGGCATCCGGGTCTACGATATTTCGAAGCCCGAGAAGCCGCGCGAGATCGGCTTCATGCCGGTCGAGGGCATCGGGCCGCACCGCATCTGGTACGTGGGCGGGCGCTACGCCTACGCTTCCGTCCACTTCGCCGATTTCACCGACCACATCCTCGCCATCATCGACATGTCGGACCCGCGCAAGCCGCAGCTCGTCGGCCGCTGCTGGATTCCCGGCATGTGGCGCGGCGGCGGCGAGACGCCGACCTGGCGCGCCGGGCGGCGCTACGCGCTGCACCACGCTCTGGTGGCCGGCAACATCGCCTACGGCGCCTGGCGCGACGGCGGCCTTACCGTGATCGACGTCGCCGATCCGGCCAAGCCGAAAATCCTCGCGCATCGCAACACCGATCCGCCCTTCGGCGGCGGCACGCATTCCCCGCTGCCGCTGCCGGACCGCAAGCTGCTCGTTGTGGCCGACGAGCCGTCCTCCGCCAATTGCCAGGACGGGCTGCGCTACATGTGGATGGTCGACGTGCGCGAGCCGTCCAACCCGGTGAGCATCGCGACGTTTCCCCAGCCCGCGGAAGCGGACTACTGCGCCAAGGGCGGCTTTTTCGGCGCGCACAACATGCACGAGAACCGGCCGGGCGCGTTCCGGAGCTCGGAGATCATCTTCGCCACCTTCTACAACGCCGGCGTGCGCGTGTACGACATCAAGGATCAGTTCCGGCCGAAGGAGATCGCGTACTACGTCCCGCCCAACCCGGCGAAGATGGTGGACCCGCGGCCGAACCGGCCGCAGGTGATCCAGTCCGCGGACTGTTATGTAGACCGCAATGGCCTGATGTACCTGACGGACCCGAACGCGGGTCTCAACATCCTTCAGTTCGAGGGCGTTTAACCACTCAAAAAAGGAGGGGACATGAAATCAAAATGGATCGGATCGGTCGCAAGCGGCATGCTCGCGCTCTGCGCGGCCTCGGTGCAGGCGCAGCAGACGGTGAACATGCCCATCGTCATCGAGCTCTCCGGCGCGGGTGCAGTGTCGGGCACCAATTTTCGCGACGGCGCGCTGCTCGCCATCGACGAGGTCAACGCGAAGGGCGGCATCCTCGGCCGCAGGATCGTCTCGCCGGTGACCGATACGCAGAGCAACCCGGGCATCTCGCGCGCCCAGGTGCAGAAGGCGATCGACAGCGACCCCTACGTGATCCTCGGGCCGGTGTTCTCCGGCTCGGTGAAGGTCAACATGGTCCTCGCCCAGCAGGCTGAAATCCCGCAGTTCACCGGCGCGGAAGCCGCCGACATCACCCAGATGGGTAACGATTACATCTTCCGTACCTCCTTCGGGCAGCAGGTCAGCATGCCGAAGATGGCCAACTTCATCCGCGACGGCATCAGGGCAAGATCGGTGGCGTTCCTGTGGGTGAACAACGACTTCGGCAAGGGCGGGCGCGACGCCTTCTTCAAGGAGATGGCGGCTCGCGGCATCAAGGTCGTGGCGGACGTGTCGACCGAGTCCGGTCAGGTGGATTTCGCCGCCGACGTCGTCAAGCTCAAGGCCTCGAATGCCGACGCGGTCTTCATCTACACCAACGAAGAGGAATGCGCGCGCGTCCTGCGCGAGGCGCGCAAGCAGGGCGTCAAGGTGCCGCTGATCGGCGAGACCACGCTCATCGGCCAGAAGGTCATCGACCTCGCGGGTGAGGCGGCCAACGGCGCGAAAGGACACGTGGCCCTGACCGCCGATGCGCCCATTCCCGCGGTGCTCGCGTTCCGCGACAAGTTCCAGAAGCGCTTCAACTACCTGCCCGATCACAACGGTATCAAGGGCTATACCGCGGTCTACGCGGTGAAGTACGCGACCGAGAAGATCGGCAAGTTCGACCGCAAGCTGCTGGCCAAGACCATGCACGGCCTCACCATCAAGCCGGAGCAGGAACCGGGCATCCTGATGGAGGCGACCTGGGATGCGAAGGGCGACATCGACCGCATCAGCTTCCTCGCCGAAGTGGTCGGCGGGAAGCAGAAAGTCGTGCAGATCCTGCCCAAGCTGGGCAAGTAGCCTGTCCGATTTCCTGCAACTCGGGGTCGCGGGGCTCGCGACCGGCGGTATCTACGCGCTGGTCGCGATCGGCTTCGTGCTGCTGTGGCAGACCTCGCAGACCATCAATTTCGCGCAGGGCGAGTTCGTCATGCTGCCCGCCTTCTTCGTGCTGGCGGCGATGAAGTTCGGCGGGCTTTCGTTCCCGATTGCGCTGTTGGCGGGCTTCCTCCTCGCGCTGCTGGTGCTCGGCCTTCTCTTCAAGCGCCTGGTGGTCGACCCGATGCTGCGGCACGGTGTCCTGCCGCTGGTGATCTCGACCCTCGCGCTCGCCATTTTCATGAAGGAGAGCGTCAAGGAATTCTACGCCGCCGAAGCGCAGGCGTTTCCCACGCTCTGGGCGACGACTGATCTCACGATCGGAACCGCGGCGGTCTCGGCGCAGAGCCTGGTCATCATCGCGGTGGCGGTCGCCGCCGTCGCCCTGCTGCAGTATTTCCTCGGCGCCACGCGCACCGGCCGGCAGATGCAGGCCACCGCGCAGAATCCGGCGCTCGCCCGCGTTCTCGGCATCCCGGTGGAGCGCATGATTCTCTACACCTTCCTCATCAACGCGGCGTTGGTGGCGCTCGCCTCGTTTCTCATCAGCCCGATCTATCTCGCCAAGTTCACCAACGGCGAGACCCTCGGCCTGGTCGCCTTCGTCGCCGCGATCGTCGGCGGCTTCAACCAGGTGCGCGGCGCGATCGTCGGCGGCCTGCTGGTCGGCGTTATCGACAACTTCGTCGCCGCGTACTGGTCGTCGCAGTATCGCGGCGCCATACCGTTGTTCCTGCTGATCGCGGTGATCCTGTTCCGGCCGCAAGGCCTGCTCGGACGCGCCGAGGAGCGGACGGTATGAAGAAGGTCCTCACCCTGCTTCTTCTCATTCCGCCGATCGCGGCGCCGTTTGCCCTGAAGCCGTACGGCATCTATCTCCTCAGCCTCTGGGCCGTCATGACGATCGCCGCGATCGGCCTCAACCTCACGCTCGGCTACGCGGGGCAGATCTCGCTCGCGCAGGCGGCGTTCGTCGGCATCGGCGCCTATACCGGGGCGCTGCTCACCACGCAGGGCTGGCCGCTGTGGTCGGCATTCCTGCTCGCGATTGCATTGTGCTTCGTAGCGGGCTGGCTGCTCGGCTACCCGGCCTTGCGCGTGCAGCACCACTACCTCGCCTTCGTGACTCTGTCCTTTTCCACGCTCGTGTTCCTCCTCCTGCGCAACGAGGAGTGGCTCACCAAGGGCGTCTACGGCATCTCCGGCATCCCGCGGCCGACGCTGCTCGGCTGGTCGACCCAGGCGCCCATGAGGTTCTATTTCTTCTGCCTCGGCGTCCTCGCGCTCGTCTCGGCGGCCGCCTGGTGGCTGATCCGTTCGCCCTGGGGGCGCGCCTTCACGGCGCTGCGCGAGAACGCGATTCGCGCCGACTCGCTCGGGATCGACACGCGGCGCTACACGCTGATGGCGTTCGCCATCGGCTCCGCGCTCGGCGGGATCGCGGGTGTCCTGTACGCGCCGCTGGTGCAGTTCATCGAGCCGACCGCGTTCGCCCTCAACCTGTCCCTGAATCTTCTGTTGATGGTGATTGTCGGCGGCTCGGGCTATTTCCTCGGCCCGTTTCTCGGTGCGGCGGTCTCGGTGCTCCTGCCCGAGTGGCTGCGCTTCAGCGAGGGGCTCTACCTGATGCTGTACGCCGTAGCCGTCATGATCCTGATGGCGTTCTGCCCGTCCGGGCTGCTCGGGCTGGCGGAGCGCTGGCGCGGCTCCACGGCACGCTTGCGCAAGCCGGCCCGATGAGCGCGGTCCTGGAGGTGCGAGACCTGGCAAAGGCGTTCGGCGGCATCATCGCCGTGGACGGCGTTTCCTTCGATGTGCACGAAGGCGAGATCCTCGGACTCATCGGGCCGAACGGCTCGGGCAAATCGACGCTCTTCAACTGCATCCTCGGACAGCTCTCGCCCTCGGCCGGCGAAGTGCGCATCGACGGGCGGGCGATCACCGGCATGCGGCCTTGCGACCTGAACCGGCTCGGCGTCGGCCGCACCTTCCAGTTGCTGCAGGTATTCCCGCAGCTTACGGTACGCGAGAACCTGGTGCTGGCCGGACAGGAGCACCGCGGATCGATGTGGTCGCGGCTCGTGGGGCAGCGCGATGCCGGGCTCGGCGCCGGCGCAGACCGGATGATCGAGTTCTTCCGGCTCACGCCGCTCGCCGGGGAGAGGGCCGGCGCGCTCAGCTACGGCCAGCAGAAGCTGCTCGACGTGGCGATGGCCTTCATGGCCGGCCCGCGGCTGGTGCTGCTCGACGAGCCCGCCGGCGGCGTCAACCCGACCATGCTCGCGGGGCTGCACGAGCGCCTGCGGGAGATCAACGCCACGGAGCGCGCCACCTTCGTCGTCATCGAGCACAACATGGAGTTCGTGATGTCGCTGTGCACCCGCATCCTGGTGCTCGCCGAGGGCCGCATCATCGCCGAGGGCGCGCCGGAGGAGATCCGCGGCAATCCCGAGGTCATCGAGGCCTACCTTGGCGGCTAGTCGGGACGGAAATGCGGGGAAGGGCGACGCGGTCCTCGTGCTCGAGGACGTGGTCGCCGGCTACGGCGAGCTGACCGTTCTCAACGGGACCAGCCTGCGCGCCGCGCGCGGCGCGATCACGACCATCATCGGGCCCAACGGGGCGGGCAAGTCCACCGTGTTCAAGACCGTGTTCGGACTGCTGCCGGTGCAGTCGGGGCGGGTCGTATTCGAAGGGCGCGAGGTGACGAACCTGAGCCCGCGCAGGCTGCTCGAGCTGGGCATTTCCTACGTGCCGCAGGGGCGCAACATCTTCCCCGAGCTGAGCGTGCGCCACAACCTCGAGCTGGGCGCGACGGCGGCGGGAGCCGGCATCGACGTCGCGGCGCGCATCGAGTCGGTCATGGATCGCTTTCCGATGCTGCGCGAGCGCGGCTCCGCGCAGGCGTCGACGCTCTCCGGCGGCCAGCAGAAGCTGCTCGAGATCGCGCGCGGGCTGCTGCTCGACCCCGGGCTGATGCTGATCGACGAACCCTCGATCGGCCTTTCGCCGCGGCTGGTCCAGGAGACCTTCGCGATCCTGCAGGACCTGCGCTCGAAAGGCATGTCGATCCTGATGGTCGAGCAGAACGCCAAACGCGCGCTCGAGATCTCGGATTTCGGCGTCGTCATCGAGCTCGGGCGCACGCGCATGACCGGCGAGGCGCGCGCGATCCTCGCCGATCCCCAGGTCGGACAGCTGTTTCTCGGCGGCGGCCTGGCTGCCGACGCGGCATGAGCGGCGCGTGCGGAGCGGCCGTGGCGCAGTACACTGGACAATTCTGAAAGGGAGTGATGCAGATGATGGACTGGGATGTGATCGTGGTCGGCGGCGGCAACGCCGCCTTGTGCGCCGCACTGGCGGCGAAGGAAACGGCGAAGCGCGTGCTCGTGCTCGAGCGTGCCCCCGAAGACGAAGCCGGCGGCAACTCGCGCTTCACCGCGGGGCTCCTGCGCATCGTCTACAACGGCGCGCAGGACCTGGCCCAGCTCATCGAGCTCTCGAAGGAAGAGCTCGAGCGCACCGATTTCGGGACCTATACAGCCGACCAGTTCCTCGACGACATGGCGCGCGTCACCGAGTACCGCTGCGATCCCGACCTCACCGAAATCCTGGTCAAGGAAAGCTTCCCCACCGCCCTGTGGATGCGCAAGAAGGGCCTGCGCTTCACCGCGGCCTGGGGGCGGCAGGCGTTCAAGATCGAGGGCCGCTTCAAATTCTGGGGCGGCCTCACGCTGGAGGCGATCGGCGGCGGGCCGGGCCTGGTCGACTCGCTGACTCAGATCGCCAGAAAGAACGGAATCGAGATCTGGTATTCGGCGCGCGCGGTATCGCTCGTCGCCGACGACGCCGGCGTGCACGGCGTGGTGGTAAAGCGCGCGGGCAAGACCACCGAAGTCAAGGCCAGGGCGGTGGTCCTCGCCGCCGGCGGATTCCAGGCGAATCCCGAATGGCGTACGCGCTACCTCGGGCCGCTGTGGGAGCTCGCGAAAGTGCGCGGCACGCGCTTCAACACCGGCGACGCCATCCGCATGGCGCTCGACATCGGCGCGGCGCCGGTTGGCAACTGGTCGGGCTGCCACGCCGTCGCCTGGGAGCGCAACGCGCCCGAGTTCGGCGACCTCGCCGTGGGCGACCAGTTCCAGAAGCATTCCTATCCCTGGGGCATCTACATCAACGCCGAGGGCAAGCGCTTCGTCGACGAAGGCGCAGACTTCCGCAACTACACCTACGCCAAGTACGGCCGCGTGATCCTCAACCAGCCGGGGCAGTTCGCCTGGCAGATCTTCGACGCCAAGGTGAAGGGGCAGCTCCGCGACGAATACCGCATCAAGCAGGTGACCAAGGTCACCGCGGACACCCTGGAAGAGCTGGTGAAAAAGCTCGACGACGTCAACGCCGACGCCGCGCTGAAGGAGATCAAGGCCTACAACGCCGCGGTGCGCACCGACATTCCGTTCAACCCCAACGTCAAGGACGGCCGCTGCACTGCCGGGCTCGCGGTGAACAAGTCCAACTGGGCGAACACCCTCGACACCCCGCCCTTCGAAGCCTACGCCGTCACCTGCGGCATCACCTTCAGCTTCGGCGGGCTGCGCATCAACACCGACGCGCAGGTCATTTCCACCGACGGCGAGCCCATCCCGGGCCTGTACGCCGCCGGCGAGCTGGTCGGCGGAATCTTCTACTTCAACTATCCGGGCGGCAGCGGGCTGACCAACGGCGCCGTGTTCGGCAAGATCGCGGGAGCGAGCGCGGCGAAAGCCGCTTGACCACGCCGTGAAGGTCACGGGCCGGTGTTTCTGCGGAGCGGTGCGCTGGGAGAGCTCCGAGGCGCCGATCGCCACGCGCTGGTGCTGGTGCCGGGAATGCCAGTACCTCGGCGGCGGCAGCGGAACCGTCAACGCCGCCTTCCGCACCGCGTCCTTCACCGTCACCGGCTCGACCGGTGACTATCTCAGCATCGCCGACAGCGGCAACCGCATGCACCGGCGCTTCTGCCCGTCGTGCGGCACCCCGCTCTTCAGCGAGGCGGAAGTACGCCCGCACCTCATCTTCGTCCGCGCGGGAACCTTCGACGATCCGGAGCTCGCCAAGCCCGCGATGACCATCTGGACCGCGAGCGCGCCGAGCTGGGCGTGCATCGACGAAGACCTGCCGCGATTGGAAGGACAGCCGCCGCCGGCGGCGTGATGCTGCGGGTGACGAAGCGGTCTACCGTGCGCTGCTGTTGCGCGCCTTGCGGCGGGGGACTGGGCCGTACAGCGGGGCGAGAGCCTGCCGCAGGCCGCGCGGAAGTGGCGCGGGTCGCTGCGTCGCGCGTTCAACGTAGACGTGGATGAAGTGCCCTTGCGCAGCGGAGTCCGGCTCGTCGTTGCGAAACAGACCGATTTCGTATCGGACGCTCGAGTGTCCGATTCGCGCGACGCGCAAACCGGCATGGACGACATCGGGGAACGCGATCGGCCGAAAATAGTTGCACCGGGTCTCCACGACGAGGCCGATCACCGGGCTCGTCGCGATGTCGAGCGCGCCCTGCTCGATGAGGTACTGGTTCACTACCGTATCGAAGAAAGAGTAATAGACGACGTTGTTGACGTGCGCGTAGACATCGTTGTCCATCCAGCGGGTGGAGAGAGAACGGAAATGGCGATAACGCAGGCGCGTCTCCGGCGACGGTCGAGTCGTTCTCAACATTCGCGGCGGCGCGTTCAAGGGATTCCTATCTGAACCGCAGATTGCCGCGCGACAGCTGCCCGACCGAAGTGCAGCCCATGAGCTTCATCCCCCGCTCAAGCTCCTCGCGCATGAGACTTAGCGCCCGCTCGACGCCGGCCTGCCCTGCCGCGGCGAGCGGGAACAGGTAGTAGCGTCCGACGCCGACGGCCTTGGCGCCCACCGACAGCGCCTTGAGGATGTGGCTGCCGCGCTGGACGCCGCCGTCCATCATGACGTCGATCCTGTCGCCGACGGCGTCGACGACTTCGGCGAGCTGGTCGAAGGCGCTGCGCGAGCCGTCGAGCTGGCGGCCGCCGTGGTTGGAGAGGACGATGCCGGTGCAGCCGATCTCCGCCGCGCGGCTGGCGTCCTCCACGGACATGATCCCCTTGAGGCAGAACCTCCCGTTCCACTCGCGCACCATCGCGGCAACGTCGTCCCAGTTCATGGACTGGTCGAACATCTCGCTGAAGTAGCGGCTGATCGACACCGCGTCCCCGCTCATGTCGAGGTGCTCCTCTAGCTGCGGCAACCGGTAGCGCTCGTGGGTGAGGTAGTTGATGCCCCACGCGGGCTTGAGCACGAACTGGAGCATCCCGCCGAGCGTGAGCCGGAAGGGAATCGAGAAGCCGGTGCGCAGATCGCGCTCCCGGTTTCCGCCGATAATGCTGTCGACGGTCAGCATCATGACGTCGACGCCGGCTTCCTTCGCGCGCTGCATCATGGCGCGATTCAGGCCGCGGTCCTTGTGGAAGTAGAACTGGTACACCTGCGGGGTCGGGTACGCCTTGCGCACCTCCTCGACGCTCACCGTGCCGACCGAGGACACGCCGAACATCGTTCCGAACTTCGACGCCGCCGCCGCGACCGCGCGCTCGCCGTCGTGGTGGAACAGGCGCTGCAGCGCGGTCGGCGAGCAGTAGAACGGCAGCGCGAGCTTCTGCCCCATCACCGTCACCGAGAGGTCGACGTTCGCCACCCCGCGCAGCACGTTCGGCACGAGGTCGCAGCGCTCGAAGGCCTCGGTGTTGCGGCGGTAGGTCGTCTCGTCGTCCGCCGCCCCGTCGATGTAGTTGAAGATCGGGCCGGGCAGGCGCTTGCGCGCCAGCCTGCGAAAGTCGTGAAAGTTGTGGCAGTCGGAGAGACGCATGCCTAAGGGAGGACGACCAGCACCTTCCCGATGACGTTCTTGCCCGGGACAAATCCCCAGGTGCGGCTGTCGTCGCTGTGGTCGCGGTTGTCGCCAAGCACGAAATAATGCCCCTCGGGTACCCGGCACGACATGCCTTCCTTGGTAAAGGTGCAGCGGTCCATCAAGGGAAACGGGTTCGCCGGCGGGATGAAAGCGGTGAGTTCGGCGTCGATGACGATAGAATACTCGCACTCGCCGAGGCGCTCCCGATACTGAGGCACGCCACCGGCGCGGTCCTTCTGAGCGTAATCGCCGGTCCGCGTCCGCGGCACCTCCTGATCGTTGATCCAGAGGCGCTTGCTGAAGTAGGCGACCGTGTCGCCCGGGAGACCGACCACCCGCTTCGCGTAAGCCACGGACGGGTTCCCCGGAGACTCGAAGACGACGACGTCTCCCCTGCTGACCTCCGACGAGATGGGGGCCCTCGCGAGGTGAATTCCCCAGGCCTCGTAGTTGCCGTAGCCCCACTTCTTCACGATCAGGCGGTCGCCCGCCTCGATCGAGGGCAGCATCGATGCGGACGCGAGGCGAAAAGGCTCGAAGAGACAGGCCCGGGCCGCCACCGCGAGCCCCGCGAACGCCGCGATGACGAAGAGCAGGCCGGGCCCGCGGCTGTACCAGGGGCGCTTGATCTCCCGGAAGTCCCGGGCGATGCGATAGGCCTGCGCCGCGCAGACGATCGCGGCGAGCAGGATCGCCGCGTCGGGCGCCCAGTGGCGCTCGCGAAGCGCGACGAAGTTGACCGTCGCGAGCGCAGCGAGCAGCAGCAAATAGATCGCCGCGCGACCCGGCCGGGCGACGTAGAGCATCCCCGCGGGCGGGAGGACGAAGCCCAGCGCCGCAGCGATCCGTCTGCTCGGCTTTTGGTATGCCTCGGTGGATTCCATCGATGCCCGGCGCCTATGTGCGCGGCAACAATAGCACCGCTTGGAGCCCGCCGCCGGGGTGCCATAGCGGCAATTTTCGGGTGGTGAGAGCGCGGCGGCCCGGATAGAGTTGCCGCATGCGCCCGCCAGACGTGCTCCGGCTCGTGACGCTCGCCGCTCTCTGGGGCGGCTCGTTCCTGTTCCTGCGCATTGCGGCGCCGGTGCTGGGACCGCTGTTTGTGGCCGAGCTGCGCCTGGCGGTCGCCGCCACGACGCTGCTGGCCTGGGCGTGGATGACCGGCGCGCAGGTTCGCTTCGCCGGCCGGTGGCGAGCCTACCTCGTAGTCGGCACGGTCAATTCCGCGGTGCCGTTTGCCCTGTTCGCCTACGCCGCGGTGCATCTGCCGGCTTCCTATTCGGCCGTGCTCAACGCCACCAGCCCGCTCTTCGGCGCCCTCTTCGCCGCATTGTGGCTGAACGAGCGCCTCACGCTTCGCCGGGTGTCCGGTCTTGTGGCAGGCATGGCGGGAGTGGCGCTGCTCGTCGGGTTCGGTCCGGTCGCAGCGGACGCGAAGGTCGTCCTCGCCGCGCTCGCCGCGATCGGCGCAGCCTGCTGTTACGCGCTTGCCGTCGTGTATACGCGCCTGAAGACCGCCTCGATCGAGCCCTTCGCGGTCGCCGTTGGAAGCCAGGTCGGAGCGGCCCTCGTCCTCTCTCCCGCGCTCGCCCCGTGGCCGAGCGTGGAGCTGTTCACGGCGGGCGTCGTGGCAAGCGTCCTGGCGTTGGCCGTCGCCTGCACGGCGTTTGCCTATGTGCTCTATTTCCGCCTGATCGCCAACGTCGGCGCGGCGCGGGCCCTCACCGTCACCTTCCTGATCCCCGTGTTCGGCGTGCTCTGGGGCGTGCTGTTTCTCGGCGAGCCGCTGAGCCTGTTCATGCTTGCGGGCGGGGTCCTGGTGATCGGCGCGACCTGGCTGGTCGTCGGCGAGACTTGAGGCCCGTAGTCACTTGACCGGCGCACCGAGCAGGCCGGCCTGGTCGAGCGCGCCGACGATCACGTCGACAAAGGCGCGTGTTTCCTGTTCGACATTCGCCGGTGCCGTGCTGCGGGTGCGCGCGGTCCAGTCGATGCGGTCGGTCGCGACATCGGTCAGCGCCGTCTGGGCGATGTAGATGCTGTAGACGCGAACGTCGGTGCGCAACGGATACGCCATGCCCCAGTAGGAACCGTACCAGCCGCGATAGCCGCCCCAGCCTCCGTAGACCCCCGGGTCCTGGTAGACCAAGGCCTCGCGCTCCCGCCCGATCACCGCGGTCGACAAGAGGTGCGTGGCACCCGCCTTGCGAGCCGCCTGCTGCAGACGCTCGACGCTGTCGTTCTGCAACGCGCCCGGCACCAGCTCGTAGCTGCGCAACGCCTTGACTCCGCGCGCGCCGAGCCGCGCGACCATCTCGTCCTCATAGATTCTTCGCACCGTGTCGTCGCGCGCAACGCCAACGACCAGCACCGGCCCCTGCAGGCGCTTGCCGGCGAACTCAGGGTGGGTCCAGCTGCCGTCGAGCGTGGTCGTCGCGCAGGCGGCGACCAGCAACGCGACCGGGGCCGCGACAAGAGCGTAGGCATTGAATCGAAGCAACGACATCATCGCGCCTTTTGTATCGCCCTCCACACCCTATCCCCCGTCGCCGGCATGTCGAGCTCTTTCACGCCCAGCGGCGCGAGGGCGTCCATGATGGCGTTCATCGCCGCAGGCAACGCGCCGACGGTGCCCGCCTCCCCTGCTCCCTTGACTCCGAGCGGATTCAGTTTCGTCGGCACCGGGTTGCTGCCGACTTCCATCGCGCACACGTCGTCCGCGCGCGGCATGCAGTAGTCCATGAAGGAGCCCGTGAGCAGCTGCCCCGACTCCGGATCGTACTCGACGCGCTCGAACAGCACCTGCGAGAGTCCCTGCACGACGCCGCCGTGGATCTGGCCTTTGAGGGTAAGCGGGTTGATGACGGTGCCGACGTCGTCGACGACGGTGTAACGGACGACGTCGACCACGCCCGTTTCCGGGTCGATCTCGACCTCGCACACGTGCGTCCCGTTCGGGAAGGTGTGGTTCTCGGGCGAGAACGTCCCGGTTTCGTAGAGGCCGGGCTCGAGGCCCTTCGGCAGCTTCTGCGGCTCGTACGCGGCCTTCGCGACTTCCCTGATCGTCACCGAGCGGTCGGTGCCGGCGACCCTGAACTTGCCAGCGGCGAACTCGACGTCGGGCTCGGCCGCTTCCATGAGGTGCGCGGCGATCTTCTTTCCCTTGGCGACGATCTTGTCCGAGGCGATGACGAGGGCCGTTCCCGCGATCGCCATGGAGCGCGAGCCCATGGTGCCGACGCCGAACGCGACCTTCTCGGTGTCGCCGTCGACATAGGCGACATCCTTCGGGTCGAGCCCCAGCCTTTCGTTCACGATCTGGCGGAAGCTCGTCTCGTGCCCCTGCCCCTGGCTTTTGCTCCCCATCGCGAGCGTCGCCGAGCCGCTCGGGTGGAAGCGGATCTCCGCATACTCCAGCCCGGGCGAGGAGGCGCGCTCGATCGCGTTGATCACGCCGATGCCGCGCAGCATTCTTCGTCCCCTCGACTCTTCCCTGCGCTTGGCGAAATTCGCCCAGTCCGAGAGCGCCAGAGCCCGGTCCATGCCTCTGGCGAACTCGCCGCAGTCGTAGGTGAAGGCGAGCGGCGTCTTCCACGGCATCGCGCTCGACGGAATGAGGTTCTTCCTCCGCAGCTCGATGCGGTCGAGATTCAGCTCGCGCGCCGCATCGTCGATGATCCGCTCGATCAGGTAGATCGCCTCTGGGCGTCCCGCGCCGCGGTAAGGGGCGGTCGGGCTGGTGTTCGTCATGACCCCGGTGATCTTCACGTGCGCGGCCGGGATCGCGTAGACGCCGACCACCGCGCTCACGCTCTGGAAGGTCGCGATCAGGTTCCGGTCCGAGGATACGTACGCACCCAGCGCCGCGAGCGTGTTGACGCGCAGGGCCAGGAAGCTGCCGTC
>DATIWX010000032.1:0-8814 GCA_035519135.1 Burkholderiales bacterium | reverse complement strand
AGCAGTACTGGCCGGGGCCCTGGCACATGTGGGGCGGAGGCTGGGGCTTCTGGTGGATCTTCCCGCTGCTCATGTTCTTCTTCATGGTTGCCGTGTGCATCGGTTTCTTCTTCTTGATGCACAGAGGCGGCGGCCATGCTTCTCACGGCTGGATGCCCTGGCGCATGACGGGGCCATGGGGTGACCCGACCCATTCGGCTCTGCAGATTCTCAATGAGCGCTTTGCGAAGGGAGAGATTCAAAAGCAGGAGTACGAGGAAAAGAAAGCAGCGATCCTCTCGGGCAACCCGCGCTGAAAGCGTCGCGCCGCCCCGTCCATCTTTCGGAGATCGAGAATGGCCCAGAGCGAAGCGGCCCCGCAGGTCTATATCTGCCCCATGCACCGGAACGTTCGCCAGGGGCAGCCGGGGAAATGTCCCCAATGCGGAATGGACCTGCTCCCCGAGGGCACACGCTTCGGCATGCTGCGGCACATGGTGAAGAGCCCGATCATGCTGGTCGCGATGGTCATCGTCATGATCGGGATCATGATGATCGCGATGAAGCTCATGTGACGGTGCCCGCTCCGGTCCTCGCGTCGACCTGCGCCGCGAGTTCGCGCAGCGCCTTGGAAATATCGACGCGGTACGGCTCGGCGGCCTGATCGAGAGGGCGCAGTCGCGGAGGCAGCGCGGCGAGTTGCCGGGTTGCCCGCGTTCGGATCTCGGCCGTGCTCGGCGACGCACCTAGGCGCTTGCCGCCCCGCATCACCGGCTCGAGCAGGTTCGTTCCTGGAACGACCTCCGCTTCCATGGTCACCAGATCATGGCCGAGCGTGCCGTCGTCGTGAAAGCTCCGGTGTACCTGCTTGCGCCCTGGCCAGGTCGCCTTGCCGGCGGAGCGCTTGCGCCGGGGGATGCCCGCGTACTCCTGCAGCTTGTATACAGCGTCGAGGAAGGGCGCGTCGGCGGAGGTGACGAGGCTCGTGCCGACGCCGAAGCCGTCGATCGGCGAGCCCGAAGCGAGCAAGTCGCGCAGCCGGTATTCGTCGAGGTTGCCGCTCGCGAAGATCGTCGCCTGCGTCAGGCCCGCGTCGTCCAGGATGCGGCGCACGCTGCGCGACAGCGCGGCGAGGTCGCCGCTGTCCAGGCGCACGCCGCGGAGCGCGATCCCGGCTTCCTTCAGGCGCGGAGCGAGGGCGACGACCTTGCGCGCTGCCGCTTCGGTGTCGTAGGTGTCGATCAGGAACACCGCGCTCGAGGGGCAGGCGGCGGCGAAACGCTCGAAGGCGGCGGCCTCGTCGTCGTGCGCCTGGACGAAGGAGTGCGCCATGGTGCCGAATATCGGAATCCCGTAGAGCGGCGCGGCGAGCGCGGTCGCCGTGCCCGAGAAGCCGGCAATGTAGCTCGCGCGCGCGGCGAGCAGGCCGGCCTCGGCGCCGTGCGCGCGCCGCAGGCCGAAATCGACGAGCAGCTTGCCGGGCGCGACCAGCACCGAACGCGCGGCCTTCGATGCGACCGCCGTCTGGAAGTGCACCAGGTTCAGGAGGCGCGACTCGACCAGCTGCGCCTCGGGCATGGACGCGACCACGCGCACGATGGGCTCGTCGGAGAAGAACAGGGTTCCCTCCGGCATCGCGTACACGTCTCCGGTGAAGCGCAAGGCGCGCAGGCGGTCGAGGAAACTGCCCCGAAACAGGCGGCTCTGCTCAAGCCACGCGAGCTCGGTTTCCTCGAAGTGCAGCCCCTCGAGGAAATCCAGGGCCTGCTCCAGGCCCGCCGCCATCAGGAAATTCCGGCTGGCAGGCAGCTTGCGCACGAAGAGCTCGAACGCGGCGGTATCGAGCATGCCGTGCGCGTAGTACGCCTGCAGCATGGTCAGCTGGTACAGATCCGTGAGCAGCGGGCTGGTCAGGGGATTCACAATGAGCCCGTTGAGCGCCGATTCTAGTCAGCAGGGCTCTAGTGAAACCCGGCGCCGATGTCGATGATGCGCCCGTTACGATTCGGGACGGCCTCCTCGATCATTCGCAGTGAGATTTCCAGGTGCGGGCGATACCAGCTGACCTCGGTCGGCCGCCTGGCCCGATAGACCTTCTCCCAGTGCAGTTTGGGATCCACGGCTTGGCCCGGTCCGAGGCGGTTCTCAGAACACCAGCACCTTATCGGCTGCCAGCGTGGCGTTCGCGAGCTCGTCCATGGAACTGCGCTTCGCCCCATCGACGAGGTCTGCCTCGGTCAGGCCGCGGGCATCCATGCAGACCCCGCACAGCAGGATCTGGTGGTTGCCGGACGCGAACCGCTTGAGCATGCGCTCGACGTTGTAATAGCCCTCCGGCGTCTTCTGGCCCCTCTTAGCGGCAACCACCGCGTCCGCCATGAGGAAAATCGTCATCTCGGCAGCGGGGGTGTTCTTCGCCAGCGCCAGCGCAAGGCGCAAGCCGTTGTAGGTGCGCTCAGTGCCGTAGGGCGCGTCGTTCAGGATGAACAGCGCCTTCATCGCTCATCGCCCGGTCGCGCGTGCCGCCGCCTCCAGCGCGCTGACTGGAAACGGCGTCCGCGTCCTCTCTGCCTATTGGACCTTCAGCTCCTTGCTCGAGCCGTTGGATTTCTTCGGGAGCTTCAGCTCGAGCACGCCATCGGAGTATTTCGCTTCCGCCTTGCCGGCATCGATGTCGTAGCCCAGAGTGAAGCTGCGGGACTGCTTGCCGAAGTAACGTTCGCTGCGGACGACCTTCTCGCCCTTCTTCTCTTCCTTTTCCCTCTTCACTTCCGCCTCGATGGAAACCTGGTTGCCGTCGATCGCGACGTGGATGTCTTCCTTCTTCACGCCCGGGATCTCAGCCTTGACGGCGTACGCGCCTTCGGCCTCGGAAACGTCGACCTTGATGCGCGGCTCGATGTCGACCTCGCCCAGCGACGGACGCATGCGGAACCCCTTGAAGAAGTCGTCGAAATCCGCCAGCGGCCGGAAACGCACGAGCTCCTCGAACGGATCAAAACGGGTGATGTTTGCCATGGTGTTCTCCTGTTCGTTTCAGTGAATACCCCTCTTGCGGAGGTGCCAGCTCCAGAATAGTCCCGGGGGGGTGCGGGTTGTTGATCTGCGTCAACTCCGCTCCCTGCTCCGCGGCTTAAATGGGCCTATGGGAAGCGGCACAGTGGACAAGCCTCGGGCCCTCGCGGCGGCCGACCTCTGCCGTCGCTGCGACCCGGCGCGGTTTGGCTTCCAGACCACGGACGAGCTGGCGGATTTCGCCGATTCGCTCGGCCAGGGGCGTGCCGTGGACGCTATCCGCTTCGGCATCGGCATCCGGCGCGACGGCTTCAATATCTTCGCCATGGGGCCCGAGGGGATGGGGCGCCACGCCCTGGTGAAGAAGCTCCTCGAGCAGCAGGCGCCGGCCCAGGAAGTCCCGGCCGACTGGTGCTATGTGTTCAATTTCGAGGCGCCGCACAAGCCGCGGGCGCTCAAGCTCCCGCCGGGACGCGCGGCGAAATTCCAGCAGGACATGGTGCGCCTGGTCGAGGACCTGCGCGCCGCCATTCCGGCCGCGTTCGAGACCGACGAGTACCGTACCCGGATCTCGGAGATCGAGACCGAGCTCGGAGAGCGCCAGGCGAAAGCCATCGGCGAGATCGGCGAGCGCGCTCGCGCGAAGCGCATTGCGCTGCTGCGCACGCCGGCCGGGTTTGGCTTCGCCCCGATGAAGCAGGACAAGGACGACGTGATGGAGCCCGACGAGTTCCGCCAGCTTCCCGGGCCGGACCAGGAACGGATGCAGCAGGACATCGCGTCGCTGCAGGAAGAGCTCGAGCGGGCCTTGCACGAGATGCCGAAGTGGCGCCGGGAGGCGCAGCGCAAGGCGCGCGAGCTGAATCGCCAGGTCACGAGCGCCTCGGTGGGGAGCCTCATGGAAGAGATCAAGGCCGAGTACGAGGCGCTGCCGGATATACGCGCGTATCTGACCGCGGTCCAGAACGACGTGCTGGACCGGGTCGAGATATTCCAGCAGCCCAAGGAGGGCGAGCAGCCGGCCATGTTCGGCCTTCTCCGGCGCATGGAGCCGGAGGAGTCGCCGCTGCGCCGCTACGAGGTCAACGTGCTGATCGACCGCGCCGCCGACAAGGGCGCGCCCATCGTCCACGAAGACAACCCCAGCCACGACAACCTCGTCGGCCGCATCGAGCACCTGGCCAAGATGGGAACCCTCGTCACCGATTTCACGCTGATCAAGGCGGGCGCCCTGCATCGCGCCAACGGCGGCTATCTGGTGCTCGACGCCTTGAAGGTCCTCAGCCAGCCCTTTGCCTGGGAGGCGCTGAAACGCGCGCTGCGCTCGCGCGAGATCCGCGCCGAATCGCTCGGGCAGATGCTGAGCCTGGTGAGCACCGTGTCTCTCGAGCCCGAGCCGATTCCGCTCGACCTGAAGGTGGTGCTCGTCGGCCAGCGGATCATCTACTACCTGCTGCACGCCTACGATCCGGAGTTCGCCGGGCTGTTCAAGGTGGTCGCCGATTTCGAGGACGACATGGCGCGGGATCCGGACGCGGATCTGCTGTATGCGCGGGTGATCGCCACCATGGCGCGCGCGGACAAGCTGCGGCCGCTCGACCGCGCCGCGGTATCGAGGGCGATCGAGCACGGCGGACGCATGGCGGGGGACTCGGAGAAGCTGTCCATGCAGATGCTCGACCTCGCCGACCTGCTGCGCGAGTCCGATCATTGGGCATCGACCGCAGGCCGCGCGGTCACGTCCGGGGAGGACGTGGAACGCGCGATCCGCACGAGGAAGGAGCGTGCCAGCCGCATCCGGCAGCGCCTGCAGGAGGAGATCGTCCGCGGCACGCTGCTCATCGACACCGCGGGCGAGCGCGCCGGCCAGGTCAACGGTCTCTCGGTCGCGACGCTCGGCGGATTCTCCTTCGGCATGCCGCATCGCATCACCGCGCGCGTGCGCCTGGGCGGCGGCAAGGTGATCGACATCGAACGCGAGTCCGAGCTGGGCGGCCCGATTCACTCCAAGGGCGTGCTCATTCTCGCGGGCTACGTCGCCGGACGCTACGCGGCGAAGACGCCGCTCTCGCTCGGCGCAAGCCTGGTGTTCGAGCAGAGCTACGGCGGTGTCGAAGGCGACAGCGCGTCCTCGGCCGAGCTCTATGCGCTGCTCTCCGCGCTCGCAGACGCACCGGTGCGCCAGTCGCTCGCGGTGACCGGCTCGGTCAACCAGCACGGCGACGTGCAGGCGATCGGCGGCGTGAACGAGAAGATCGAAGGCTTCTTCGACATCTGCGCCTCGCGCGGGTTGACCGGGGAGCAGGGCGTGCTCATTCCCGCCTCCAACGTGAAGCACCTGATGCTCAAGCGCGAGGTGGTCGATGCCGTGTCGGCGGGCAAGTTTCACGTCTATCCGGTGGCCAGCATCGACGAGGGGGTCGAGATCCTCACCGGCGTCCAGGCAGGACAGCGCGACGCTCTCGGGCAGTTTCCCGCGAGCAGCATCAACGGCAGGGTCGAGCAGCGCCTCGCGGAGTTCGCCGGCCGGATGCGTTCCTTCGGAGGGGCGGCACCGGCGGCACGGAAGCGCTCGCGCCCCGACAGACCGTGAGCATTCGCCGCATCATCGTCGTGCAGGAGTCGGCCGAGGCCGCCCGGGCGCTCGATGCCGTGGCGGAGGCTGCCGCGACGCTGGAAGCGGAGCTCACGGGGCTGTTCGTCGAGAATGAGGAGCTGCTCCATTTCGCCGCCATGCCTTTTGCCCGGGAAATCGGGGCGTTTTCGGCGCAGGCGCTCGACGTTCCCACGATGGAGCGCCGCCTTCGCTATCAGGCCGAGGAGGCGCGCCGCGCGCTCGCCGCCGCGGCCGAAGGCAAGCCTCTGCGCTGGTCGTTCCGGATCGAGCGGGGCTCCTTGCCGGCGCAGGTGCGCAACGCCCTCGACGACGCAGACCTCGTCGTCCTGCTCGGCGGCCGGCCGTCCCGGCGGCGCGCCGCCGCGCTCCTGTCGGCCGCCGAATTGCCCCGGGAGGTGGAGTCGGCGCTGGAGCACCTGGCGCGATCGCTCGCGGGGGAGTTCTATCGCGTCCGGCCGGCCGAAGGAGAGGAGGTGCTGGCGAGGCTGTTGCGCGAGCTGCGGCGCGGCGGGGCCGAACGCGGGTGAGAAGCTTGATCTGGATCAAAACACCCCCGCGACCCCGGGCTATATTGAGCTTGTGCATGGAATCTCCTCAAGGGGAAACCAGGCACAAGATGAGGGGCCTGAAACCAGGCCTGATGTTCGCAACGCCTTTCGGCGCAGCGATGGATGGAGACAGCCTCAGACCGGCCGGCTAACCGGCCCGGGGTCTCCGCCGGAACCGCCATCACCTCCCGATGGCGGTTTTTTTGTCTGCGCGGCCTGCCGGAACCTCCCCGGTCTTGACCTAGCTCAACCCTGCAGAGCCACGGCTTGCTAACTTGGGCACAACGAGACGGAGGCACAAGATGAGAATCGGAAGAGTGTGCAATCGCGAAGTCACGGTCGCGTACGAGGACGAGCGCATCGACGAGATCGCCAAGCGGATGCGCGAGCGCCACGTGGGCAGCGTGATCGTCCTGGCGCGGGGCGGCCGCATGCCGGCCGGCGTGATCACGGACCGCGACATCGTCGTGGAAGTGGTCGCGGCCGGCCTCGACGCCCGTAGCGTGAGCGTCGGCGAGGTCATGAGCCGGGACCCGGTCGCCGTCCGCGAGGACGACGACGTCGTGGACGCGCTCAGGGTGATGCGGACGCACGGGGTACGCAGGCTGCCCGTGCTCAGCAGCGCGGGTACCCTCGCCGGCATCGTTGCGATCGACGATCTGCTCGAGCTCGTCGCCGGCCAGGTCGACGACCTGGTGAGGGCGATCGGGCGGGAGCAGACGCGCGAGGCGCAGGTACGGAACTGAGGGAAGGATTGCCACATGGCAGCGAAGCAAATCATCTTCCACGAAAACGCCCACGCCAAGATCATGGCAGGGGTACGGATACTCGCCGACGCCGTGCGCGGCACGCTCGGGCCCAAGGCCCGCACGGTCGTCCTGGAAAAGTCGTTCGGCGCTCCCGTCGTCATCAACTCCGGCGTCGTCGTTGCCAGGGAAATCGAGCTCGAGGACCGCTTCGAGAACATGGGCGCACAGATGGTGAAGGAGGTCGCCTCGAAGACCTCGGATGTCGCCGGCGACGGCACGACCACCGCAACCCTGCTCGCCGCCGGAATCGTGTTCGAGGGGATGAAATCCGTCGCCGCCGGAATGAATCCCATGGACCTGAAGCGAGGCATCGATACGGGCGTCAACGCCGTCGTCGAGCAGCTGAAGAAGCTCGCGAAGCCCTGCGGCACCAGCACCGAGATCGCCCAGGTCGCCACGATCTCCGCCAACTCCGATCCGGTGATCGGCGAGATCGTGGCGAACGCGATGGAGAAAGTCGGCAAGGAAGGCGTAATCACGGTCGAGGACGGCTCCGGACTCAAGAGCGAACTGGAGGTGGTTGAAGGCATGAAGTTCGATCGCGGCTTTCTTTCCCCCTACTTCATCAACAACGAGAAACAGCGCTGCGTCCTGGAAGACGCCTACATCCTGATCCACGACCAGAAGATCTCCTCGATCCAGAACCTGCTGCCGGTTCTGGAGCAGGTGGCCAAGACCTCGAAGCCGCTGCTCGTGATCGCGGAAGACGTCGAGGGCGAGGCGCTGGCGACGCTCGTCGTCAACATGCTGCGCGGCGTGCTCAAGACCTGCGCGGTGAAGGCGCCCGGTTTCGGCGACCGCCGCAAGGCGATGCTCGAGGACGTCGCCGTGCTGACGGGCGGCCAGGTCATCGCCGAGGAGGTGGGGCTGAAGCTCGACAAGGTGACGCTCGCCCAGCTGGGGCACGCCAAGCGCGTCGAGATCGACAAGGAAGACACCATCGTGATCGGCGGCGCGGGCGATCCGAAGAAGATCTCCGCCCGGGTCGCCGACCTGCGCGAGCAGATCAAGGAGACCACCAGCGACTACGACAAGGAGAAGCTCCAGGAACGCGTGGCGAAGCTCGCCGGCGGCGTCGCGGTGGTCAAGGTCGGCGCGGCGACGGAGACCGAGATGAAGGAAAGGAAGGCGCGCGTCGAGGACGCCTTGCACGCGACGCGTGCGGCGGTGGAAGAGGGCGTGCTGCCCGGTGGCGGCGTCGCCTTGCTGCGCGTGCGCTCGCGGCTGGGAAACCTGCGCGGGGACAATCCGGATCAGGATGCCGGCATCAGGATCGTGCTGCGCGCGCTCGAGGAGCCGCTGCGCCAGATCGCGGCCAACGCGGGCGAGGAGCCATCCGTGGTCGTGAACCGCGTGCAGGAAGGCGAGGGCAATTTCGGCTACAACGCGCTCACGGACGCGTACGGCGACATGGTGCAGATGGGCGTGCTCGATCCCTGCAAGGTCACGCGCACGGCGCTCCAGAACGCAGCCTCGATCGCCGGGCTGATCCTCACTACCGACTGCATGATCGCCCAGATTCCGGACAGGCAAGCGGCGGGCCGGCCGCCCATGGACGAGATGGGAATGTGAGGCGGCGATCGTGACCGGAAACCGGCGAAACCTCGTGCTTGCTCACGGCAGGCGCAGCACGGACCGAGCAAGAGCGGAGGCCGCGCAGGCGCGCGCCGCGCCGACCCCCAGGATGGAGGACGTCGATCCGGCAGCGGACATGGCGGCGGGCATCGATCGCCTGCTGCGCGCGTACGCGGGGCGGGCGACCCTGGGGATCTCGCCGTCCGCGGTGGGGATGGCGTTCTTCGACTGGTGGCAGCACCTCGCGACTTCGCCGGGGAAGCAGCTCGAG
>DATIWX010000031.1:0-52466 GCA_035519135.1 Burkholderiales bacterium | reverse complement strand
ACGCTCGCGCTCGAGCCCGAGCCGTTCTGTTTCCTCGAGACGACGGACGAGACGGTCGCCTACTTTGCGAACCACCTCTATTCGGGAGCCTCCGCCATGGCGCTGGCGAAGCTCGCCGGCATTCCGGTGTCGGAGGCGCATGTCGCCCTGCGCCGGCACGTGGGCGTGGTGTTCGACATCTGCCACCAGGCGGTCGCCTACGAGAACATCGCCGAATCGCTGCAGAAGCTCGTCGACGCGGGGATTCCGGTCTTCAAGCTGCAGGAGGCGGCGGCCATGCGCGTTCCCGAGGTCACACAGAAGATCGTCGACACGCTCGCGCGCTACGCGAAGACCATCTACCTCACCCAGACGGTGGAGAAGAAGGACGGCAGGCTCACGCGCTTTCTCAACCTGGAGGACGCCTTCGAGGCGTGGCGCAGGAACCCCGGGCCGCGCGAGTGGCGCACCCACTTCCACGTCCCCGTCTTTCTCGACAGCCTGGGAGATCTGGGCACGACGCGCTTCGCGATCGAGGACGCGCTCAAGTTCCACAAGGCGAACCCGCTGTCGCGCCAGCTCGAGATCGAGACCTACACCTGGGACGTGCTGCCCGACCATCTGAAGACCGGCGATATCGTCGACTACGTCACGCGCGAGCTCGAGTGGGTTCGCGGCCAACTCGCTTGATGAAGGGAAATCCATGAAGGTCGGATTCATAGGCACCGGCCGGATGGGCCGGGCGATGGCCCGCCGTCTCGTCGAGGCGAAGCACGATCTCGCCGTCTTCAATCGCACCCCCGCCAAGGCTGCGGAGCTGGTGCAGGCCGGCGCGAGGTCGGCGGCCTCGCTCGCACACGCGGCGCGCTACGGCGAGGCGGTCTTCACCATGCTCGCCGACGACGCGGCGCTCGAGCACGTCGCCAGTCAGGCGGTCGGGTTGCTCGAGTCGCTGCCGAAAGGCGGTATCCACATCTGCTCCGGCACGCACGGGATCGGCGTGGTCCGCAAGCTCAAGGCCGAGCACGGCGCGCGCGGCCAGGTACTGGTCACGGCGCCGATGCTCGGCCGGCCCGAGATGGTGGCCTCCGGCCAGGCCGGCATCGTAGTCGCAGGGCCGGCGGAGGCGCTGCGGCGTTGCGCACCCCTGTTCGAGGCGATCGCCAGGCGCAGCATCGAAGCCGGCGCGGATCCGGAAGCCGCGACCGCGATCAAGATCGCCAACAATTTCGTGCTCGGCTGCGCGATCGAGGCGATGGGGGAGGGCTTCTCGCTGGTGCGCAAGTACGGCGTCGCGCCGCAAGTACTCAACGAAGTCATGACCGACGGGTTGTTCGCCTGCCCCGCGTACAAGGCCTACGCCAAGATCATCGTCGAGGAGAGCTACGACCGCGTCGGCCAGATGGCGGTGCTGGGGCTGAAAGACGCGAATCTCGCGCTCGCCGCCGGCGAAGCGGTGGGCGTGCCGCTCCCGAGCGGCAACGTCTGGCGCGACCGCCTGGTCGGCGCGGTCGCCCACGGCGACGGCGGCAAGGACTGGGCGGTGATGGCGCTGGAACAGGCGCGCGCGAGCGGGCTCGCGTAAAATCCACCCTCGAACCGGAGAGGTGGATGAGTGGTTTAAGTCGCACGCCTGGAAAGCGTGTTTAGGTTAATAGCCTAACGCGGGTTCGAATCCCGCCCTCTCCGCCAGACTCGGTTCTCGGTTGTCCGTCACCAGGAGTTGATCATGGCGATTCCCAGCTTGCGGAGACTTGCCCTAATCGCGGTGGTCGGGGCGTTGACGGTCCATTCCTCGCTCGCAATGGCACAGAAGTGCGACCGCAGAGGCGTCATCGCTTCGGCGACCGATGTCTATGAACGCGTGCCGCAGTTCGTCACCGGCCGAGGCTGGCAGGGGAACCGCATCGCGTCCTTGCGCCAGTCGACGCAGGTCTACGTGTGCACCGAGCAGAGCGCGGACTTCGGACTGTCGACGAAGGTGTGGTTCCAGATCGCGTTCAAGATCGCCAGGAGCGGCAGGGAGGAATGGTCGTATGGCTGGGTCCTGAAAGATGCCGTGACCACGGGACGAGCGGAGACCGGGAGCCGCTTCGCCCTGATCGGCGCCGCTTTCGCGGAGCCGTCTCCACCCAATCAACAGAAGGCCGAGTGGAGCCTGGGCGCGCCGCCCCCGGCGCCGCCGGTCGCCGACGCGTCCTCCTCTTCCTCCTCCAAGGCACAAGGCTCGGCGACGCTCGGCGATCTGACCGTGCTGTACGGCCCGCTCTTCATCGGCATGCTGCTGGGGATGCTGGCGAAGACCGCGGTCGACTGCCTCGATGCGCCCAGCAAGAAGGGGGTCTTGGTCGAACATATCCGCAACGGCTCGATCGCGATCCTCGTCTCGCCCATCGTGTTCCTCGGGTTCCTGCAGGCGGGCGAGTTCGGCGCATCGACCCAGGCGTTCGTCGTCTTGTGGCTGCTGGCATTCCAGAACGGGTTCTTCTGGCAGACGGTCCTGAAGCGAAACGTGGCAGGAGAGAAGAAAGGTGCCTAGCCGTATGTCGACGGGAGCTGGATGGACTCTGGCGGCCTGCGTGCTGCTCCTCTCCGGCGAGCTTGCGGCACAGACGTTCAAATGCACCGACGCGGCCGGGAAGATCACCTACTCGGGCAAGCAATGCAGCGATCTCGGCCTGAAAGACGCCGGCGAAGTCAAAGACCGGCTGAACGTGCAGCCGGCTTACCAGCCGTCTCCGGCCCAGGCGGAGGGACGCAGGCCTCCGGCCGATCGTGCTCCGGCCCCGGAAGCACGGGCGCCGGTCCCGCCGGCCGATGCCGAAGAACCCGCCACGCGGGACCGGCGCTGCTTCACCGTGAAGACCCCAAAGGGCAACGTCACCCGCTGTAACGACACGCCCGAATAGGGTATACCGCTCGACCCGGCGGGAAGCTCGTCGTCCGCTTCATGCGTCTGTCATGGAAGTCTCATTTTCCTGCAATCGGTCGGCCCGAAAATTCTCCGCGTCCTCAACCTTGCTCGGAGAAAACCATGTCCAATCCAGTCGATCGCCCGCGCCGCCGTTTCCTCCAACACTCCGCCTTCGCCGGAGGCCTCGCGCTGATAGGTCTGCCCGGCATCCTGCGCGCGCAGCAGGCGCCCGCCCTCATCGCCGCCGACGGCGCGCGACCGATGGCGAACCAGGGACTCAAGATCGGCGACGTCCTCTCCGATCGCGCGATCGTGTGGAGCCGCGCCGACCGGGAGGCGCGGATGCTGGTCGAGTGGTCTGTCCACGAGAATTTCGCCGGCGCGACCGAGGTACCCGGCCCGCATGCTCTCGCCGTGACCGACTTCACCAGCCGCGTCGACTTGAGCGGCCTGCCCTCCGACGCCGAGGTCTTCGTGCGCGTCCTGTACGAGAGCCTCGATTCCGGCAAGGCGCGCAGCGAGCCGGTCGTAGGCCGTTTTCGCACCGCGCCGCGGAGGCGCCGCAACGTCCGCTTTCTCTGGTCCGGCGATACCGCCGGCCAGGGCTGGGGGATCAACCCCGACATCGGCGGCATGACGACCTACGAGACCATGCGCCGCACCGGGGCGGATTTCTTCGTTCACAGCGGCGACACGATCTACGCCGACGGACCGATGCTCGACCAGGTCCCCCTCGGGAACGGCACGATCTGGCGCAACGCTTTCCTCGACCAGGTGCCCGCCAAGCGCAAGGTCGCGGAGACCCTCGACGACTTCCGCGGCGCCCACCTGTACAACCTCTTCGACGAGAACATGCGGCGCTTCCACGCCGAGGTGCCGCAGATCTGGCAATGGGACGACCATGAGACGCTCAACAACTGGTCCGACAGCAAGGACCTCACGGCCGATCCGCGCTATACGGAGAAGCGCGTGCAGACGCTCGCCGCACGGGCCGGACGGGCGTTCCTCGAGTACGCGCCGCTGCGCTGGCACCCGCAGGACGAGTCCGAGCGGGTCTACCGGCTCATCCCCTACGGAGGGGATCTCGACGTGTTCGTGCTCGACATGCGCAGCTACCGCGGCCCCAACAGCTTCAACCGCCAGCCGGCTCCCGGCGCCGACACCGCATTCCTCGGCCGCACGCAGCTCGACTGGCTCAAGCGGAACCTGAAGGCTTCGCGCGCGACCTGGAAGGCGATCGCAGCCGACATGCCCATCGGTCTGCTCGTCGGTGACGGCAAGGACGCCCAGGGACGGGATCAATTCGAGGCCGTCGCGAACGGCGACGGCCCGGCGCTCGGGCGCGAGTTCGAGTTCGCCGAGTTGCTGAGCTTCATCAAACGCGAGGGCATCGCCAACGTCGTGTGGTTTACCGCGGACGTCCACTACACCGCCGCCCATTTCTACGACCCGCGCAGGGCGCAATTCCGCGATTTCGATCCGTTCTGGGAGTTCGTTTCCGGCCCTCTCAACGCCGGGACTTTCGGTCCCAATGCGCTGGACAACACCTTCGGGCCGCAGGTGGTCTTCGTGAAGGCGCCCCCCGCGGGCCAGGCGAACCTGCCGCCGAGCGCCGGCATGCAATTCTTCGGACAGGTCGACATCGACCATCGCAGCAAGGAGATGCTCGTCTCGCTCAAGGACATGAGCGGCGCGACCCTATTCAGCCAGAGGCTGGAGGCGAGGCCGGGCCGGGGCCGAGGCCGGTGGGAGGACGATTGAGCGATTCGCGCGCCGGCTAGACCGGGGCGAGGACCATCTCGACGAGCGCGAGCTGGCCCTTCGCCACGGCGTCGAGCCCGCGCCGCAGCGCCGCTCGCACCTCCGCGGGCCGCTCGACGGTTTCTCCGTGGCCGCCGAAGGCGCGCGCGAGCGCCGGATAGTCCGGACGCGGCGAGATCGACAGCCCGGCAAACTGCTTGGAGCGCACCGCCCAGCCCTCCGGGTACTCGCGCACCACGTCCATCTTCTGCGACAGGTAGCCGGCATTGTTGAACAACACCACCAGCAGCGGAAGCTTCAGCTCCTGCGCCGCGCCGAAGGAGGCGACGACCGGGTTGTAGAAGAAGGCACCGTCGCCGATGGTGACCGCCACCGTTCGCTCGGGATGGGCGACTTTCGCTCCCAGCCCGGTCCCGATTCCCATGCCGAGACCGCCGTAACTCGCCGAAATGAAGCCGCCGGGCGCCAGCTTCTCGAGCTGGCGCAGGATGTCGTGGCGGTGGGAGATGGTCTCGTCGACCACGATCGCGCCCTCGGGGAGGACCGCGTTCAGCTCGTGGCCTATCCAGGCGGACTCTATGCGTGCGGCACTGCCGCCGGCGCGGCCCTTCGCGCGCACCTGCTCGCGCGATGTCGCGTTGCGTCCTGCCCATTCCCTGGCAACGGCGGAGCGCGTTCCTCTGGGGATCGCGCGCGCGACGCGCTCGGCGAGCAGCGCGAGCGAGGGCGCGAGCGCCCCGGCAAGCGACAGGTCGTCGCGAAAGCCCCAGTAGGGAAGGTGGGTGTGCAGCGGATCCTCGCCGAGGAAGGCGACGCGCGCCCTTGAGCCGGAGAGCAGCGCGGGCGGATGAGCGGGAACGACCGTCTCGACGCAGAACAGCAGGTCGCTTTCCTCGAGCAGCGCCTTCATATCCGGGCCGACACCGCCGTAGAGGGGATGCCCTCTCGGGAAATTCAAATAGCCGGGCTGCCAGGCGTCGAACACCGGCGCGCCCAGCGTTTCCGCCAATTCGACCAGGCGCTCCACGGCCGAAGAATCCTTGCCGACCTCCTCGGTGAGGATCACCGGGTGCTTGGCGGCACACAACATCTGCGCGAGCTCGTCGAGTGCGGCGGGGTCGGCAGCGGGATTGCGCACCGGCGCGCTCGAGCGCGCCGCCTCCTCCGGGTGCGCGTCCATCAGGAACTCGGTCGGGATGGAGACGAAGGCCGGGCCGCCCGGGGCAGACGTCGCGATCCGGCAGGCGCGCTCGATCGTCGCGGAGAGCAGGGCGCTGTCGTTCAGGCCGAAGCTCCATTTCACGCAGGGCGCAACCAGGCGCGCGGGGCCGCCAACGTCGGTGAGCAGGCGCAGCCACTGCGGACCGATGCCGTATTCGGGCCGCTCGCCGAAGGTGATCGATTCCCCGGCGAGCAGCACCATCGGGATGCGCTCGTGCAGCGCCGCGCGCATCCCCATGGTCGCGTGCAGCGCGCCGACCGTGGTATGCAGGACCACGGCGGGGAGCTTGCCGGTGCTCTTGGCGTAGCCGCTCGCCATGGCGATCGCGGTTTCCTCGTGGCGCGAGGAGAGGTACTGCGGAAATTCCTCGCGCGCGGCGGGCATCGCCAGCGCCTCCCACAGTGGCGCCCAGTCCGATCCCGGCGACGCGAAAATCTTCTCCACCCCCATCCTGCGGAGGGTGCGAAGCAGGGCGTGCGCGCCGCTTATCGTGCGTGGTCCGTCCATATGAGGTGGAATGTTCTCACGAACCGGGAAAGACCAGCGACTTGATCACCACCGGGACGGCGCCCGACGCTGGAATCATCGCGCCGATGTCGATGAAATCGAATTCCCTGAGCGCGATCCCGTCGATCGACACGATCGGGTTGGGGAGGAGGTGCTCTTCCCTGCAATGGACGCCGATGAGGCCGCCGATGTCGCCGTCTCCGACCAGGACGAGCGGCTGGCCGCGCGCGAGGCCTTCCGAGAGGCCCGCGGCGATTCCCCGGCAGAAGGCGTCCAGCCGCCCGAAGGTCGCCGAACCTCTCCAGCGGTAGCACATTGCGACCGCCCGCTCGCCGCCCTCGAGATCGAGCCGGCGAAGCGCGGTACTGACCGCGCCGGCGATGCGCTCCACCGCCAGGGTCTCCTCGTCGAGCGGCAGATCCGGCGTGACGACCGGCAGGTTCCTCACGGGGAGGGTGCTCTGCGGCTCGACGAAGATAGTGCCGCCGCTCACCTGCACCGTGTACTGCGAGGCCCCGATCACGGTTGCGCGTATGCCTTCGTCGGAGCGCTCGATGCGCGGGCCCCAGGCCCGGACGCGCTCGAGAATGGCCCGGGCGAGGGGCTCCCCCAGATCGCCGAAGCCCCGGGTCTCGCGCCCGTAGAGGTACTCGGAAACGCCGCCGGAAAAGGTGACCACCTCCGGCTTGCGCTCGTTGCGCAGGGGATCGAGCCGCACCAGGGCGGCCGTGCGCGCGTCGGGGGCGGGGCGGTTCATCGCCTCGAACAGGCGCTCGGCCATGCGCTCGACCATGCGCTCCAGGCCCCGGGCGTCGGGCACGCTACCGAGCTGAAGCGAGACGCCGGTCTCCTCGGCGAAGCGGCGCGCGGCCTGCTCGATCCGGTTCACGCGCCCGTCGGCGTCGAAAGAGACGATGCGCGCGCCGATGTCGAGCGCCGTCAGCTCCACGATCTCTCCGCGTTCGCACACCGCGATCTTCGAGGTGCCGCCGCCGATGTCGACGTTCATCACCCGGGCGGACTCGCGGATCGAGCGCGCGACCGCGCCCGAGCCGTACGCCGCGAGCGTGGCCTCGAGCGCATCGCCCGCGCTCACCGACACGAACTTGCCCGCCTGCGCCGCGAACAGCTCGCCGATCGCCCGCGCATTGGGGCGGCGGACGGCGACGCCGGTGAGAATCAGCGCACCGGTGTCGATTGACTTCGGATCGACCTTGGCGAGGCGATATTGGCTCTCGATGAACGCCCCCAGCGCCGTCGCGTCGATGGTTGCATCGGCGGAATAGGGCGTGAGCAGAACATCGGACTCGTGCAGGACCTTGCGCTCGGCGACGACGTAGCGGTTGTCGAGCCGCTCGAGCGTGAGGCGCGAGAACACGAGGTGCGAGGTCGAGGAGCCGATATCGACGCCGACGCTCGAGAGGCGGATCTCGTCCTCGACCTCGAGGCTGCGTCCGGTGCTGCTGAAGAAGATGCGTCCGCCTTCGTCGCTCATCGGATTTCTTCAGTTCGAGACGTCATCCCGGGGCCGAAGGCCGAGGGATCTCCTGCGGCGCGATGGTGCCGACGGAGATCCTTCGCTTCGCTCAGGATGACCCTTACGCCGGATACCACTTCGGATACTACTTCGCTACGACCTTCGCAGGAGGAACGTACCAGCCGGGATCCATGCGGCTGGGAACGCCGTTCTTCTTCAGCGTCTCCTCGTATTCGGCGCGGATGAACGGATCCTCCATCCAGTAGGGGATCGAGGTGCCGCCTTCCGGAATGTCCATTCCGGTGTAGTCGATCGTCTTTTCCCCGGGCACGCCGGGATCGCGTCCGGGGTTGTGCGGGCCGAACCAGGCGGTCAGGCGCAGGGGATCCTTCGACCCGCTGAAGTGCTGGTGATACCAGCGCGCGCCGCCGGGCGCGGCGCTCACCATGCCCACCGGCTCGTAGTCGACCCGCTTCACCTCGTCGGCGCGTCCGTCCTTCCAGGGCGTGACGCCGAGGCGCTCGGGCCAGGTATACGTGTAGCCCTTGCCCTTTACGCAGATCAGCACGGCGGCGGAGGTGTGCGCGTGGCCCTTCGAGTACCGGCCCTGCTCGTGCTGCCCGATCCAGAAGTAGAAGCAGTTGTTGGTCATGAAGGGCTCGACGCGCCGCCATCCGGGCGAGCGCCGGTTGTCGAGCGGCAGGTCGCAGTTGACGATGTCGGGGATGAAGTTCGTGCGCCGCATCGCAAGGCCCCTGACCGGGTCGGGCTCGATGTCGTCCTTCGGCTTGAAGAAGTCGTCGGCTCCGCTGAAGCGGTCGCGAAAGACGAACGGGTTGTTGAACACGGCGTCGACGTTGTTGATCATGTTGAGCACGTTGGGCGCCGTGGTTCCGGCAAGGAGCAGCGCGCCGCCCGAGGTGGCGTTGACCAGGCGGTGCCAGGCGTTCATCGGGATCGAGAACATCGATCCTTTCTGCCATTCGAAGACGTGCTTCTTGCGGTCGCCCTCCAGCCACACCTCGGTGGTGCCGCGCCCCTCGACGACGAGGAAGATCTCCTCGTACAGGTGCTTTTCCGCGTTCAGCGCTCCGGCCGGCGGCACCTCGATCACGTAGCAGCCCCACTTGGTCTCGGTGCCGTGGAGCTGGATGTAGTGACCGCGGCCGCCGGTGCGCTTCCACGGCGCGAGCGCGAGATCCTGCACCTTGCGGATGCCGATGCCGCGGAACACCGGGATCCCCTCCGACTCCATGAAGGCGTCGTAGGGCGTCGGCTGCTTCCTGAATTCGCCGAAGCCGGCCCGGCGGCTGCCGCTGGGCTCGTGCCAGTGGGTCTGGTCCTTTTCGTGCGGCATCTATATTCCGGTATACAGAACGGAGTTCCGCGATTATATAATTCCCGGGAGCGCCGATCGAGGGCTTCGATGGTCCGTCTCCTTGTCCTGATTCTCGCCGCCTGGGCTTCGCTGGCGGGCGCGCAATCGCCCGAGAGGAACGCGGCCGTGTATCTCCACGCCGGGTCCGACCGGTCGCAGCGCCTCGCCGAGCGAGCCCGGCAGGAGGGATCGCTCGTCGTCTACACCTCGCTCGCCACCTCGGAGTCGGTTCCGCTCAGCCAGGCGTTCGAGAAGAAATACGGCGTGAAGGTCGAGCTGTGGCGATCGCTGAGCGACCAGGTCCTGCGGCGTGCCTTGAGCGAAGCCCGGGCACGGCGCCACAGCGTGGACGTGATCGAGACCAATGCTCCGGAGCTCGAAGCCCTGGCGCGCGAGCGCGTCACCGCGCGCTTCGAGAGCCCCTACACCGCCGACATCCCCGCCTGGGGCGTGCCCTCCCACCGGATGTGGATCGCCGACCGCGTCGATTTCTTCGTCGTCGCCTTCAACACCGGCACGGTGCGGCGCGAGGAATTGCCCGCGACCTACGAGGGTTTTCTCGCGCCGAAGTGGAGGGGCCGGATCGGCCTGGAGGCGACCGACCAGGAATGGCTGGCGGGGCTGGCGAGGCACTGGGGCGAGAAGCGCGCGCTCGATTTCTTCCGCGCGCTCGCCGCGATGCGCCCCGACGTGCGCCGGGGCCACGTGCTCCTCTCGGAGATGGTCTCCGCCGGGGAAGTGCCGGTCAGCCTCACCAACTACGCCTCCAACGCCGACTCGATGAAGCGCAGGGACAAGCCGATCGACTGGCAGCCGGTCGAGCCGGTGATCGGCAGGCCGCAGGCCATCGGGCTCGCCGCGGCCGCGCCCCACCCGAACGCCGCGCTGCTGTTCGCCGACTTCGTGCTGTCCCCGGAGGGCCAGCAGCTGTTCAATTCCATGGGGCGGTTTCCCGCGAGCGCCAAGGTGAAGAGCCCCCTGGTCACGTTTCCCTACCTGATGCTCGACCCCGTGGCGCTGGTCGATGAGGACGAGAAATGGCTCAAGTACTGGAACGAGCTGGTCTCGGCCAAGTAGGCCGTACGAAAAGGCGGACGAGGCTTTCCTCGGTCGCCAACTCGCTCCGGCTCATCAAGGCTTTCTCCGAGGACCACTACGAGATCGGCATCAGCGATCTCGCCAAGCGCCTGGGCCTCGCCAAGAGCACCGTCCACCGCCTGGCGTCGACGCTGCTCGACCAGGGCATGCTCGAGCAGAACGCGGGCGACGGGAAATACCGCCTGGGGCTGACGCTGTTCGAGCTGGGAACCCTGGTGCGGCGCAAGATGGACTTCACCACGGAAGCGAGGCCGTTCCTGCGCACGCTCATGGAGAAGACCGGTGAGACCGTGCACCTGGCGATCCTCGACCATCATTCGGTTCTGTACGTGATCACGCACGAAAGCAAGCAGGCGCTGCGAATGGGCTCCAAGGTCGGCACGCGCGCGCCGGTGCACTCGACCGCGGTGGGCAAGGCGCTGCTCGCGTTCCAGCCGGAGGAGGAGATCGCGCGCATCATCGCGCTCGGGCTGCCGGCGAGCGCGCCGAACACCGTCGTCGACGGCAAGGCGCTGCGGCGCGAGCTCGAGCTGGTGCGCGCACGCAGCTACGCGTTGGACGACGAGGAGAGCGAAGTGGGGCTGCGCTCGATCGCGGCTCCGATCCGCAACGATTCGGGCAACGTGATCGCGGCGATCAGCATCGCCGGCCCGGTGCACCGCATGACGAAGAAGGCGCTGCTCGGCTGGGTTCGCGAGCTGGTGACGGCGGCCGAAGCGGTCTCGCAGCGCCTGGGGTGGTCTAGATCCCCAGGCGCTGCCAGATCGTAGAGGTCAGCCCCGCCTGGTTCATGGTGTAGAAGTGCAGGCCGGGCGCGCCCGCCGAGAGCAGGCGGTCGCACAGCTCGGTCACCACATCGAGGCCGAAGCTGCGTATCGAGGCGAGGTCGTCGCCGAATCCCTGCATTTTCAGTCGCAGCCAGCGCGGGATGTCGGCGCCGCAGCTGTCGGAGAAGCGCGCGAGCTGCGAGAAATTCCCGATCGGCATGATCCCCGGGACGATGGGCGCGGCGATGCCGATCGCTTCGCAGTCGTCGATGAAGCGGAAATAGGAATCGGCGTTGAAGAAATACTGGGTGATCGCCGAATTCGCGCCCGCGTCGAGCTTGCGCTTGAAATTGGCGAGGTCGTCCCGGGGGCTCTTCGCCTGGGGATGGAATTCCGGGTAGCAGGCGACCTCGATGTGGAAATGATCGCCGGTGCGCTCGCGGATGAAGGCGACCAGCTCGTTGGCGTGGCGCAGCTCTCCCGCGCTCGCCGCACCCGAAGGCAGGTCGCCGCGCAGCGCCACCACGTGGTCGATGCCCCTGTCGCGGTAGAGCGCGAGGGTCGCCGCGATATCGGCACGCGTCGCGCCGATGCAGGAGATGTGGGGTGCGGCTGGATGTCCGGCGGACTGGATCTCGAGCACCGTCTCCAGGGTGCGGTCGCGGGTCGAGCCGCCCGCGCCGTAGGTGCAGGAGAAGAACCTCGGCTTCAGCTGCGCGAGCTGCTTCCAGGTGGCGCGCAGCCTCTCCATGCCCTCGGGTGTTTTCGGAGGGAAAAACTCGAAGCTGAAGGCCGGCGGATGCTTCTTCTGCGATTCCATCAGGGCTCGTAGGCGAGATTGGGTGCGAGCCAGCGCTCGGTCTGCTCGATCGCAAGCGCCTTGCGGCGGGCGTAGTCGGCCGCCTGATCTTCCCCGATCTTGTCCACGGCGAAATAGCGCGACTCCGGGTGCGAGAGGTAGAACCCGCACACGCTCGCTGCGGGGAGCATGGCGTAGTTCTCGGTGAGCGTGAGGCCGGCTTCGGGCGCGGCGAGCAGTTCGAACAGCGCGCCTTTCTCGGTATGGTCGGGGCAGGCAGGGTAGCCCGGAGCAGGCCGGATGCCCCGGTACTTCTCGGCGATCAGCTCGGAGTTGGAGAGCTTCTCGTCGGCGGCGTAGCCCCAGTATTCCTTGCGCACGCGCTCGTGCAGCAGCTCGGTGAAGGCCTCGGCGAGCCGGTCGGCCAGGGCCTTGACCAGGATGGCGTGGTAGTCGTCGTGCTTCGCCTCGTAGGCCCTGACCGCCTCGTCGACGCCGATCCCCGCCGTCACGGCGAACGCGCCGACATAGTCGGGCACGCCGGAGTCCTTCGGCGCGACGAAATCGGCGAGGCAGAGGTTGGCGCGGTCTGCCGCCTTCTCGGTCTGCTGGCGCAGGCAATGCCACACCATCGCCAGCTTGGTGCGCGATTCGTCCGTGTAGATCTCGATGTCGTCGCCGACGCTCGAAGCCGGGTAAAGGCCGAAGACGGCGTTGGCCGTGAGCGTCTTCGTCGCGATGATGCGCTGGAGCATCGCCCGGCCTTCGGTGAACACGCCGCGTGCGGCCTCTCCGACGACCGGGTCCTCGAGGATTCTCGGATGGCTTCCGGCCAGGTCCCAGGTCTGGAAGAACGGCGACCAGTCTATGTAGCGGGCGATCTCGCCGAGATCGTAGCCGCGCAGCAGCCGGCGGCCGGGCGAGCGCGGCCGCGGCGGGGCATAGGTCCCCCAGTCGATGCGATGGGCGTTGCCGCGCGCCGTCTTCAGGGACACGAGCGCGTGGCCCTTCTTCGCCGCGTGCTGAACGCAGATCTTCTCGTAGTCGGCGCGCAGCGAGCTCACGTACTCGTCCCTGAGCTCGTCCGAAAGCAGGTTGGAGCATACGGAAACCGAGCGGGAAGCATCGGGCACGTAGACGGTGGGGGACGGGTAGTTCGGGGCGATCTTCACGGCGGTGTGCACGCGCGAGGTGGTGGCGCCGCCGATGAGCAGCGGCACGGTGAACCCCTGGCGCTGCATCTCGTGCGCGACGTGCGCCATCTCCTCGAGCGACGGCGTGATCAGGCCCGACAGGCCGACGATATCGGCGTTTTCCGCGCGCGCGGTCTCCAGGATCTTCTGCGCCGGCACCATCACCCCCAGGTTGATGACCTCGAAGTTGTTGCACTGGAGCACCACGGCGACGATGTTCTTGCCGATGTCGTGGACGTCGCCCTTCACCGTCGCGAGCACGATCTTTCCCCTGGGCCTGAGGTCGCCGGATCTCTGTTTCTCCGCCTCGATGTAGGGTACCAGGTGCGCCACCGCCTGCTTCATGACGCGCGCGGATTTGACGACCTGCGGCAGGAACATCTTGCCTGCGCCGAACAGGTCGCCGACGATGTTCATGCCGTCCATGAGCGGGCCCTCGAGTACCTGGATGGGGTGCTCTGACTTCCGGCGCGCCTCCTCGGTGTCCTCGACGATCCACTCGACGATGCCCTTGACGAGGGCGTGCGCGATTCGCTGTTCGACCGGGCCCTTGCGCCACTCCAGCTCCTCGGCCGGGGTTTTCGCCGCGCTCTTCACGGTAGTGGCGAACTCGACGAGGCGCTCGCCGGCATCCGGCCGTCGGTTGAGCACCACGTCCTCGACCCTTTCGCGCAGCTCGTGGGGAATCTCCTCGTAGACGCCGAGCTGCCCGGCGTTGACGATGCCCATGGTCATTCCGGCGCGGATCGCGTGGTAGAGAAACACGGTGTGGATCGCTTCGCGCACCGCGTCGTTGCCGCGGAAGGAGAAGGACGCGTTCGACACGCCTCCCGAGATCTTGACGTGCGGCAACTCGCGCTTGATCGTCCGCGTCGCGTCGATGAAATCGCGGCCGTAGTTGCTGTGCTCCTCGATGCCGGTGGCGATGGCGAAGACGTTCGGATCGAAGATGATGTCCTCGGGCGGAAAACCCACCTCGTCGACCAGGATGCGGTAGCAGCGGCGGCAGATGTCGATGCGGCGCGCGAGCGTATCGGCCTGGCCATTCTCGTCGAAAGCCATGACGATCACCGCGGCCCCGTAGCGGCGCGCAAGCCGCGCGTGCCGGAGGAACTCGGCTTCGCCTTCCTTGAGCGAAATCGAGTTGACCACGCACTTGCCCTGCATGCACTTCAGCCCGGCCTCGATCACCGACCACTTCGACGAGTCGATCATCACCGGCGCACGCGAGATGTCGGGCTCGGAGGCGACCAGGCTCAGGAAGGTCGTCATCGCCTTCTCCGAGTCGAGCATCGCCTCGTCCATGTTCACGTCGATGATCTGCGCGCCGTTCTCGACCTGTTGGCGGGCGACGGCCAGCCCTTCCTGGTAGTCGCCCGCGAGGATCAGGCGCGCGAAGGCCCGCGAGCCGGTGACGTTGGTGCGCTCGCCGACATTGACGAACAGGGACGCGTCGCCGATGTTGAGAGGCTCGAGGCCCGAGAGACGCAGCTTCTTCTCGATCCGGGGCAGGGTGCGCGGAGGCAGGGTTCGCACCGCGCTCGCGATGGCGCGAATGTGATCGGGCGTGGTACCGCAGCAGCCGCCTACGATATTGAGAAATCCGCTCTCGGCGAACTCCTTCAGCTGGCTGGACGTGTATTGCGGCGTTTCGTCGTAGCCCGTATCGGACAGGGGGTTCGGCAGCCCCGCGTTGGGGTGGCAGCTGATGTAGGTGTCGGCGACGTTGGACAGCTCTTCGATGTAGGGTCGCATGAGCTTCGCGCCGAGCGCGCAATTCAGGCCCACCGCGACCGGTTGCGCGTGGCGCAGGGAGTTCCAGAAGGCTTCCGGGGTCTGGCCCGTGAGCGTGCGCCCGGACTGGTCGGTGATGGTCCCGGACACGATGACCGGCAGCCGCTGTCCCCGCTGCTCGAACAGGGCCTCGACCGCGAATATCGCCGCCTTGGCGTTCAGCGTGTCGAAAATGGTCTCCAGGAGAACGATGTCGGCGCCGCCGTCGGCCAGGCCCCGGAGTGCCTCCCCGTAGGCGGCTACCAGCTCGTCGAAGTGAATGTTGCGGAATCCCGGATCGTTGACGTCGGGCGAGATCGACGCGGTCTTGTTGGTGGGTCCCAGGACCCCGGCAACAAAGCGCGGCTTGGCGGGATCGCGGTCGCTGGCGCGGTCGGCCGCCTCGCGCGCGATCAGGGCGGCGGCGTGGTTCAGCTCGTACGCCAGGCCCTCGAGCCCGTAGTCGGCCTGCGACGGCGCGTTCGAGTTGAAGGTGTTGGTCTTGATGATGTCGGCGCCCGCGTCGAGGTACTGGGCGTGGATCTTGGCGATCACTTCGGGCCGCGTGAGCGAGACCAGGTCGTTGTTGCCCTTCAGCTCCCGCGCGGAGGAGGCGAAGCGCCTGCCGCGGAAATCGCTCTCCGAGAGCCGGTAGCCCTGGATGGTCGTGCCCATGGCGCCGTCCAGTACGAGGATGCGGCGTTCCAGCAGGGCGCGGAGCTCGGCGGTTCTGTCTGGCTGCATTTTGACCCGGTGACATGATCGCGCACCCTAGACTATGAATCCAGTGAAAGTTCTTGCGGAAAACATGAAGACGGTTCATAGTTCCGCCGTGCTCGAGATCCGCCACCTGCGCTCCCTCATCGCGCTCGCCGAGAGCGGCACGGTCTCGCGCGCGGCCGACCGCGTCCACCTCACCCAGTCGGCGCTGTCCCACCAGCTGCGCGCGCTCGAGTCGCATTACGGGGCGCCGGTGGTCAAGCGCCACGGGCAGTCGGTGAAGCTCACGGAGTCCGGGCAGAGACTGGTCGCGCTCGCGCGCTCGGTGATGGGCGAGGTGCAGAGCGCGGAACGCGACCTCGCGAAGCTCGCGAAGTCGCCGGCGCGCACGCTGCGCATCGCCCTGGAATGCCACACCTGCTTCGACTGGCTGATGCCGATCATGGACGTGTTCCGCAAGGAATGGCCCGAGGTCGAGCTCGACCTCGTCTCTGGCTTCCATCCCAACCCGGTCGACATGCTCACCGAAGGCAAGACCGACCTCGTGATCGGCTCGGAGAACAAGCCGCGCCGCGGCATCGTCTTCCATCCGCTGTTCCGTTTCGAGGTGCTGGCGGTGCTGCCGACGGATCACCCCTTGCGCGAGAAGCGCTACCTGAGCGCCGGCGATTTTTCGAAGGAGACGCTGATCACCTATCCGGTGCCGGAGGAGCGCATCGACCTGATCCGGCGCGTCCTCAAACCTGCCGGCGTGCACCCGGTGCGGCGTACCGCCGAGCTCACGGTCGCGATCCTCCAGCTGGTCGCGAGCCGGCGCGGGGTCGCGGCGCTGCCGAACTGGGGGATCAAGAACTACGTCGACTACAAGTACGTGATCGCCCGCAGCGTCGGCCGCACCGGGCTGTGGAGCAATCTGCACGCGGCCACCACCGCCGAGACGGCGCGCCAGCCTTTCCTTCGCGATTTTCTGGAGACTGCGCGGCGGGAATGCTTCTCCCGCCTGGATGGCGTCGTCCCGGTGCAGTAGCGGACGCCTACAGTTTCATCCAGCGCACCGGAATTCCGGTGATGTCTCCCTTCCCGCCCCCGGCTTTCGAGGCTTGGTCGTAGCACTCGAACGCGCGCGAGGTGACCGGCAGCTGCTTGCCCAGCGCCGAGGCTTCCTCGACCATGGTGCGCAGGTCCTTGCGCATGGCGTCGATGTCCACGGTGATCGGCCCCACGTCCTTCCCCTGGATCGCCGCGGTGAGCGCGGCAGCGCGGTTTCTCAGCGCGGTGGGGGCGCCCGAGGTGTCGCCGAAGATGTCGACCAGCCGCGCGGCGTCGAGGCCGAGCGGCCGGACCAGCGCCAGCGCCTCGCCGAAGGCCTGCCAGAAGACGAGGAGCGGCAGGTTGATCGCGAGCTTCATGCTCGCTCCGGCGCCGACCGGCCCGACGTGCTCGATGCGCCGGCACATTTGCTCGAGCAGGGGCCTCGCGCGCGCGACGTCGGCGGACTCGCCACCGACGAAGCCGAAGAGCTTTCCGTCCTTCGCCGGACCGATGGTCCCGCCGACGGGGCATTCGATCATCGTCGCGCCCTTCGCGAGGATCTTTCCGGCGAGCGCACGCTCGGTCTCGGGACGCACCGTGCTCATCTCGATGAAGAGCTTTGCGGCGACCTCACCGGAGAGCAACCCGTCCTTGCCTAGGTAGGCGGCATCGATTGCGGCCGCGTCGGTCAGGATGGTGATGACGGTCTCCGACGCGGCGGCGAGCTGCGCGGGGGTTGCGGCGACTTTGGCCCCGGCGGCGGAGAGCGGGCGCGTCTTTTCCGCAGTGCGGTTCCACACCGTGACCTCATGGCCGAGCCCGAGCAGACGCTGGGCGATCGCCGCGCCCATCCTTCCCGTTCCCGCGATCCCGATTCTCATTGCAATCCTCCGGTTGACACTCGCTGCAGCGTGCGTTCCAATTGCAGCTCGACAAATATAACAGCTGCAGGGCAGGCCGCTTCAATCCGAAGGAGAACAAGTGGAGTCGCCGAAGAGCGAACTTCGCGACGGGATGCGCATCGACTGGGACGTTCCGATCCGCATGGACGACGGCCTGGTTCTCCGCTGCGATGTCTATCGTCCGGAGAAGGAGGGGCGCTATCCGGTGATCCTCAGCTACGGTCCCTACGCCAAGGGACTCGCGTTCCAGGACGGCTATCCGAGCGCCTGGCAGCGCATGGTGGCCGAGCACCCCGACGTCGCCTACGGGTCGAGCAACCGGTACCAGAACTGGGAGGTCGTCGACCCGGAGAAATGGGTGCCCGAGGGCTACGTCTGCGCGCGCGTGGATTCGCGCGGCACCGGGCGCTCTCCGGGCATGATCGACCATTTCTCTCCGCGCGAGACCCGGGATTTCTACGACTGCATCGAATGGGCCGGGACGCAGCCCTGGTCGAGCGGCAAGGTCGGGCTGAACGGGATCTCCTACTACGGCATCAACCAGTGGCACGTCGCCTCGCTCCAGCCGCCGCATCTCGCCGCGATGTGCATCTGGGAAGGCGCGGCCGACTGGTACCGCGACATGACCCACCACGGCGGCATCCTCTCCACCTTCTGGGCCAACTGGTACGACATGCAGGTGAAGACCGTCCAGTACGGGCTGGGCGAGCGCGGGCCGCGGAGCCGCGTGACCGGCGGGCTCGTCTGCGGCGACGAGACGCTCTCCGACAAGGCGCTGCAGAAGAACCGCTGCGACTTCGGCGACGAGATCCTCGCTCATCCGCTCGACGACGAGTACCACAAGGCGCGCTCGCCGCGCTGGGACAAGATTACCGTGCCCTTCCTTTCCGCGGCCAACTGGGGAGGGCAGGGGCTGCATCCGCGCGGCAATTTCGAGGGTTTCGTGCGCGCCGCCTCGAAGGACAAGTGGCTCGAAGCGCACGGCATCGAGCACTGGACGCACTTCTACACGGACTACGGAGTCGCCCTCCAGAAGAGATTCTTCGCGTTCTACCTCAAGGGGGAGCGGAACAGCTGGGAGAAGCACCCTCGTGTGCAGCTCCAGGTGCGCCATGCGGACAGGTTCGTCGAGCGGCACGAGAACGAGTGGCCGATCGCGCGCACGCAGTGGACCAAGCTCTACCTCGATCCGGCAGGCCACATTCTGCGGCCGGAGCCGCCGAAGACGGCCGGCAGCGCGAGCTACGCGGCGCTAGGGGACGGTCTGACGTTCATGTCGGGACCCCTGGAAGAGGCGGCCGAGATCACCGGGCCGCTGGCTGCGCGCCTGTTCCTGTCCTCGTCGACGGCCGACGCCGATGTGTTTCTCGTTTTCCGGGTGTTCACCCCCGACCTGCGCGAAGTCGTCTTCATGGGTGCGATCGACCCGCACACCCCGGTCGCGCAGGGCTGGCTGCGCGCCTCGCACCGCAAGCTCGATGCCGGGCTCTCCACCGAGTACCGTCCCTATCACACCCACGACGAGCGCCAGCTGCTCGAACCCGGAAAGGTGGTGCAGCTCGACATCGAGATCTGGCCCACTTCGATCGTGGTGCCGGCCGGGCACCGCGTAGCGCTCTCCGTGCGCGGGAAGGACTACGAGTGGCAGCACTCCACCGGCGCACGCCTGTCGAACTTCAAGAATGAGTTGCGCGGCTGCGGGCCCTTCCTGCATGATGACCCGCGCGATCGCCCGGCCGGGGTCTTCGGCGGGAACGTAACAGTGCACGCGGGGCCGGGTCGAGAGTCCTGGGTGCTGCTTCCCGTCGTGCCGGCGAAGCGCTAGAGGGCAAAGGAGGAAAGAGTGGCGATGAAGCTCTATGGGTTCTGGCGCTCGCTCGCGACCTATCGCGTGCGCACGGCGCTTGCGCTGAAGGGCGTCCAGGCGGAGCAGGTTTCGATCAACCTGCTCGAAGGAAAGCAGCATTCGAACGAGTACAAGGCGCTCAATCCGCAGAGCGTGGTGCCGGCGCTGGTGGTGGACGGCGGGACGCCGCTGTTCCAGTCGATGGCCATCCTCGAGTACCTGGAAGAGACCCATCCGAATCCGCCGTTGCTGCCCAGGGACGCGCGCGGCCGGGCGCGCGTGCGCGGGCTCGCGCAGATCGTCGTCAGCGACGGCCATCCTCTCGTGGTCCCGAGGATCCGCGGCTACCTGGAGAAGGAGATGCATCAGGACGAGCCGGCGCGCAACAAATGGCTCGCGCACTGGACGCAGAAGGCCCTGGAGGCCCTGGAGGCGCACCTGGCCAAGGAGCAGGAGACCGGGCGATTCAGCCACGGCGACGCGGTGACGATCGCCGATATCTGCCTGGCCTCCCAGGTCTTCGGGGCGAAATTCTTCAACGTCACGACCGCCGGCGTGCCGACGGTGATGCGCATTTTCGGGGAATGCATGAGAATCGACGCCTTCGACCGCTCGCAGCCCCTGAAGCAGCCCGACGCCCCCAAGACGCCCCCGACACACTGACCCGATCACGCATAGGAGGAGGACCATGACATTCAATCGCAGGCGATTCATCCAGGCATCCGGGGCTGGCGCTGCGGCGCTAGGCTTCCCTTCGATCGTTCGTTCGCAAAGCGGCTCGATCCGGGTCGGTCTCGTGACCGTGAAGACCGGACCGCTGGCCTCAGGCGGCATCGACATGGAGCGCGCGCTCGTTCAGTACCTCAAGGAGCGCAACTACACCATGGGGGGCCGCAAGGTCGAGCTTTTCGTCGCGGACAGCGGCGGGGTGGCTGCGCAGGCGCGCACCAAGATCCAGGAGCTGGTCGAGCGCGACAAGATCCACATCATGATCGGTCCGCTCGACACGGCTTCGGCGCTGGCGGCAGACGATTACATTCGCCAGGCGCACCTGCTCACCCTCTCGGTCGCGGCCGCCGAAGACATGACGCAGCGCAAGCCCAATCCCTGGTTCACGCGCGGAACCTCCACCTCCTCGCAGTCCGCGATGCCGCTCGGCGACTACTGCGCCAAGACGCTCAAGTACAAGCGCATGATCACGATCGCCGACGACCTCGCCTACGGGCACGAGATGTGCGCCGGCTTCCAGCGCGTGTTCGAGGACGCGGGCGGCAAGATCGTGCAGAAGCTGTTCTCGCCGCTCACCGTTCCCGACTACGGGACCTACATCGCCCAGCTCAAGAGCAACGTCGATGGAATCTTCCTCGGCTTCGCCGGCTCGAACGGCTTCCGCTTCTTCAGGCAGTTCAACGAATACGGCCTGCGCGGCAAGATCCCTGTGGTCGGCGGCATGACCGCCTTCGACGAGGCGGTGCTGCGCAACATGGGCGACGAGGCGCTCGGCATCGTCACCGCGTGCTGGTACTCGGCGGAGATCGAGAACGCGATCAACAAGCGCTTTGTCGCGAACTTCCGCGTCGACTGGGGCTACGATCCCGGCTTCTATGCGGCAGCGACCTACGTCGAGGCCGCGGTGCTCGATGCGACGCTGCAGAAGCTGCAGGGAAAGATCGAGGACAAGGAAGCTTTCATGAAGACGGTCCGTTCCATCAAGGTCGACACCTGCCGCGGGCCGGTTTCCTTCGATCGCTACGGCAACGTGGTGGCCAGCGTCTTCATCCGTAAAGTCGAGCGCAAGGACGGACGGCTGGTGAACCGTGTGATCTACACTTACCCGGACGTGAGCCAGTTCTGGCACTACAAGCCGGATGAGTTTCTGAAGAATCCGGTCTATTCGCGCGACTGGCCGCCCGCGAAGAACCTGGAACCGTAAGCAAGAGGCGAACGCGGGGCCGGGCCATCCGGCCCCTTTTTTTGTGCAGTACTGGATCATTCAGACGCTGAACAGTCTCGCACTGGGGGGGTTGCTGTTCCTGCTCGCCGCCGGCTTCTCCCTCATCTTCGGCCTGATGCGCATCGCCAATCTGACGCACGGCTCGCTATACATGCTTGGCGCCTACGTCGGGGTCAGCGTGCTGAAGTTCATCCCGAACCTGTGGCTCGCTGCGCTGATCGGTGGGGCGGTGATCGCGGTATTGGGCGGATTGATTGAGCGCTACATCCTCAGGGCCCTTGCGGGTAACGCCCTGGGACAGGTGCTCGTGACTCTGGGCATATCGTTCATCGTCGCCGACTTTTGTCTTGTCGTGTGGGGCGGCGACCCGATCCCCGTTCCGACCCCTCCGGCGCTGCAGCGGCCCCTGCTCATCGGCGGCGTGGCGTTTCCGACCTACCGGCTGGTGGTTCTCGGCATCGCGGTGGTGACGGCGATCGGTCTCTATCTCCTGATGGAGCGCACGCGCATCGGCGCGATGATCCGCGCCGGGGTCGACGACATGCAGATGGCACGCGCCGTCGGCATACCGGTGTCGAAGCTCTTTACCACCGTTTTCTGCCTGGGCGCGGCGCTCGCCGGCGCGGGCGGTATCGTCGGCGGCCCGATCATGTCCGCCTATCCCGGCCTCGACGCCGACATGCTGCCGCTCGCGCTGATCGTGGTGATGCTGGGCGGGGTGGGCAGCCTGCTCGGCGCCTTCGTCGGCAGCTTCCTCATCGGAGCGATCTACACTTTCGGAACGGCGCTGCTTCCGGACCTCGCCTACGTCATCCTGTTCCTGCCGATGATCGTGGTGATCGCGTTCCGGCCGCGCGGGTTGTTCGGACGACAGAGCGTATGAGCCGCGGAGCAGGGGCCCCATCTGGATGGGGATGCGACCGGCGAATGCGCTCACGAGCCGACAGCCCGCTCTATCGGCTGCACGGTGGTGCGGAGGCGAGCGTATGAACGGCATGAGGTGGGCGGGCTGGACGGTCCTAGGCGTGGCGCTCGCCGCGATGCCGTGGATCGCCGGGGAGTACTACGTCAATCTCGCCAGCCAGATCTTCATCGCGGCGATCTTCGCGGCGAGCCTCAATCTGCTGGTCGGCTACGGCGGGCTGCCTTCCCTCGGCCACGCCTCGTGGCTGGGGCTCGCGGCCTACCTTTCGGCGTGGATGTCGCTCAAGCTCGGGCTGGGACACTGGCTCACCGCCCCGGCCGCCCTGCTCGCGACGACGCTGGTCGCCTGCGCTTTCGGCTGGATTTCCCTGCGCGCGACGGGTCTGGGCTTCCTCATGATCACGCTCGCGCTGTCGCAGGTGCTCTGGGGCACGGCCTACCGCTGGGTGTCGGTGACCGACGGCGACAACGGTCTGCGGGGGCTGACGCGCCCCGCGCCGTTCGGCATCAGCCTCGACGGCGCGACGTCCTTCTACTATTTTGCCCTGGCGGTGACCGTGGCGGCGATCGTCCTCATGGCGATGTTCGTCGCGTCCCCGTTCGGAGCGGCACTGCGCGGCACGCGCGACCAGCCGCGGCGCATGGGCGCACTCGGCCACGCCGTGTGGACGGTGCGCTGGATCACATTCGTCTATTCCGCGTTCTGGGGGGCGGTGTCCGGGCTCCTGTTCGTCTACTACAACAAGTACATCCATCCGGCCTCGCTCTCCATCACCAGCTCGGCGGAGGCGCTCCTCGGCGTCATCGCCGGAGGGTCGGGAACGCTCGCGGGGCCTATCGTCGGATCGGCGATCATCATGCTGCTGAAGAACTACGTGTCCGCCTACATCGAGCGCTGGAACATGCTGATGGGCTTTGTGTTCGTGCTCATCGTGATCTTCGTGCCCGAGGGCGTGGTCCCCGGAGCGCTCCGCTTGTGGCGGCGCGCGACCGCGACGGCAAGGAAGACTGAATGACCCCGGCGCTCCAGCTCGCCAACCTGAAGAAGGCCTTTGGCGGGCTGCCGGCCATGAACGGCGTGTCGCTCGAGGTGATGCCCGGCGAGCGGCGCCTGATCATCGGACCGAACGGGGCGGGGAAGACGACGCTGTTCAATCTCATCACCGGCGACCTGGCGCGCGACAGCGGGACGATCCGCCTCTTCGGGGACGAAGTGTCGCGGCTGAAGCCGCACCAGCGCGCGCACCGGGGACTCGCGCGCACCTACCAGATCATCACCCTGTTTCCGAGGGACTCGCTGCTGCACAACATCGTGTTGTCGCTGCTCGGACTGCGCACGATACGCTGGGGGGCCTTCCGGGCGCTCGCGAGCTACACCGAACTTGAAACCGAAGCTCGCGAAGTTCTCAGGCTCGTCGGTCTCGAGCACCTCGCTCGGCGGCCGATCGGCGAGGTCGCCTACGGGGAGAAGCGGCGCCTCGAGATCGCCATGGCGCTCGCGCAGAAGCCCAAGCTGCTGCTGCTCGACGAGCCGCTCGCGGGCTTGTCCCGGGAGGAGCGCGCGGCGATGAAGGAGCTGATCTCGCGGATCCCCAGGGAGGTCACGGTGGTGATGATCGAGCACGACATGGACACGGCGCTCGATCTCGCCGAGCGCATTACCGTGCTCCACTACGGCAGCGTCATCGTCGAGGGAACGCGCGCCGAGATCATCGCCGACCCGAAGACCCGCGAGGTCTACCTTGGAGACTAGGTGAGCGAAGCTCTCGCGCTCTCCGGCGTTGATGCGCTCTACGGCGAGAGCCACGTGCTGCATCAGGTGTCGTTCGCGCTGGACGCCGGCAAGGTCCTGGCGCTCCTCGGCCGCAACGGCGCGGGCAAGACCACCTGCATGAGCAGCATCATCGGATTCCTGCCGCCGCGTAACGGCGACATCCGCCTGTTCGGCGCCTCGATCCTGCGCCTGCCGCCCGAAGCGATCGCGCGCAAGGGGATCGGCTTCGTGCCGCAGGGCCGTCGCATCTTTGCGACGCTCACGGTCCGCGAGAATCTCGTGGTATCGAGGCAGTCCCGCCCCGAGGCCGCGAAGCCCTGGACGCTGGAGCGCGTCGTCGGGTTGTTCCCGAGGTTGAAGGAGCGCCTGGAGCAGGTGGCCGGCTCGCTTTCGGGGGGCGAGCAGCAGATGCTCGCGATCGGCCGGGCGCTGATGGGCAACCCGCGTGTGCTGTTGATGGACGAGCCCTCCGAAGGACTGGCGCCCCTGATCGTCGCCGAAGTCGGCCGCACCATCGCGCGTTTGAAGGACGAAGGCCAATCGATCCTCCTGGTCGAGCAGAACGTGAAGCTCGCGCTCGATCTCGCCGACGACGTGGTGATCCTCAACACCGGCCGCGTCGTCTTTCACGGAGGAGCGGATCGCGTCCGCGCGGACCAGGCACTGATTACGCAGCACCTTGGAGTTTTCTGACTCAACCTACTGGAGAAGGACTGTCATGATGTTCACCTGCGTCACTCCCGGCTGCGATCAGCCGGGACACACTCACCCCATGGCCGCTTCGCGTCGGGGTCCCGCCAAGAGCACGCGCTCGAAGAAACACGCGCAAACCCTGGTGCGCGATAGGAAAGGGCGCAGCCTGCGGGTCGACATTCATTGCCATTTCCTGAACAAGGACGCGGCGGCGAAGATGGCGCCCCTCAATCCGGCGCAGTACGAGCCGCAAATCAAGTTCGCCAACGCGCTGACCCGCGAGGTCAACGTCAAGCAGATGCAGGAGCGCGGGCCGAAGCTCTCGACGATCGAGCTGCGCCTCGAGGACATGGACCGCATGGGGGTCGACATCCAGGCGGTGTCGCCGGCGCCGCAGCAGACCTACTACTGGGCCGAGCCGGGTCTCGGGCTCGAGGTCTCGCGCATGATCAACGACAGGCTGGCGCAGATCGTGGCGACCTGGCCCGACCGCTTCGTCGGCCTGGGCACGGTGCCGCTGCAGAATGTCGACCTCGCCGTGAGCGAGCTCGAGCGCTGCGTCAAGCAGCTCGGCCTGCGCGGGGTCGAGATCAACCCGAACGTCGCCGGACGCGAGCTTACCGACCCCGCGCTCGACCTCGACCGGTTCTTCGCCAAGGCGCGCGAGCTCGACATCGTCATCTTCATGCACCCGATCGGATTCACGCACGCCGAGCGCTTCACGGACCACTACTTCAACAACGTGATCGGTAACCCGCTCGACACCAGCGTGGGAACCATGCGCCTGATCTTCGACGGCATGATGGAGCGGCACCCGGGCCTCAAGATCGTCCTGCCGCACGCGGGTGGGTTCATCGGGCACTACTGGGCGCGCATGGACCACGCCTGGCGCGCGCGGCCCGACTGCCGCACGGTGATCAAGAAGGCGCCTTCGACCTATCTCAAGAAGTTCTACTTCGACACGATCGCGTTCGACCCTCAAATGCTTCGCAATCTCATCGACAAGTACGGGCCCCAGCAGGTGCTGCTGGGCACCGACTATCCCTTCGACATGGGCGAGGAGGACCCGGTGGGGTTGATCAACAGCGTGCCCCGGCTGTCGTCGGCGGACAAGCAGAAGATCATGGGGGAAACGGCTGCCCGTTTGCTCAAGATCAGGCGATAATACGTGGTTACAAGAAGATGGAGCGGCATCCTGGAGGTTCTATGAAGCAAATCGGCGTAGCGATCATCGGCACGGGCTGGTGCGGCGGAATCCGCGCCGAGACCTGTGCCGCCCATCCCCTGACCAAGAGCCTGCATCTCGCAGAGATCCGGCCCGAGCGGCTCGCCGAAGTGGCCAGGGCCACCGGGGCGAAGAGCGCGCTTGCCGACTACCGCGAGCTCCTGAGGAACCCGGAAATCGAGGCTGTCTACATCTCGGCGACGCCGGAGACCACCCACTATCCGATGGCCCGCGACAGCCTCGCAGCAGGCAAGCACGTGTTCCTGGAGAAACCGATCGCGATGGAGCTTTCGGAGGCGGACGAGCTGATCGCGCTCGCGAAGAAGAAGGCCCTCAAGTTCACCATCGGCTACTCGCAGCGCTTCAATCCCAAGTTCGCCTACGTGCGGCAATCGATCCGCAACGGCACCATCGGCAGGCCGGTGAGCGCCCTGGTGTCGCGCCATATCACGCGGGGCCTCGGAAAGAAGATCAGCGGCCGGGTGAAGCTCTCGCCGGCGGCGATGGAGTCGACCCACGACCTCGACTTCGTGCTGTGGTGCCTGGAGCCGGCCCGGCCGGTGCGGGTGTATTCGCAGCAGAACTTCGGGGCGATGCAGGAAGCGAGCGGCCAGCCGATTCCGGACAGCCAGTGGATCATGGTCACCATGGACACGGGCCTCTCGCTCGTGGTCGGCGGCGGCTGGAGCCTGCCGCCGGGATACCCGAATTTCTCGACCACCTGGATCGAGATGGTGGGGACCGAAGGCGCGCTGCTGGTCGACGACAGCCACCGCGACGTGGTGCTGAACACGATGCAGAAGGGCATGCAGCTGCCGATGTCGACCATGCCCGGCGAACGGGTCGAGCACACCTACGCCGGGCCGATGGCGGCCGAAACGATCCATTTCCTCGAAGCGGTGGTCTACGACCGTCCGGTCATGGTGACCCCCGAGCACGCGCGCACGGTGATGGAGATCTACATCGCCGCGGACCTGTCGGCGGAACGCAACGAGGCGGTATCGCTCGCCTCCGCCGCGGCGAAATCGGTCCGCGCCGTCGCGTGAAACCGGGGACAGACCCCGTTTTTCGGGACGACTTTCCATGAATCGCTACCTTCCGGAAAAATGGGGTCTGTCCCCGGTTTTTGACTGGTAACAAGCTGACCGTCATGCCGAAAAAGAACCCCAAACGCATCGGCCTCGCGATCATCGGGGCGGGCCGCGTCGGCCTGTTCCGCGGCGAGGTCGCGGCGCGGCATCCTCAGGTCGATTTCATCGGCCTGGCGGAGATCAAGCCGGAGCGGGCGAAGCTCGTCGCCGGCAAGGTAGGTGCGGATTTCGTCACCGCGGATTACCGCGAGCTGCTTGCGCGGCCGGAAGTCACCGCGGTGATCGTCTCCACCGACGAGCATCTGCACGTCGAGCCGATACTCGCGGCGGTGGAGCGCGGGCTTCCGCTGCTCATCGAAAAGCCGCTGGCGACCGATCTCGCCGATTCCCAGCGGGTGCTCGCGGCGATCCAGAAATCGGGCGTGGACGCGGTGGTCGGCTACACGCAACGCTTCCGCAGGCGCTGGCTGGCGGCCAAGGAAAAGGTTCGCACGGGGGCACTGGGCGATGTCACGCTGGTGACCTCGCGCGCCTTCATGAACCGCCTGGTCGCGCTCGACAACTACCAGCGCACCGACGATCCGTCGTCGATCTCGCCGATGGTGATATCGGGGACGCACGCGCTCGACGTCGTCATGTGGATGATGGAGGCGAAGAAACCGGTCGAGATCTACGCGCGCTCGGTTGACAAGGCCCTGGGTCCGCTGTGCGGCGGGATCGATGCGACGGCGGGGGTCATCACTTTCGAGGACGGCAGCCTCTACCACGCCTCGATCTCGTGGGCCCTGCCCAAGGTCTGGCCGGGCGCCGTCTACAGCCTCGAAGTCGGCGTCGTCGGCACCGAGGGCGTGCTCACCATCGACGACACGCACCGCGACATCGTGCTCGCGACGACCCAGGCGCAAGGGGAGGGCTACGCGCCCGACGCCGCGAGGCGCGTGGATTTTCTCGGCAGCTATCCGCCGGGAGACGTCGCGCTGGGCGAGCTGCGCGGCCCGATGCGCGAGGAGACCGAGCAGTGGCTGAACCGGGTGTCGCTGGGACTCGCGACGCAGCACGCGACCGCCGCCGAGGCGCATAGCCGGCTGATGCTGACGAAGGCGTTCGATCTGTCCGCGCGGCTGAAACGCGCCGTCCCGCTTCCGATTTCCGCGGAAGACGAGCGGCCGCGCGTGGGGTTGCGGGCCGCAGGTTAGAGGAAACGGCAGGAGGAGACGATGGGAAAACGATTTGCGTTAGGGGTCGCGGCAGTGCTGGCCCTGATCCCGGCGTTGGCGCTCGGGCAGGGCTATCCGAGCCGGCCGGTTCGCATGATCATTCCCTTCGCGCCGGGCGGCGCGTCGGATTTCGTCGGCCGCATCATCCAGCCCAAGCTCGGCGAACTTCTCGGCCAGCAGATCGTGATCGAGAACCGCGGCGGTGCCGCGGGCAACATCGGGCTGGAGGCGGCCGCCAAGGCCGATCCCGACGGCTACACCGTCTTTCTCGGCAACATCGGCACCATCGCCATCAACGCGGCGGTGTTCCACTCGCTCGCGGTGAAGCCGACGCGCGATTTCATCGCGGTGACCGAGATCGTGGACGTTCCCGGGGTGCTGGTCGCCAACACCTCGTTCTCGCCGAGCACGGTGAAGGAGCTCGTCGCCTACGCCAAGGCCAACCCGGGCAAGCTGAACTACGCCTCTCCCGGGAGTGGCAGCCAGAACCGCCTCGAGATGGAGCTGTTCCGTCAGGCCGCAGGGGGACTCGATATGCTGCACATCCCCTACAAGGGCGGCGCCGGCCCGGCGGTCACCGCGCTGATCGCGGGCGAGACGCAGCTCATGTTCACCACCGCCCCCTCCGCGCTCGGCTTCATCAAGGGCGGCCGGCTGAAAGTGCTCGCGGTGACCAGTGCCAAGCGCATTGCGGCGCTGCCCGAGGTGCCGACCATGGTGGAGTCGGGATTCCCGCGTTCGGTCACCGGCTCCTGGCAGGGCATCTTCGTGCCGAAGGGCACGCCGCAGCAGGCGGTGGACAAGCTCTTTACGGTGACGCAGCAAGTGATGAAAGCACCCGACGTGGTGGAGCGGCTCGCCACGGGCGGGGTCGACGTGGTCCTCAGCGCCTCGCCCAAGGCCTTTGCCGAGTTCGTCGCGCTGGAGTCCGAGCGCTGGGGGCAGGTCGCGCGAGAAGTGGGAGCGACGGTGGACTAGGGAAACCGGGGACAGACCCCGTTTTCTTTCTCAGCTCGCGAAAATAGGGTCTGTCCCCGATTTTGACGATACTTGCATAGATAAGACTGGAGAGGAAAGAAATGGCAAACGCAGGAATGGTGGGACTGGACTGGCAGCAGCGTATCAACTGGGACCGGCTGCGCAAGTATCGCCTAGAGCGCGCCCGCGAACGGATGAAAGCTCACGGGCTGGGTGCGATGCTGCTGATGTACGACGAGAATTGCCGCTACGTAACCAGCACCCTCACCCCGGGATGGAACCGGCTGAAGCCCGGCCTGCGCTACGCGCTCCTGTGCGGCGACGACGCACCGGTGCTGTTCGAGCAGGGCGATATCGGCATGCAGATCGAACGCCATTCGCCCTGGATTCCCAAGGACCACGTGCGCTGGTCCTACGCCTGGATCAAGGGCGCGGCCGGCCCGGCCTCGCTCTCGCAGGTCAAGAAGTTCACCGGCGCGATCAAGCAGGAGATGAAGAAGGCCGGTGTCGCGGGCCAGAAGCTGGGCGTCGACTTCATCGACATCAACATGATCCAGATCTTCGGCGACGAGAAGATCGATTGGACCGACGGCATGACGCCGATGATGGAGGCGCGCGCGGTCAAGAACGAGGACGAGCAGGAGGCGCTGCGCATGGTCGGGGCGATCGGCGACGCCGCGCACTGGGAGTTCATGAAGTTTCTCAAGCCCGGGCGCACCGAGAACCAGCTCACCGCGCATATCATGGAATTTCTCTACTCGATCCCGGGGATGGAGGACGTCGAGGACGTGATCGTGTCCTCGGGCCCCAACACCTGGCCGAACTGGCGCAATTTCTCCGACCGTATCGTGAAGCCCGGCGACATCGTGTTCATGGACCTCGCCGCGCTCACCTGGAACGGCTACAAGTCCTGCTACTACCGCACCTACTGCGCCGGCAAGGAGCCGACGAACGAACAGAAGGACATCTATGCCACCGCGCTCAAGTGGCTGTACGACTCGATCAAGGCGGTGAAGGTCGGCACCACCACCCGCGAAATCGCCTCCAAGTGGCCCTCGGCAAAGGAAGCCTGGGGGTACGCGGAAGAGGACCAGGCGGCGGCCAACCTCTGGGGCCACGGCCTCGGCCTCGCGCAGTACGACCAGCCGGTGATCTCGCGCATCTGGTCCCTGGACCACCCGGTCGACATCAAGGAAGGCATGGTGTTCGCTCTCGAGACCCAGCACGGCAAGAAATTCGAATGGGGTGTGCGCATCGAGGAGATGCTGATCGTGCACAAGGACAAGGTGGAGTTGATCTCCAACTTCCCGGTCGAGCAGATCACGGTGGTCGATCCCATGCCGGGCTACTCGACGCTGTTCGGAAGATGAGCGGGCGCTAGGTTCCTTGCGCACCGCTCTTCTCCAGGCGCCGCGCAAGCTCGCGATCGTCGAGCGCGACAGGCCGGTACCCGGTCCAGGCGAAGTCACGATCCAGACCGCAGCGACCGCGGTCTGCCACACCGATCTGTCGATCTACGTCGGATCGCATCCCGGCGTGCGCTATCCCGTGGTCATGGGGCACGAGTCGACCGGGATCGTCGATGCGCTCGGCGAGGGCGTCACGGGCCTGAAGGCGGGTGAGCACGTCATCATCAACCCGATCATCGCCTGCGGCACCTGCGACCAGTGCGCGCGCGGGGCGGTCAACCTGTGCCGCAACGCGGGCCTGTTCGGGCGCGAAATCGAGGGCTCGCTGTCCCAGTACGTCAAGCTGCCCTCGCGCTACGTTCACGTGCTGCCGCCGCGGCTGCCGCTCGAGGCGGCGACGCTCATCGAAACGCTCGCCACCGTGCGCCACGCGCAGCACCGCGTCGGCGTATCGACGGCGGAATCGGTGGTGGTGCTGGGCATGGGGACCGCGGGGCTGCTGCATGCGCGCCTCGCCGTTCTTACCGGCGCGACACCGGTGATCGCGGTGTCGCGGTCGCAGTGGAAGCTCGACATGGCGCAGCGCATGGGCGTGCACCACGCGATCCAGGCGAAGGTGGAAGACGCGATCGACGAAGTGAAGCGCCTGACCGGCGGCAAAGGCGCCGACGTGGTGATCGACGCGGCGGGCAGCGCCGAGTCGCTGCGGGCGGCGATGGACATGCTGCGGCCGGGCGGACGCTTCTCGGCGTTCGCGGTGAGTCACGAGACGGTGCGCGGCTTCTCGACCTTTCCGCTGTACTTCGGCGAGATCAGCATCATCGGCTCGCGAGCGCTGACCCCGCAGGACATGAATCCCAGTATCCAGCTGATCGCGTCGGGCGCGGTGGACGTGAACGGTTTCATCAGCGCCAAGTACCCGCTGACCGACACCGCCGCGGCGTTCGAGGAGTATGAGCGCAACCCGAGTCGCATCCTGCGGCTGGTGATCGATTCGCAGGGCTAGGAGATCCGGACCGATGGATCCCATCGTCGTATCCCTGGACGCGGCCGAAGCCGCGGACGCCAGTCGCTTCGGCCCCAAGGCGGCGAACCTCGCCGCGCTCGGGCGCGCAGGGCTACCGACGCCCGGCGGCTGGGCGGTGAGTTCGCGCGCCTATCGTATACAGCTCGCCGCCCTCGGACTCGAAGCCACCGCGCGCGAGGTATTCGCGGCGGAAGAGCGTCCGCGTGCGCGGCGCTGTGCCCTGGACATGAAGCTCGGCCTGATGGAAAGCCCGATCGCGCCGCTGCTGCGCGACCCGCTGCTCTCCGCATGGCGGGCGACCGTCTCGTCCGGAGGGTACGGCGTGGTGCGCTCCTCGGCGCTGGTCGAGGACCGCGCCGATTCGAGCTTCGCGGGCCAGTTCGAGAGCTTCCTGGAATTGCGGAACGAGGAGGAGTTTCTCGTCGCCGTGCGCGCCTGCTGGGCGGCGCTGTGGTCGACCCGGGCGCTGCGCTACATGGCGACGCACGGCCTCGATCCTGCGGAAACGGCGATGGCGCTGATCGTCCAGCCGCTGGTCGAGGCGCGGGTCTCCGGCGGGGGTCTGTCGCACACCGCCGAGGGCGACATGGTGGTCAACGCGGCCCCGGGTCCGGGCTCCGCGATCGCCCAGGGCGAGGTCGCGCCGGACCGCTATGTGCTCGACCGGCGGGGTGCCCTGAAGGAATCGGCGCTCGGCCGCCGGTACCACGGCGTCGCGTGCGTTCACGGGAGAAAAGCGCTGTCGCGCTCGCTCGCGGGCAGCCGCTGCCTCGACGGTGAGCGGGTCGCGGAGATCGGCCTGCTGATGCGCAAGAGCGAGGAGGTGATGGGCGGTCCCGTGGAAATCGAATGGGTGGCCGACGAGGCCGGAATCAAGCTGGTCCAGGCCCGGCCGCTCAGAATTGCAGCCTGCAAGGCGCCTGACGATATCTGGCTGCAGCACCCGCGCCTGGAGGGCCATCCTTCCGGGATCGGCTGGGGCACGGGGCGCGCCCGGGTCGTGAACTGCGAGTGCGAGCTCGAGCGCGTTGCGCCCGGCGACGTACTCGTGACCACCGTGGCGGGACCCGCATTGGGGCCGGTGCTCGCCCACGTCGCGGGCGTGGTCGCGGAGCTCGGCGGCAGCACTTCGCACCTCGCGTCGCTCGCGCGCGAGCGCGGCGTACCCATGGTGCTGGGCGTGCTCGACGCGACCCGCCGCATCCCGGAAGGAGCGACGGTCGCGGTCGACGGCGTCGGTGGCGTGGTGAGGTGGATGCAATGAAGGCGAAGGTCGTCATCACCGATTACGTCTGGGAGTCGCTCGACGTGGAGCGGAAGACGCTCGGGGAGCTGGCCGAGCTGGTCGCGCTCAAGACCAAGAAGCCCGAGGAGTTTCTCGACGCTGCGAAGGATTGCGACGCGCTGCTCAACACCTACGCCGGACCCATCACCGCCGAGGTGATGAGCAAGATGCCCAAGTGCCGGATCATCGCGCGCTACGGCATCGGCGTGGATACCATCGACCTCGAGGCAGCGACGCGCGCCGGCATCATCGTCACCAACAACCCCACCTATTGCATCGAAGAGGTGGCGGAGCACACCATGGCGCTGCTGCTCGCGTCTGCGCGCAAGATCGCTTTCTACGACCGCCTGGTGCGTTCGGGAAGGTGGGAGGTACCGCCGGGGAAGCCGATCTTCCGTCTGGTGGGCCGGACCCTCGGCCTGGTGGGCTTCGGGAATATCGCGCGCGAGGTTGCCGTGCGCGCGGCGGCCTTCGGCATGCGTGTCCTGTACTCCGATCCCTTCGTGAAGGAAGGGCAGTTCGGTGCGCTGGGGAAGAAGGTCGAGCTCGATACGCTGCTCTCCGAATCCGACTTCGTGTCGCTGCATCCGCCGCTCACGCCCGACACGCGCAAGATGATGAACGACCGGGCGTTCGCGCTCATGAAGGCCACGGCTTTTCTCATCAATTGCTCCCGGGGCCCGGTTGTCGATACCGAGGCGCTGGTGCGCGCGCTCGACGCGAAGAAGATCGCCGGCTGCGCACTCGACACCACCGACCCCGAGCCGCTTCCCGACCCGCATCCCCTGCGTGGGCGCGAAAACGTGATCGTCGCGCCGCACGCGGCGTGGTACAGCGAGCAGGCCATGGCGGGCCTGCAGGCCGGAGCCCCGGGGGAAGTGCGTCGCGTGCTTTCCGGGGAGTGGCCGGTGAACGTCGTCAACCGCGCGGTGAAGGGGAAGAACCGGGCGGGCCTGTAGCGCGCCTGCTGGCGGGAAAAAAACCGCGCCGGGTTTTCCGGCGCGGCAGTTCGGTGACGCTAGAGCGAGCGCAGGAAGTTAAGCAGGTCCTGCTTGTCGTCTTCGCGCAGGTTGTTGAACTTCGAGACTACGCCGTTCGCCTCGGAGCCGTTGCTCGAGTGCTCCCGGATCGCCCGCAGCAGGTCCGAGGTGCGCCCGTCGTGCAGGAAGAAGACCCGCTGTCCCAGACCCCAAAGTGGGGCGCTGCGGAACTCCCTAGGGCCGGCTTCACCCTGGCTCACGCCGTCGGCGAGGCCGTCCCCCATGTCGTGCACCAGCAGGTCGGAGAACAGATTGACCGGCTTCTCGCTCAGAGCGGTGATCGTCGACTTGCTGGTGGTGAACGATGGCGTGTGGCACAGCGCGCAGCCCACGTCGCCGAACTTCTGCCTGCCGTTGGCGATCGAGACGGTTCCTCCCGGCGTGTCGGGGGAAGGCTGCGGCGCGTCGAGGAAGCGCATGAAGTTCGCGAACCGCTCGACCCCGCCCAGCGCCTCGACCGGCGTGGTGGCGTCGAAGTTGGTGGTGTCGTTCGGAACCGTCGCAAACTGACAGGCCGCGGTCTCGTCCCGCTCGGTCTGGAACAGCTCGTTGGTAATGCCCATCTCGACGTTGTAGGCCTCGCCGGAGAAGAGCAGAAGCGACTTGTTCTGCGCCTTCCAGCCGAAGCGGGCGATGGTGCCGTCGTTGCCGTTGTTGTTGGTCAGTCCGCTGACGGTGTTGCCCGGCACCTGCATGTTCGGCTTGCCCTTGATCCCCAGTTGCTGCTTCTGGGACGCACTGCCCGCCTGGTTGGCCGCGATCGCCGCATCAGAGATCATCTCCATCAGCCCCGCCCCGAAGGTCGGGGTCGGAATGCGGAAGATCACATTGTTGTTCCTGAGCTGCGTGGCGAAGTCCGGCTGCGCGAGGGAGCAGCCCGTCGCACCGGTCCGTCCGGTAATGGTAAACAGGGCGTGCACGCCGCCGTCCGCGGATCCGTCCGGGTTCTTCACGAAGCGTGCCTCTCGCACCGGTCCGTTCGTCGCGATGAACGACGGGACAGAGTCGGTCCCGCCGTCCTTCTTGGCAAAGGCCACCTGGGGGTTCACGAACGGACTGGTGCCGCCGAGCGCGGGCTGGATGTGGCACCCGCCGCAGCTGTCCAGGTTCATCCTCGGCCCCAGGCCTTCGTCGACCTCTTCGGGCGCGGCAAATTCGGTCGCGCCTGAGGCAAAAAACGCGGCTTGGTTCTGGCTCAGATTCGCAATCTGTCCGCCGGCGCCGGCCGCGCCGCCTCGAACGCCCGGATCGCTGGCTCTGAACTGCGAGCCGCCGCCGCCGAACTGCTGGGAAGACACGAGGTCGATTTGGGAGAAGAACAAGGCGGCGACCGAACCCGCCAGGGACAACTGTAACGCCAGTTTGCTTTTCATGTTCGCTTCCTCCTAGACCAGCAAGGTGAGATTCGAGCGTCCTCGGGGCGGTGTTGTAGGGGATTCCCTTGCCCGCTGTAGGTAATAGTTGACGCTCGTCCGAATGGCATCTGACCATGGTGTCCCCGCCGAGCGTAAGATCACGTGGTCGATGGCGCGATTCGCTACGGTCATCGATGCCAATGCAGGCAGCACGATAGGGGGCGGTTATCACTATGACACTCAGCCAGATCAGGGACTTCGTAGCGGTGGTGGAGGCCGGCGGCATCCGCGCGGCTGCGCGTAAGCTGGGTGTGTCGCAGCCTGCGATCACGCGGAGCGTGCGCGGCCTCGAAGCGGAGCTGCGCGCGCGCCTTCTGCGCAGGACGCCGACGGGCGTGGTGCCGACCCAGTCGGGGCGGGCCTTGTTCGCGCGGGCGCGGGCCGCCCAGGCCGAGCTGCGCAAAGCCGAAGAGGAGGTCGACCAGCTGGGCCAGGGGGCGGGGTCGGTGGCCTTCGGCGTCTCGCCGACCTCGATGATCATGGTGCCCGAGGCGATCACCCGTTTCCAGACCCAGTTCCCGCAGGCGCGGGTTCGCATCGCTGAAGGCCTTCCCAACTCTCTGATCCCGATGGTGCGGGACGAGACGCTTGATTTCGCGATCTGCCGCCGGGCGCTGGTCAAGCTTGACTCCGGCCTGGCGTTTCGTCCGCTGTTCCGCAACGATTTTGCGGTGGTGGCGCGCAAGGGCCACCCGCTCGAGAAAGCCGGCTCGCTCGCCCAGCTCGCCGACGCGTGCTGGGCTTCGCTGCTTCCCCTGGATGCTCCGGACGGTCCATTCGCGCAGGCGTTTTCGCCGACCGGATTGTCCGTGCCGAAGCGCGTGATCCAATGCGAGTCCTACAACACGGCGATCAGGCTGATCGCGAACACGGACATGCTGGGTTTTCTGGCGCGGCAGCTGCTGAGCGACCCGATACTGGGCGACGTTCTGCAGGAAATTCCGGTGGCCGAGCCGTTGCCCTCATTTGCCGTGGGCATGTTCACCCGCACCGGCACTCCGCTCACGCAGCTCGCTGCGGCGATGGCCAAGGCGGTGATCGCCGTGGGGCGCGCGCACGCCGGCGCTCCTGAACCAGCGAGCGCGGCTCAGGCTTCGGGAATTACCGGGACAAGCAGATAGGACGCCTTGTTGCCGCCGGCGTAGACCGTGTTGGTGCCGGTGTTGTAGTCGGCGCTGTAGTGCGTATACGGAAAGCTTCCTACTCCATCGCGAGGCTGGATGTCGAGCTTGATGCGGTGGCCTTTGCGGAACACCATGCTGGTCGGCCAGATCTCGACTTCGAGCCGCACCACTTCGCGAGGTGCGAGGGGCTGGCGCTGCAGGTGCGAATGATAGGGCCGCCAGGGCAGGTCGAGCTGCGGGTCGGTCTCGCGGTGCGACGCGCGCAGCCAGCCCTTCGCGACCGGCACGGGCTGGCTTTGCTGCCCCAGCTCGAGCACTTCCCTGCCGTCGGGCGCGATGTTGCGCAGGGTTGCGAACACGTCCATGTCCTCGGTCGTGCTCGACACCCATAGAACCAGCACGGCGGGCCCGGTCACCTCGGTATCGGATCTGAAAGGAGCGGTCTCGAACGACGCCCCCATGCGCGGCAGGCTTCCGGCGAGCGCGGTCGAAGTCCACGAAGCCGAAGCGACGCCGGCCTTGGTCATACCGCTCGCGGAATAGGAGACCGAAGCGGACTTGCGCGGCGCGTCGTAGACCAGGGCCCCTTCGGTTTCGCCGCGACGAGCGCGCGTGTGCGGCTCGAGGTAGAGCCTGGTCCAGCGCGTGCGCGCGATCGGCCAATCGTTCTCGAAGCGCCAGCGGGCGTTGCCGTGGCCGCCCCTGCGGACGAGGAGCTTCACCGGAGGCTCGTCCATGATCCCGGTGTCTTCGCCCTTCAGCCAATGGTCGAGGAAGCGCAGCTGATCGCGGCGGCCTTCCTCGGAGTAGAACGGATGGTAGTGCGTGCCGGCGTGGATGCGCAGCTTCTTGTGTCTCGACGCCGCACGCAGGAAGCCCTCGGTGTTGCCGCGCAAGTGCAGCCCCATGCCGCTCCAGTTGCCGGCGCTGTAGAGCGGGACGTCGATGTTCTCCCAGGCGGCCCGGCGGCCTCGCCACCATTCGCCGTCGAGGTTGTGACGCATGTACTCCCACAGCCAGGGCGTGGAGAACGCGTCGGTGGCCGTCGCCTGCGGCCTGCCGAGCAGATGGTGTGCCATGTGGTTGTTCCACCAGCCCGAGGCGAAGCCGAAGGAGAAGATCCCGCCGTGATAGCCGAAGTCGCGGTACATGTCGGCGGCGCCTTCCCAGGGGATCATCGCCTTGAGCGAAGGCGGCTTCAGGCCCGCCACCAGCCACTGCGTCATCGCGTAGTAGGAGATGCCGTTGGTGCCGACGCGCCCGCTGCTCCAGGTCTGGGCGCCGGCCCACTCGATGGCATCGTAGAAGTCGCGCGCCTCGGAAGGCGACCAGGGATCGGTCCGCCCGGGGGATTTCCCGGAGCCGCGCCCGTCGACGCGTACGCAGGCGTAGCCGCGCGGGACCCACCACAGCGGGTTCACCGTCTCCCAGTTCATGTATGCGTTCGGCTTCTCCTCCAGATCGGGGGGAGGGACCCAGAGCTTGTCCTTCTGGTAGGAGCCGAGGTTGATGATGACGGGGACACGGCCCGCGGATCGCGGCCGGAACACGTCGGCGCGCAGGCGCGCGCCGTCCCTCATCGGGATCTCGATGTCCTTTTCGAGAACAATATCGTGGCGCGGCCGCGAGCTGCGTTGCGCCGTCTTCCTGGTCTTGGCCAAAGTCGCCTCTTTGCGTCTACGGAGTCATTCCGAGCGCAGCGAGGGATCTCTGCGGGCAAATCGTGCCGTTTTGGAGATCCTTCGGCCTGCGGCCTCGGGATGACAATCCGGACAGCTGCTATTCGATCTTGATGTTCGCTTCGCGCAGGAAGTCACCCCACGCATGCGTTTCCTTCTCGACCAGCTGCTGGAACTGGGCTGGGGAGGCCGAGAGCGTGACGTCGAGCATCTGCTTCGACAGCCGGTCCTTCATCTCGCCGTTGGAGAGAACCGTCGCGACGCTCTGGTAGATCTTGTCGACAATGGCCTTCGGCGTCGCCGACGGAGCGAACATGCCCTGCCAGGCGTTGGTGCCGATTCCCGGGTATCCCTGCTCCGCCATGGTCGGGACGTTGGGCAGCTCGGCAAGGCGGGCCGGGGCGGTCGTGGCGAGCGCCTTCATCTTTCCGGCGCGAATGTGCGGCAGCGCGGAGGACAGGTTGAGGAACGCCACCGGCGCCTCGCCCGCGATGATCGCGGGGATCATCTGGCCCGCCCCGCCCTTGTAGGGAATATGGGTGAGCTTGATCCCGGCGGCCTTCTGCAGCTTCTCCATATCGAGGTGCGGGTAGCTTCCCAGGCCTGCCGAGGCATAGTTGATTTTTCCGGGGTCTTTCTTCGCGAGCGCGACCAGGTCCGCGACCGAGTTGGCCGGGAAGTTCGCCGACGCGGCGATGATGTGCGGGATCTCGACCAGCTTCGCGATGCCGACCAGGTCGCGCGTGGGCTTGATCTGGAGCTGCTGGGCAAACGTATTTTCGTTGATGGTGTTGGTGGACACGTTGCCGACGAGCAGAGTGTAGCCGTCGGCGGGTGACTTGGCGACGGCTTCGAGTGCGAGATTGCCGGAGGCTCCGGGACGATTCTCGACGACCACGCTCTGGCCGAACGATTCGGTGAGTTTGGCGGCGACGATGCGCGCGATGATGTCGGTGGCGCCGCCGGGCGCGTAGGGCACGAGGACCTTCACGGGCCGGCTCGGATAGGCATCCGCTGACTGGGCGGAGGCGGGCAGCGGCAGGGCCAGCGATGCGGCGATGAAGCAGGCTATGAATCGAAGCATGTTCCCTCCTCGGGGAGCGGTGGGTGGGGCTGGGCGCCTCTCGGGCGGTCTCGAATTTTCGAACGCCATGATAGCGCGATCGGCGCAGCGCCGGAACGGACGCCTGCGATCGCAGCCCGTATAATCGCGTGGCGTCACCGAATACGGCGGGCCTCCCCGCATTGCGGTCTGGTGAACCTGGTCAGGTCCGGAAGGAAGCAGCCACAGCCGGTTGCCGCAAGTGCCGGGGGTAAGGCTCGCCACCTTATCTGGGAGTGCTGTTGAGAGAGGAGCGACACCCTGCCCGGCATTCCTTTTCTGCTACCGATCGAGTTCGACCTGGCCGCCACGTTCTTCGCGGCATTGACCGGTGTCTGGATGGCGAGCCGGCGAGGCTACGATCTCGTGGGTGCCTTCATGCTCGCCTTCGTGACCGGCGTCGGCGGCGGCCTGCTGCGAGACGCCGTGTTCATCAAACAGGTCCCGCTGGTGATGCAGGATGCGCGCTATCTCTGGGTCATCGTGGCCGCGGTGATCGCGGGCACCCTCACGCAGCGGCTCGCCACACGCTTCGAGCGGCTCATCGCGTACGTAGACGCGCTCGGGATCGGGGTCTACGGGATCGTCGGGGCGAACAAAGCGATGATCGCCGGCATCGGACCGCTTCCGGCGCTGCTCGTGGGCATGTGCAACGCGGTCGGCGGCGGCCTGCTGCGCGACGTGCTGGTGCGCGAAGAGCCGATGGTGTTCAAGCCGGGGCAGCTGTACTCGCTCGCCGCGCTCGGCGGCTGCGTGCTCTTTGTCGTGCTGTCGTACTACTACGGCATCGACACCAACTATTCCGCGTGGATATCCATTGCGACGACGCTGCTCTTGCGCCTGGCCGCGATCCGCTTCAACTGGGCGACGACATCGGTGCAGGAATGGAGAAGGCGGAGAGACGATCCGCCGGCCTGAGCCGGCCGGTCCTCCGCCGGGTTACGTCCGGGGCGGCGAAGAGCGCCCGATTCCCTGCAGGTCGCCGGTTTGCGCGCGTTGCCGGTCCTTCGCTTCCGGAAACGCCTTCTCGACGCTGTGCTGGAGCATGGCCAGCTCCTCGCGCAGCGGCGGAATCCGTGCCTCGGGCAGCGCGCCGGCGAGATGCTCGAGCATGGCGCGCAGCCGCCGCGCCACCTGGATGCTGCCGGCGCCGAACAGGCGGATCTCGCTGACGGCGAGCGCGACGAAATCCTCCCACTGCGGCGTCGGGTAGACCAGCCGCAGGCGGCCCTCCCGGTCGGCCGCGCTGCCTCTGTCGAGCTGCTTCCTGCCGAGGTAGAGCAGGTCGCGATGCAGCTGGTCGAGGGCGAGCACCGCGGTGGTGGGATCGTTGATCGCCGGGGATAGCGCGCGCGAGGCGATGTCGACCATCACGCGGAAGGCGAAAGCCGGATCCTGCTCCAGGGTCCGCTCCGCGCCGAAGGCGACCGTCTGCGAGAGCGCCGCGGCGTCGACATTCCGCTCCGCCGGGTAGATGCGAAACAGCGGATCGCCCATGGGCACGAAATCGCCGACCTGGGGAATCAGCTCGATCACGCATTCGGCCCGCCGCGCCGCCTCGACCAGCTCCGCGGCGCCGAAGGCGAGGAAAGTCCCGGAGGCGCCGGCGTACTCGATCACGCGCGAAGATCCGGAAAGCTCCTCCCGCGCCTGGGGTGCGCTCTCGGCCGCCCCGGGATTCCATGCGTGCGGATAGACGCTGTCGACAACTTTTCTTCCGCTCCTGGACAGGGCGAGCAGGATCGCCACCGGCCGCAGGCTGGAGCCCACCCGGTAGACGAACCAGAAGAAGACGAGGATGGCGAAGAGGTTGCTGACGATCGCCACGAACACGACCAGCTGCGGGACTTGGCCGCTCTCGACGCGGGCGACGGCCCCCAAAGCGAATACGTAGGAGAACACGAACACCCCGATGCTGAACTGCGGGATACGGTTGGCAAAGGCGCCGGCGATGATGCGCGGGGAGAGCGCACTGCTGGCGAGCTGCAGCGCGAGGAGAAGCGCCGACACGGCGAACACCATGAAGGTGAGCATCGACGAGGAGAGGCCGTTGAGGATCTGCCTCGCGCCCTCCTCGGAGTAGTTGAACAGCCGCCAGCCCGTCTCGATGTCGAGCCAGCGCACCGCCGGAAGGGCGACCATCGCCGCCAGCATCCAGACCAGGGGCACCAGCCAGAATGAATACCGCAGAAAATGGCGAAGGCGATAGCGCTGCAACCAGGTCACGACGGATTTCTCCTCATGCTCGCTTCATCCGCTCGCGCACCAGCGATATGTGCATCCTCAGCTGGTACAGCAGCGGCCTGAAGGATATTGGCAGCCACAGGCGGTCCGCCTCCTCGTCCAGACGCTCGAGCCGGGCGGTCAGATCCTCCACGCGGTGCGGATGGCGCGCAGCCAGCTCGTCGTCGAGGAGCTTCAACTCCCTGTAGAGCCTGAAGATCTTGCGGCGCATCGCCCAGGCGAACACCGCCGGCGCGAATCGCAGCAGCGGATAGAGCAGCCCAAGGACCGGGATCAGCAGAACCAGCAGCTGCTGGATCAGGATCGCGAGCCAGAAGGGCAGGTGGCGCTGGAGAAAAGGCGGCCCGGTCTTGTAGAACTGGCGTGCCTGGTCGCTGAGCGGCAGGTCGATCGACTCCGGAGCCGGGAAGTCGCCTGCCTTGTTGAAGACGCCGGGTCCTGAGTGGATCTGCGCCGCCGCCTGCAGCAGCAGATACTGGATGGCCGGGTGCAGGTCCTTGCGCACCACCAGACTCGCCTTGGGGGCGAGCAGCGTCACGCTCGTCGGCGGCACGTCGCGGGCCATGTCGGCCACTCCGGCGGGCAGGACCACCTTGTTCAGATACGGGTACAGCGCCACCCAGGAATCCGCGCGCGGCGCGTTGACGAGGTGAACATCCCGGACGGCGAGGAGCTGCTTCACCAGCGGAGACTCCCACGCGTCGAGCAGGATCGCGGCGTCGATCTCTCCACGGACCAGCTTCTCGGCGGCTTCCCCGGAGGGGAGCGCAAGCAGGCTCGCGTTGCGGCCGTCCTCGATCCCGAGGCGAGCCAGAAACTCCACTGAAAACGCGCGCGAGCCGCTTCCCTCTACGCCGACCGATATGCGCAGCTTCCGGGAAAGGCGCTCCCTTTCCGCGAGAACGCGCCCGCGGGAGAAGATCCACAGCGGCTCGTAGAACAGCGTGCCCAGCGAGACCAGCTCGGGCGATTCCCGCCCGGTGGTGATGCCGCCCGGAACGACGGCGACGCTGACGCCCGACTTCGAGTCGCGCAGGCGCTCGACGTAAGCGACCGCACCCGCCGCGGGGCTCAGGCGAAGCTCGACCCCGTCGCGAGCCAGGAGCTCGCGATAGCGCTTCCCGAGCTCGGCGCTGATGCTGCCTTCCGCCGCCGTCGCCATGGTGACGACGCGCGGGGGTGTGGGTTTCAGGAGTCCGAACGCCAGCCACACGACCGCCGCGACGGCGACTGCCAGCGCAACGAGGGTCCAGGCGAGATACTTGCGCTGAAACAGGGGGTGATCTGGGACAGCCATCGCGGGAGTCTATAGGGACTTCTCCGCCCGGGCGAGCCGGTTTCTGTGGGCGGCGGCTTGCCCAGGAGAACGCACCCCTACTGGGATTTCACGACATATGTATGCAGCTTCGTCCGGCCGTCCACCTCCTCCGGATAGACGCCCTGGATCTCGTTGGCGAAGCCGGGAAAGCGCGCATAGCTCTTCTCGAACATGCGGAAGTAGTCGAGCATCGGCTTGCAGCGCTTGGTATAGCGCTCGCCCGGGACGATGACGGCGATGCCCGGCGGATAGACCAGGTTGAGCGTGGCGGCGATCCGGCCCTCGAGCTGATCGAGGGGCAGGTAGTCCACCTCGTTGGCGACGAGCTTCTGTATCGCCTCGCGCGGGGACATGGCGATTTCAGGAAAGTGCTCGCTGCGGAACTGGCGCTTCTGCAGACCGGAGACGTCATGCTCCCGGTAGAAGCGGTGCATGTCGATGCACAGATCCCTCAGACGGGTGTCGGGATAGTGCTGGGAATAGGTCTTGGCGAAAGCCGGCAGCGCCTCGGCGAGCGGCGCGTTGGCGTCGAACAGGCGCTTGAAGCGCACCAGCGCCGAGATCAGGGTACCGGCCTTGCTGGTCTCGATGCCGGGGGTCACGAGAAAGAGGATGGTGTTGAGGTCGTTCTTCTCCGGAACGATGCCGCGTTCGCGCAGGAACTGCGCCAGCACGGAGGCCGGAATCCCCCAGTCGAGGTAGGCGCCGGTGCGGCGGTCGAAGCCCGGCGTGACCAGCTCGAGCTTGCACGGGTCGACCATGGCGTAACCGTCCTCGATGTGCTGGTAGCCGTGCCAGGCGGCGCCCTTCTTCATCTCCCAGCACTGCTTCTCCTTCAGCAGCACCTCGGTGGGGATGTCCTCCCAGGACGTATTCGAGGTGTCGGCATGGTGCTCGGAGCCCTTGATGGACACGACGTCCGGGACGAAGGGGTCGAAGAACCATTTCTCCTCCGCGGTCTTCGCTTCGGAGCCGAACTGGCGCCCAAGCTGACGCAGGGTCTTGCGCATCTCGATCGCCGTGCCGATCGCTTCGTTCCACAGGTGAAAGCCGTTGCGCCCCTTCATCATCTGCGCACCGACATCGAGCGACGCCCAAAGCGGATAGAAGGGCGAGGTGCTCGCGTGGAGCATGTAGAACTCGTTGAAGCGCTGGTGGCCGCAGTGCCGCTGCTGGCCCTCGATGTGCTTGTCCTTCACGCAGATCTGCGAGGCTTGGGAGAATCCGGAGAGCTGCTTGTGGGTCGACTGGGTGGAGATGATGCCCGGATCCTCCGCCGTGGCTTTCAGCCCCATCGCGCAGTTGTTGTGGAACAGCGGGTGGAAGGGCAGGTAGGAGCCCCAGGCTTCGTCGAACAGGATGTACTCGCACAGCGGGCCGACGCGGTCGAGCACATTGCGCACATTGTAGATGGTGCCGTCGTAGGTCACCGTCTGCATGATCAGCACGCGGAACGGGCGCGGCTTCTTCCAGGCCGCGGGGTCCTTGACCAGCGGATGGTTCCTGATCTTCTCGCGGATATTCTTCTCGTCCCAGGCGTGGTAGTCGACCGGGCCGATCAGGCCCTGCGGGTTGCGGTCGGTCTCCAGGTAGACGGGGATCCCGCCCGCGATCTGCAGCGCGCCCTGGTTGTTCGACTTGTGGTTGTTGCGGTCGTACAGGACCAGGTCGCCTTCCTTGACCAGGGCCGAGAGCACCACCTTGTTCGAGGTCGAGGTGCCGTTGAGCACGAAGTAGGTCCGGTCGGCGCCGAGGATCTTGGCCGCTTCCTCCTCGGCCTTGCGCGCAGGCCCCGCATGGATCAGCAGGTCCCCCAGCTCGACGTTGGCGTTGCACAGGTCCATGCGGAAGACGTTCTCGCCCAGATACTCGAAGAAGGCGCGGCCGATGGGGCTCTTGCGGAAGTACATGCCGCCGTTGTGGCCGGGGCAATCCCAGGCTTCGTTGCCGCGGTCGTTGTAGTCGGCGAGGAAGCCGAAGAACGGCGTCTTCAGCGAGTTGACGTAGTCGTCGAAGTGGCGGTTGACGAAACGCGCGATGAAGTCGGGCGTGTCCTCGTCGATGAGGATGAAGCCGGTGACCTCGTCTCTCAGCAACTGGCGGATCGCCGCGATGTCGTCGCGGTTGAACACCACGATGAAAACGGGAGCTTCGAGACCGATGTCCCGCATCCTGGCGATGATTGCGACGGTATCGATGCCGTCGCCCTTCTTGCCCCATTCGATGAGCACCGTGCCGACCGAGGCGTCGCGTTCGATATCGGTCAGGGCATCGCGGGTGTTGCGGACGATATCGACCTTGATGTGATGCGTGTCCACCAGGTGACGGACGATGGCCTCGCCGTTCCTGCGCATGGGCGTGTTCGGGCCCTGCGGCTCCGCGACGATCAGGACCTTGTAGATATCGCGGAACAGCATCGTCTCAGCTCAGAACTTGAACTGGCCGGTGAACTGCACGCGCGAATCGTTTGCCGACTGTCCGTCCTTCTGCTCCTTCTTGCCCCACACGAACTCGGCGCCCCACATCACGTTCTTCGCCGGGGTATAGAGCAGGTTGGTCGAAGCGTATTGGCCGGTCCTGAAGGCGTTGAACAACTGTCCGTCGGGGTTGTCCTGATGGTGCTGGCTGTAGCCGATCGAGCTCGCCCACTTGCTGCTCCACGAATGATCGTAGTAGAGCATCATTCCGATCGACTTCACCGTCTGGGCGTGCAGGCTGCCGTCCGGCGCGAGGTCGACGCCGCCGTCGTTGAAATAGCTCGCGATGCCTTCGCCGTAGGTGACCTGCGTGATGAAGCGGTCCTTGCCGAAGAGATTGAGCACGCCGTCCGCGGTGAGGCCCCAGCCGGTTTTCCTGCCGGAGGGGTTGCCGTCGGGCGTGATCGTGGTCTTGTAGCCCACCGAGCGCACGACGCCGCCGAAATCGAAGAAACCCCAGTCGCTGAACATGCTGTACTTGCCGACGATGTCCGGGTACTTGGTCCAGCCGACGATGTTCGCGCCCAGATTGGCGTCGGCGACGCTGACCTTGCCGGTGTCGACGCCCGCGTACGGCGCCTCGAGCGAGACCGCGAACCTGGCGCTGTCGGTCCTGTAGGGGGTGTAGCGCACTTGCGGGTTGCGTACGAAGATCATCCCGGCTGGGCCCCAGTAGTCGAGAGTGTTGGGGAAGAGATCGAGGTTCATGAACAGCGTCTCGTACTGCCCGACGCCGAAGGCGCCGATCTCGGCCCACGCGTGGAGCAGGCGGAATCCGGTGTTGGCGCCGCCCACGTTGAACAGGTCGAGGCTCAGGTCGGTCTTCAGCTGGCCCGCCTGGGTGGGCACGAAACCCTTGAAGGAGATCGCGGTCTGCCGCACGCTGAAGATCGTCTCACCGTCCTTGCCGCAGCCCGGGTCGGCTGCGCCGGGCCCGGGGCAGTTGATCGGAATCTTCGAGGGGCGCAGGGTGGTGTTCCACGCCGGGTCGACGCTCTTGAAGTCGTAGATCAGGTCGAGCTGGACCTTGCCGCTGACTTCGAGCCGCGCGGCGTCGTCCTTCGGTGCCTTGGCATCGCCGGCGGTCTGCGGAGCGATCACGGGCGCGGGCGGCGGGTCGGCGGCAAAGGCGGCCGGCAACCACGCGGCAGCGAGCAGAAGCAGGACAATCGGGTTGGTCTTCATGTTCTTCTCCTTTCAATCACTCCGGCAGCGCGACCGCGCGGAAGAACGCCGCAGCGCGCTCGTCGGGCTCGCCGAACCACTTGGTGTACTCGGCGCGGAATTCCGGCGTGCCATACAGCCGGCTCAGCGTCTGGTCCACCGCGAGGCGGAAGTCCTCGTCGCCGCGCCGCAGCGCGAGGGCCAGCTGCTCGTCGGTGAAGCGGCGCTCGATGACCGCCAGCTCGCCCCGGCCCCTGGCGGCCGCGAGCAGGATCGGGCGGTCGCCGAAGAAGACGTTCGCCTTGCGATCGAGCACCGCCTGCACGCCCGCGGCGTAGTCCTTCAGCGGGACGACCTTGGCTTTCAGCTGGAAAGTCTTGATCCGGTCGGCGAGTACTTTCTCGCTGGTCGTGCCCGCGACCACCGTGAAGGTCTGCTCGAGCAGCAGCTGCTCGGTGGGCGTGCCGCGCCACAGCGGCCCCGACGGCCCCGGCCGGTCGGAGAGCGCCTTGAACAGTCCGAAGGGCGCGTCGGAGCGCAGCAGCGCGCCGATTCCGCCGAGGTAGATCGGGATCGAGAACGAGACTTCCTTGCGCCGCGCCAGGGTCACTGTATCTGCGCCGCAAAGCACATCGACCTTGCCGTCCGCCAGGCTGCGGAATCGATCTTCCAGCGCGACGGGAACCCACTTCGGGGCGAGTGAAGGAAGCTTCAACTCGGCCTTCAGCTGGTCGGCAACCTTGCTGCACAGCGCGACGGAGTAGCCGGCCGCGTTGCCCGATTCGTCCTTGAAGGAGAAGGGCCGCGCGTCGGCGCGGTAGCCGAGCGTCAGCTTGCCCGACTTCTTGACCGCATCGAGCGTCCCCGCGGCGTGCGCGGTGCCGAGCAGCAGTACGGAGCACGCCAGTGCTGCGAAGATGGGAAAACGGTTCATGGTTTCTCTCCTTTAAGCGGCCGCGGCGGCTTTGGCCGTGGCAAAACGCGGCGCGAGGAAGCCGTAGATGAAGTAGGTGAGCGCGAGCACGATCATTCCGCCGAGGACGGCGTCCTTCCCAGAGGCGTAGATCGCGTAGGTCGAGTAGAGCACGGCGACCACCATCACGAACACGTTGAGCTTGTACTGCCCGTCGGGGACGCTGGCTTTCTGCATGATCACGACGAGGGCCGAGAGCGAGATGACGTAGGGCAGGACGTTGGTGACCACCGCCAGATTCACCAGCGCGTTGAACTGCTCGCTCAGGGTCGGCGAGATCGTCGAGAGCGCCATCAGCGTCTGGACGATCCCCATGACGATCATGCCCATCACCGGCGCGCCCAGGCGGTTTTCCTTGGAGAACAGCGTCGGGAACATGCGGTCGTCCGCGGCGGACTTGGCGGTCTGCGCGATGGTGAACTGCCAGCCGAGCAGCGAGCCCAGGCAGGCGAGGATCGCGAGCCCCATGATGATCGAGCCGACCGTCGGGTTGAACATCTTGGCGTAGGCGAAGCCGAACGGGCCGGTGGAATTCGCCAGCTCGGCGTTCGGGACGATGCCCTGGATCACCGTGGTCGAGAGGACGTAGACGACGCCCGCGCCCAGCGTGCCGAGCATGCAGGCGAGGGGCACGTCGCGCTTGGGGTTCTCGACCGCGTCGGAGTTCTGCGCCGCCGACTCCATGCCGAGGAAGGCCCACAGCGTGAGCGCGATGCTCGAGCCCATGCCGGCTCCGAGGCTCATTCCCTTGGGATTCCAGGCCTGCGCGAAGGTGTCGGCGCTGAACCAGAACCAGCCGATCACCGAGAGCCCGGCGACCGGGATGATCACGCCCCACACCGTCACCGAGCCGATCTTGCCGGTGATGCTCGGTCCGCCGAAGTTGGCCACCGTGGTGATCCAGATGAGGACGATCACGCTGAGGCAGGTGGCGATGGGCGTCGCCGACATGCCGGGAAAGAAGGTCGCGAAGTAGCCCACCGCCGAGATGGCGATGGCGACGTTGCCGATCGCGAGCGAGAAGAAATACAGAAGGAACACGACGAAGAAGCCCGATTTCCCGTAGGCGTCCTCGGCGTAGGCGGACATGCCGCCCTTGCGCTGGTTGAAGATCCCCGCCTGCGCGAAGCCGTAGGCGATCGCCATCGATCCGAGCGCCGTGACGATCCACGACAGCAGGGAAATCGCGCCGACCTTGGCCATGTTGGTCGGCAGCATGATGATGCCGGAGCCCATCATGTTGACGGCGACGACCACCGTCAGCTGCATCATGCTCATCTTCTTCACAGTGCTGTTTGCCATGGCTTCCCCTATCGCTTGGTTCGTTCCGAGGATGCATCCGTCATGATCGCCTCAGGCTAGGCTGCATGCCCGGGCGGGCTTTTGACATGGATCAAACGAGGCCTGCGCTCAGGCATAGCTGACGCCCTTCTCCTTCAGGGTCACCGTGGTTCCGGCCTTCCCGGCCATGATCTTGCCCAGATCGGCGAGGGCGCCGATCGCCGCGTCCTTCCCGGTCGCGCGCGCGAAGCGGCAGGCCGCCTCGACCTTCGGTCCCATCGAGCCGGCCGGAAAGGGGAAGGCGGAGATCGCATCCGGCCCCGCGCGGCGGATCGCCTTCTGCGTGGGCTTGCCCCAGTCGACGTAGACCGCGTCGGCGTCGGTGAGGATCACCAGCAGGTCGGCGCGCAGCTCGCGCGCCAGCAGCTCGGTCGCGAGGTCCTTGTCGATCACGCATTCGACCCCGACCAGCTTGCGCTTCGCCCCGGGCTCGTACATGGTCGGGATGCCGCCGCCGCCGGCGGCGATCACCACGGTGTTGTGCTCGAGCAGCCACTGGATCGCGCGCAGCTCGAAGATGCGCTTGGGCAGCGGCGAGGGCACGACGCGCCGCCACTTGTCGCCGTCCTGCTTGAAGGCCCAGCCCTTCTCCCTGGCGACGCGGTCGGCGTCCTGCTTCGTGCAGACCGGCCCGATGAACTTGGTCGGGTTCTTGAACGCCGGATCGGCGGGATCGACCTCGATCATCGTCAGGAGCGTCGCGAGCGGTCGCTCGAACGGCAGCAGGTTGCCGAGCTCCTGCTCGATCATGTAGCCGATCGAGCCCTCGGTCTGAGCGCCGAGCACGTCGAAAGGGTAGGGGTCCACCTTGCTGTAGGCGCTCTGCTGCAAGGACAGGAGGCCGACCTGCGGACCGTTGCCGTGACCGATCACGAGCTGATGCTCGCGCGCGACCGGCGCCAGGGCTTCGCAGGCGATACGCACGTTGGCGCGCTGGTTCTCGGCGGTCATGGCCTCGCCGCGCTTGAGAAGCGCGTTGCCGCCGAGCGCGGTGACGACGAGCATGGCGGGCTACTTCTTTGCCGCCTTCTTCGGAGCCGGTTCGACGGAAATCGCGACCGCTTCCGTGTAGGTGACCAGGACTTCGTCGCCCACTTTCACGACCTTGAACTGGTCCGGGTTCTGCACGTCGAGCATGACGGAGTTGCCTCTCGGACCCTTGAGCGTGATGGTCTTCGCCTTCTTGTCGAGCGCCGTCACCTTGGCGATCGCGGTCACCTGACGGCCGGCCGCGGCCGCGGGGCGCTCGCCCGGCTTGGCCGTCGCCGCAGCCGACTGAGTGGAAATCCCGCTCGCGCCGCTCTTCGTCTTCTGAAGCTCCAGGCTCAGGGACTGGAGGAATTCCACCACGACGAAATCCCCTACGTTGATCTGTGCGAAGTTCTTCACCTCGTCGCCGGCGACGACGTCGACGACGTTCCCTTTGGGCCCCTTGAGCGACACGGTCCGCGAGGCCTTGTCGATCGCGACCACCTGCGCGGTGAGCTTCACTGCGCGTACCGCGGCCGCCTTGCCGGGTTCGCTCGCGACGACGGTGCCGCCCTTGACGTCGGGCTTTTGCGCAACGGCCGGAAGGGCCAGCGAGGCGGCGAGGGCCGCGAGGATAATCAGCGTCTTGTGCATTTCATTTCTCCATTTGGTCGTAGAAGGGAACTCATGAACAGTCCTATCCCGCGCGTACGCCATGGCGCAGCCATACGTACATCGGGATGCCGAGCAGCAGCAGGATCGTCCCGTACAGCACGGCTTCCGGGCCGCAGCCGTAGAGGGTGAACATCGAGAACACGAACGCGATCCATTCTACGGCGGTCAGCCGGTGCCGCCTGCCCGTGGCGGACCTGCCGATCGAGATCAGGCTGACCGCAAGCGCGCAGAACGCGTAGGGGACGACCGCGGCCATGGTGGCCAGGTTCACCACCTCGCTGTAGAAGGTCTGGGCGTTCTTCGCGCCCAGGCCGGCGATGAGCAGCAGCGCGGTGGCGAGCAGGGCCGAGATGACGATGCCAAGCGCCGGCACGCCGCGCGCGGACATGCGGCCGAACACGGCGGGAAACAGCCGGTCGCGCGCGGCGGCCATCGGCACCTGGCCCATGGTCAGCGTCCACCCGTTCAGGGCGCCGATCGACGAGAGGATCACGGCGAAGGAGATCAGGTTGCCGCCCCACGCGCCCCACAGGACATGTGCAGTGTCGCTGAAGGGAGCGATCGAGCCGGTCAGCTTCTCGCGCGGCACGAGGCCGAAGACCACCACGGTGCCAACCACGTAAAAGACCGCCGCGATGACGATCCCGAGCACGGTCGAGCGCGGGATGGTGCGCGCCGGGTCGCGGATGTCGCCGGCCGGCACGGTCGCTGACTCCATGCCGAGGTAAGCGAACATGGTGAGCGGCGCGAGGGCTGCCACGGAGGCGAGCAGCGGCTGGCCGCTCGGGTTGAACGCGTTCAGGTTCTCGGGTTTGAGGTAGAACAGGCCGATCAGCGACAGGACGATGAAGGGCGCGAGCTTCGTGTAGGTCGTCACCGTGGCGAACGCGCCCGCCGCCTTCACGCCGCGCAGGTTGACCAGCACCACGGCCCAGATCGAGCCAATGGTGAGCGCGAACGCGAGCGGCCGGCTCTGCAGGGCGGGCGCGAGGTTGAAGACGGCGCCGGCGAAGGCGAAGGCGATCGCGGGCAGCGAAGCCCAGACGGAGATCCAGTACACCCAGGCGATCAGGAAGCCGGTGAAGTCGCCGTAGGCCATGCGTGTGTAGGCATAGGGACCGCCCGTGGCGGGCGCGATCCGCGCGAGGCGCGCGAAGGTGAGACCGAGGCAGACCGCCCCGATGCCCATCACGATCCACATCAGGATCGCGAGCAGGCCGTAGGGCGCGACCGCCGCTGGCGAAACGTAGAAACCCGAGCCGACCGTGTTGCCCACCACTACGGCGGTGCAGGCGAGGAGTCCCAGGCCCTTGGTTGCGCCAGGCGTTGCTGGTTTCATCTACGACCTTGGAGGCTGTAGCCCATACCGGAATCGGTTGTCAGTATGCATATCCCATCTTCAGATAGACGCCGTAGTTACCGGCCTTGCCTTGGGCATATTCCAGGTTCATGACAATGCCCTCCTTCGGTTTAAGTATGTACTGGACCCCGGCACCCCCAGCCGGGTAGAGGCTCGCGCTGTCCGAACAAGACTGGCTCCCTCCGTATGTACAGGCGATTCCAAGGAAGATCGTGCTCGTCCATCTCTCTCCGATCCGCAACCGCTCCTCGGCCTCGACGGAAGACATGTAATAGCCGTTGTACTGGCCGATCTTGTAGCCGCGAAGCTGAACTGGCGCTCGCACCTGAGTCGGAGCGTCGTGCGTCAGGTGGTTCAGCTGCCGCACAGCGAGTACGTTGCCATTGCCGTGCCCCCAGAAATAACGAAATTCGCCCCGGTACATATCGAAGTTGTTCTCACCGCCCAGCGCCTCGCGATAGGCGACATTGTTGAGGTTGAGGAACCAGCCCTGCGTCGGCATGTTCTCATTGTCGCGCGAGTCGTACTGGCCGACGAGGCCCAGCCCGCCCGACTTGTACGGCTGGACCCCCACGACATCGAGAAACATGTCGTCGGCGGGCGTCTCTCCGCCGATGTCGAAGTTCTGGTAGATGCCCTG
>DATIWX010000030.1:0-3380 GCA_035519135.1 Burkholderiales bacterium | reverse complement strand
CGCAGCGCCTGGCTCATGAGGCGCGCCTGCAGGCCCATCTGCGGCTCGCCCATCTCCCCCTCGATCTCGGCCTTGGGCGTGAGCGCGGCGACCGAGTCGATCACGATCACGTCGACCGACCCCGAGCGCACCAGCATGTCGGCGATTTCCAGCGCCTGCTCGCCGGTATCCGGCTGCGAAATCAGCAGCTCGTCGATCTTCACGCCGAGCTTCTTCGCGTACTGCGGGTCGAGCGCGTTCTCGGCGTCGATGAAGGCGGCGGTTCCGCCCAGCTTCTGCGCCTGCGCGATCACCGAGAGCGTGAGCGTCGTCTTGCCCGAGGACTCCGGCCCGTAGATCTCGACCACGCGGCCGCGGGGCAATCCGCCGACGCCGAGCGCGATATCGAGGCCCAGCGATCCGGTCGAGACCACCTGGACGTCCTGCGCGGCGGCCGAGTCCATCTTCATGATGGAGCCCTTGCCGAACTGCTTTTCGATCTGCGCCAGAGCGGCCTGCAGCGCCTTGGCCTTGGCTTCTTCCATGACTTTCCCTTCGTTGACCATTTCGATTATCTCCTATATCGGTGCGTTGGAAGCGGGCGCCCGCCGCCGTATTCATCGCCCAATCGTCGCCCGCCCTACAAGCGTCCCAACGCTCTTCGCGAGAAGCCGGTTGACCTGGATTTTTATACAGGTTTCGGGAAAATGCAAGCCCCGCCTCGAATCAGGCACTTAGCCGGCGGGGCGGAACGGGAATAGAATCGCGCCTATGCCCTGGGAAGTGCTCAACCCCGACGCGCTCAGGAAGGCCCCCCTGGTCCGGGAGCCCTATCCCTACATCGTCGTCGACAACCTCATCCGCCCGGAGGTCCTCGCCGAGGTGGTCGAGAGCTTCCCGCACGTGCCCAAGCGCGGCAGCTTTCCTCCGGAGGCGGTCTCGTATTCGGGCCGCTTCGCCACGCTGATGGACGAGATGCACGGCACCGAGCTGCGCGACCTGATCGGCGAGCGCCTCGGGATGGACCTGAAGAACCGGCCACCGATGCTCACGGTGCGCGGCCGCACCGGGCCGAAGGACGGGCGCATCCACACCGACTCGAAGTCGAAGCTCGTTACGGTCCTCCTGTACCTGAACCGGGGCTGGAGCGCCCCCGAAGGGCGCCTGCGGCTGCTCTACAACGACCACGACCTGACGCGCTACGCGGCCGAGATCTCCCCGGACGCGGGGCGCTGCCTGATCTTCAAGGTCACGCCCAACTGCTGGCACGGCCACGAGCCCTTCGACGGCGAGCGGCGCACCATCCAGCTCAACTACGTGACCTCCGAAGAGGCGCGCGACCACGACCTCAGACGCCACCGCTTCAGCGCCTTCCTGAAAGGCCTCTTCTCGAAGAGAGATGCCAAGAGTCCTGCTCATTAAGCTGACATCGCTGGGCGACCTGATCCACGCGCTGCCCGCTCTGAGCGACGCCCTGAACGCCCGCCCCGGGATCGAGTTCGACTGGGTCGTCGACGAGAATTTCCAGGAGATCGCGCTCTGGCATCCGGCGGTGAAGCGGGTCATCACCACCAACCACCGCGAGTGGCGCGGCGCTCTCACGAGCGCCGAGACCCACGGCTCGATCTCCAAGACCATCGCGGAGATCAGATCGCGCGAGTACGATCTCGTGATCGACGGGCAGGGCAACTTCAAGACCGCCCTGCTCTCGCTCTTCTCCAGGGGTCCGCGGGCCGGGTTCGATGCCGCTTCGGTGCGCGAGTGGGTCGCCCATCTCGCTTATCAGAGGCGCTTCGCGGCGTCGAAGAACGCTCACGCCATCGAGCGCCTGCGGCGCCTGTTCGCCGCCGCGCTCGACTATCCGCTGCCCGACTCACCGCCCGACTTCCGGATACAGCGCGAGCGGTTCGTCCGACCGAAGGTCGAGCTTCCCGGCGACTACCTCGTGTTCATTCACAATGCGAGCTGGAAGACCAAGCTCTGGCCCGAGCGGCACTGGACCGAGCTCATCCGGAAGTCGGCTGAAGCGGGATTTCGCGTGCTGCTGCCCTGGGGGAGCGGCCAGGAGGAAGCGAGAGCGAGGCGCCTTGCGGTCGGCGCCGAGACCCAGGTCCTCCCCCGGCTCAGCCTTTCGGAAATCGGCTACGTGATCGCGAAGGCCCGCGCCTGCGTGTGCATGGACACGGGCTTGAGCCACCTCGCGGCGGCGCTCGACGTACCTGCGATCACGCTCTACGGATCGACCGACTCCGGGCTCATCGGCGCCTCGGGCGCCTCGCAAGTGCACATCAAGTCCGACCGATTCTGCTCGCCCTGCCAGTCGAAGACCTGCCGCTACAGCTCGGGCGACAACCCCTGCCTGGAGCAGATCGGTCCGGACCAGGTCTTTGGAGAGCTCCTGCGCCTGGCCGGCCCGGCGCTCAAGCCGATCCCAGTCTCACCGGTATCCGCCTCGGCCCGAAGGGCTTCTTGAATTCCTCGAAGCGGCCCGCGGTTGGAGTCCCGCACTGTCCGCACTTTCCGTCCGGGGTGATGCGGTAGTCGAGGATGCGGTACCAGTCGCGCTCGATCAGCATTTCGCCACACGCATGGCAGAAAGTGCTGCCGCCTTCGGTGTCGTGCACGTTGCCTGTATACACATACCGCAGGCCGTGGCCAAGGGCGATATCGCGAGCGCGCGTGAGGGTCGCGACGGGGGTCGCGGGAATGTCGGTCATCTTGTAGTCGGGATGGAAAGCGGTGAAGTGCAGGGGCACGTCCGGCCCCAGCTCCTTGGCGATCCAGCGGCACTCGGCGTCGATCTCGGCGTCCGAGTCGTTTTTCCCGGGGATGAGCAGCGTGGTGATCTCGAACCAGACTTCGGTCTCGTGTTTCAGATAAACGAGCGTGTCGAGCACGTCCTTGAGGTGCGCGGCGCATTCCCGGAAATAGAAATCCTCGGTGAAAGCCTTCAGATCGACGTTGGCCGCGTCCATCTTGGCGTAGAACTCCCGCCGCGGCGCGTCGTGCATGTAACCCGCGGTCACCGCCACCGCCTTCACGCCGACCTCGCGGCAGGCGTCGGCGACGTCCATCGCGTACTCGGCGAAGATCACCGGATCGTTGTAGGTGAAGGCGACGCTCCTGCAGCCGTGCTCGAGCGCGGCTTGCGCGAGCTGCTCCGGGCTGGCGGAGTCGGCGAGCGTGTCGATGTCGCGGGACTTGGAGATGTCCCAGTTCTGGCAGAACTTGCAGGCGAGATTGCACCCGGCGGTGCCGAAGGACAGGATGCTCGAGCCCGGGTAGAAATGATTGAGCGGCTTCTTCTCCACCGGATCGATGCAGAAGCCCGAGGAGCGGCCGTAGGTGGTCAGCACCATCCGGTCCTGTTCGCGCATGCGCACGAAGCATGCGCCGCGCTG
>DATIWX010000029.1:0-2232 GCA_035519135.1 Burkholderiales bacterium | reverse complement strand
ACGTCGACAACGGCGCCGCGTACCGATCGCACCATCTGGCGCTTGTGTGCGCCAAGCTCGGCATCACGCTGATCCACAGCCGGCCGTACGTGCCGCAGGGGCGCGGGAAGCAAGAGCGCTTCTTCAGAACGGTGCGCATGCAGCTTTTGCCGGTGCTGCGCCCCGAGGACACGGCGAGTCTCGCGGCCCTGAACCGGCGGCTTTGGGCCTGGGTCGAGGGCGAGTATCACCAGCGACCGCACAAGGGGCTCGGCGGCGAGACGCCGCTCGACGCGTGGGCGCAGGCGTCGGGCGACGTGCGATTGCCCGAGCCGGGGCTCGACCTCGACTCGCTCTTCCTCTTCGAGGACAAGCGCAAGGTGGCGAAGGATCGCACGGTGAGCCTGCGCGGCGTCGCGTACGAGGTCGACGCTATGCTCGTCGGGCAGACCGTCACGCTGCGCTTCGACCCCGCGCGCGCCGGCCGGCCGGTCGAGGTCTTCTACCAGGGGCGCAAAGTCGGCACGGCGCGGGTGGTCGACGCCTACGCCAACTGCTTCGTCAAACGCGACCACACGACGAAAGCCCTGCGCGCCTCCCAGGCGCCCGAGACGCCGCCCGAGGGCCTGCGCCTGCGCGATTTCGACGGCGGCGACGCCCGCAAGAACGGAGGCCGGTGATGTACCGCAAGCACTTCGGCCTTTCCCGCCATCCTTTCAGCAAGGAGATCGAGCCCGAGGATCTCTTCCCGACGGCGGCGGGCAAGGAGCTGGAAGCGCGGCTCGGGCATCTCATCGAGATGCGCGGCATCGGGCTCGTCACCGGCGAGAGCGGCAGCGGCAAGACCTGCGCCTGCCGCAAGGTCGTCACCGCGCTGCACGCGGGCCTCTACCGCGTCGTCTACGTCTCGCTGTCGACCGGCAACGTGATGGACCTTTACAAGACCATCGCCTGGGAGATGGGGCTGCCCACCGAGCGCTCCCGGGCGGCGCTCTACCGCCAGATCAAGAACGAGGTCACGCGGCTGTGCGCCGAGGCGCGCTGCCGGCCGGTCCTGATCGTCGACGAGGCCCAGAACCTCCGACCCGAGGTGCTCGAAGATCTGCGCCTGCTCACCAACTACCAGATGGACGCCGAGAACCGTCTGTGCCTGCTGCTCGTCGGACAGGCCGAGCTGCGGCGGCGCCTCGGCATGGCGGCCTACGAGGCGCTCTGCCAGCGCATCGTCGTCCGCTATCACCTCGCCGGCCTCACCCGCGACGAGATCGGTCCGTACCTCGCGCACCTCTTGCGCCTGGCGGGCACCGAGCTGCCGCTGCTCGAGGCGGCGGCGGTGGAGGCCGTCTTCCAGGCGACCCAGGGCCTGCCGCGCAAGGTGAACCTGCTCGCGCACCACGCCCTGCTCGCCGCCGCCCTGGCGCGCGCCAAGGTCGTCACCGCCGAGCATGTCCAGGCCGCCCTGGTGGAGACGTCGTGATGGCGCCGCCCACCTCGCGCGCCGCGGACAACGAGCCGCTCTTGCGGCCGACCCCGAACGACCTGGCGCTCGCCCCCGAGCTCGGCGTCCTCGCCGCGCTCGACGCCACGGCCGCCACCGCCGCCTACCAGCTCACCGCCGAGCACCCTGACCTTGATCTCGACGCCCTGGCTCGCGGCGACACGCCGTGCGTGGAGGCGCGGAAGGCCAGCGCCCTCGTCCTCCGCATCCACGGCCTTCGCGCCGTGATCAGGCAGTACCGCGAGCTCGTACTCCACCCAGAGCGCCACCGCGATCAGCTTCCGCTGCCTTTCTGATCCCGTCGCAACAATCCAAGGCCCCGGCCCCGATCCGTCTCGGCGCCGGGGCTTTCGCTTTGCCCCACCGCTCAATCGACGATCCCCGTCCCCTGCAATCCGGGAAAACTATCCTCAATGATCACGAACATCGCTGAGAACCACCCGGTGGAACTATGTGAGAGCCGACACCGGGTCCGATGTTCGCTGCACTCTTCACGGCGATGATGGCCAGCCTCACGAGCATGTCCGCGGCCGCTACCATGGCTAGGACGCGCAGCCACCGCTCGAAGCGGCCTGCGACGATCGTGCCGTCGGGCGCGACACTAGTCTGCTCGAGCTCATAGGCGCGCGTGTGCATGCGGCGCACGGCGTAGCCATGCGTCAGGTGCAACGCGCCGTAGCGGATCACCAGGTAGACGATCCCCATGACGATCGCACCTCCAAGCTCGACGATGCGCGCGCGCCCGCCCTTCGCTG
>DATIWX010000028.1:0-52723 GCA_035519135.1 Burkholderiales bacterium | reverse complement strand
GGCCTGGAAGGCGCGGTGGTCGTCACCGACAGCCAGACCGGCGAGGTCGAGGCCCTGGTCGGCGACCGCGACCCGCGCTACCGCGGCTTCAACCGCGCGCTCGACGCCGCGCGGCCCGTCGGCTCGCTCCTCAAGCCCGCGATCTACCTTACCGCGCTCGCCGATCCCGCGCGCTACACCCTGCTCACGCCGCTCGACGACGGACCCTTCGTGTGGAAGAGCCGCGGCGCCCCCGACTGGGAGCCGAAGAACTTCGACCGGCAATACCACGGCGCGGTGCCGCTGCGCACCGCGCTCGCGCAGTCCTACAACGTCGCCACCGCGCGCCTCGGGACCGACCTCGGCATCAGCCGCGTGCTCGGCACCCTGCAGCGCCTGGGGATCGAGCGCGAGATGCAGCCCTATGCCTCGACGCTGCTCGGCGCGCTCGACCTTTCGCCGCTCGAAGTCGCGCAGATGTACCAGACCATCGCGAGCGGCGGCTTCCGCGCCCCCTTGCGCGCCATCCGCGAGGTCACCACCCAGGACGGCAGGCCGCTCAAGCGCTACCCGCTCGCGGTCGAGCAGGCCTTCTCTGCCGAGCCGGTCTACCTGATCACCGCCGCCATGCAGGGCGCGGTGCGCGAGGGCACCGGGCAATCGCTGAAGAACTGGCTGCCGCCCGAGACCGCGGTCGCGGGCAAGACCGGAACCACCGACGAGCAGCGCGACGCCTGGTTCGCGGGATTCACCGGCGACAAGCTCGCGATCGTGTGGATCGGCTACGACGACAACCGCGCGGCGCGGCTGACCGGCGCAGGTGCCGCGCTGCCGGTGTGGGGCGAGATGATGGCCTCCCTCGCGCCGGAGCCGCTCGCGCTTCCCAAGCCCGAGGGCATCGAGACCGTGCGCATCGATCCGGCGAGCGGCCTGCGCGCCGACGCCGGCTGCGACGGCTCGCTCGAGCTGCCGTTCGCGAGCGGCTCGGCGCCGACGGGGCGCGCGCCCTGCGCGAGCGCGGTGGGCATCGCCGTCGAGGACGTGAAGCAGGCGACGAAAAACTGGTGGCAACGCCTCTGGGGACGATGAAATAATGCGGGGATGATCTCCCGCCCGAAGGTCGTCCTCGCGCTCGTAGTATTCCTTTCAGCTTGCGCCGGCTCTCCGCGCCCCGAGCCGGGTCCGCCCCCGCCTTCGCCCCTTCCCACTTCGTCGCCCGGCCACGTCGAGAGCCCGGCGGTCGCGAGCCTGATGGACCGCGCCCGCGCCGACAACGCGGCCGGCAATCTCGCCAACGCCGCGGCCTCGCTGGAGCGCGCGCTGCGCATCGAGCCGCGCAATCCGCGCCTGTGGCAGGAGCTGTCGCGCGTGCGCCTGAGCCAGCGCGACTACGTGCAGGCGGAGAGCTGCGCGGCCCGCTCCAACTCCTGGGCGGGAAGTGACGCGCTGCTCATCGGCGACAACTGGCGCCTCATCGCGCAGGCGCGCGAGGCGCGCGGCGACGCGGACGGGGCGCGGGCCGCGCTCGATGCCGCGAACCGGCAGCGCTAGTTATTCCTTGGGCGGAACGGTGCGCAGGTAGGCGACGATGGCGTCGAGGTCGGCCGCGCTCATGCGCGCGTACCACTCGAAGCCCATCGGCGGCTTGAGCCGGCTGCCGTCCTTGCGCAGCCCCTGGGTGATGGCGCGCTTCACCTCGGCGTCGCTCCAGGCGCCGATGCCGCTGGTCTTGTGCGAGGTGATGTTGCGCGACACCGAGACGCCGAACGGCCCTTCGAATTTCTCGCCGCCCTTGCCCAGCGCGCCCTTGAAATCGCGCCGGCCGTTCACCGCCGGCGTGTGGCATTCCATGCAGTGGCCGATGGTGACGAGGTAGAAGCCGCGCTTCACCGGGTCTTTCATCGCGCTCGCGGGCAGCGGCTTCTCCGCGCCCGGAGGAACGTCGACGTGCATCCGTTTCACCTTGTACACCGGCGCCTGCACCTTGTTCGCCACCGCCGGCACCTGCAGCAGGTACGCGGCCACGGCGTCGAGGTCGGCCGGCGCGAAGATCTTGTAGAACGCGTACGGCATCTGCGGAGACAGCTGCTTTCCGTCCGGCCGCTTGCCCTCGCGTAGCGCGCGCTTCACGTCCGCCGCGCTCCAGCCGCCGATGCCCGTCTGCCTGTCGGGCGTGATGTTCGAGCCCTTGACCGTGTACTCCGGCGTGTCCCAGGTCTGCGGGCCGCCCGCGTACAGCCGCGCGGTGTCGATCACCCCGCCGGGCCCGCGCGGCGAATGGCAGTTGCCGCAAGTGAGAATGCCCTCGACCAGGTAGCGTCCGCGCTCCACCGGCGTCTGCGCCGTCGCCGCGCCTGCGGCCACGGCCAGCGCAGCGATCCATATCCTCCCAGATTTCATCGTCGTTCCTCCCCAGTAACAACGCGACGCGGCATTATACCGAGGCGCCCCCGCGGCTACCGCGCATCAGCGCAACCGCGGACAGCGCGAGCAGCGCCGCGGCGAGGATCAGCGCGCCGGAGAAGCCTCCGGTCGCGCGCACCCAGTACGCGGCGGCGAGCGGCCCGACGATCTGGCCGAGCGCGAACGCCGAGGTCATGGCGGCGATGAGCGTGCGCGCGTGCTCGCCGGCGACCGCGCGCGCTTCCTGCATGCCGACCTGGGTGATGACGACGAAGGTGCCGCCGACGCAGAGCGCGGCGACCAGGATTCCCGCGAGCCCCGGCAGCAGCAGCGGAACGACGACCCCGGCCGCCATCACCCAGTGGCTGGCCGCCCAGGCGCCGCGGTGGGTGACGAACGGCGCCATGCGCGCGACCAGCAGCGTCGAGGCGACCGCCGCCGCGCCGAACACCGGCCACGCCCAGCCGAAGAGCAAAGGATCGGAGACGATTTGCTTCGCCATGACCGGAAGAAAGGTGCCGGGAATGATGTAACCGAAACCGTAGGCCCCGTAGCAGATCACCAGCCGCCAGAAGCCGCCGGCACGCTTCGACTGATTCCGCGGGAGCACGGAACCCGCCGCCGCGCCTCCGGACCCGAACGCCGGCCAGACGACCGCCGCGGCGGCGAGCGATGCGAGTCCGAGAACCGCCCAGGCGGCAGACGAGCTCGCGCCCGAGCTCATCCCGGCCAGGCAAGCCAGGCCCGCGAGCACGATTCCGGCCCCGACGCCGGCGTAGACCACGCCGCTCAAGCCAAGGCGCCCGAGAGCCGCGAGGCGCTCGAGCGACCAGGCGGAAACGAACACCAGCACCCACGCGCTGGCGACGCCGGCCACCGTCCGGAGAACGAGCCACAGCAGGAATCCCTCGCGCAGGGACATCCCCAGCGTCGACAGCCCGATCACCGCGAGGCCCGCGCGGATCGCCGTGGCCGCGCGCATGCGCAGTCGCACCGCCGAGAGCGCGCCGATCAGGTAGCCGAGGTAGTTCGCCGAAGCGAGCCATCCGCCGTCGGACACCGTGAGACCTGCGTCCTGCAGCATCATCGGCAGGATCGGCGTGAAGGCGAAGCGGCCGATTCCCATGGCGATCGCCAGCGCCGCCAGCGCCGCGAGCGCGACGCGTATCGCCGCGCGGTCGGCGGCTCCGTCCTGATCGTCCTGCGTCACGCGTGCAGTATAGTATCGGTCGTTTCATTTCCAGAATTCCCGCCATGACGCTCAAGCGCCCCAAGGGCCCGGCCGGCACGCTCATCGTGCTCGACCACGAGTCGAAGATCCTCCGCGGCAATCCGCTGCGCGATCCGCACCTGCGCAAGCTCGCGGTGTGGCTGCCGCCGCAGTACGGCGAGGGCCGGCGCCGTTTCCCGGTGCTCTACGACCTCGTCGGCTTCACCGGCTCGGGCCTGTCGCATACGGGCTGGAAGCCCTTCGGCGACAACGTCCCCGAGCGCGCGCTGCGGCTCATGCGCGAGGGAAAGATGGGGCCGGCGATCTTCGTCTTTCCCGACTGCTTTACCGCGCTCGGCGGCAACCAGTACGTCAACTCTTCCGCCATCGGCAACTACGCCGACTACCTCACGCGCGAGATCGTTCCTTTCGTCGACCGGCACTTCCGGACGCTCGCCTCGCGCGAGCACCGCGGCTGCTTCGGCAAATCCTCGGGCGGCTACGGCGCGATCCTGCACGCGATGAAATACGCCAGGACCTGGGGCGCGGTCGCCGACCATTCCGGCGACGCGTATTTCGACTTCGTCTACTGGCACGACTGGCCGAACACGCTGAACGAGCTGGCGAAGCACCGCCTGCCGAAGCGCAGGGAGGGCGCCTACGACGCGCGCGGCGCATCGCGCCGCAGGGGGCTCCGCCACGGGCTGGACGACGGGCGCGTCAGGCGCTTCCTCGATCACGTATGGAAAAAGGAGAAGCTCTCCACCGGCGAAGGCCATTGCATCATGAACCTGTGCATGGCGGCGACCTACGATCCCGATCCGCGCGCACCGAACGGCTTTCGCGTGCCCTTCAACCTGGAGTCGGGCGAGGTGATCGCGGAGCGCTGGCAAAGATGGCGGGCGCACGACCCGATCAACCTGGTGGAGAAGTACCGCAAAAGTCTCAGGTCGATGCGCGGCATCTACATCGACTGCGGCTGGCGCGACCAGTACCACATCCACTACGGCTCGCGCATCCTCTCGGCGCGCCTTGCCGCGGCCGGCATCCGCCACCGCTACGAGGAGTTCGACGACAACCACTCCGACATCGACTACCGCATGGACGTGAGCCTGCCGTTTCTCTACAAGGCGCTGAAGCCCTGAGCCGACGCTCGATCGATCTGTATCAATTGTATCGATGCGCGTCTTTTCGTCGCGGGCGCCTTATCATCGTGGTGTCCCAACCGAGGAGGAGGAGGCGCCATGAGCGACTTTCAGCATGCAAGAAACCACTCCGGAACAGCGATCACCGTCATGCTCGCGTTGGCGCTTATTGGAATAGCCGACGCGTTTTATGACTCGTATGCGATCTACAATGGACAGCTGCTCTGGTGTCCACCGCCGATCGACGGATGCAACACCGTCGCCGCGAGCCCCTATGCCCGCATCTTCGGAGTGCCGCTCGGCTATCTCGGGCTCGCCTTCTATCTGGCGATGCTCGCACTTGCGACCTGGCTCCGCTTCGACCCGCTTTCGCGCGGCCTGCGCTGGGTCGCGCTGCTCTATGCCGCGGCAGGCCTCGGCGCGTCGATGTACTTCTTCTACGTGCAGCGCACCTACATCCATGCGTTCTGCATTTACTGCCTGATATCGGGTGTCCTGACGTTTCTTCTCTTCATTGCGGCGATCGTGCACTTCCGGGCTACCCGCGCGGTTGGTGCACGCCTGCTGCACGGAGCGTCCACGACCTAGACTGCCCGTCGGGGCGCTCGCGCGGCGCAAGTCGCGGAGGACGCCGGCCGTGCTAATCTTGCGCGGCTATTCATCCGAAGCGGGGGATACCATGGCCTACGACCTGAAGCGATTCATCGACGACTGCCGCGCCACGCTCAAGCGCGACCCCGGCCCCGCGGGGCGGGAGAAGATCCGGACGCTCCTCGAGCGCCTCCTGAAGGAGGAGGACTTCGTCGCCGCGCACTGCTCGGACGGCACGCCCAAGGGCCTGTACGTCCTGCACGACGACGCCGAGCTCGGCTTCCAGATCCTCGCGCACATCAACGAGAAAGCGCGCGCCTCGCCGCCGCACGACCACGGCGCCTCCTGGGCCATCTACGGGCAGGCGGCCTCCTACACCGACATGACCGAGTACCGGCGCGTCGACGACGGCTCCGACCCCGGCACGGCGAAGCTCGAGGTGACGAAGAAGTACCGCCTCAATCCGGGCCAGGCCGGCATCTTCGCCGACGGCGCCATCCACTCGATCGACTACCCGGACGAATCGCGCTTCGTGCGCGTCACCGGCACCAACCTCGACCGCATCGCGCGCTCGAGCTTCGACCCGAAGACCGGCGCCGTGAAGCAGATGGCGGCGCAGCGCGCGACGTGAGCGGCGCCCGGCCGGTCGCGCCGGCCCGGCTGCGGGACATGCTCGCCGACGGCGCGGAGCTCGCGCTCCTCGACGTGCGCGAGGAGCTCGCCTTCTCCGAGTCGCATCTGCTGCTCGCGCGCTCGGCCCCCTTGAGCCGGCTGGAGCTGCGCGTCCCGCTTCTCGTGCCGCGGCGAGCGGCGCGCGTGGTCCTGATCGACGGCGGCGAGGGGCTCGCCGAACGCGCGGCGCAGGTGCTCCTGCGGCACGGCTACACCGACGTGCGCGTGCTCGAGGGCGGCACGCGCGGCTGGGCGGAGGCGGGCCACATGCTCTTCTCCGGCATGAACGTGCCGAGCAAGGCCTTCGGCGAGGTGGTCGAGCACGCGAGCGGAACGCCGAACGTCGATGCCGGCGAGCTCGCGCGCATGATCGATGCGGGCGAGGACCTCGTCGTCCTCGACAGCCGGCCTTACGACGAATTCTCGCGCATGTCGATCCCGACGGCGCGCAACGTGCCGGGCGCGGAGCTGGTGCTGCGCATCGCCGACCTCGCCGCCTCGCCGGCGACGACGGTCGTGGTGAACTGCGCCGGGCGCACGCGCAGCATCATCGGCGCCCAGTCGCTCATCGACGCGGGCGTGCCGAACAGGGTGATGGCGCTGCGCAACGGCACCATGGGATGGACCCTCGCCGGCTTCACTCCCGACCGCGGCAGCGATCGCCGCATGCCCGCCGCCCCGCCGTCGGCGCGCGCGCTCGCCTGGGCGAAATCGGCCGCGGGGCGCGTCGCGGAGCGCGCGGGGGTGCGGCGCATCGACGCCGGCACGCTCGAGCGCTGGCGCGGAGAGGAGCGCACGCTGTGCGTGTTCGACGTGCGCGACCCGCGCGAATACGCGGCCGGACATTTTCCCGGAGCGGTGTCGGCGCCGGGCGGTCAGCTGGTGCAGGCCACCGACCAGTACCTGGGCACGCTGAATTCGCGCATCGTGCTGGTGGACGATCTCGAGGTGCGCGCGCTGATGACCGGTTCCTGGCTGCGGCAGATGGGATGGAAGGACGTGTTCGTGCTCGCGGCAAAGGGGACCGAGACGGGCTGGCCTGCGCCCCCGATACTCGGCGACGCCGAGCGGCGCGACGCGCGTCTCGATCCGGCCGCTCTCGCCGTGCTCATCGAGGGGCGCGCCGCCACCGTGATCGACCTCTCGCTCAGCCGCGAATACCGCAAGGGACACATTCCCGGCGCCTGGTTCGCGATCCGCTCGCGCCTGGACCGCGCAATGTCGAAGATCGACTTGTCCGGCACCGTGGTGCTCACCTCCGAGGACGGCACGCTCGCCGCGCTCGCGCTCGAGGAGATGCGCGGGCTCACCGCCGCGCCGGTGCGTTACCTCGGCGGCGGCAACACCGCCTGGACGGCCTCGGGCCGCGCGTTGACTGTGGAGGAGCCCCGTTTCGCCGACGAGCCGCTCGACGTGTGGCTCAAGCCCTACGACCGCAGCGGCGGACAGGTCGCGGCGATGAAGGAGTACCTCGCCTGGGAGATCGACCTGCTGCAGCGGGTCGAGCGCGACGGCACCTGCCGCTTTCAGCGTCCGGTCTGAGCGCCATGCCCACGGTCCAGATCCGCGGCGTCGGGATCCACTACCAGGTTCTGGGCGAGCGCGGACCCTGGGTCGCGCTCACCACCGGCGGCCGGCGCGGGCACCAGGAATTCGTGTCGCTCGCGACCAAGATCGCGGCTGCGGGCCACCGCGTGCTGCTGCACGACCGGCGCAACACCGGAGCGTCGGATGTGCTGATCGAGGGCGACGAGGTCGAGGAGGCGATCTGGGCGGACGACCTGCGCGAGCTGCTGTCGCGCCTGGACGCCCTGCCCGCCTTCGTCGGCGGCTCTTCTTCCGGAGCGCGGACCTCGATTCTCCTCGCCCTGCGGCACCCGCAGGCGGTGCGCGGGCTGCTGCTGTTTCGCGTCACCGGCGGGACCTTCGCCGCGCAGCGCCTGCCGGAGAACTACTACGGGCAGTTCATCCGCGCGGCCCGCGAAGGCGGGATGACGGCCGTGTGCGCGACACCGCAATACCAGGAACGCATCGCGGCGAACCCGGCCAACCGCGCACGGCTGATGGCCATGCATCCGGACCACTACATCGAAGTGATGACGCGCTGGCGCGATCTCTTCCTCGAGGGCGCGCACCTGCCGGTGATGGGCGTAAGCGAGGCCGAGCTGCGCTCGATCCGCGTGCCGACCATCGTCATTCCGGGCAACGACAAGACCCACTCCTCGGAAAGCGGGCGCGCCGCCGCGCGCCTGATCCCGGGCAGCACGCTCCACGAGCTGCCTATCCGCGACCAGGACGTGCCGCTCATTCCGTTCGAGGAATGGGCGCCCCACGAGGAGGAGATCGCGCGCGTGTTCGCGGGGTTCATGAAGCGGGTCGTGTCGGTGAAACCCTAGGGAACATGTAGGGAATTCCCGGATAGCCCGGCGTCATGCTCGCGGCTTACACTGGCGCTCGCATTCCACACGACGGGAGGACCACATGGCTGACTTCGATCCGGCTGTGGCCAAGACCCTGATCCGCGAAGGCGGAGCGAGGTTCACTGACAACCCGGACGACCACGGCGGCGCGACCAAGTATGGCATCTCGCAGCGCGCCTACCCCAACGTGGACATCCGCAACCTCACCGAGGACCAGGCCAAGGCAATCTACAAGCGCGACTACTGGGACAAGGTCTCGGGAGACACGCTCAAGTCGCAGGCGGTCGCCGAGAACATCTTCGACACCGCGGTCAACATGGGTCCCACCACCGCCACCAAGCTGGTGCAGATGACCCTCGAGATCGACGTCGACGGCAAGTTCGGGCCCGGCACCGCGAAGGCCGTGAACGCGCTGGACGACCAGGAGTTCCTCGCCGAGTTCACCCTGGCGAAGGTCGCGCGCTACGCCGCCATCTGCAACAAGGACCGGACGCAGTCGAAGTTCCTCCTCGGCTGGATCAACCGCGCCCTGGGGAGCGCGTCATGAGCTTCCTCGGCAATCTGCTCGGCGCGGGAGACGTGGTCCGCGCGGTCGGCGACAGCCTGGACAAGCTGTTCACCTCGGACGACGAGCGCAACGAGAAGCGCCTCGAGATCGTGAAGGCGGAGCGCGAGTTCAGCCTCGCCGCGCTGACGCTGCTGGAGAAGAGCGACGAGAAACAGGCCGACGTGAACATCGAGGAGGTGCGCACCGGCAGCTTCTTCATGGCCGGCTGGCGCCCGGCGATCGGCTGGATCGGCGTGCTCGCGCTCGCCTACCAGTTCGTGCTCTACCCCTTCCTGCTGTGGCTCAACGTCAGCCAGAACCCGCCGCCGCCGCTCGATGCCGGCGTGCTGTTCAGCATGGTGACCGGCATGCTCGGCATCGGCGCGATGCGCTCCTTCGACAAGCTGCAGGAGACCGACACGCAGGTCATTGGCAAGGCGCCGGCCAAGTAGGGGCTTCTTCGTCGCGCGTCGCGCGTTGCGCTACCATTCGGGCTTCGCGTCCACCGAGGAGCCAGCCGTGAGAATCTCTTTCCGCCTGTTCGCCGGACTCGCGCTCGTTTGTGCCGGAACGGCCTTCGCCCAGACCTATCCCAGCCGCCCGATCAAGGTGATCGTGCCCTGGCCGCCGGGGCAGGCGACCGACGTCGCCGCGCGCATGGTCGCGGAGAGGCTGGTGCCCGTGCTCGGGCAGCCGGTGGTCCCGGACAACCGCCCCGGCGCGGGCGGCGTGGTCGGCTGCGAGGCCGCGGCGAAGTCGCCCGCCGACGGCTACACCCTCGTCGCGGGCTCGAGCGGCCCGATCTCGATCAGCCCCAACGTGCAGAAGGTCGCCTATGATCCGCTCAAGGACTTCGTGCCGATCAGCCTGCTCGCGGTCAACCCCTTCATGCTCGTGGTCAATCCGTCGATCCCGGCCAATAACGTCAAGGAGCTGATCGCGCTGCTCAAGGCCAACCCCGGCAAGTATTCGTTCGCTTCGTCGGGCTCGGGCGCGACCAGCCACCTCATGGCGGTGCTGTTCAACTCCATGGCGGGCGTGAACGTGGTGCACGTTCCCTACAAGGGCAGCTCGCAATCGATCACCGACGTGGTGAGCGGCCAGATCGCCTACACCATCGAGACCGTTCCCGCGGTCGCGGGCCTGGTGAAGGCGGGCAAGCTGCGCGCCCTCGGCGCGACCAGCCTGACCCGCGCCGAGGCGATGCCCGAGGTTCCGACCATCGCCGAGACGCTGCCCGGCTACGAGATGTTCGGCTGGATCGGGCTGATGGCGCCGGCGGGGACGCCGGGCGCGATCACCGACCGCATCTCGGCCGAGACGCAGAAGATCATGCAGGATCCCGAGATCAGGAAGCGCTTCCTCGCGGCGGGCATGGAGCCGGCGGGCAATACGCCGGCTCAGTTCCACGACTTCCTCATCAAGCAGAACGAGCGCTACGGCTCGATCGTGAAGCAGGCGCACGTGAAGCTGGACTGAAGCGAGGCCCAAAAGAAAACGGCGCCCCGCGGGGCGCCGTTCTCGTTTTCGGTCGCGGACTATTTCATCCGGTCCTTGATCTTGGCCATCGCCGCGCGGGCGCACTCCTCGTCGAAATTTCCGCCGGGCGCACCGCTCACGCCGAGGCCGCCGATGGTGTTGCCGCCGGCCATGATCGCGATGGCGCCCTGCGCGAAGGTGACGTTGGGCAGCTGCGTCTGCGGCACGGTGGTCGGCGCCGCCTTGGCCATGCGATCGGCGATCGCCTTGGTGCTCTCTTCCTTGCGCGCGAGGCCGAGCGAGGCGATCGTGTAGGCCTTGTAGTAGGCGTTGTCCATCGAGTGGATCGGCGCGCCGTCGCCGCGCAGCAGCGCCTGGCGCACGCCGTCGAGATCGACCACGACCGCGACCACCTTGTAGCCGTTCTTGGCGCAGGTCGCGACCGACTCGCCGACCAGCTCGTTGGCGAGCGCCGCCGACAGCTTCTGCGTCTGCACCAGGCCTTGCGCCATCGCCAGGCCGGAAACGGAGGCGAGCGCAACGCCTCCGAGGACTGCGGAAATCCGTGACATGATGCTTCCCCCTTTTGGAATGTGGATTCGAGACTTGCCGTGCCACGATACGCCAAAACCACCCTGGCCGGAAGCTCCGCCGCCGGGTCTTCCACTACAATTGATCCGGAGGTTTATTCCATGGAAAAAGTGCTGGCGGCGGTCAGAACCGGCCCGAGCCGGACCGAGATCCGCGAATATCCGATGCCCGAGATCCCGGAGGACGCCGCGCTCATGAAGATGGAGGTTGCGGGGATCTGCGGCACCGACGTGAAGCTCTACAAGACGCCGCCCTCGGCGACGCCGGTGATCATGGGCCACGAGAACATCGGCGTGATCGCCAGGGCCGGCCGCGAGTTCACGCGGCGCAAGGGCTTCAGGGAGGGCGACCTCGTTTTCGTCGAGCACTACGTGATGTGCGGCAAGTGCGAGTGGTGCCACGCCGGCCAGTACCGCCACTGCGAGAACACCGACTGGCGCAAGAACCCGGAAGCGATCCGCTACGGCTACACCTCGGCCGAACGCTCGCCGCACCTGTGGGGCGGCTTCGCGCAGTACGTCTACCTGCCGTGGAACGCCGTCGTGCACCGCGTGCCCGCGGGCGTGACCGCCGAGCTCGCGGGCCTCGTTACGCCGATGGCGAACGGCGTCGAATGGTCGCTGTTCGACGGCGGCGTCGGCTACGACTCGAGCGTCCTGATACAGGGACCCGGGCAGCAAGGCCTCTCGCAGACGGTGATCTGCAAGCAGGCGGGCGCCGCGCTCATCATCGTCACCGGCACCACCAAGGACGCCGCGCGCCTGAAGGTCGCGAAGGAGCTGGGCGCCGATCACGTAATCGACGTGCAGAAGGAGGACCCGCTCGCGCGCATCATGGCAATCACCGGCGGGCGCGGCGTCGACGTGGCGCTCGACTGCACCGCGGGCGCGGGCACCATCCCGATCCTGCTGGGCGTCGAGGCGCTGAAGCGCAAGTGCGGAACGATCGTCGTCCAGGGCGAGATGCGGGAATTCCCCAACTTCCCGCTGGAGCGCGTCACCGTCAAGGCGATCACCATCAAGAGCGCGCGCGGCCACAGCTATAAGGCGTGCGAGCTCGCGCTCGCGCAGATCGCGTCGAAGCGCTTTCCGCTGGAGAAGGTCACGACCCACCGCTTCGGGCTGAAGGACGTCGACCTCGCCATCCGCTCGGTCGGCGGACAGGGCGTGCCCGACGTGATCCACGCGTCGCTGCTGCCGTGGACGTAGCGCCACCCGGGCGGGTCACACCGCCAGGTAGCGCGCGCACACGGCCTCGTCGGCGGCGAGCTCCGCCATGGTTCCGGCGAAGCGGATCCGCCCCTTCTCGATGACGTAGGCCCGGTCTGCGACCGCGGAGGCGAAGCGCCAGTTCTGCTCCGAGAGCAGGATCGCCACCCCCGACGACCTGAGCTCGCGGATCGCCGCGGTCAGCTGGTCGACGATCAGCGGCGCAAGGCCCTCCGACGGCTCGTCGAGCAGCAGGCATGAAGGGTTGCCCATCAAGCTTCGCGCAATGGCGAGCATCTGCTGCTCGCCGCCCGAGATCCTGCCCGCCGGCCGGTTTCGCGCCTCCGCGAGGTTGGGGAAAAGCGCAAGCGCACGCTCCGGGCTCCAGCCTCCGCGTTGCCGTCCCACGTCGAGGTTCTCCATCACGGAGAGCTCGGTGAAGATGCGCCGGTCCTCGGGAACGTAGCCGAGACCCGCGCGCGCGATGCGCCAGGTCGGAAGGCGGTCGATGCGGCGGCCGTCGAATACGATCTCGCCGCGCCGCGGCCGCACCCATCCGACGATGCTCTTCAGCGTGGTCGACTTGCCCGCGCCGTTCCTCCCGAGGAGCACCGCCACCTCGCCCGCGCCCGCGTCGAGCGCGAGGTCGGCGAGGATGTGGGCGCGGCCGTAGTAGGCGTCGAGATTGCGGACCGAGAGCATCAGGTCCCCTGCGATCCGAGATAGACCTCGCGGACTGCCGCGCTCGCGCGCACTTCGGCCGGCTTCCCCTGCGCGATCACCTGCCCGCGGTGCAGCACCACGATGCGGTCGGCGTGCGCGAACACCACGTCCATGTCGTGCTCGGTGAACAGCACCGCGATGCGGTGCTCGCGCGCGATCGCCGCCGTGAGCGCCATCAGCTCGCCGCGCTCCGCCGCCGCCATGCCCGCGGTGGGCTCGTCCATGAGCAGCAGCCGCGGCTCGTTCGCGAGCGCCATCGCGAGCTCGACGCGCTTGAGGTCGCCGTAGGCGAGCACCGAGCAGGCGCGCCCGGCCTGGCCGAGCATGCCGACATGCCCGAGCAGCCGCCCGGCCTGCTCGCGGTAGAGGCCGGCGGCGCGGGTCCACCATCCGGCGAACCGGCGATGATGCGAGAGCAGCGCCGTCTGGACGTTCTCGAGCACCGTCATCGACGCGAAGGTTTCGGTGATCTGAAAGGTGCGTCCGACGCCCAGGCGGCAGACCTCGCGCGGCGTCAGGCCGGCGATCTCGCTTCCCTGGAGCCTCACGCTGCCCGAGTCCGGCGCGAGTTGGCCGTTCACGATGTTGAAGCAGGTCGTCTTCCCCGCTCCGTTGGGCCCTATCATCGCGACCAGTTCGCCCGCATCCACGGCGAAGCCGACGCCGCGCACGGCCTCGACGCCGCCGAAGGACTTGGAGAGATTCGCGACCTCGAGGATCACGCCGTGTCTTCCTTCGCTCCAAAGCGCGCGCGCAACGCGCCGACGATGCCCTGCGGAAAGGCGAGCACGATCGCCAGGATCGCCGCGCCGAGGACCGCCCGCCAGTAGTCGGTGTTGCGCGCGATCGCGTCCTGCAGCCAGGTGTAGGCCGCGGCCCCCACGAGCGGCCCGGTGAGCGTCTGCACCCCGCCGAGCAGCACCATGACGAGCGCGTCGATCGAGCGCGATACCGCCATGCTGGAGTCGGGCGAGATGCTGCCCTTCGAGAAGGCGTACAGCCCGCCGGCGAGACCGGCGAGCGCCCCGCTGGCGGTGAAGGCGGCCCACTGAACGCGCCGCACGTCGATGCCGATCGCGCCCGCGCGCAGCGGCGAATCGCGCCCGGCGCGCAGCGCGAACCCGAAGGGCGAGAACAGCGCACGGTGCAGGAGCCACACGCCGCCCGCGGCGAGCGCCAATCCGAGCCAGTAGAACGCGGAGCGCGAAGCGAGCCACCCGGCCGGCCACACGCCGACGAGCCCGTTCGAGCCGCCGGTGAGCGCGTCCCACTGATAGGCGACCGACCAGACGATCTGCGCAAAGGCGAGCGTGAGCATCGCGAGATAGACGCCGGAAAGACGCACGCAGAACCAGCCGAAGAGCGCGGCGCCCGCGCCGGCCGCAAGCGGCGCCGCGGCGAGCGCCGCCCCCATCGGCCAGCCCGCCTTCGCGAGCAGCAGGCCCGCGCCGTAGGCGCCCAGGCCCAGATAGGCCGCGTGGCCGAAGGACACCATGCCGCCCGCTCCCAGGATGAAGTGCAGGCTCGCGGCGAACAGCGCGAACACGAAGATGTCGATGCAGAGAACGAGCGCGTAACCGCCGGTGAGCAGCGGCAGGGTCGCGAGCGCGATGGTCACGACGATGCCCGCGACCGTGCCCAGGGGGCGCAGCGGCGGTTCGACTCGAGGCGCGCGAACGATCTCCCAGGGCTTCCCGAGCAGACCCTGCGGCCGCAGCGCGAGCACGACCGCCATCACCACGAACTCGACGACCAGCGTCAGCTTCGACAGGCCGACGGCGATGCACAGCGCCTTGATCTCGCCGATGAGGAGCGCCGCGAGAAAGGCGCCGGGGAGGCTTCCCATGCCGCCGACGACCACCACCACGAAGGCGTCGGAGATGGCGGCGATGTCGAGCGAGAGCTGGGCCGGCTCGCGCGGGATCTCCAGCGCCCCGGCCAGGCCGGCGAGCGCGGCGCCGAGCGCGAACACGCCGGTGAAAAGCCACTTCTGGTTGACGCCCAGGGCGGCGACCATGTCGCGGTCCTGCGTCGCGGCCCGCACCAGCCGTCCCCAGCGCGTGCGATACAGCAGCAGCCACAGCGCGCCGAGCACGGCCGGCCCGACCGCGATCAGCACCAGATCGTAGGCCGGGAACGCCGCGCCGAGGACGTCGACCGAGCCGCGCAGCCCCGGCGCGCGCGGGCCGAGCAGGTCCTCCGCTCCCCAGGACCACAGGGCGGCGTCCTTGAGCATCAGGGTGAGCGCGAAAGTGGCGAGCAGCTGCAGCAGCTCGGGCGATCCGTAGATGCGGCGCAGCAGCGCGATCTCGACCAGGGCGCCGAGGGCACCGACCGCGAGCGCCGCGGCGAGAACGCCGGCCCAGAACCCCAGCGGCGTCGTGCCGAAGGCGCCGATGAAGCTGTACGCGCAGTAGATGCCCAGCATGTACAGCGAGCCGTGGGCGAAATTCACGATCCGCGTCACGCCGAAGATGAGCGAGAGGCCCGCGGCCACGAGGAACAGCGTGGACGCGCCCGCCAGTCCGTTGAGGAGCTGGATGGCGATCGAGGACATCCCTACTCCGCGGGACGGAGCTTCCTCACCTCCGCGTCCGGCGGCAGGAACGCCGCCCCGTCCGCATACCTCGACGAGGTCATCACGCCCTTGCCGTCCTTGACGCCGGTGCGGCCGACGTAGGCGCCCATTGTCGACTGGTGGTCGAGCGCCCGGAAAACGATACTGCCGAACGGGGTGCCGACGCGGAGGTCCTTCATCGCCTCGACCAGCTTCTCGCTGTCGAGGCTTCCCGCCTTGGCGATCGCCGCGGCGGCGCTCATCACGGCGGCATAACCGACGACCGATCCGGCGCGCGGGTAATCGCTCCAGCGCGTCTGGTACGCCGCGAGGAACTTGCGGTGCTCGGGCGTCCCGATGCCGTACCAGGGATAGCCGGTGACGTACCAGCCCTCGGGCGACTCGTCCTTCAGCGGATCGAGATACTCGGGCTCGCCGCCGAGCAGGTTGAAGACCTCGCGCCCCTTGAACAGGCCGCGGGTGTTGCCCTCGCGCACGAAGCGCGCCAGGTCGCCCGCGAACAGCGACGAGAAGATCGCGTCGGGCCTGGCGTCGGCGAGCGCCTGCGCCACCGGGCCCGCGTCGATCTTGCCCAGCGGCGTCGCCTGCTCGGCGACGAACTCGACGTCGGGCTGCGCCTTCTTCAGCAGCTCCTTGAAGGCGCGCGTCGCCGACTGCCCGTACTCGTAGTTGGGATAGACGATCGCCCAGCGCTTCTTCTTCAGCTTCGCCGCATCCGGAATCAGCATCGCGGTCTGCATCCAGGTCGACGGCCGCAGGCGGAAGGTGTAGCGGTTGCCGTTCTCCCACACGATCTTGTCGGTGAGCGGCTCGGCGGCGAGGAACAGGACCTTCCTCTGCTTCGCCAGATCGGCGACCGCGAGGCCGACGTTGGAGGCGAAGGTCCCCATCAGGAGCTGCACCTTCTCGCGGGCGAGCAGCTCCTCGGCGACGCGCACCGCGTCGCCCGGGTTGCCGTTGTCGTCGCGCGACACGATCTCCAGCTTGCGGCCGAGAACCCCGCCCGCCGCGTTCACTTCCTCGAGCGCCAGCTGCCAGCCCTTGCGATAGGGCTCGAGAAACGACGCGAACACCTTGTAGCTGTTCAGCTCACCGAGCTTGATCGGCTCCTGGGCCGCGGCCGGCCGCGCGAGCGCGGCGGCGAGCGCGAGAAGGCTCCAGACTGCTTTCTTCATCTCTTTCCTCCGTGTGCGATAGCGGAATATACATCACGCGGTGTATCGGGAACGTCCGAGCGAGCCAATTTGGGGCATGGCGCACCCGCACGCACAGGAATGATGCGGCTATATCCCCGACGCCCGGTCTTGGCCATAATCGTCCGATGAACATGCCCCAAACCGCGGCGAATACGCCCTATGACGAGATGCATGCGGGCAGCGGCGTGCGGGCGCACTACCGCGCCTTCCAGTCCTGGCTCGAATCGCAGAGCGCGGACGCCATCGCCGCCAAGCGCGCCGAAGCCGACCTGACTTTCCACCGCGTCGGCATCACCTTTGCCGTCTACGGCGACGACGCCGGCACCGAGCGCCTCATCCCCTTCGACATCATCCCGCGCATCCTGCCCGCCGCCGAGTGGCGCGAGCTCGAGGCCGGCCTGCGCCAGCGCGTGAACGCGCTGAACCGCTTCATCCACGACATCTACCACGGGCAGAGCATCGTCAAGGCGGGGGTCATACCGCCCGAGCAGATCTTCTGCAATGCGCAGTACCGGCCCGAGATGCAGGGCATCGACGTGGCCGGCGACATCTACGCGCACGTCGCCGGGATCGACGTGGTGCGCGCCGACGCGGGCGAGTTCTACGTGCTCGAGGACAACCTGCGCGTTCCCTCGGGTGTGTCGTACATGCTCGAGAACCGCAAGATGATGATGCGCCTCTTCCCGGAGCTGTTTGCGCGCAACAAGGTGGCGCCGGTCGCGCACTACCCGGACCTGCTTCTGGAGGACCTGCGCAGCGTCGCGCCGAGCGGGGTGCGCGATCCGGCGGTGGTGGTGTTGACGCCGGGCATGCACAACTCCGCGTACTTCGAGCACGCCTTTCTCGCGCAGCAGATGGGCGTCGAGCTGGTCGAAGGCCAGGACCTGTTCGTCGACGACGAGCAGGTATTCATGCGCACCACCCGCGGGCCGAAGCGCGTCGACATCATCTACCGGCGAATCGACGACGACTTCCTCGATCCCCTTGCGTTCCGCCCCGACTCCTCCCTCGGTGTTCCCGGGCTGCTCTCCGTGTACCGCGCCGGCCGCGTCACGCTCGCCAACGCGATCGGCACCGGCGTCGCCGATGACAAATCGATCTATCCCTACGTGCCGGACATGATCAGGTTCTATCTCGACGAGAAGCCGCTTCTCGGCAACGTTGCGACCTGGCAGTGCCGCAAGAAGGAGCACCTGAGCCACGTGCTCGCGCATCTCCCCGAGCTGGTGGTGAAGGAAACTCACGGCGCGGGCGGCTACGGCATGCTGGTCGGCCCGGCGGCGACCCGGGCCGAGATCGAGACCTTCCGCGCGCGCCTCGTCGCGCGACCCGACAACTACATCGCCCAGCCGACGCTGGCGCTGTCTGCGTGCCCGACCTTCGTCGAGGCCGGTATCGCGCCGCGCCATATCGACCTGCGGCCGTTCGTGCTCTCCGGGAAGAACATCACCATCGTGCGCGGAGGGTTGACGCGCGTGGCGCTGCGCGAGGGCTCGCTCGTGGTCAATTCCTCGCAGGGCGGCGGGACGAAGGACACCTGGGTGCTGGAATGACGCGATCGCTCAAACGGGTTGTCATTCCGAGAAGCTCGGGATGACCCGCTCGGGATGACAAGCCGATCATGCTCTCGCGAACCGCCGATCACCTCTTCTGGATGGCCCGCTACACCGAGCGGGCGGAGAACACCGCGCGCATGCTCGACGTTACCCTGCAGACTTCGCTGCTGCCGCAATCCGAGGCGAGCGTCGAGCTCCTGTGGCGCGGCATACTCGGCATCTGCGAATTGCAGCCGCAGTACGACGCGCGTTTCGAGCGGCTCGCCGCGCCCTCCCTGCTCGCCTTCATGACGCGCGATACCTCGAATCCCTCGAGCATCGCCTCGTGCCTGAATGCGGCGCGCGAAAACGCGCGCGCGGTGCGCGGCACCCTCACCACCGAGGTGTGGGAGACGATCAACTCCACCTGGCTCGAGCTGAAGACGCGGCTGGGCCAGGTCGAGCGCGACCCGGCGCAGTTCTTCGAATGGGTGAAGTACCGCTCGCATCTGTCGCGAGGCGTAACGGTCGGGACCATGCTGCGCGACGAAGCGCTGTATTTCTCCCGCCTCGGCACCTTTCTCGAGCGCGCCGACAACACGGCGCGCATTCTCGACGTGCGCTTCCACGCGCTCGCGGACCGGGGTGCCCAGGACGGCACGGAAGGGCACGCGGACGGCCGCTCGATCGATTTCTACCACTGGGCGGCCATCCTGCGCTCGGTCTCCGCTTTCGAGGTGTACCGCAAGGTCTACAGCGACACGATCACGCCGGCGCGCGTCGCGGAACTGCTGATCCTGCGCGCCGACATGCCGCGCTCGCTTGCGAGCTGCATGAACGACGTGGTTGCGAACCTCGCCCTGGTCGGCACCCCCCACTCCCGCGAGACCGAGCGGCGCGCCGGCCTGCTCCAGGCCGACCTGCAGTACGGCCGCATCGACGTCATCCTGCACCAGGGATTGCACGCCTATCTCACCACTTTCCTCCAGCGCGTGAACGATCTCGCGGACCGCGTCAGCCGCGACTTTCTCGTTCCGCTCGCGACCGCCTGAAGCCGATCTCCGCCATGCGTCTCAGCATCCGCCACGAAACCGCCTACCGCTACTCCACGCCTGCGCACTACAGCATCCAGCAGCTGCGACTGACGCCCCGCATCGAGCCGCAGCAGCGCGTCCTCAGCTGGCGGATCGAGGCGCCGGGAAGGCTGCAGCGCTTCACCGACGCCTACGGCAATGTCACGCACACCATGGTGCTCACGGCCCCGCACGACGCGATCCGCGTCGTCGTCACCGGCAGCGTCGACATCGGCGCGATCGCGGGCGGCGCGGACCAGTCCGACCGCGAGCTCTCGCCGCTGGTGTTCGCCGTCGCGACGCCGCTGACGGCCGCGGACGAGAGCGTGCGCGAGTTCGCGGGACGGAACCTTCGCGGGAAGGACAGCGCGGCCGGCTTCCTGGCACTCGCGGAGAGCATCTGCGCGGCGGTCGCGTACGAAAGCGGCATCACCGAGGTGACGAGCACCGCGGCACACGCGCTGCAGATGGGACGCGGCGTGTGCCAGGACCACGCCCATCTCTTCATCGCGTGCTGCCGCGCGGCCGGCGTTCCGGCGCGCTACGTGAGCGGCTATGTCGATCCCGGACACAGCGACCAGGCGGCGAGCCACGCCTGGGCCGAGGTGTGGATCGAGGGAGAAGGCTGGGTGAGCGTGGACGTGACGCATCGCGAGCTCGCGCGCGAACGGCACTGCCGTCTCGCGATCGGCCGCGACTATCTTTCGGCCGCGCCGGTCCGGGGCGTGCGTACCGGCGGCGGCGAGGAATCCCTGCGCGTGCAGGTGTCGGTGCTCGCGAACCAGTAGTCGAGCGCTGGTGTAATACAATGTTTCATCGTTTTTCCGGGGACCGAGAATGACCTACTGCGTCGCGCTGCGATTGAACGCGGGCCTCGTGTTCCTCTCCGACTCGCGCACCAACGCCGGCGTCGACCAGATCGGGACCTTCCGCAAGATGACGGTGTTCGAGCGGCCGGGCGACCGCTGCATGGTGCTGCTCACCTCGGGCAATCTCGGGGTCACCCAGTCGGTGCGCCAGGTCGTCATGGAGCCGGGCGACGGCCCCAGCGTGTGGAACGCTCCCTCCCTGCACGACGCCGCGGCGGCGGTCGGCGACGCGGTGCGCAAGGTCTACGACCGCGACTCCGAATCGCTGAAGAAGCAGGGCATCGAGTTCGCCTGCACGCTCATCTTCGGCGGGCAGATCCGCGGCGAGCGCTGCCGCCTGTTCCAGATCTACTCGGCGGGCAATTTCATCGAGGCGCAGGACGAGAACCTGTACTTCCAGATCGGCGAGTCGAAGTACGGCAAGCCCATCATCGACCGCGTGGTCCGTCCGGACACGACGCTCGACGAGGCGGCGAAGTGCTCGCTCGTGTCGATGGACTCGACGCTGCGCTCGAACCTCTCGGTGGGCCTGCCGCTCGACCTGCTGTGCTACGAAGCCGATTCGCTGCGCGTCACGCGCTTCGTGACCATCGGGCCGGACAACGAGTACTTCCAGATGGTGAGCCGCACCTGGGGCCAGCGCCTGAAGCAGGCCTTCGTAGAGTTGCCCGACCCGACCTGGGCGAAGATGGGAGCGGCCCAGCCGGTGCGCGCTCCGCTTCCCGCGAGCGCGCAGGCGACGCGTCCCGCCGCGGCGGTCCAGGCCTTCGCCGAAACGCCCGCGCGCTCCGGGAGCAGCGCGGGCGGGCCGAGGGGTTGAGGGAAACCCGCCGGGATCAGCGGGCGAGCCGGTTGCTCACTGCAGCGCCGTCGCCATGACGCCGGCGCTCAGAGTCTTCGTGGCATCGGTATAGGTCCCGCCGAAAGCGACGAAACCTTTCGCCTGGTGAGTGGCGAGGTTCGATTGGAGCGCCGCCTGGTAGCTGCTCATCTGCGTATACACCTGCACCATGCCGTTGACACCGATGACGAACAGGCCGTGCGCCGGGTCAGGAGCCTGAACCGCCGGCGTGTCGGTGGTCTGCAGGGCCGTATCGACGCCTCCACGGAAAACATCGTGGAGTGTGGAATTGGTCAGATTCACCGCCATGCCGTTTGCCGCGTAGCTGTTGAACGGCGTCGCTTGGAGCAGCGGCCACCCCACGACCAGCGTCGCCGGCGCGTTGGTCGTGTTGATCAGCGTGATCGCGTTGAAATCGTCGGTCGCGGTCGCCGCTCCGAACGGCTGCACGAATCCGCGGACTTTCAACGGAGTGCCGTTGGAGATGCCGGTCAGGGGAAGCGTGCCTGTGGCGACCTCATACGAAGTTGGACTGGCGTCCGGAGTCCCGGTGCCGGCGAAATTGAACAGGCCGACCGGCCGTCCGTCGATCTTGGCGAGATTCATCACGACGAGCCCGGTCGACGTGCTCGTGGCGACGCCGTTCATCTGCGTAACAAGCAGGCGCACGAGACCGCCGGTCGCATCCAGGCTGGTCCCCGGCGCATCGAGCGTGCCCAGCACCGTGACGCGCTGGCCGACCGAGATGTCGCCGATCGCGGCAAGGCCTACGCCCTCCTTCAGCACCTTGGTCCCGCTGCCGACGGTCACGGTCACCGTGCTCCCGAAGCTCAGCGTGCCGCTGCTTCGCACCAGCTCTGCGCCCTTGACCACGAAAGTGTTGCCGGTGCGCGAAGTGACGTTGCCGGTCAGGGCGTCGTCCGTGCCAAAGGCTACGCTCGATCCGGCGAGAACCTCGGTGGCGACAAAGCGGCGGTTCGGAAGATCGAACGTGCCGACCGCTACGGTGGCAGTGAAGCGAGTCTCCGTACTGAGTTTCACAAGGCCAGCGTTGCCGACGTAGCTCGCCTGATCGATCTCGAAAGTCGTATTCGAGTCGGTGAAAAAGGTCAGCCTGCCGTGATCGCCCTGAATAAGGTTGAACGGACGCAGGACGAGCGTGAAGGTGCCGGCCTGCGTGTCGACGCTGTCGAGCGGGCCGCGAATGCGGTGAGGCTTGGGCGCGACCGGATTGACGTCTCCGACGAGCAGCGGGCTGACGGTCACGACCGGAGCGAGCGGATTGGTCATATCGACCTGATTCGAGGCCGCGAGGTTGAAATCGAGATCGAACAGCGCGGGGATGCCGGGAGCGATCGGCAGCGGCTTCGCATTGTCGAGTTGCACGGTCATCGACAGGGTCCTCACCTGATTGCCCTGGGCGTCCTTGATGTTCCCTGCCGCCACTTTCAGCGGGTTGCCGCTGCCGTCGTCGACTTCGATGTCGGCATTGGTGTAGTCGAGCTGCAGCGTCGCGCTCACGTAGTTGCCGGCGGGAATCGTCGCGCCGGTGACGAACTCGGTCAGGTCGACGAGCTGGGCGAAGTCGATGCGCGTCCTCTGCGGCAGCGTCTGCACCACCGTGCCGTCGGCCTTGGCGAGAGTGAGCGAGGTGACGTCGACGGCGTAGCTGAGAAAATCGCCCGCGGCGTCGGTCAGCCCGATGCTGACCGTGCCCGTTTCCCCGTTCGTGTTCTTGCCGCAGGAAACGAGACCCAGGCCGAGAAGGCCGGCGAAGAAGAAAGCTTTGAGTATCCGAAGAAATCCTGGAGCTGCGAAACCCGTTTGCGGATTCATCGTCATATCTCCGTGGGGAAAGGTGAGTTCAACTTCTTCGAAACAACTGGAAACAATTCTTCTTCTCGGCGAGGTTCGAGGACAGAACGTGCCGGTACCACCGGCGGTGGACGCTCGCCCGCCGGAATAGTTCCCGGTTCGACAGTGTAAAGCCTTCGTCAGACGCGGAACGACGCGAGCGTTTCCGGAGCGAACAGCTCCTCGACCTTGAGCCTGCGCTTCGACAGCCCCTGCTCATGGTGATAGCGCAGGAAGGTCTCGAGCACATGGCGATTGGGCTCGAGGCCGTAGGGCCACCAGTCCTCGCCGAGCAGCGCCCGCGCTTCCTCGACGTGGGCGGACTGCCACGGCAGCATCGTGGCGTTCGCCATGCTGGTGCCCAGCTGCTCGTAGGTCTTGCGCTGCGCCTGCGCGAACGCCTTGTGCAGCGACTGCGCGATCCAGCGGTTGGCGCGGTAGAGCTCGCGCCGGATCACCACCGTGTGCATGATCGGAAAGATCTTCGTCTTGCGGTAGTAGCTCTTCTCGACCTCGACGAAATCCTCGAACAGGCGCTTCACCTTGTCGGGCTGCGTGCGGAACGTCGAGGGCGCCCGCGCCGTGTGCATGGCGTCGAGCTGCCCTTCCGCGATCATGCGCGCGAGCGTCTGCTGCGGCCCGATCGGCTTCACCTTGAACTTCGGAGGCAGGTCGAGCGCGATTTTCTCGTCGCGCCCCGGCTCCTCCTCGCCGCCGGTCCGGTAGTCGCAGCCTGCCGGATCGACGCCGTACTCGTCCTGGAGAATGCCGCGGATCCATACCGGGGCGGTCATCTGATACTCCGGCACCCCGACCGCTCTCCCGGCGAGATCCTTCGGCTCGCGGATGCCGCTCTTCGCCGAGACGAAAATGCACGAGTGCCTGAAGAAGCGCGACGGGAACACCGGGATGGCGACGAAAGGCGGGTCATCGCGCATCAGCGAGACGCAGTAGGAAGACAGCGACATCTCCGCGATGTCGAACTCGCGGTTGCGCAGCATGCGGAAGAACGTCTCCTCGACGAACAGGCCGTTGTAGACGAGATCGATGCCTTCGGCACGCACGCTGCCGTCGGCGAGAGCGCGCGTCCGGTCGTAGTCCCAGCAAGCCAGGGACAGCTGGAGTCTGGACAGAGGGCTACCTGCTACACCGACACCGGATCGGTGTCGAGCGCGGGGAACAGGCCGTGCTTCGCGCCGTCCTTGTAGTGCTGGCCGACGGGCAGCTCGATCGCGCAGCTGCGCACGCGCTGGGTCGCCGGGTCGAGCGCCGGCACCGGCTTGCCCTCGCGGTTCGCCTTTGCCGCGCGCAGCAGGCGCGAGCGCGTGGCGACGATGCCCTTGTCGGTGAGGCACAGGTGCTCCCGGGTGCGGTCCTGGACCGGCCCCATCGATTCCTGCAGCGACGCGTCCTGCATGGCGATGCCCTCGACGCCGCTGTAGGAACGGCCGCGCTTCTGCAGTGCGCGGTCGATGAGATAGTCGTTGCTGCGGTTCGCGAGCGGGATGAAGGTGCCCGGCACGTATTTCACGTGGATGCCGGCGCCCTCCTCCATCGCCCTGCGCTCCGCCGCGGACAGCGCGCGGCCCGGATGATAGTTGATGCTCCAGGCCCAGCAGCTCTGATCGTCGATCGGCACCCACATGTGCGCGCCGAGCGGATGACCCGCGCGCGGCGGAATGATGGTGTGCCAGGGCATGATCCAGGGCGTGATGCGCCAGTAGTAGCGGCCCTGGTCGGCGTTGCGCCGCGCTCCGATGAGCAGGCCTCCGTCGAAATCGACCACCTCGAAGACCGGCATGCGGTCGTTGAGGTTGTATTCGTTGGCGCGGCTGCCCTTGAACAGCGGATCGGTGTTGAGCTCGCCCGAGTGCAGGAAAGACACGTGGCTCGAGTCGATCCCGCCCTCGATCGCCTGGAGGTAATTGGATTCCTGCAGGCGCTTGGAGATGAAGCGGCGCTCGGGGGACACCAGGGTCCACTCCAGCTCGGGCGGCGCGGGCTTCAGCGCCGGCGGGCCCATGTAGATCCAGATCACCTCGCCGTGCTCGATCGCCGGGTAGGACTTGAGCTTGATACCGGCCGCCATGCCCGGCTCCGAAGGGAGATCCACGCACTGGCCGCTCACGTCGAACTTCCAGCCGTGGTACGGGCAGCGCAGCCCGCATTCCTCGTTCCGGCCGAACCACAGCGATACGCCGCGGTGCGCGCAGAACTCGTCGATCACGCCGATCTGCCCTTTGCTGTCGCGGAACGCAACCAGCTTTTCCCCCATGAGCTGCACCCGCACCGGCGGGCCGTCGCGCTCGGCGATCTCCCAGGCGTGGATCGCCGGGATCCAGTAGCGGCGGAAGAGGTCGCCCATCAGCGTGCCGCGGTCGGTGCGGGTGAGCTGCTCGTTCTGTTCCTGGGTCAGCATGGCAATCCCTCTAGTCTGCGCGGGCGCCCGAGGCACGCACGATGGGCGCCCAGCGCTTGAGCTCTGCGGCCACGAACGCGGCGAACTGCTGCGGGTCGAGGTCGCCGGGCTCGATGCCTTCGGGGCGCAGGCGCTCGCGCACATCGGGGAGCTGCAGGGCGCGGCGCACCTCCGCGTTCAGGCGGTTCACGATCTCCGGCGCCATCCCCGCCGGGCCGGACAGCGAGAACCAGATCGACGCGGACAGCTCCGGATAGCCCAGCTCGCCGAAGGTCGGCACGTCGGGAAACTCGGGCACGCGCTTGAGCGAGCTCACCGCGAGCGCGCGCGCCCGGCCCGCCTTGATCTGCGCCGCCGCGGTGGTGAGCGTGGTCGAGGTCACCGGGAGATGCCCCGCGATCAGATCGGCGACGGCGAGGCTCGCGCCCTTGTAGGGCACGTGCGTCATCTCGATTCCGGCGACCTGCTTCAGCTGCTCCGCGATCAGGTGCCCCTGCGTGCCGTTGCCCGGAGAGCCGTAGGCGAGCTTGCCGTTCTCGGCTCTGGCGTAGGCGATGAACTCCTTCAGGTCCTTCGCCGGCAGCGAGGGATTGATCACCAGCACGCCGGGCGGGCCGCCGAAGAGCGCGATATGGGTGAAGTCGCGCAGCGGATCGAAGGGAAAGTTTTTCGACATCGCGGGCGCGATGCAATGCGAAGCGACGCCCGAGACGACCAGCGTGTAGCCGTCGGGCGCAGCCTTGGCGACGAGCTCCGAGCCGACCACGCCGCCCGCGCCGCCGCGGTTCTCGATGACGAAGTTCTCCTTGAAGGTCTCGCCGAGCTTGCTCGCCACCAGGCGCCCCAGCGTATCGGCCGTCCCTCCCGGCGCGAACGGCACGACAACGCGCACCGGCTTGGCAGGCCAGGTCTGCGGCCACGCGGCTCCGCACGACAGCGCCGCCGCCGCAAGCATCGCCGCTCTGCTGAAGAAACGCATGGCGGCTATTTTACCGGACGCAGCCGGATAGACTATGCTTGGGTCGCGCTTACCGCATAGAAGAACGGAGCTTCCATGGAAATGACCGGCGAACAACTCATCCCCGTGCCCCAGGCGGAAGTCTGGCGCGGACTGAACGACCCCGAGGTGCTCAAGGCCTGCATAGCGGGCTGCGAGTCGATCGAGAAGGTGTCCGACAGCGAGTACAAGGTCGTCATCGTCGCCGCGGTCGGTCCGGTCAAGGCCAAGTTCAACGGCAAGCTGCTGCTCGCCGACCTCAACCCGCCGAATTCCTATTCGCTGTCCTTCGAGGGATCGGGAGGCGCGGCGGGATTCGGCAAGGGCGGCGCGCAGGTTTCGCTCAAGCCCGAGGGCGCGGGCACGCGCCTCTCCTACTCAGCGAAGGCGAGCGTCGGCGGCAAGCTCGCCCAGGTGGGCTCGCGGCTGATCGACGGGGTGGCGAAGAAAATGGCCGACGATTTCTTCGTGGCCTTCAATCAGAAACTGGCGGGGCCGACCGGAAGACCCGAAGACATCACCGTGCCGGTGGGCGGAAAGAGAAAGATCCATCCGGCCTGGTGGGTCGCCGGCGCGGTGCTGGTCGCGCTCCTCGTCTATCTCGCGCTCCAGCCCGCGCACTAGGTCGCGAGCGCGGCGACCGGGGCGAAGAAGCGCTCTTCGCCGGCCGAACGGTTTCTTTTCAGGCGCTCGTCGACACGCTCGACGATCTCGTGCAAGGCGTCGCACTGCAACCCCCGCTGGCGGGCGATGCGCCCGACCAGGCTGTCGACCCGCTCGATATGCTCGGCGCCGCCGAAGAGCGCGCGCGCCGCGGAGGAAGGCTTGCCGAGGGTCTCGGCCGCCTTGGCGTACTTTTCGAAGGGCACCAGGTCCGTGGCTTCGGCGCCGAGCCCGTAGCAGAGCCCGGCAACCCAGTTATAGATCCGCCGTGACTCGTTGACATCCCCGTGCACCGCCTCGCGGATGGGGATCATGTCGTCCTGGCGGATACAGCGGTAGTTGCCGGCGATCAGCATCGGCCACTTGGCGAGCGGCGCGAAGACCGAATCGTGCACCTTGAGCTTCACCGGGACCTCGAGCGCTTCCCCGCCCGAGGCGAAGCGGGCCGCCTCGATGCCGGCCTCGAGATCGCGCAGCAGCGCGGTCGGTCCCTCAGCCTCGAAGCGCGCCGCCTTGAAGTTGGTAGGCAATCCGACCTGCAGGACGTTCTTCGGGCAATCCGCCGGGCGGAACGCCTGGGGATCGGGACTGGCGAGCGTCACCAGCGCGGGGTCGAAGTCTCCCCACACGCCGGGGTCGGCGTAGCACGATTCCAGCGGCCGCGTCGACAGTCCCGGAATGCGCTTGAGATAGGGCAAGGGCGGCATGTTCATGATCGCCAGGCAGGGCTTGCCCGCGCGGGCGATGCGGCGCATCAGCTCCCGTACGCCGCGCGAGCCGTAGTGCGCCTCCTGCATGCCGAGGACGACAAGGTCGTAGTCGCCCGGGTCGACCTCGTCCGGGGTCATCGCCGAGAGCGCACCGGGAAGCGCCGCGGAGCCGATCTCCAGCAAGCCCTCCCAGCCCTTGATGGGGAAGCGCACCCGGGTGCCTTCGCGGTTGATCAGGTCGGCCGTTCCCCGCGTGCACACGAGCGACACGCGGTGCCCCGCCATCAGGAGCTTGGTGCCGAAGAGGGAGCCGTACGAGGCCCCGAGGATGAGAACGCGGTAGGTCATTTGAGCCTCCGTTCGATGCGGGCTGGCCTTCTGCCCTGATGCGGCGCATCATATGCGACTAGTGAGATAAATTTGACTGCAGAAATTTCACAATGTTAATTTCACTGACTTCTCCATGAGCCTGGCCACCCGCAAGAGCCACTTCCTCGGCGTCAAGCTGCGCTCGCTGCGCAAGCGCAATGGGCTGACGCTGGAGGAGCTGTCGGCGCGCTGCATCCAGCTGGATTCGCGCGCCGCGCCCTCGGTCTCCTACCTCTCCATGATCGAGAGCGGAAAACGGGTGCCCTCGGAAGAAGTGCTCGGCCTGCTGTCTTCGCTGTTCCAGCGCGAGGCGCGCTGGTTCCTGGACGACAATCCGGAGACGGAATCGTCCGCGCCCTTGCAGCGCGCCGGCGGGGCCGCGAGCGTGCCGCTCGAGCCCGCTTTCCTGTTCTCGAAGGATCTCCTGCAGGCGGCGATCCCCGAGCTGCTGGCGCAGACCGGAACCACGGGACGGCAGTTCGCGCACCTGCTGATCCGCTCGCACCAGGAGATGTCGCGCAACGACTTTCCCGATCTGGAGCGGGCTGCGGAAAGCGTCGGCGAGCGGAAGTTCCCGCTCGACGCCGACGACCTGATGCAGCTATGCCGGCACCACGGCCTGACCCTGCGCTGGTTCGACCGGAAGCCGGTGCTCGCGCAGGACAAGGACCGCGAGCTGCGCAGCATGGTGCGCTCCTTCTTCGAGGCACCGCGCACCGTCTACCTGAATCGCGAGCTGCAATCCGATCCGGCACGGCTCAAGTTCGACCTCGCCTCGCACCTGGGGCACAAGGTGCTGCACGAGGGCGACGGCCTCAAGTCGGCGCACGCCACCGGCGGGGAGATGGGCGGCAGCCCGGAAGGCGCGGAATTCACCGCCGGCATGAACGCACGCGACGTCCTGCACGCCTGGCGCGATTTCGAGTGCAGCTTCTTCGCCGGGGCGCTGCTCGCCCCCAAGGTTCCGTTCCGGCGGTTCCTCGCGCGCGAGTCCTACCGGGTCGAGGCCGGGGAGAAGATCCAGCTCACGCCCGCGCTGGTGATGCGCCGCATGACCAAGGTCTCACCCTATCCCTACTGGCATTTCTTCGATGCCTACCCGCCCGGATACCTGCGCGCGGTGTATCGCGGCAACGGCATCCCGCTGCCCTGGGGCAACATGGCGCAGGTCACCGACCCCTGCCCGCAGTGGGCCGTATTCCGAATGCTCAAGGAGAACCGCGGCGCCGATCGCGGCTCGCAGATTTCAGTATTGCGCGACGGCGATCAATCGCTGTTGTATTGCTGCCACTCGCGGCGTGCCGACGACATGGCGGGGAACCCCCACGTCCTGTCGGTCGGGATCGACCTAGTGCCGGCGCTGCGCTCGCACGGCGTCGATGCGGAAGATCTCGTCGCGAGCGTCGCAAGAGAATGCCTGCATCACCACGGCGAAGCGAGAATTCCCAAAGCCGCCGCCGAAGCCATCCGGGGTGCGGCCAGGGTACTGAATATCGCCTGGGTCGAGGACGCGCTGTCGGCTCCCGCGCGCATCATCTGCCCGCGCAGCACGCATTGTCCGCGGACAGAGCATTGCGACGGTGCCAGGGCGTCGCGCGCGCGTGAGATCACCGACGTGCGCGAGGAAATCATCAGCAAGGCCAGGCGCGGGCACTAGCGAAACCGGGGACAGACCACGGTTTCCTACACCCAATAGCTACCTCTGCGAGTTATCTTCGCAAACCGTGGTCTGTCCCCGGTTTCCATGTCCCGGGCTGTTTTCGCGGATCGGCCGCGGCGGAGATCAGGCCTTCAGCAGCTTCTGATCGAACGGCAGGTTGCGCAGCCGCTTCCCGGTGAGGGCGAACACCGCGTTCGCCACCGCCGGCGGTATGGTGGTCAGGCCCACCTCGCCGATCCCGCCCGGATAGTTGTCGGTCGGGATCACCTTGGTGTGCACCAGCGGCGCCCTGTCCATGCGCAGCACCGGATAGTCGTGGAAGTTGGACTGCACAACGGCGCCGTTCTTGAAGGTGGCGCGCTCCATCAGCACGTGCGACAGCCCGTACATGGTGGCCGACTCGATCTGCGCCTCGATGTTCTTCGGCTGCACCGCCACGCCCGGATCGACCACGCCCCAGACCTCGTGCACGCGGATCTCGCCGGTCTTGCGGTCGACCGAGGCTTCGACGATGGTCGCCAGGTGCACGTTCCACATGTCGGAGTAGGCGAGGCCGAGCGCGCGGCCCGCGGGCCGCTTCCTCTTCCAGTCGGCCATCGCAGCGACCTCCTCGAGCACCTTGCGGCCGCGCGGTTCCTTCTCCAGCAGCTCGAGGCGGTACTCGAGCGGGTCCTTCTTCGCCGCGCGCGCGCACTCGTCGATCACCGTCTCCAGGGCGAACTTGGTGTAGCCGCCGCCCACCGCGCGCCAGAAGCCGACCTCGACGCCGCGCTGCTCGCGCAGGAACTCGACCCAGTGGTTGGGCACGTGGTACTTGATCTCCGAGCCCTCGCAGAAGGGCTGGTCCTTGCCGCCCGCCTGCTGGAAGATGCCGGGCGCGGCGCGCGCGTAGATCGACTCCCCGACGAGGCGATGGCGCAGCGCGATCAGCTTGCCGTTCGCGTCCAGGCCGGCGACGACGCGCTGCGCCGTGATCGGCCGGTACTTGTCGTTCTGGATGTCGTCCTCGCGGCTCCACACCACCTTCACCGGCTTGCCTTCCATCGCCTTGGCAAGCAGCGCCGCGTCGGTAACGTAGTCGGCCTCGACGCGCCGGCCGAACCCGCCGCCGAGCAGGGTGACGTGGCTGGTGACGTTCTCCGGCTTGTAGCCCAGGCGCACGCTGGTGGCGAGGAAGATGAAGAAGGGCGACTGGCTCGGCGCCCACACCTCGATCTTGTCGCCGGTGACGAGCGCGGTGGCGTTCATCGGCTCCATGCAGGCGTGCGCGACGTGCTCGGTGGTGAACTCGGCGCTGATGGTCTTCGCCGCGCCGCCCATCGCACCTTTGGCGTCGCCTTCCTTGATGAAATCGACACCGCTCGAATCGTCGAGGTTGCGCGCCCGCGCCGCGTACTCGGCGATGATCTTGTCGGAGCTGTAGGCGCGCGCCTTGGCGGTGTTCGACCATTCGACCTTGAGCAGGCCCTTGGCCTTCTTCGCCGCCGGATAGTTCTCGGCCACGACGCCCACGCCGTAAGGCAGCGGCACCACCTTCAACACGCCCGGCACCTTGAGCGCGGCCGCATCGTCGATCTTCTCGGGCTTCTCGCCCTGCACCGGCGTGCGCAGCACCGCGCCGTAGAGCATCCCGGGCAGCCGCACGTCGATACCGTACTGCGCCTTGCCTGTGGTCTTGCTCGGCACGTCGACGCGGCCGACGTCCTTGCCGATGAGGCGATGCTGGCTCATCGGCTTCAGCTGCGCCTTGTCGACCTTGGGCGGCTCCGCCGGCACCTTGGCGAAGGCGGCGATCTCGCCGTAGCCCATGCGCCGGTTGGAGGCGCGGTGCACCGCGAAATGCGGCTCGGTGCTCACCTCGGAGGCGGGAACGCCCCACTTCTCCGCCGCGGCAGCGACCATGATCATGCGCGCCTGAAGGCCGGCGAGCCGGATCACGTCGTAGTAGCCCTGCGTAGTGCGGCTCGCGCCGGTGGTCATGCCGCCGCCGAAGCGCGGGTTGCCGAATATCTTCGGCATATAGGGCGCCTGCTCGACCTTGACCCGGCTCCAGTCGAGGTCCATCTCCTCGGCGAGGAGCAGCGGCATCGAGGTCATCACGCCCTGCCCCATCTCGGAGGAGGGCGAGTAGATGGTGACGCCGCCGTCGGCGGCGACGCGCACCCAGCCGTTGGGCGCGAACTCGCCCGATTGCGCGAAAGCCTCGGAGAGGCCGGCGAGGGTTCCGCCGAAAGCGACCCCGAAAGCGACGCCCGCCCCCGAGAGGAGGAAGGCGCGGCGCGAGACGCCCTGATACGCGTAGCCCTCGAAGCCGAGGACCCAGTCGTCGTTGTGCATGGTGGCTTGATTCATGGCGTCCCCCTTAGACTTCCTTCGCGGCGCGCTGGATCGCCGCGATGATCTTGTTGTAGGTGCCGCAGCGGCAGATGTTGCCCTTCATGTGCGCGACGATCTGCTCGCGCGTGGGCTTCTTGTTCTTGGCGAGCAGCGCCGCGGCGGTCATGATCTGCCCGGACTGGCAGTAGCCGCACTGCGGCGTCTGCTCCTCGACCCAGGCCTTCTGCAACGGGTGATCGCCGTTCGCCGACAGGCCCTCGATGGTGGTGACCTTCTTGCCCGCGACCGCCGAGATCGGCGTGACGCAGGAACGCGTGGGATTGCCGTTGACGTGCACGGTGCAGGCACCGCACTGCGCCATTCCGCAGCCGAACTTGGTGCCGGTCAGTCCGAGATGGTCGCGCAGCGCCCACAGCAGGGGCGTATCGGACGGCATGTCGACCGAGGCCGGGCTGCCGTTGACTGTGAAAGAAACCATGGAATCTCCTCCTTGAATGGACGTCCGCATTATTTGTGATGTGCGGGCGGGAGCATCTTAATCCCGGATTTAGACAAAGTCCACGCGGGAAGGCGCTTCCGGCCGCAAAGGGCGGCCGCCCTGAACAAGCTTTACCGAACAGGCGCCTATGGTGGACAATGCGACGCGGCGCAAGCCGGCAGGCCGCCGCGGCGCCGCCCAGGGAAAGATCGTGGGACCTGATAATAAGAACATTGCGGCTGCGCGCCCTTGCCCTGTTGCACTAGGGAGGAGTTTCCGGTGAAATTTCTGCTCTCCGTTTCCCGCCTCATCGACGCGCTGAACGAGCGCATCGGGCACATCGTGTACTGGCTGGTCCTCGTCATGGTGCTGGTGAGCTCGGCCAATGCCACGTCCCGCTACGCCTTCTCCATCGCCTCGAACGCCTGGCTCGAGCTGCAATGGTACCTGTTCGCGGCCGTGTTCCTGCTGTGCTCCGGCTACACGCTGCGACACAACGAGCACATCCGCATCGACGTGATCGCCGGCCATCTATCGCGGCGCACGCAGATGTGGATCGACGTCTTCGGGACGCTGTTTTTCCTCCTGCCGATGGCGATCTACGTCACCTGGCTGTCCTGGCCGATATTCATGAACGCCTGGAACAGCAACGAGATCTCGGGCAGCGCCGGCGGGCTGATCCGCTGGCCGGCGCGCCTGCTCGTTCCGGTCGGCTTCTGCCTGCTGTCGCTGCAGGGCGTTTCGGAGCTGATCAAGCGCATCGCGTTTCTCATGGATCTCATACCCGACCCGCTCGAGAAGCACACGGTGCCGCTCGAGCTCGAGATCGCGCGCGACGAAGCCGCCAAATGACGCAATTCCTCATCGCCTACATGGCGCCGCTGATGTTCGCGGCGCTGGTGGTGTTTCTGCTGCTCGGCTATCCGGTGGCGTTCGCGCTGAGCGCGATCGGTCTGTCGTTCGGCTTCCTGGGCATCGAGCTGGGACTGCTCACGCCGGCGCTGTTCGGCGCCCTGCCCGAGCGCATCTTCGGGATCATGTCGAACGACACCCTGCTCGCGGTGCCCTTCTTCACCTTCATGGGCCTGATCCTGGAGCGCAGCGGCATGGCCGAGGACCTGCTCGACACCATCGGCCAGCTGTTCGGCCCGGTCCGCGGCGGGCTCGCCTACGCCGTGATTTTCGTCGGCGCCCTGCTCGCGGCGACCACGGGCGTGGTTGCCGCTTCGGTCATCTCGATGGGGCTGATCTCGCTCCCCATCATGCTGCGCTACGGCTACGACCGCCGCCTGGCGAGTGGGGTGATCGCCGCCTCCGGGACCCTCGCGCAGATCATCCCGCCCTCGCTGGTGCTCATCGTCCTCGCCGACCAGCTCGGCCGCTCGGTGGGCGACATGTACGCGGGCGCGATCTTCCCGGGCCTGGTGCTGACCGCGCTCTACGCGACCTACGTCTTCTCCGTGACCGTGCTGTATCCGCAAGCCGCGCCGGCGCTGCCCCCCGAGGCGCGCACGCTGCGCGGGCTGAAGCTCCTCGGGCGCGTCCTGTTCGTGCTCATCCCGCCGCTCGCGCTGATCTTCCTTGTGCTCGGCACGATCTTCCTCGGCTGGGCGACGCCCACCGAGGGTGGCGCCATGGGTGCCACCGGCGCCCTGGTGCTCGCCCTGATGAACCGGCGCCTCAGCTGGTCGTTGCTGAGGCAGGCGATGAACTCGACCGCCAAGCTGACCTCGTTCGTGGTGTTCATCCTGGTCGGCTCGACCGTGTTCAGCCTGACCTTTCGCGGGGTGAACGGTGATCTCTGGGTCGAGCACCTGCTCACCAGCCTTCCCGGCGGGCAGCTGGGCTTCCTCATCGTGGTCAACGTGCTTACCTTCGTGCTCGCGTTCTTCCTCGACTTCTTCGAGCTGGCGTTCATCATCGTGCCGCTGCTTGCACCGGTGGCCGACAAGCTCGGCGTCGACCTGATCTGGTTCGGCGTGCTCCTCGGGGTGAACATGCAGACCTCGTTCATGCACCCGCCGTTCGGCTTCGCGCTGTTCTACCTGCGCAGCGTTGCTCCCGGCAAGGAATACCTCGACAAGTTCACGGGCAGGGCCACCGCCCCCGTGACGACCGGCCAGATCTACTGGGGAGCCGTGCCCTTCGTTGTGATCCAGGTGATCATGGTTGGGATCGTGATCGCTTTCCCGGGCCTGGTGACCGGCAACCTCACGAAGAGCACCGGCGATCCCTCGAAGGTGCAGTTCTTCGCCCCTTCAGAGACCGAGCAGGCTCCCGAAGAGGCGCCGCCCGACTTCGGCTCCCCGACGGAGACGAAGGCTGCGCCGGACAAGAAGGAAACGCCGGAGAACCGGGAAGCCGACGACCTGGAGAAGCTCTTCAAGAAGTAGCCGGCAGAGGCAAGAAAAAACCCCGCCGAGGCGGGGTTTTTTGCGCCGATTTCGGCCGCTACGACTTGCCCGCCCCGAGCTTCGAAGCGAAAGTGTAGTTGTCGTACGTGGACTCGGCGACGCGGAACCAGAGGAACTGCTCGTCGCGGAACTTCTTCCACTGGGGGTATACGGCCGCCCAGTGCTTGCTCTTCGCCTTGAGTTCGTCGTACAGCTCGTACGCGGCTTTCTCGGAAGCTTCCATGACCGAGCGCGGGAAGGGCCGCAGGTTCGCGCCGCTCGCGATCAGCCGGCGTAACGCCTGCGGGTTCAGCTCGTCGTATTTCGCCGGCATCCACGAGTTGACCTCGCCGCATGCCGCCATCAGCGCGGCCTGGTAAGGCTTGGGCAGCTCGTTCCACTTCTTTTCGTTGACGAGCGTCATCAGCATCGGCCCGCCCTCCCAGAAGCCCGGGTAGTAATAGTGCTTGGCGACCTTGTTGAAGCCGAGCTTCTCGTCGTCGTAAGGCCCGACCCATTCGGCAGCGTCGATCGTACCCTTTTCCAGGGCGGGGTAGATGTCGGGCGCGCCGATCAGCTGCGGCACGACGCCCAGCTTGGCGAGCACCAGGCCCGCCATGCCGCCGATGCGGAACTTGAGTCCCTTGAGATCTGCCACCGACTTGATCTCCTTGCGGAACCAGCCGCCCATCTGGCAGCCGGTGTTGCCCGCGAGGAGAGCGACGCAGCCGAATTCGCTGAACAGCGGGGCCATCGCCTCCTTGCCTCCGCCGACGTACCACCAGGCGTTCTGCTGCCGCGTGTTCATGCCGAAGCACACGGCGGTGCCCAATGCGAACGTCGGGTCCTTGCCGAAGTAGTAATAGGTAGCGGTGTGGCCCAGCTCGACCGTGCCGGCCTGGACCGCGTCGAGCACCTGCAGCGCCGGGACGATCTCGCCCGCGGCAAAGGCGCGAATCTGGAACTTGCCTTCGGTGATCTCGCCAACGCGCCGGGCGACCATCTCGGCGCCGCCGAACAGCGTGTCGAGGCTCTTCGGCCAGCTCGCCGCGAGGCGCCACTGGATGCTGGGCAGGCCCGCGGTCTGCTGCGCGCGCGCCTGCGCCGCCGTGACCAGTCCCGCACCTGCGGCCGCGCCCAGGCCGGCCGTCTTGATGAACTCGCGTCTTTTCATTTCGCTGCCCTCCTCGATTTGAGAAACCGGCCGATTATACGCCCGCGGCCGGGGGGGTCTTTCAATTGCCGGCGATGGTCATGCCTTCGACGAGAATCGACCCGGTGGTGCGGGAACCGCGCGTGAGCGCGTCCGAGCCGATGGCGGAGATCGAGCGGAACATGTCGCGCAGGTTGCCCGCGATGGTGACCTCCTCGACCGGGTGGCAGATCTCGCCTCCCTCCACCCAGTAGCCTGCGGCGCCGCGCGAATAGTCGCCGGTGACCAAGTTCACGCCGAAGCCGATCAGCTCGGTGACCAGCAGCCCGCGCCCCATCTTCCTGATCAGACCGGGAAGATCGAGCTCGCCGCCCTGCAGGATCAGGTTGTGGTTGCCGCCGGCGCTGCCGGTGGTCTTCATCCCGAGCTTGCGCGCGGAGTAGCTCCCGAGAAAATAGCCGCGCAGCACCCCGTCCTTCACCACGTCGCGGTCGCGCGTCGCCACGCCTTCGTCGTCGTACCAGGAGCTCGCCTGGGCGCGCGGCAGGTGCGGCCGCTCGACCAGGGTGACGAGCGGGGAGAAGATCTCCCGGCCGAGCTGGTCGAGCAGGAACGAGGCCTTGCGGTAGAGATTTCCTCCGCTGACGGCGGAGACGAAGGTCGCGATCAGGTCGTTCGCCACCGGCGCCTCGAACAGCACCGGCGCCTGCGCGGTTCCGATCTTGCGGCTGCGAAGCCGCGCGAGCGCGCGCCTGCCCGCGTAGTCGCCGATGGCTTCGGGCAGGGGCAGGTCCTCCGAGGAGCGCTGCGACGAGTACCAGTCGTCGCGCTGCATCTGGCCGTCCTCCGCGGCGATCACGGCGCAGGACAGGGTATGGCGCGACGTGGGAAAACCCTCCATGAAGCCGTGGCTGTTGCCGAGCGCGAAATGCCACTGCTGGCAGGATACGCTCGCACCCTCGGAGTTCACCACGCGCCTGTCCAGCCTGAACGCGGCCGCCTCGCACGCCCTCGCGATCTCGATCGCCTCATCGATCGGGGGGTTCCAAGGGTGGAACAGGTCGAGGTCCGCGGGATTACGGGCCAGATCCTCCGGATCCGGCAGCCCTGCGGCCTCGTCCTCGGCGGTGAAGCGCGCGATCGTCAATGCCGCCTCGACGGTGTCGCGGATGGCGCGCCCGGCGAAATCCCCGGTGCTCGCGTAGCCCTTGCGCCGGCCCACGTAGACGGTGACGCCGAGGCTCTTGTCGCGGTTGTATTCGATCGTTTCCACCTCGCCCTTGCGCACCGTCACCGTCTGGCCGTAGCCGTCGGAGGTCTCGGCTTCGCAGGCGCTCGCGCCTTTTCGCGCCGCGTGCGCCAAGGCGTCGGCCGCGATCGTCTTCAGGGCGTCCAGATCATGAGAAAAACGGGCTTGCGCCATGCGGAGAGGCCGGGGAAAGACGCTATGATATAGCAGCTCATCTCCGTTTACCGACGTGCAGGACGAGGAAAAGCCCAGCAAGACCCAGCGCAAGCGCGAAATGCACGAGCTGCAGACGCTCGGCGCGCGCCTAGTCGAGCTCAATCCCGAGCAGCTCGACACGGTCGGTTTGCCCGAGAATCTGCGCGGCGCGGTCGACCAGTTCCGGCGCATGACCAAGCACGAGGCGCGGCGGCGGCAGATGCAGTACATCGGCAGGCTGATGCGCTCGGTCGATCCCGCGCCGATCCGCGAGAAGCTCAAAGTGTGGGACGGGATATCCGCGGAACACACCGCGCAGCAGCACCGGGTCGAGCGCTGGCGCGACCGCCTGCTCGAGGACGAGACCGCCGTCGGCGAGCTCGCGCGCGCCCACCCGGGAATAGACGCGAGGCATCTGCGCGCGCTTGCGCGCAAGGCGCGCGAGGAGCGGACAGCGGGTGCGCCGCCGCGGGCCTACCGCGAGCTCTTCAGAGCGCTTCGCGAGATCGTGGTCGATTCCGCGAGCGAGGACGACGCGGCCTGACTATCCGGCGCTGCGGGCGGCCTTTATACTTCCACCATGACGGCAGCAGGCGACGAGCTGCTCATCGGGCTCGTGTCGATCAGCGACCGGGCTTCGAGCGGCGTATACAAGGACGAGGGAATCCCAGCGCTCGAGGAGTTCTTCGGGCGAGCGATGGCCAGCCCCTGGCGCACGCACAAGCGCCTCATCCCCGACGAGCGGCCGGTGATCGAGTCCACGCTGATCGAGCTCGTCGACCGCGAGGGCTGCCATCTGGTGCTGACCACAGGCGGCACCGGGCCCGCGCCCCGCGACGTGACGCCCGAGGCAACGCTCGCGGTCGCGGACAAGCCGATGCCGGGATTCGGCGAGCAGATGCGCAGGATCGGCCTCGAGTTCGTTCCTACCGCGATCCTCTCGCGGCAGGTCGCGGTGGTGCGCAAGGGCGCACTCATCATCAACCTGCCGGGCCAGCCCAAGTCGATCCGCGAAACGCTCGAAGGCCTGAAGGACGAGAACGGCAAGACCCTGGTCGCGGGCATCTTCGCCGCCGTCCCCTACTGCATCGATCTCGTCGGCGGCCCCTACATCGAGACGCGCGATGAGGTGGTCAAGGCCTTCCGTCCCAAGTCCGCGATCCGCCCGAAGAAACCCTGAGCGAATGGCCGAGTACCTCGACGCAATCGAGATCGAGACTGCGAGGAGCCCCTCGGCGAGCATCATCTGGCTGCACGGGCTGGGCGCCGACGGAAACGATTTCGCGCCCATCGTGCCGGCGCTGAAGCTGTCCCGGGCGATCCGCTTCGTGTTTCCGCACGCTCCGGTGCAGCCGGTGACGATCAACGGCGGCATGCGCATGCGCGCCTGGTACGACATCAGCGACGGCGCGATCCGGCGCGAGGACGAGAGCGGCGTGCGCGCTTCGCAGACTCTCATCGAGGCCCTGATCGCGCGCGAAAGGGAGCGCGGCACGGCGGCCAGCCGGCTGGTGCTCGCCGGCTTCTCGCAGGGCGGGGCGATCGCGCTCCAGACGGGGTTGCGGCATTCCGAGCACATCGCCGGCATCATGGCCCTGTCGACCTACCTGCCGATCGCGGACAAGTTCGCCGCCGAGGCCGCCGAGGCCAACCGGGACACGCCGATCTTCATGGCGCACGGCAGCCACGACCCCGTCATTCCGCTTGCGCGCGCCGAGCAGTCGCGCGGGCTGCTGCAATCGCTCGGCTACAAGCTGGAATGGCGCGAGTACCCCATGCAGCACTCGGTGTGCCCGGAGGAAGTGGGCGACATCAGCGCCTGGCTGGGAAAAGTGCTCGGCTAGTCACTCGCGTCGCGAATCATGGTGCGGCAGCGCACGAGATCGTAGTCGTCGCCGCGTTCCATGTTGCCGGTCGGCAGGAGCAGATAGGTCTTCCGGTCGTGCTCGAGCTGCAGGTTCTGGCCCGGCAGGAGAACGTCGCTGCGCAACAGGATCTCCGTCTCGGCCGCGGCGTCGATCGGGTTGAGCAGGATCGCCGTTTCGGTGTCCGGGCTGGGCCCGATCTGCCCGCTCACCAGCCTCACTTGCGCCGGCTGCGCCGCTCGCGCCAGGGTCTGGATCCCGACCGCTCCCGTCTGGGTGGCGTCGCGCTGGAAGCGTCGCACCACGCCGATGATCCAGTTCGATCCGCCTTCCGGCTGCAGCCCGAGCAAGCGGCCGATCTTGAGCCAATCTCCCCGCAGTTGCGGCACCAGCGCCCCGAAGCCTCCGGTACTGACGTTCTCGACGATCCAGCTCTCGATCTTTTCCGGGTCGAACAGCGCCTCGCCTCCGGGATCGAGCGCGGCGAGCACCCCGTCGAAGCCGTAGGTGATGGTGACCCGCGACTTGACCTGGTGGCGCGGCGCCTTCCTCTCCGGCGGCTGCGCGGACCAGCACTGCGCCAGGTGATCGAGGACCTCGAGCACCACTTGCGGCTCGTAGCTCCCGCCGAGGTTGACGCTCGAGGGCATGGCGTTCGTCTGTTTCACGATCTGGGCGAGCTGCCTGACCTGGTTGAGGGTGCCGCTCGCGGAGAAGAAACGCAGCGTCGGAACGGGATCCGGAGGGCGCGCCAGGCGCACCGGCGGCTGGTTCTGCGCGAGGTCGATCCAGTAGGCCGCGTCGGGCTGCGGCTTCGGGGCGAGCCTGAACGAGCCGACCAAGTGGGCGATCAGGCGCTCGACCAACTCGATCTCCACCGGCAGCAGGCTGTCCGGCGACGCCACCGCGAGCATCACCGCCTTGAGGAACTCCTGCTGTGCGGAGGTCTCCTCGGGAATGCCCGCATAGGGGGCGACCCTGGCGTCCGCGTACTTGCGGTGCTCGGCGAACGCGTAGATCTTGGCGATCATGCCCCACAGCGCGTTGTCCTGCAGGCCGTAGCGCACGTATTGCCACTTCATCTGCGCCGCCGCGGCGCGCAACGCGCGCACCGTGAGCAGCGCCATGTTCGGCTTCAACTCCTCCCAGCCCTTCTGACCGGTGACGAACACGTCGACGCAGACGGCGAAAGCGAGCGCGGACTGGCGGCAGGACTCGCGGATCGCGGACCACAGCCGGTTTTCCTGGAACTTGGACAGGCGCGGCGAGGAAAGGTAGTCGCGCTGCAGCTTGCGCAGATGGCCCTGAGCCGCGTCGTCCACCATCAGAACCAGTTGCGCGCGGTCCTCGGGCGCGAAGCCCTGCCAGGCACGCACGGATTCCAGCCAGTGGTCGAGATCCTCGAGCGCCTTGAAGGGATCGCTTCCGGGAATGGCGTCGACGATCTTCCGGGCCTCTTTGAGGTCGGCCATGGGATGATCGGTCTTGCCGCCCCCGAACAGCTTCATTTCGTCTCCCGATCGCGCGCGGCCGCAGGCAGGGCCGCCAGAATGCGATCCTGGTGCTGGCGAGTGGACTCGAACCACCGACCTACTGATTACGAATCAGTTGCTCTACCAGCTGAGCTACGCCAGCCCGTGTGCCTCGCACGAGGGGACGCATTATAACAAGCGCGTCAGGCGTTAGAGACGATGTCCGCGACGCGCGAACCGGCGTCGGGAACCGGTGCTTCAGGACTGCGGGCGAGTGCGGACGATGATATCCACGCCCTCGGCCACCGTCCCCTGCGGCAGGGCCGGCAAGCCGACGACGCGGATGTTGTCCGCGGGAATGTCGGTTAGGCGTCCGCTCACCACGTCGTAGAGATGGTGATGCGGTTCGGTATTGGGGTCGTACACGATCCTGTCCGGGTCGACCACCAGCTCCCGGATGAGCTTCTTCTCCACGAACAGCTTGAGCGTGTTGTAGACCGTCGCCTTGGAGGTTTCCGCGTAGCGAGAATTGACCAGCGACAGGATCTGCTCCGCGGAAAAGTGCTCGCGCCGCGAGAACAGCGCGTGCGCAATCTCCATGCGCTGGTGCGTCGGCGTGATGCCCTGCCTGCGCAGCAGCTGCGCGATGCCTTCACGGTCGCGTTTCGGCGCCTTTTTCATGGGAAGCATTCTAGACCACGGTCTGGACTGTGTCTAATTCCGGGCCGGCGCAGCGCGGGCCGGCTCCGGTGATCGGAGGCGAACGCTGCGCCGAAACGCGAAATAGTTCCGCTAGAATTCCTGCGAGCACGCCGTTCGTACCGGGATTCCCGCCTCTCGTCAGCGGTTTTTGCGGCGGGACCTCCGGGTTCTCTATCATTTCATCCGCACAAGAGGGAGTCCCCATGCAACGCCACTCCGGTTTCACCTTGATCGAGCTCATGGTCACGATCGCGATCGTCGCGATCCTCGCCGCCGTCGCGATCCCCAACTACACCGATTACTTGAGACGGGGGAAGCTCGTGGAAGGAACCTCCGCCCTCCTCGCCATGCGCACCAAGATGGAGTTGTACTTCCAGGACAACCGCACTTACGTCGGGGCCTGCGCGGCCGGCACGGTGGCTCCGCTGCCGTCGAACCCGGGAAGTCCCGCGGGCGTGCTGAAGTACTTCCAGGTCACGTGCCCGGTGCTGACGGCCACCACGTACACCATCCAGGCGGCCGGCGGCGCTCCGGGCACCGACGGCACCCTGGGCGGCCTCACCTACACCATCGACCAGGCGAATGCGCGCACCACCACGGTGACCGGCGACCCCGTCTACTCCGCCGGCTACAGGGGCAACCCGAACTGCTGGGTAGCCAAGAAGGGCGCGGACGCGAGCAACAACGGCCCATGCTGAACGCCTACGCAGCGCAGCGCGGCTTCACCATCATCGAGATCATGATCTCGCTGACCGTGCTCGCCGTGCTCATCGCGCTCGGGGCTCCGGGCTTTGCCGACTGGATACAGGCGCAGCGGATCCGCACCTCGGCCGATGCGATCACCAACGGGCTGCAGGTGGCGCGCGGGGAGGCGATCCGGCAGAACCTGGCCGTGTCATTGGGGCTCCAGCCGCCCACGACCGGGTGGACGGTGTGCCTCTCCACGGTGATTCCCTGCGACTCGACGACGCTCGCGGCCAATATCATCCAGAGCAAGTCGCCGGCGGAGGGATCAGGCAGCACGAGCGTGTCGGGTGTTCCCGCGGGCGCGATCCTGGCCACGTTCTCGCCGCTTGGCAACATCATCGACAACCCCGACGGTTCCGCGAGGCTCACGCAGGTGGACGTGACGCCCTCCGACCCCTCCCTTTGCAGCGCCGCCGGAGGAACGATGCGCTGCCTGCGGATCGTGATCAGCCCCGCGGGCAGCATCCGCATGTGCGATCCAACGCCGGCGATCGTCGCGCCCGATCCGCGCGCCTGCCCCTGAAGGGAGATCCGGATATGCGCAAACCCCTCACACTCCGCGAGCTGCAACGAGGCGTCATGCTGATCGAGGCGCTGATCGCGATCCTGATCTTCTCGATCGGGATCCTCGCGGTCGTGGGCATGCAGGGCATCGCCATCAAGAACGTCACCGAATCCAGGTCGCGCAGCGAAGCGTCTTTCCTCGCGAGCGAGCTGCTCGCGCAGATGTGGATCGATCAGAACATCAACGGGGTCGGGGCCAACACGAGCAACGTCACCCCGGGCAACTACAACTATCCCGGCTCGGGTTCCATCCCGGCGCGGCTGGGGACGCTCTCGCCCCCGACCGGCTGGATCGGGCGCGTCAGCAGGCTGCCCGGGGCCACCACCGTGCTGCCGAGAGTGACGATAACGAACGCCACGTCCTCCGGCGCCACGGTCACGATCCAGATTTTCTGGCAGATGCCGGAGGAAGCCTCCGCCGGCCTTCCTGCGCACAACTACACCGTCGTGGCTTCCATCCAGGTCTAGGCGCGCGCCATGCAAACCCTGCACCCCACCCGCCTCCGCGGCTTCAGTCTCGTGGAACTGATGGTCGCCATGCTGATCGGCCTGATCGGCATGATCATCATCTTCCAGGTGTTCGAGGTCTCGGAAGGCATCAAGCGCACCACCACCAGCGGGGGCGATGCCCAGCAGAACGGTGCGATCGGCCTCTATCTCATGGGGCACGACCTGCGCAACGCCGGAATGGGGTTCAATGACGTCGGCCTCGCGGGATGCCGGATCCTCGCCTACGATTCCTCGCGCGCGACTCCGAACTTCACCCTGATGCTGGTGCCGACGCTGATCTGCGCCCCCGGCAGCACCGCGCCGGGCGGCAGTTGCCCCGGCACCGGGACCGCTGGGACCAGCCCCGATCAGCTGACGGTTTTCTACGGCTCGCAGCCGCGGATCTCCAACTCGAACCTGCTGGGCGGGAGCTACACCTCGGGCGACCCGACGGTGCAGCTCAACAACACCTACGCCTACAGCCCGGGGGACCTGATGGTGATGATGCAACCCCCGGTGGGCACCAGCAACTGCTCGCTCATGGAAGCGACCAAGGTTGCGTCGCTGACGGTCGACATCAGGCCCGCGGGCACCCTCTACCTGCTGAACTCGAACGTCCAGGTGCTCTCGCGCATGAACAGGGGGGGAGGTCTGGGCGTGGCCTACGGCGGCGCCGGCTCCAACGTGGCGCGCGTATTCAACATCGGCAACCTCTACGATCCGGCCAACGGGTCGGCGATGCCCGTCTACAACACTTACGCGATCGACGCCAACAAAGCCCTGACCGTGTCGTCCGCCTTCGTGATCGACAACGTGACGAGGGTCCCGCAAGTGAACGCCGTAGCGGACAACATCGTGCACATGCGCGCCCAGTACGGACTCGACGACGGCATCAAGAACGGCACCGTGCCGTTCAATACGGGAGCGGGCGTCGCGGGCGACGGGCTCGTCGATCGTTTCCTGTCGGCCGACGTCTTCAACGCCTTGCCTACGCCCCCCTGGCAGTCCCTCATAGCGGTGCGCATCGCCATCGTCGCGCGCAGCGCGCTCGCCGAAAAACCGCACGGCGGCAACGGGACGGATTGCGACGCCACCACCGACGGCACCGAAGGGCCGTCCGTGCCCGATCAGCGGCCGGTGTGGGCCGGAGGGCTCATCGACGTATCCGCGACCGGGGACCCGAACCCGAGCTCGCCGCTCTTCTGGAAGTGCTATCGCTACCAGGTGTTCGAGACGACCGTTCCCCTGCGCAACTGGATCTGGAAATCGAGCTGATCATGAACCAGCCCACTCGTCTAGCCCGCAGGCGGCTGCCGGCGCCCCGCAGCCAGCGCGGAACCATGCTGATCATCGCGCTGATCGTGCTGGTGGCGATGACCCTTGCCGGCATCGCGACGATGCGATCCGTCGACACCGCGACGCTGATGGCCGGCAACCTCGCGTTTCGGCAGGCCGCCCTCAACTCCGCCGATCAGGGCCTCCAGGCGGGCTACAACCTGCTCAAGACGCCCTCGCCCCTCAGCAAGGTGGACAACGACGGCGATCAATGGAATCCGCCGGTGCTGGGCTACTTTTCCAGCGCCCCGGCGAGCGAGCCCACGTGGACCGACCCGAACGCGTGGATCGGCGCGGCGACGCTCAACGGCGGCGCTCCGGACGCGGCGGGTTATGTCGTTTCCTACGTGGTTCACCGCCTGTGCAGTCTGGCGAACGCGAAGATGACCGCCGCCGGGCAGCAGTGCGGCTCGACGCTGTCCACCGTCGCGCTCACCAAGGAGGGCGAGGACAATTTCCGGTTGTCGGGCGGCGAATTCTCGAACCAGCCTCAGGTTCACTACCGCATCACGGCGCGCGCGGTCGGGCCGCGCCAGTCGGTCGCAATCGTTCAAATCTTGGCTCGTTAGTCGCGGAGACTTCCATGAGAATCAATCTGGCGAAGCGGATGACGGCGTGCGCGGTGGCGGCGAGCATGTTCGCGCTGCCGGCGTTCGCGGCGGTCACCGACATTTCCAACGTACCGCTCGGCTCGACGGCGGGCGCGAGCTACCTGCCCAACCTGCTGTTCATCCTCGACGACTCGGGCAGCATGGGGAGCGACTACAACCCCGACTACGTCAACGACAACAACGGTTGCATGACGAGGAGCAACGGCAACACCAACTGCACGCGGGGCGACCCCGCGTACGAGGCCGGCGGTGACAAGGGCTTCAACGGCGTCGGCTACGACCCGAACTTCACCTACCAGCCCGGGCTGACTTCCACCGGCCAGCCGGTCCTTAACCCGCCGAGCGGCACCCTGACCCCGACGTCCATGGTCCCCGACGCCTACCTCGGCGGCGGGAACGTAAACGTCACGACGAATTTTCCGGACAAGAACTACTGCAATACGGCCACCCCGAACCCCGCGTGCAAGCGCAGCGGCGCGGACACCGGCGGCACGGTGACCCCCGCGAACACCAAGGACGCCGAGGGCAACAATCTCGCCGCCGGGCAGTTCCCCTATCGCGCCAACGTGTCCAGCGCCAGCACCATCAATTTTGGCCTGCCCGAAATGATGACGACCGCGAGCTTTGCGCGCAGCGGCAGCACCGTGACCGCAACGACGATCGGGAAGCCCTCGCTGACGACGTCCGACAAGGTGTACGTCAACACCGGCACCGCCGGACTGGACGTCACTTGCGTGGCCGTGGCTTCGGTATCGGCGAATGCCTTCACCTACGCGTCGAGCACCTCGGGCACGATTGCGGCCACGAACGGCAGGTACCGCAAGTGCGGCACGGGATCTTTCCTCCGCTCGGGCTCCACGGTAACGGTGACGAGCAGCGACGGTCTTCAGGTCAACGACATCGTCTTCGTCAATGCGACGCCAGTGACGTTCAACGGCACCTGGGCGCGCTCCGGCGGCACGGTAACGGTGACGAGCGCCGGTCACGGTCTCGCGGTCAACGACGTCGTTTTCGTCAATCCGTCTCCGTCGGCGTCGGTCAACGGCAGCTGGTTGCGCTCAGGCGGCACGGTAACGGTGACGAGCAACAACCACGGTCTTCTGGTCGGCGACTCCGTCACCGTCAATCCGGGCGGCAGCTTCACCGCGGGCACCTTTACGGTAGCGAGCCGTACCGTCAACACGTTTTCGTACGCGTCCGGCAACGGCAGTCAGACCACCCCGGCAAGCGGTACCTGGAGCGTTCCTTCTTTTGTCGTGGGCGTTTTTACGGTAACGAGCATCACCGCCAACACGTTTTCGTACGCATCCGGCACGGGCGCGGGCACTCCGAGCGGCACCTGGAGCCCCAATACTTTTGACACGGGCACTTTTACGGTGACGAGCGTTACCCCGACCTCGTTCTCCTACTCGTCCAGCAACGGCAGCACGACCACCCCCGCAAACAGCACCTGGGTACGCACCGGCCTGTACAACGTGGTGAGCAGTTCCAATACCGCTCCGGCCGTGTACAGGATCTCTCCGCTCGAGTACTGCCGCGACTTGAATCTCACCGACTGCGTCGAGGTGATTCCGCCCGCGGCCCCGGCTGCCCCGTATACGATTCCCGCCTACGTGCGCTTCTGCCGGTCGCAGCAGGAGGCGATCGCTCCCGGTGCCGTGACTTTCATCGCCGGCACGCCGCCGACGCCCCGCTGCCAGCTCAAGTTCGTGAACCAGCCCAGCCTGACGGCGTACATCTACCCGCGTTTCGGCCGGTTCAACCGCGACACCGTGGTTACGGGGCTCACCTTCACGAACAGGCTCGGCCGCTCCGACTGCCTTACCGCGGGGGTTACGCCCGATTGCACCTACAACGAGGAGATCCAGAACTACGCGAGGTGGTACACCTACTACCGCACGCGCATGCAGATGATGAAGACATCGGCGGGCCGGTCTTTCCTGCCTTTCATCTCCAACCCGACCGCAACCCCGCCCAAGCCCGACCGGCTGCGCGTCGGATTCATCACCATCAACCCGACGTTCATCAACAACAACAACAATTCGAACGGCGGCAGCGTGCATTCGAGCAAGTACCTCAAGATCGACACCTTCAACACGACGCAGGCGTCGAGCTGGTACAACAAGTTCTACGCGATCATTCCCAACAACAGCACGCCGCTGCGCCTTGCGCTGTCGCGCGCGGGCTGGATTTTCGCCGGCAAGCTCGCCATCAACGGCGGCCTTACCGACGGTATCCCCGCTGCCGACGACCCGATCCAGGCTTCCTGCCAGAAGAACTACGCGTTCCTGACCACCGACGGATTCTGGAACCAGGGCACCGGCCAGGACCTGAACGGGAATGCGATCGGCAACATGGACAACGTCAACAACAGCACCGCGGCGCCCTACTCTGCGCCCGACTACTTCGTCAGCCGCGCCAGCGCGACCTTCGACGGCGCGGTGAGCAGCGCCACCGCGGGGACCTCTGCCGGCGGCTCGGGCACGCTCGCCGATATCGCGATGTACTACTACAAGACCGACCTGCGCAACGCGGGCGCCGGTCCCCTGACCAGTCCCAGCACCACGCCGCCCGGCCAGGACGTCTCGACCAACAACGTGTCGGTCAATCCCGCGTCGACGGTCGACTTCGCCATTCACCAGCACATGAGCACCTACACCATCGGCCTCGCCGACGGGCTGATGCGCTATCAGGCCGACTATGCGACCGCGGCTTCGGGCGACTACGCCGCGATCAAGGCCGGCCTTCCGGCAACCGGCAATTGCTACTGGGCGACGGGCACCTGCAACTGGCCTCTCCCGCTGGCCGACGGGCAGTCGGCGCTCGACGACCTGTGGCACGCGGCGGTGAACGGGCGCGGCCAGTTCTACTCGGCGGTCAACCCCAACGCGCTCGCCACAGGATTGAGCGGCGCGCTCAACAATCTCGACACGACGGTGGCCTCGGCGGCCGCGGCGGCGACCTCGAGCCCGCAGGTGTCCCAGGGCAACGCCAAGGCGTTCAGCACGACCTACCAGACCGCGACCTGGTCGGGCCGGGTGTTCGCGCAGAACATCGATGCGTCTTCGGGCGACGTCCTCGCACCGATCCTGTGGGAGGCGCACACCCTGCTGCTCAGCAAGGTGGCGCCGACCAGCGATACTCGCACCCTCCTCATGCGCGATCCGGCCAGCGCGACCAAGCTGAAGGATTTCCGCTGGGTCGACGTCGGCAACGGCGCGCTGAGCGCGGCGGAGAAGGCGTATTTCCTCAACAAGTGCCTGCCGCTGAGCAACATGGCCCAGTGCAATACGCTCTCGGCCACCCAGCTCATCACCGCCAACGACGGCAGCAGCCTGCTCGGATTCCTGCGGGGCCAGAGCAGCAACGAAGCCACGGTGTTCCGCGATCGCACCGAGCTGGATCCGGTGACCAACGCCCCGATCCAGACCGTTCTCGGCGACATCGTCAACGCGCAGCCGACCGCCGTGCGGGCTCCGTTCCTGCAATACGACAGCGAGTCGATTCCGGAAGCCGCGGGGCAGACCTATGCCGCCTTCAGGACCGCCAACGCCAGCCGCATCGGCCCGCTCCTCGTCGGAGCGAACGACGGATTCCTGCACGCCTTCGACCCGAACACGGGGGCCGAGAGCTGGGCCTACGTACCCCGGTTCCTGCTTCCCGCGATGTACCAGCTCGCCGACTCGGGATACCCGGGGCAGCACCGCTTCTTCGTCGACGGCACGCCCGAGACCACCGACGTCTTCGACGCCGGGGCGGGCGTATGGAAGACGATCGTGGTGGGCGGGACCAACTCCGGCGGCCGCGGCTTCTACGCGCTCGACATCACCAATCCCGTGAGCCCGAAGGGGCTGTGGGAGTTCTGCTCCGATGCGACGCTGTGCCCCGCGGACGGCGCAGGCCCTCACAGCGACGCCGACCTCGGATTCAGCTACGGCAATCCGGTGATCGGCAGACGTACCTCCGACGGCAGATGGGTGGTGGTGGTGACCTCGGGCCTGAACAACGTCAGCCCCGGCACCGGTCTCGGCTACTTCTACGTGCTCGACGCCATCACCGGACAGATACTGCACAAGATCAGCAACGGCCTGGGCAGCACCACCGACCCCTCGGGCCTGATGAAGATCGGCGCCTACTATCCGAACGGACTTCTCGATCCGGTGTTCCAGATGGTCTACGGCGGCGACCAGAAGGGCAACGTCTGGCGCCTGGACATGCGGCAGGCCATGGCAGCGTACCCGGCCGTCGTCTCGGGGGCGCCGTTCGTGCGGCTGCTCGCCACCTTCAAGGACGGGGCCGGCCGCATCCAGCCGGTCACCGCGCGGCCTGCCGGAACGCACCTCGGTCCGGATCCGTACAACCCGAACACGCGGATCTACTACGTCGGCACCGGCAGATATCTCGGGAACTCCGACCTCAGCGACCCGGGCGCGGCGAGCGGCATCGCCTGGCAGCAGTCGATCTACGGTGTCCGGGACCAGCTCGACGATCCGGCGTTCACACCGCAAGCCAACTTCCGCAGCGGCAACGTGGTGCAGCAGACGCTGCAGCCGGGTTCCGGCGGAAACCGCACCATCACCAAGGCTGCCGTGGACTGGGGCACCCGGGACGGATTCTTCGTCGATCTGAATCCGATCTTCCCGCCCCCCGCTCCGCCCGCGGGCGACTCGCCGGGCGAGCGCGTCGTGCTCGACGTCAGGCTGATTCAGGGGACCTTGATCGTCACCTCGACCGTGCCCAACGCCGGCGGCGGCTGCACCCCGGGAGGCAACAGCTTCCAGTACGGACTCGACTTCAGGACCGGCGGCTACGTCGGCAACGATGCCACGGCGATCGCGGGGCTGAACGTCGGGAAATTCCTGGTGGGCACGGCGATCATCGAGACGGCGACGGGGATAAAGGCCCTCAACAAGACCATCACCGGCGAGAACGTGACTACTCCGGTCTCGATCGACGTGACGTTCCAGGGCAAGCGCTTCTCGTACCGGGAGCGCTAGAGCGGGACTCCGCGCCGGGCGTTTCTCAGCGCTTCGGCGCGGCGCGCGCCGCCAGCCCGCGCGGCAGCGTGAATACGACGCTCTCGTCGACCCCTTCGAGCTGGCGCACGCTTCCCGCGCCCAGCTCCCTGAGCCGCGCGATCAGCTCGTTCACCAGCACCTCGGGGGCTGATGCGCCGGCCGTGACGCCGACCCGCCGCTTCCCCGCCACCCATTCCGCCTTCAGCTGGTCGGCGCTGTCGACCATGTAGGCGGGGATGCCGCGGCTCTGCGCGACCTCGCGCAGGCGGTTCGAGTTCGAGCTGTTGGGCGAGCCCACCACCACCACGACATCGCACTGCGGCGACAGGATCTTGACCGCGTCCTGGCGGTTCTGGGTGGCGTAGCAGATGTCGTCCTTCTTCGGCCCGGTGATCGCGGGAAAGCGCGCCTTCAGGGCGGCGACCACCGCGGCGGCGTCGTCCACCGAGAGCGTGGTCTGCGTCACGTAGGAGACCTTCTCCGGATCGCGCACCTCGAGGCGCGCCACGTCCGCCGCGGTCTCGACCAGGTGCATGCCCCCCGCGGCCTGGCCCATGGTGCCCTCGACCTCGGGATGGCCGCGGTGGCCGATCATGACGATTTCCCGGCCCGCCGCGCGCATCTTCGCCACCTCGACGTGCACCTTGGTGACCAGGGGACAGGTCGCGTCGAAGACGCGCAGGCCGCGCGCCTCGGCCTCCGCGCGCACCGCCTTCGAAACACCGTGGGCGCTGAAGATGACGGTGCTGCCGGAGGGAACCTGGTCGAGCTCCTCGACGAACACCGCGCCCTTGGCCCTGAGATCCTCGACGACGTACTTGTTGTGCACCACCTCGTGCCTGACGTAGATCGGCGCCCCGTGCACCGCGAGGGCCTGCTCGACGATGCTGATGGCGCGCTCGACGCCGGCGCAGAATCCGCGGGGATTGGCGAGCAGGACTTCCATGCCGTTCATTCTAGGCCTTCTGCCCGGCGCCGGAGGAGCGCAGCCCGTCGAGAATCAGCAGACCCGCGCCGACGGTGATCGCCGAGTCGGCGAGGTTGAAGGCCCAGAAGTGCCAGCCGAGCGCGTGAAAGTCCAGGAAATCGACGACGTAGCCGAGGACGATGCGGTCCCAGAGATTGCCGAGTGCGCCGCCCAGAATCAGGGCGAGCCCCGCGGAGAACAGGCGCTCGCCCGAGTGCCTGACGAGCATCACGACGATCACCGCGGTGGCGAGTACCGCGATGCCGATGAACAGCGCCCGCTGCCAGCCGCCGGCATCCGACAGGAAGCTGAACGCCGCGCCCCGGTTGTGCGCGAGCACCAGATTGAAGAAGCCGGTGATCCCGCGCGCTTCGCCGATCCGCAGGCTCGCGCTGATCGCGCTCTTGGTCGCCTGGTCGGCGAGCGCGACCAGCGCGGCGAGCGCGAGCCACGGCAGGACGCGCTTGACGCCGATCATGCGAAGCGGCGCGGCTCGCCCGCGCCGAAGAGGTTCGACACGCAGCGCCCGCAGATCCCGGGGTGCTTCGAATCGGCGCCGACGTCGGCGCGCCAGTGCCAGCAGCGCTCGCACTTGGGGTGCTTGCTCGGCGCGGTGCGGATCGCTTCTTCGGAGGTGCTCGCCGCCGAGGTCACCCCGGCGCGCGAGGTGATGAGCACGAAGCGCAGCTCGTCGCCCAGGCTGCGCAGCAGCGCGAATCTTTCCGCGCCTGCGGCGATGTCGACCTCGGCCTGGAGCGAAGCGCCGATCTCGCCCGCCGCGCGGTGGTTCTCGAGGAGTTTCTGCACTTCGGAGCGGAGTTCCCGCAGCGAGCGCCACTTCGCGAGCAGCAGTTCGGCATCGGGAACTTCGGGGAAGCGGTAGGTAGTCTGCGCGAAGACGGTGCCGGCGCCCGGCTGGAACACGCTCCACGCCTCTTCCGCCGTGAAGCTCAGGACGGGCGCCATCAGCCGCAGCAGGCCGTGGGTGATGTGATGGAGCGCGTTCTGCGCCGAACGCCGCGCGGGCGACCCCGCGGCCGTCGTATACAGACGGTCCTTGAGGACGTCGAGGTAGAAGGACCCGAGGTCCTCCGAGCAGAAGGTCTGCAGCCTGGCGACTGCGGGATGGAATTCGTAGCGCTGGTAGTCCTCGAGGACGCTGTGCTGCAGCTCCTCGGCCAGGGCCACGGCGTAGCGGTCGATCTCGACCCATGCGGATACCGGCATCGCGTCGCGCTCGATGTCGAAGTCCGAGGTGTTGGCGAGCAGGAACCTGAGCGTGTTGCGGATACGGCGGTAGGTCTCCACGACGCGCTTGAGGATCTCGTCGGAGATGAACAGCTCTCCCGAGTAGTCGGTCGCCGCCACCCACAGGCGCAGGATCTCGGCGCCCAGCGTCTCGGAGATCTTCTGCGG
>DATIWX010000027.1:0-6125 GCA_035519135.1 Burkholderiales bacterium | reverse complement strand
GATCTTCCGAGCGTTCAATCAGGTCGGAGTCACCGTGTTAGTCGCCACCCACGACCCAGGGCTGGTCGATCGGTTCGGAACGCGCGCGGTGCGTCTCGACCACGGCCGCGTTCTGGACTGATGGGGCTCGTCCGATGAGCGCCTGGCTGCGCCACCATGCCCGGAGCCTCGCGGCGACGCTCCGTCGGCTCGCGCGGTCGCCCGGCGCGACGGCGCTCGACGTACTCGCGATCGGCGTCGCGCTTGCGCTTCCGCTGGGGGCGTGGGTCGTACTCGCAAACGCTGAGCGTTTTGCGGGGCACGCAGCCGGCGATCCGCAGCTCGCGGTGTTCATGACACCGGATGCGGCGCGCGCCGACGCCGCCCGGGTCGAGGCCGCGGTGGCGAACGCTTCGGGCGTGCGGCGGAGCCGGTTCGTGCCCAAGGACCGTGCCCTTGCCGAGCTGAAGCAGGCCGAAGGCGCGAGCGAGATCGCTGCGACGCTGGGCTCGAATCCCCTGCCCGACGCGGTCATCGTCGATCTTGCGCCGGGCACCACCGCCGACGCCGAGCGTCTCGCTGGCGCACTGCGCCAGCTGCCCAAGGTTGCTCTCGTCCAGCTCGATACGCTGTGGCTGCAGCGGCTCGACGCGCTGCTCCGCCTCGGGGGTGCCGCCGTGGTGCTCCTCGCCGGCCTGCTCGCGGTCGGCATGATCGCGGTGACCTTCAACACCGTCCGCCTGCAGATCGTGACCCAGCAGGCGGAGATCGAGGTGAGCCGCCTCATCGGGGCCACGACGAGCTATGTCCGGCGCCCATTCGTCTGGCAGGGCACGGTGATTGGTCTCGCGGGCGGGATCGTCGCCCTCGGCCTGGTCGGAGGGAGCGTCCATGTCCTCAATGGCGAGGTGGCGCGTCTCGCCGCGACCTACGGCTCGGAGTTCCGACTGGTGCTGCCGCCTGCGGGCGACCTCGCCGCCTGCCTCGGCTTCGCGGCCGCCTTGGGGTGGGCGGGGGCGTATTTATCAGTGAGTAAACACTTACATGAAATACAGCCTAGGTAGCGCCGCACCGGCGCCCCCGCTCGGGGGAGCCGGGAAAGACTGAGTGAACTACTCGGGGATTTAGCACTCTAAAACCGAGAGTGCTAAACTACTTGCCCAGGAGGTTCGAAAACATGACCCAAGGCTTCGCGCTACCCGTCCCCTCGGCCGTCGGAAGCCTGGACCAGTATGTTCAGGCGGTAAATCGTTTTCCGCTCCTGACCCCGGAGGAGGAGTTGCGGCTCGCTCGGAAGTTGCGCGACGACGCCGACCTCGACGCCGCACGGCAGCTCGTGCTGTCGCACCTGCGCGTGGTCGTGGCGATCGCCCGCGGCTATCTCGGCTACGGTCTGTCCCACGGCGACCTCATCCAGGAGGGCAACATCGGCCTGATGAAGGCGGTCAAGCGCTACGACCCGGAGCGCGGGGTGCGGCTGGTGTCGTTCGCGATCCATTGGATCAAGGCCGAGATGCACGAGTTCATCCTGCGCAACTGGCGTCTCGTGCGGATCGCGACCACGAAGGCGCAGCGCAAACTGTTCTTCAACCTGCGGAGCATGAAGCCGGGCCTCGACCCGCTGACGCAGGACCAGATCCGTCACGTCGCCGACACGCTGAACGTGAAGCCCGAGGAGGTCGCGGAGATGGAGATGCGGCTCGCCGGGCAGGAGCTCGCCCTCGAGCCTTCGGTCGACGACGACGAGGAGAGCTACGCGCCGATCGCCTACCTCGCCGACCCGCAGGAAGAGCCTTCGGCGCTGGTGGAAGCCGCCGAGGCCGAGCGCCTGCGCTCTGACGGGCTGGCGGCCGCGCTGGCGTCGCTCGATCCGCGTAGCCGGCGGATCATCGAGGCGCGCTGGCTACGCGAGACGGACACGGCTACGCTGCACGACCTCGCGGCCGAGTTCAAGGTCTCCGCCGAACGCATCCGGCAGATCGAGGCGAAGGCGATGCAGAAGATGCGCGGGGTGATCGGCGCCGAGGCGCGCTGAGCGACCCGTCACACCGAGTGAGACCGCCCGGCATCCGCCGGGCGTTCTGCTTCTGGGCTCGCGCCCTTGCCGGCACTTGCAGGAAAGCGGGTGAGCGCCTTCCTCGGCGCTCACCCGCCTGGGCGGGCTCGCTCAGCGCGCCTGGTCGAGCAGCAGCTTGATGTCGTGCGCGAGCGCCTCGGCGCCCTCGGCGTGCTTCGCGAACAGCCGGAGCCGCCCGGACGGGTCATAGATGTATAGCGCCGCGGTGTGGTCGACCGAGTAGTTGGTCGGGCTCGACCCCGGGACCTTCTTGTAGAACACCTTGAACTCCTTCGCGGTGCGTGCCGTCGCTTCCGCGTCGCCGTAGAGCCCGACGAAAGACGGGTCGAAGGCCGGCACGTATTTGGCCAGCAGCTCGGGCGTGTCCCGCTCGGGGTCGACCGTCACGAAGAGCACCTGCAAACGCTCGCCGTCCTTGCCGAGCTGTTCTTTCACCGCCTTCATGTCGACCAGCGTCGTCGGACACACGTCCGGACACTGCGTGTAGCCGAAGAACACCACCACGACCTTGCCCTTGAAGTCGGCCAGCGTCCGCGGCTTCCCGGTGTGGTCGGTGAGCTGGAGCTCGCGCCCGAAGTCGGCGCCGGTGACGTCGACGCTCTTGAATGAAGGCTTGCCGGAATCGCAGCCGGCGACCAGCGCCGCAGCGAGCAGCGCGACGAGCCTATAGATAGTGATCGACAAGCAGCGCGGCGAAGAGCGCCGCGAGGTAGACGATCGAGTAGCCGAAGGTCCGCCGCGCGAGGGCGTCGCTGTAATCGACATAGATGCGCACCGCGTAGGTGATGAAGAGAGCGCCGAGCGCGATCGCCGCGGCGAGATAGAGCCAGCCGCTCATCCCGTAGACGAACGGCATGACGCTGGCGGCGGCGAGGATCAGCGTATAGAGCAGCACGTGCAGCTGGGTGAACTTGCGCCCGTGGGTGACCGGCAGCATCGGCAGCCCCACGCGCGCGTATTCCTCCGCGCGATAGAGCGCGAGCGACCAGAAGTGCGGCGGTGTCCAGGCAAAGATGATGAGGAACAGCAGCAGCGCTTCCGGCGCCACCTGCCCCGTCACCGCCGCCCAGCCGAGCACCGGCGGCATCGCGCCCGACGCGCCGCCGATCACGATGTTCTGCGGAGTGAGCGGCTTGAGGACAACGGTGTAGAGGACGGCGTAACCCACGAACGTCCCGAGCGTGAGCCACATCGTGAGCGGGTTGACGAACCGGTAGAGCAGCCCCAGCCCGGCGCCGCCGACCACGCCGGCGAAGACCAGCGTCTGCAGCGACGACAGCTCGCCGCGCGGCAGCGGCCTTGCCCGGGTGCGTGCCATCACCGCGTCGATTTTCTGCTCCACCAGGCAGTTGACCGCCGCTGCGGCGCCGGCCACGAGCGCGATGCCCGCGGTCGCCGCGAGCAGGACATCGAGCGGGATCCAGCTTCCCGCGGGCACTGCGAGGAACATACCGATCACCGCGCAGAACACGATCAGCGACACGACGCGCGGCTTCGTGAGCTCGAGAAACTGGCGCAGGCGGTGTGTGGTGGTGCCGAGCGCGGTGGCGGTCATCGGGAAAGCGCCGGTACAGCGGGCGTTGGGAGCCGAAAGTTTATCACGTCGACCGCCTCCGAGACCGCGCGAGCGCCATCGCTCAGCCGATACTCGAGTACTTCAGGAGTCGCTGCAGGTCCTTGATCATCCGCTTCGGGTCGGCGCCCTTCGGAAACCGCAGCATCAGGTTGCCGCGCGGATCGATGACGTAAATGTAATCGCGCACCTCGGTGCCGGGCAGCGCCGCGGCGAGCTCGGGCACGGTTCGCGCGACGATCGCCCCCTCGTACAGCCGCGCGAGCTCGGCCGGTGGCACGTCATTCCCGGCAACGAGCCACACGCGCTCGATGCGGTCTGCATCGTCGCCCTGAGCGAGGCGCGACTGGCGCATGTTGAAGAGCTTCGCCTGGCAGGCGCGTCCGCAGTCGGCCCCGTCCACCTGCAGCATGACCCATTTCCCCTTGAGGTCCGCGAGCGCGAATGCGCGTCCGTCCAGCCGCTCGAGGCGGACCGCCGGCAGCTGCTTCGGCTCGACCAGCTCGCCGTAGTTGGTGCGTCCGGACGGCGGAAGAATGAAGTACGCGACGAGCGCCGCGGCGAGCGGGAACGCGCACACGGCGAAGATGGCGAGCGGCATCAGCCACCCGCGGCGGGGGCGGATTGCCTCAGACCCGTGCGCGCCGCTTGGTATTGAGGACGACATAGAGAACGACTGCGAGCGCCGTGAACGAAAACCATTGCAGCGCATAGCTGCGGTGCCGGTCGGCGCCGGTATCGGGGCGGTCCCATTCGCGGACGAGGCCGTCGCCCGCGTCGTTCGTCTGCTGGAGGACGAACGGCGCGAGCTCGAGCCCCGACCACGCGCGATACCGGTCGAGCACGAGGTGCTGCCAGACTGCGCTGCGCGGGGTATCGGCCGCGAGCTCGTAGACACGCTCGGCCGGCATGACCGCGATCCCCTCGACGGTCTGCGGCCCGCGTATCGCCGGAACCTGCGGCAGGTCGTCGCGCGTCCGGCCGGCCGCGACCCAGCCGCGGTTCACCAGCACGTGCAGGTCGCTGCCGGCGATTCGGAGCGGCGTCACGACCTCGTAGCCCACGCGCCCGCGATGCACCTTGTTGTCGAGAAGGATGCCGAAGCGCTCGGCGTACTCGCCCCGCGCAGAGACCCGCCGCATCGCCACCGCGTCCCACCCGGCCGGCGCGGGCGGCAATATCAGCGGCGGTTCCCCGGTACGCCGATCGAGCATCGCCTGCAGGGAATCCTTCTCGGCGGCGCGGCGTGTCTGCCACAGCCCGAGCGCGAGGGTCAACGCGCAGAACGCGAGCGTCGCGGCGGTCATGAACGGCCCGGGACGGAACTGCCAGCGCGCGGTCACGGGCGATCCGCGCCTGGCGAGGGCCGGGCCGCTCGGCTAGACTGGGAACGTCGCCCCGGCGCTAACGTCATGCGCATCCTGGTGTTCATCCTGATCGGCCTGATCCTCTTCTCGCTCGGATCGGCGCTCTTCTACATGATCCGCGACCAGGGCCGCTCCATGAACACCGTGAAGATGCTCGCAGTCCGGGTCGCACTCTCGATCGCCCTCTTCCTGATTCTGATCATCGGTTACAAGCTCGGGTTCATCACCGGCAGACTGTGACCTAGTCGGCCTGTCTGTCAATCGCGTCGGCGATGGCCGAAGAAGAAATGATGGGGAGCTTGCGACAGAGCCTCCAAACAGGCGGCGCGAGGGTGCGGAGCGCGCCGGCGGTCAGTCCAAAAAAATCGCCGCACCGGCAACCCGGTGCGGCGTCCCCAATGCACCCCTCGCGGGGTGCGCTCCTCCTCCTCGTTGTCGGTTTGCGCGGGCGTTCAGTCAGAGCCAGTAAACCAGCACGAACAGCAGCAGCCACACGACGTCCACGAAGTGCCAGTACCAGGACACGCCCTCGAAGGCGAAGTGGTGGTCGGGCTTGAAGTGCCCGGCGATGCAGCGGCCGAGGATCACCGTCAGCATGATCGCGCCCACGGTCACGTGGAAGCCGTGGAAGCCGGTGAGCATGAAGAACGTCGAGCCGTAGATCCCCGACGAGAGCTTCAGGTTGAGCTCGCTGTAGGCGTGGATGTACTCGTAGGCCTGGAAGCAGAGGAACGTGGCCCCGAGCGCTATCGTGAGGATGAGGCCGAAGATGAGCTGGCCGCGGTTGTTCGCTTTCAGCGCCCAGTGCGCCCAGGTGACGGTGACCCCGGAAGAGAGCAGCAGCAGGGTGTTGAAGGCCGGGATGCCCCACGCCGCCATCGGCGTGAACGGATCGGCGGCGGCCGGTCCTGCGGTCGGCCACTGCGCCGAAAAATCGGGCCACAGCAGCTTCTGCTCCAGATCGCCGAGCCAGGGTACCGAGAGCACGCGGGCGTAGAACAGCGCGCCGAAGAACGCCGCGAAGAACATCACCTCGGAGAAGATGAACCAGCCCATCCCCCAGCGGAACGAGACGTCCACCTGGGCGTTGTAGCTGCCGCCTTCCGATTCGTGGATCACCTTCCCGAAC
>DATIWX010000026.1:0-111049 GCA_035519135.1 Burkholderiales bacterium | reverse complement strand
GCTCGCTTCGGTGGTGTTCGGTGTTCTCCTCATGGCGCAGCCGGGCGTGGGCGCCCTCGCCGTGCTTTGGCTGATCGCCACCTACGCTATCGTCTTCGGCGTTCTCCTCGTAATCCTGGCGTTCAAGGCGCGTTCGTTCCTAAGCGAGGCCGCACGCTCGTGAAACAGCGCCGGTAAGGCCGAACCGGGTGTGCCGGCGCTGAGCGACTCACGTAGATAGTTGGTGCTAAGATCGCGCCGTTTCGCTCCTAATTCGATCAGGTCTATTGGAGCCCATTTGAGGTTATCGGGTTTGCTCCGCAAGTATCGCGCCGAGGGTGTCTAGGCGCTTGAGGCGACTTGGATAGCCGCAAAACGCCTTGCGGGAGTTTTTGCGGGGACCCGTTATGCATTGTCCAGCGTGGTGCACGGTTTGCAGCGAGCGTCGTGCGGTCAATGTCAAATAAGCAATCTGCTATCATCACAAATGCTGCATGGGGTGCAGCGCTTAGCTGATTTCCCGTTCTGCGGGAGTTTCCGCAAACGCGCACGTAAGTTCCCTCTCGTGCAGCTCTCCTTCGCAACACAGTGAGGGTCGGCGGGCTGCGTTGGTCTCCCACCGTCACCTCCCTCGCCAACACTCGATACGCAAGACTGTTTCGATGACCAAGCTGCTTGTCCTGCTGACCCTGCCGGAAAAAATCACAATGCAGTACTACAACGGCCTGCGCAGTGCGTTCCCGGAACTGGCGATCGACCTGGTCGATCATCATTCCAAGGTCGATCCCTATATCGGAGACGCCGACATTCTGCTCACCTTCGGCGCGCACATGGCCGATCACGTGCTGGAGAAGGGGAAGAAGCTCAGGTGGATCCAGGCGCTGGGCACCGGCGTCGACGGCATCGTCGACCGGCCGCCGTTCCGCGAAGGCGTGCTGGTCACCAACATGCACGGGCTGCACGGCGATTCGGTGCCCGAGGCCGCGATCATGCTGATGCTGGCGCTCGCCCGGGACCTGCCGCGCGCGATGCGCAACCGCAACGCGCGCAAGTGGGAGCGCTATCCTTCGCGGCTCCTGAAAGGCAAGTCGGTCGGAATCTTCGGCGTCGGCGCGATCGCAAGATCGCTCGCGCCCAAGTGCAAGTCCTTCGGGATGCGGGTCGACGGCATCAGCTCTTCCCCACGGGTCATGGAGGGCTTCGACCGGGTGGTCCACCGCGACGAGCTCGAGCGAGCCGTGCGCGATCTCGACTTCCTGGTGCTGCTCACGCCTTACACGCCGGAGACGCGCGGGATCGTGGACGCGAGGGTTCTTGGCGCGATGAAGCCCTCGGCGTTTCTCGTCAATCTCGCGCGCGGCGGCATTGTCGACGAGGACGCGCTGCTCGCCGCGCTGCGCGAGAAGCGCCTCGCGGGCGCGGCGCTCGACGTGTTCGCGACCGAGCCCCTGCCGGAGGGCCACCCATTCTGGAGCATGGACAACGTGATCGTGACGCCCCACCTGGGCGGCTTCCACGACCAGTACGCCGAGGAGGCGCTGCCGACCTTGGTGGACAACTTCCGCAAGTTCCTCGCGGGCGACATCGACGGCATGGCCAACGTAGTGAAGCGGTGAGCATGGCGACCAACGAGGGTATCAAACCACCGCTGCACGCTGCCTAGGCTTGCGGGAGTTTTGCGGGAATCCGTTATGCATTGTCCTGCACGGTCATGCGCGGTTTGCAGCGAGCACCGTGCGGTCAATGTAAAATAAACAATCTGTTATCATTCGCAAGGGTTGCATGGTTGCAAGTGGTCGCGAGTTCGAATCTCGCCGCCCCGACCAACAATAAATTTTGCCTGTCACAACTCAAACTATGCCCTGCCTCGCACTGCGTTCGCTCAGCGTTGCCCTGCTTGCGACGGTCACCGCCGCTTCTGTTGCCCAAGGCTATCCGACACGTCCCGTGAGGCTCATCGTCCCGTTTGGGGCCGGGGGAGTCGCCGATATAACGGCCCGGGTCGTCTCCCAGCAGATGAGCGCGACGATGGGGCAGCAGGTGCTGGTCGAGAACCGGCCGAGCGCGGGCGGCATCGTCGCATCCGAGGCGGTTGCCAAGGCCGAGCCCGACGGATACACGCTGCTCTTTCTCACCAACGGCAATGCCGTGAGCGTGTCGCTGTTCAAGTCACTGCCGTACGACACCTTGCGCGATTTCGCGCCGGTCTCGACCGTGGGTTTCTTCGATCTCGTGCTGGTGGTGGATGCGGCCTCGAAAATCGGCTCGGTCCAGGACTTGATCGCGTATTCCAAGGCCAATCCGAACAAGCTCAACATCGGCACGATCAACCCGGGCAGCACGCAGAACCTGGCGGCGGAGCTGTTCAAGTCGATGTCGGGAATCGACGCCCAGATCGTTCCGTTCAAGGCCACGCCCGCGGTGATCACCGCGCTCAAAGGCGGCGACGTGCAGGCGGTGTTCGAGATCCTCGCCCCGGTGATGGCGCTGATCAAAGGTGGAGCGGTAAGAGCGCTTGCGGTGACTTCCGATAAACGCTTTGCCGGGCTCCCCGACGTGCCCACCCTTGCCCAGAGCGGCGTACCGGGCTATCAGGCTTCGTCGTGGAACGCCGTGGCCGCGCCGGCGAAGACTCCCAAGCCGGTGCTCGAGCGCCTCAACCGCGAGATCAACGCGGCCGTGGCCGCGCCCGAGGTGCGCAAGCGGCTGGGCGAGCTTGGGGTAGACGCGCGCGCGGGAACGCCGGAAGCCCTGCACGAGCTCCTCGTCTCCGAAATCGCCAAGTGGAAGGGCGTGATCGAGCGCGCGAAGATCGAGAAGCAGTAGCGCGCCGACGAATGACCAAGCCGATCGCCGGCCCCGATCCGAAGCCGGTCAAGCCGAAATACGTCCCGCCGTCCGGCGCATGCGACGCGCATTGCCACATTTTCGGGCCCGCGGCGAAGTTTCCCTACGCCCCGGAGCGCCGCTACACGCCGCCTGACGCGCCCAAGGAGAAGCTGCGTGCGCTCCACCAGCATCTCGGTCTGTCGCGTGCGGTGCTGGTGCAGGCGAGCTGCCACGGCGGGGACAACCGGGCGATGCTCGACGCGATCGCGTGGTCGGGAGGCGCGTGGCGGGGCGTGGCGATGGTAGGGGATGACGCGAGCGAGAGCGAGCTTGGAGCGTTGCATGACGGTGGCGTGCGCGGGGTGCGCTTCAACTTCGTGCGTCACCTGGGCGGCGCGCCCGATGCGCGCGTGTTCGAGCGGACGCTGGCGATGATCGCGCCGCTGGGCTGGCACGTTGTTCTTCACTTCGATGCCGAGGATATCGAAACGCATGCCGACCTTTTTCGCCGCATGCGGGTGCCCTTCATCATCGACCACATGGGGCGGGTCGACGCGGGACATGGGCTCGACCAGAGACCGTTCGCCATGCTGCTGGAGCTGATGAAGAATCCACTCGCCTGGGTGAAGATCAGCGGCCCGGAGCGCATCTCCGCGACCGGTAAGCCGTTTCGCGACGCGAAGCCCTTTGCGGCCGCGCTCGTGCGGGCCGCGCCGGACCGCGTGCTCTGGGGAACCGACTTTCCGCACCCCAACGTCAAGGTCATGCCGAACGACGGCGAGCTGGTGGACCTCTTCGCCGAGACGGTTCCCGACGAAGTCCTGAGAAGGCGGATCCTGGTGGACAACCCGGCGCGGCTTTACTGGGCCTGAGCGCCATTCGTTCCTCCACCCTCTTCCTCGACCTCAATCCCGCCTCGCCCATCACGAAGGCCAACGCTGCGAAGCTCATCGACGGCGCTTCGCAATTCCCCGCTAGCTAGTGGCTGCTCACAGGCCGAGGGGTCTATCGACCCTAGGATGGAGGGTGATCTGCTCCCTTGACTTTGTCGATGCTGCGGTGCAGTATCAACCGCATTTCGAAAGGTTTTCAGGACCTTGAGAGAAATCCCATGGCGGCAGAACCCCTTGCTTCGGTCGACCAGGCCACCCAGGCCGCACAGGGCTTTCTGAAAAGTTTCTTAGAGCTTCTGGGGCTTCCGGCGGACTCCGAACTTTCCCAGTCCTTTCGGGCAGGAGGCGGTGCCGACGCTTCCAGGGTTGCGGCCCTGCAGACGCGCTATTTCCAGGAGCACGCCGCGCTGCTGCAGGCTGCGCTGGGCGGCGCTGGTAGGAAGACCGACGCGGCGTCGGATCGCGGCGACAAGCGCTTTTCCTCGCCGGAATGGCGGCGCGACCCCTGGTTCGATTACTTGCGCCGCAGCTACCTCATCAATTCGCAGTTCGTCATCGACTGGGTCGAGACGCTGAATGCCGACGCGCGCGTGAAGGAGCGCCTGCGATTCATCACTCGCCAGGTCGCCGACGCGATGAGCCCCGCGAACTTCGCGGCGACCAACCCGGAGGCCCTGAAGCTCGCGCTCGAAACCAAGGGCGAGAGCCTGTCCCGCGGCGTGCGCCAGCTGGTCGAGGACGTGCACAAGGGACGCATCTCCACGACGGACGAGTCCCAGTTCGAGATCGGGCGAAACATCGCCGCGACGGAAGGAGCCGTGGTCTACCAGAACGAGCTGATTCAGCTCATCCAATACAAGCCGCTCGCCGAAACGGTATTCAAGCGGCCCCTGGTCATGGTTCCGCCCTGCATCAACAAGTACTACATCCTCGATCTCCAGCCCGGCAATTCCCTCGTGCGCTTTGCGCTGGAGCAGGGCCACAGCGTGTTCATGGTGTCCTGGCGCAACGTAGCCAAGGAGCAGGGCCACCTCACCTGGGACGACTATGTCGAAATGGGTGTTCTCAAGGCGCTGGAGGTGGCGCGCGCGGTCTCAGGCACGGAGAAGGTGAACGCGCTCGGATTCTGCGTAGGCGGCACCCTGCTCGGGGTCGCGCTGGCCGTCGCGGCGGCAAGAGGCGAAACGGGCGTCCAGAGTGCGACCTACCTCGCCTCGATGCTTGACTTCTCCGACACCGGGGAAATCAGCCTGTTCATCGACCAGCCGAGCGTGGCGCTTCGGGAAACCGCGATCGGAAAGGGCGGCATCATGCCGGGCCGCGACCTCGCGCTGGTGTTCTCGGCGCTGCGCGCCAACGACCTGGTTTGGTCGTACGTCGTGAACAACTATCTGAAGGGGAAGCAGCCCGAGGCCTTCGATCTGCTGTACTGGAACGCGGACTCGACGAACCTTCCGGGGCCGATGTACTGCTGGTACGTGCGCAACACGTATCTCGAGAACAACCTTCGCGAGCCCGCCAAGGTGTCGGTGCTGGGCGTGCCCGTCGACTTGGGGAAGGTCTCCGTGCCGGCATACGTCCTCGCGACCCGCGAAGACCACATCGTCCCGTGGCGGACGGCTTACCGCACGACGCAGCTGGTCGGCGGTGACAAGCGTTTCGTGCTCGGCGCGAGCGGCCACGTCGCCGGCGTCGTCAATCCGGCCTCCCGTAACAAGCGAAGCTATTGGGCAGGAGCGACCCTGGGCACGGACCCCGACGCTTGGCTCGCCGGGGCTGCGGAGCACCCCGGAAGCTGGTGGGCCGACTGGAGCGATTGGCTCGGACAGCACGGCGGCGGGCGTGCGAAAGCTCGCGCCCGCCTGGGCAGCGCGAAATTCAAACCCGGGGAGCGCGCGCCGGGAAGCTATGCAAAACAGCGAAGCGCGTAAGCATCCGGTAACCGGAAACCAATGGAGAGGGATCGAATCATGACGACAGCGACAGCGACAGCGACGAGGCGCAGCGCCCATGCGGGCACGGAGCCATCGGAGCATTCCGCGAGAGCGTTGAAGCAGCGCATTGCGTTCGTGAGCGGCGGTATGGGCGGCATCGGCACCGCGGTTTGCCGGCGCCTGGCGCGGCAGGGAGTCAAGGTGGTCGCGGGCTGCCTGCCGGGATACGAGAAGAAGAGCGAGTGGCTCTCGCAGATGCAGGCGGAAGGCTTGTCGGTGCACGCGGCTGAAGGCAACGTCGACGACTACGAGTCCTGCGCAGAAATGTTCTACCAGATCGGCTCGGTGATCGGACCGGTCGATATCCTGGTCAACAATGCCGGCATCACGCGCGACGGAGTGTTCAAGCGCATGTCTCCCGGGGATTGGTATGCGGTGATCAACACCAACCTCAATAGCGTCTTCAACGTGACCCGCCAGGTGATCGAGGGCATGGTGGAGCGCGGCTGGGGCCGCATCGTCAACATCTCCTCGGTCAATGCCCTCAAGGGCCAGTTCGGACAGACCAACTACTCGGCAGCCAAGGCCGGCATGCACGGTTTTTCCAAGGCGCTCGCCCAGGAAGTCGTGAAGAAGGGCGTGACCGTCAATACCGTGTCCCCGGGCTATGTGCGCACGGACATGGTCAAGGCGATCAGGGCCGACGTCCTTGAGTCGATCATCCAGCAGATTCCCATGGGGCGGCTCGCCGAGCCGGAGGAAATCGCGAGCCTGGTCGCGTACCTGGCCTCGGACGACGCGGGCTACATCACCGGCGCGAACATTTCGATCAACGGAGGCCTGCACATGGCCTAGCCGCAAACCGGGGACGCCGCGGATTGGTGCGATAATTCAGAACAAGCGGCACCAAAGGAGAAATCATCATGGCCAAGCGGCTCGCGTTGATTACCGGCGGCATGGGAGGGCTGGGCGAGACCATCAGCATCAAGATGGTGGATGCGGGCTACCGGGTGGCGGTCACGCATTCACCGTCGAATAGGATCGCGGACCAGTGGATCGCCGGGATGAAGGCGCGCGGGTACGATTTTCACAACTTCTCCTGCGACGTCGCCGATTTCGATTCGTGTCGGGCCTGCGTAGAGGCGGTAGTGAAGGACCATGGCCCGGTGGACATCCTCGTCAACAATGCCGGCATCACCCGCGATATGACGTTCCGGAAAATGACCAAGGTCGACTGGGACGTGGTGCTGCACACCAACCTCGACTCGGTGTTCAACATGACCAAGCAGGTATGCGATGGCATGGCCGATCGCGGCTGGGGCCGGATCATCAACGTCTCCTCGGTGAACGGATCCAAGGGCGCTTTCGGACAAACCAACTATGCCGCGGCAAAGGCCGGCATGCACGGCTTTACCAAGTCGCTCGCTCTCGAGGTGGCGAAGAAGGGGGTGACGGTCAATACCATTTCTCCCGGCTACATCGGCACAAAGATGGTGACGGCGATTCCCAAGGAGATTCTCGACTCGAAGATCATTCCGCAGATTCCCCTCGGCCGGCTGGGCCGGCCCGAGGAAGTCGCGGGGCTGATCATCTATCTGTGCTCGGAGGAGGCCGCATTCGTGAACGGCGCGAATATTGCCATCAACGGCGGGCAGCACATGGCATAGCGCGCCGGCCGGGCCGCGCGCCACGGGCGCGCGCTGATGGAACGCCGCTGCAAAGTCCAGTATCATGTGGCACTGCAACACCCGCGTACCGCAACCAGGCAAGGGTCCCCATGTCTGAGCCCACCCGACTGATCAAGAAGTACCCGAACCGCCGCCTCTACGACACCAAGACGAGCGTGTACATCACCCTAGTCGACGTGAAAAAGCTGGTGGTCGAGGGTGAGGAGTTCCAGGTGGTGGATGCCAAGACCGGCGAGGACCTGACGCGGTCCATACTCCTGCAGATCATCCTCGAGGAAGAGGCCGCCGGGGCGCCGATGTTCTCCTCGGACGTTCTCTCCCAGTTCATCCGTTCTTACGGCAACGCGATGCAGGGAATGCTCGGCTCCTACCTCGAGCGCAACATGCAGCTGTTCGCCGAAATGCAGAAGAGCCTGCGCGAGCAGTCGCAAAAGCTCTACGGCGATCCCACCAAGCTCAACGAGGACATGTGGAAGCAATTCATGAGCTTTCAGGGCCCGGCCATGCAGAACCTGGTCTCGGCCTACCTCGACCAGAGCCGAAACGTATTCCTGCAGATGCAGGAGCAGCTGCAAAACCAGACCCGCACGATGTTCTCGGGCTTCCCGTTTCCGGGGTTCTCCGGCGTGCCCGGATTCGGCGCCCAGCCGGGCGCCACGCAGCCCTCCGGGGACAAGAAGCCATCGGGCGAGGAAGACAAAAGCTGATCTCGCGCAGGCGCACCGCAGCGGTACCGAAGGTCGGATTCGTATCCCTGGGCTGCCCCAAGGCGCTGGTCGACTCCGAGGGTATCCTCACGCGGCTGCGCGCGGAGGGATATGCGATCTCCCCCTCGTACGACGGCGCCGATCTGGTCGTCGTGAACACTTGCGGCTTCATCGAATCGGCGGTGCGGGAGTCCCTCGACGCCATCGGCGAAGCGATCACGGAGAACGGCCGGGTGATCGTCACCGGATGTCTGGGCGCCAAGGGCGACGTGGTGCGCGAGACGCACCCGAAAGTCCTCGCCGTCACCGGCCCGCACGCGCTGGAAGAGGTGATGGCGGCGGTGCACGAGCATCTGCCCAAGCCGCCCGATCCCTTTGTCGACCTGGTGCCGCCGCAAGGTATCAAGCTCACTCCGAAGCACTACGCCTACCTCAAGATTTCCGAGGGCTGCAATCACCGCTGCTCGTTCTGCATCATCCCGTCGCTGCGCGGCAACCTGGTCAGCCGGCCGATCGGCGAGGTGATGCGCGAAGCCGAGAACCTCGTCAAGGCGGGCGTCAGGGAGCTGCTCGTGATCTCGCAGGACACCAGCGCCTACGGTGTGGATCTCAAGTATCGCACCGGCTTCTGGGGAGGCCGGCCGCTCAAGACGCGCATGGGCGATCTGGCCGCCGCGCTCGGCGACCTGGGCGCGTGGGTGCGGTTGCACTACGTCTATCCGTATCCCCACGTGGACGCCGTGATCCCGCTCATGGCCGAGGGCAAGATCCTTCCCTACATCGACGTGCCTTTTCAGCACGCCAGCCGGCGGATACTGAAGCTGATGAAGCGCCCGGCGAGCGGCGAAGACAACCTCGAGCGCATCCGGGCCTGGCGCAGCATCTGCCCGGACATCACCATCCGCAGCACCTTCATCGCGGGTTTCCCGGGCGAGACCGAAGACGAGTTCCAGGAATTGCTGGATTTTCTCGACGAGGCCGAGCTCGACCGCGTGGGCTGCTTCGCCTACTCGCCGGTCGAGGGCGCGAAAGCGAACGAGCTTCCCGGCGCGCTGCCCGGTGAAGTCCGCGAGGAGCGGCGCGCGCGGCTCATGCGGCTGCAGGAGAACATCAGCGCGCGCAGGCTCAAGCGCAAGGTCGGCAAGGTCCTGGAGGTGCTCGTGGACGGACTCGAGCCGGGGGGCGCGGTGGCGCGCTCCGCCGCCGACGCGCCCGAGATAGACGGCCTGGTGCATGTCGCAGGCGGGGGCAAGCTTGCCCCGGGGGACCGGGTGCGGGTGAGGGTCACGAAGTCGGACGCCCACGACCTGTGGGCTCGCGTGCAGTAGTGGCGCGCCGGCCCAAGATCGGCTTTGCTCTGGGGGCGGGCTCCGCGCGCGGCTGGGCGCACATCGGCGTGCTGCGCGCGTTGACCGAAGCGGGCATCAAGCCCGATTTCATCGCCGGATGCTCGGTCGGCGCGTTCGTCGGCGCCGCGTTCGCCGCGGGACGCCTCGATCCGCTGGAAGCCTGGGCCCTGTCGCTCGACTGGAAGCGCATGCTCAAGCTCGCGGACTTCGGCCTGCGCGGCGGCCTCATCAAGGGCGAGCGCGTGAACGTGCTCTTTCACGAGCAGTTCGTCGAGTGCGATTTCTCCGAGCTGCCGATCCGGTTCGCCGCGGTCGCAACCGACCTGCGTACCGGGCAGGAGGTCTGGCTGCGCGAGGGAAAGGTCTCGGCCGCGATCGGGGCGTCGATCGCCGTGCCCGGCCTGTTCCGGCCGGTGCTCCTCGAAGACCGCTACCTGGTCGACGGCAGCGTAGTCAATCCCATCCCGGTCTCGCTGTGCCGGGCGATGGGAGCGGACATCGTTCTGGCAATCGATCTCGGGTCCGATCTGGTGGGGCGCTACGTGCGCGAGGACGACCGGGCGCCGACGCAGGCCGGCCGGCGCAGCCTGCTGAGCCGGGTTCTTCCCCGCTACGACCCGACCAGCGAGCGGCAGGCGGAGCCGGAGCTCGCGCCGCCGGCACTGCTGGAAGCCATGATGGGGTCCATCAACATCATGCAGCTGCGGATCGCGCGGAGCCGTCTCGCGGGCGAGCCGCCCGACGTGCTGCTCACTCCGCGGCTCGGCCACCTCGGGCTGCTCGACTATCATCGCGCGCAATTCGCGATCGCGGAAGGCCGCGACGAGGTCGCCCGTATGCTCCCTGCGATCCGCAACGCGATTCCTGCGTAGTCAGCTCGCCTGCAGTTGGCGGACGAAACCCTCGATCCCGCGCAGCAGCATCTCGACCGCGATGGCGGTCAGCAGCAATCCCATCAGGCGCTCGAAGGCCGTGAGCACGCGCTCGCCGACCCATCGGACGATCCGCTCGGCGAGGAGAAGGGCCGCGAGCGAAACCGCCATCGTCACGGCGACCGCCGCGAGCCACTCGGGGGTCCGCTGCGGTGCCCGCGACACGAGCAGGATGACCGTGGCGATCGCGGCGGGACCGGCGATCGAGGGAATGGCGAGCGGCACGATGAGCGGCTCGCCAGCCGGCGAGTCGCCGAAGATGCCTTCGGGACCGCGGAAGATCATCCGCAGCGCGATCAGGAACAGGATCACGCCTCCCGCCAGCGTGAGCGACTGGTCGGACAATCCGAACAACTCGAGCAGCCAGCGTCCGAATACGACGAAGGCCAACAGCACCGCGAACGCGATTGCGCATTCGCGCACCACCACGAGGACGCGGCGCTCCGGAGCGACCGGCCGGAGCAGCGTGACGAAAAGCGGGATATTCCCGATCGGATCGGTGACGAGCAGCAGGATGACGACCGCCGAGGCGAACGAAGTCTCCATTCCAGATCCTCAGCCCATCGCCAGCGCGACCACTCCGAGCGCCATCGCGGCAGCCGCCGCGACGCGGCGCGGCACGTCCCCTTCCCTCAGCAGGTGTGCCCCCATCAGCGCGCCGAAGAGAATGCTGATCTCGCGCGCCGGTGCGACGTAGCTGACGGGAGTGAACACCATGGCGGTGAGTACCAGGATATAGGAAAGGGGGCAGAGCAGGGCGACCAGGACTACGGCCGTCCGCTTGTGCTCCCACGCAGCCCTGACCTCCGCCCGCCGCTTCACGGCGAGCGGAGCCATCACGATCACGCGGCCGAGATTCGCGCCCCAGTCCTGCAGGATCGGTGGGATGAGCACCGCACTGACGGCCTGCTTGTCCACGACCGTATAGGAAGCGATCATGCAGCCGGTGAGCAGCGCGAAGGCGATTCCGCGCGCGGCCCCCGCTTCGCGGAGCTTGGTGGGGCTCGCGGCGAGAAAGAAAGCGCCCCCGACGACGAGCGCCGCGCCGCACAAGGCGACGACACCCGGCCGCTCGCCCAGTACGGCGAGCGCGAACAGGACGGTTAGGAAGGGACCGGTGGCGCGCGCGAGCGGATAGACGACCGACAGGTCGCCATGGCGGTAGCCGCGGTCGAGCAGCAGGTAGTAGGCCGTGTGCAGAACGGCGCTCGCGAAGAGGTACGCGAGAGCTTCTGCGCTGAACTGGAAATGCTGGAAGACGACCACGCCCACGGCAAGGGGCGCGTAGAGCAGCGAGGACAGGACGGCGAAGGCCCAGACGAAACCGATTCCCCCGCCGCTCTTCTTGAGCAGGTAGTTCCAGCTCGCGTGGATCAAGGCGGCGGCGAGCACCAGGGTGATTGCGAGACCGGTCATGACGCGCCGGTGTTTCCGGCGGAACCCTGGCTACCCGTCGGTTGAGTGTTGCAACTCTATGACGGAGCGGCGTGAAGCGTCAACAAAAGAAAAGCGGGCCGAAGCCCGCTTTTCTTTTCTGCAGCTGGATCTCAGCCGTTGGACTGGATCGCCCCGTTGACGACCTTCACCTTGTCGCCCTTGTGCCAGCCGGGCGCCGTAGCCTGGGTGAACAGGCCCTTGCTGCCGTCGTCGTAGCGCACGACGATCTGGTATTCCTTTTCCTTCTTCACGGTCTTCTCGATCTGGTTTCCACCCAGGCCGCCGCCCAACGCGCCCAGCACGGTCGCCAGATCTTTTCCGCGTCCAGATCCGACCTGATGCCCGAGGATGCCGCCTACTACGGCGCCGCCGACCGCTCCGACGCCGGAAGCCTGCCCGGCCTTTTCGATCGTGCGGATTTCCTCGACCACGGCGCACTCGCGGCAGACGGCCGCCACGACGACCGGCGACGTCGGCGGTGGCGCCACGATCGCGTGCGGGGCCTGCCGCGGCGGCTCGGATCTCGCGACCGGCCTCGGCTGGGCTTTGTGCTCGATCGGCTTCGCCGGCTCGGCCCGCACCTCGGGCTGCTCGGGAGCCTTCGCAACCGTGGCGCTGTCCTGATTTCCGACCGAAGTCGGTATCCAGCCCATGGCGGCTCCGATTCCGACAACGCTGAACAGGCTGACGGTGCCTGCGGCGACGATGATCAACGGATGTGTGCGGCGCTGTGCTTCCATGGAACCTCCTTGTCTCAGGCGTCAAAGCCTACCGATGTTGACGCCCGGCGCGCCAGCAAGTTCGTGTAACAGTGTGTTAAGCGGTTTACAACCCGATGCATCGTGGCGAAGCCGTCGCCGCCCGGCGACAGCTCCCAACTCTCCGCCTCAGGTTTCCCTGCGCAGGTGAGGGAACAGCAGAACGTCGCGGATGCTGGGGCTGTTGGTGAAAAGCATCACCAGGCGGTCGATGCCAATGCCTTCGCCCGCGGTGGGCGGCAGTCCGTACTCGAGCGCGCGGATGTAATCGGCATCGTAGTACATCGATTCCTCGTCGCCCGCCGCTTTCGCCTTCGCCTGCTCCTCGAAGCGCGCTGCCTGGTCCTCGGGGTCGTTCAGCTCGGAGAAGCCGTTCGCCACCTCGCGGCCGGCAATGTAGAGCTCGAAGCGGTCGGTGACCTCGGGGTTCGCGTCGCTGCGCCGCGCGAGCGGCGATACCTCGGCGGGGTAGTCGACCACGAAGGTCGGCTGGACCAGCCGTGCCTCGGTGGTCTCCTCGAACAGGTGCAGCTGCAGCGCGCCCAGCCCCGCCTTGGCGTGCTGGCCGAAATCGATGCCGCGCTTCTTCAGCACCGCGATCACGCCGTCGCGGGTGGCGACATCGGACGCAGATATCTCGGGATGGAATTTGCGGATCGCGTCGATGATGGTCAGCCGCTCGAAGGGCTTGGCGAGGTCGATGACGTACTCGCCGTAGCCCAGCTGCAGCGTGCCGAGCACCTGCTTCGCCATCTCCCGCAGCATCTCTTCGGTGAAGTCCATGAGGTAGCGGTAGTCGCGGTAGGCCTCGTAGAACTCCAGCATGGTGAACTCGGGATTGTGCCGGGTCGAGATGCCCTCGTTCCTGAAATTGCGGTTGATCTCGAATACCTTCTCGAAGCCGCCCACCACGAGGCGCTTGAGGTAGAGCTCGGGCGCGACGCGCAGATAGAGCTCCATGTCGAGCGCGTTGTGATGGGTCTTGAAGGGTTTCGCGTTCGCGCCGCCCGGGATGGGCTGCATCATCGGGGTCTCGACCTCGAGAAAGCCCTTCGCGGCCATGAAGCCGCGGATGGCCTCGACGATGCGGCTGCGGGTACGGAACACCGCCCGCGTCTCCTCGCTCATGATCAGGTCGACGTAGCGCTGGCGGTACTTCTGCTCCTGGTCGGCGAGGCCATGGAATTTCTCCGGCAGCGGCCTGAGCGACTTCACCAGCAGGCGCAGCTCGGCGGTTTTCAGCGACAGCTCGCCGGTCTTGGTCTTGAACAGGGTCCCCTTCGCGCCGACGATGTCGCCGAGATCGTAGTGCTTGAAAGCCTCGTAAGCCGCCTCGCCGACGGCGTCGCGCGTCACGTAGAGCTGGATGCGGCCGCTCATGTCCTGGACCGTGGCGAAGCTCGCCTTGCCCATGACGCGCTTCAGCATGACGCGGCCGGCGAGCGAAACCGCGATGTGCCTGGGCTCGAGCTCTTCGTTGGACTTGTCCCCCCAGGTCTTGTGCAGGTCGGCGGCGAGGTGCTCGCGGCGGAAATCGTTGGGGAAGGCGCTACCGTGCCGGCGCAGCTCGGCGAGGCGCGCGCGCCGCTCGGCGATGATCTGGTTCTCGTCCTGGCCCGCCTGCGGATTCTCGGGAGGCTCGTTCTTCTTGTTCATTACACGCCCTGCTTCAGGCTCGCGCTGATGAACTCGTCGAGGTCGCCGTCGAGCACGCGCTGCGTGTCGCCCTTTTCGACCCCGGTGCGCAGGTCCTTGATGCGCGACTGATCGAGCACGTAGGAGCGGATCTGGTGGCCCCACTCGATGTCGGTCTTGGTGGAAGCGAGCTTGTCGCGTTCGGCCTGGCGCTTGCGCAGCTCCAGCTCGTACAGCCGCGATTTCAGCAGCGCCATGGCTTCCGCGCGGTTGCGGTGCTGCGAGCGGTCATTCTGGCACTGTACCACGATGCCCGTGGGCAAATGGGTGATGCGCACCGCCGAATCGGTCTTGTTGACGTGCTGGCCGCCTGCGCCCGACGCGCGGTAGGTGTCGATGCGCAGGTCCGCGGGATTGATCTCGACCTCGATGTTCTCGTCGACTTCCGGATAGACGAAAACGCTCGCGAACGACGTATGCCGGCGCGCGTTGGAGTCGAAGGGAGACTTGCGCACCAGGCGGTGCACGCCGCTTTCGGTGCGCAAGTGCCCGTAGGCGTAGCTGCCGCTGATCTTGAAGGTCGCGCTCTTGATGCCGGCGACCTCGCCCGGCGACTCTTCGAGCACGTCGACGCGGTAGCCTTTGCGGTCGCAGTACTTGGCGTACATGCGCTCGAGCATCTGCGCCCAGTCCTGCGCCTCGGTGCCGCCGGAGCCGGACTGGATATCCATGAAACAATTGTTGGGGTCGAGCGGATCGGAGAACATGCGGCGGAACTCGAGGTCCGCAACGATTTTTTCCGCCTGCGCGACGTCGGCCTCGATCGAAGCGAGGGTCGCGGCATCGTTCTCCTCGCGCGCGAGCGCGAACAGCTCTGCGGCGTCGCGGAGCTTGCCGTTCAGATCGGTGAGGACGCCGACGAGGTTGTCGAGCTGCTTCTTCTCGCGGCCCAGGTCCTGGGCGCGCCTGGAGTCGGACCAGATGTCCGGCTTTTCGAGCTCCCGGCTTACTTCGGCAAGGCGCGCCTGCTTCCCGTCGAAGTCAAAGATACCTCCGCAACTCCGCCGATCTCTTGTCGAGACCGGAGAGCGTGGAGGCCAGCTGATTGATGCGTTCCGCTTCCATGGTAGGTGCGCATTATAGGGCAGAGCACCTAGCGGACGCGAGTCGAGGGAAAGCTCTCGTCGATCTTGTCCTCGAAAAAGCTGGTCGGCGAGGGCGCGGCCATGAACTGCCGGTGGACTTCCTGGGATACGCCTCGGTACTGCACGATTCTCCCGTCGCTGAACTCGATCTCCAGCAGCTGCGCCTTGGGGTCGTAGCCCGCGCCCCGGATCCTGCTCGAGTTGACGCGCTTCCGTTCCATGCTCACTCCACCGTGACGCTGATGGTGTCGCCGCCGCGCACCGAGGCGAGCCGGCGCGGGTCGCCGTCGATGCGGCCGAGCACGTTGCAGGGGCTCACCAGCTTCGGCTCCTCACCCTCCGATATCGGCGTCCGCCCCCAGGGAAGCGCCAGGGCGGTTCCCTCCACCCAGAAGCACACGCTGCCGGGCGGGACCACCTGCTTCGCGCCGCGCTCGAGGGCAGCTTTGACGGGGATCTCGAAATAGACCTCCTCGCCCCAGGTCTGCGCGCGCGCATTGAGCGGCAGCGCGGCGACCAGGGCGCGCGCCGTCGGCGTGTCGTCGAGCGTCGCGGCGAGCGCGCCTTTCGGCCAGGCGATGCGGACCCGGGCGTAGCTCACCGGGGCACCGGCTTGCCGCTCATGCCGCCTCCCAATGTTCGATGACGAGCTGCAGATTCTGCATTCCCCTGAATTCTTCCACGGAAAGGCGGTACGCCGCGCGCACGTGCTGCGGCAGGGGATCGAGCGTGTTGAAGCGTATCGCCTCGAGCGTGCGGCCGGCGCGGGCGAGCTTCAGTTTCAGGTGTTTCTCGCCGACGACGCGCTGGCCCTGCACGTCGAAATCGTCGCAGAACAGCGGCTGTGGGAATCCCTGTCCCCATACCTGGTGGTCGAGCAGCCGCGCCAGGCCGAGGTCGAGATACGCGGGCTCGAGCGAGCCGTCGGTTTCGACCGAGCGCGCGAGCTGCGCCGGCGAAACGAGCTCGCGCGCAACGGCTTCGAAGCCGCGCGCGAAGCGCTCGAAGTCCGCCGCGCGCAGCGTCAGTCCGGCGGCGGCCGCGTGTCCGCCGAAGCGCAGCAGCAGCCCCGGCTCGCGCTTCGCCAGCAGGTCGAGCGCGTCGCGCAGGTGGAGTCCGGCGATCGATCGCCCCGATCCGCGGATCTCGCCAGCAGGTCCATTCGACCCTGAGGGGGCAAAGGCGAAAGTGGGGCGGTAGTAACGGTCCTTGACCCGCCCGGCTAGGATGCCGACCACGCCCTGGTGCCAGGCCGGGTCGTACAGGCTGATGCTGGAGCTCTCGCCCACCGACACCCCGGCGACGAGCGCCTCGGCCTGCGCCTGCATCTCGGCCTCGATCGCGCGCCGCTCGCGGTTGAGATCGTCGAGCTGCCGTGCGATTTCGAGAGCGCGCCCGCGATCTTCCGTCACGAGGCATTCGATGCCCAGGCCCATGTCCGACAGGCGCCCGGCCGCGTTCAGCCGCGGCCCGAGCAGGAAGCCCAGGTCGAAGCTGCCCGCCCGCGCGGGCTCCCTGCCGGCGACCGCGAGCAACGCGCGCACGCCCTCCTGCATGCGTCCGGCGCGAATGCGCCTCAGGCCCTGGGTGACGAGGACCCGGTTGTTGAAGTCGAGCGGAACGACGTCGGCGACGGTGCCGAGCGCGACCAGGTCGAGGAGGTCGCCGAGCTTCGGCTCTTCCCTGGCGGTAAAGGCGCCGCGCTTGCGCAGCTCGGCGCGCAGGGCGAGCATCACGTAGAACATCACGCCGACGCCCGCGAGGCTCTTGCTGGGAAAGGCGCAGCCCCGCTGGTTGGGATTCACGATGCAGGCGGCGCGCGGCAGCTCCGCACCGGGCAGATGGTGGTCGGTGATCAACACTTCGATTCCCAGGCTGCGCGCGGCCTCGACGCCCTCGACGCTGGCGATGCCGTTGTCCACGGTGATCAGCAGATCGGGCTTGGATTTCGCCGCGATCGCGACGATCTCCGGGGTGAGGCCGTAGCCGTGCTCGAAACGGTTGGGAACCAGATACCCGACGCTCGCGCCGAACGCCGCGAGGCCGCGCACGCCGACCGCGCAGGCGGTCGCGCCGTCGCAGTCGTAGTCGGCGACGATCAGCATGCGCTTGCCGGAGGCGATAGCGTCGGCGAGCAGCACCCCGGCCCGCTCCGCGTTCATCAGCGCGGAGGGCGGGATCAGCCCGGCGAGCTTGTCGTCGAGCTCGCTGCGGTGGCTGATTCCGCGCGCGGCGCAGACCCGTGCGAGCACCGGGTGCAGGCCTTCGCGCACCAGCTGGTCGTTGGTGCGCGGGGAGACCGGGCGTGTGACGATGCGCGTCGCGTCGCTCATGCGAGATAGCTGTGCAGCGGCTTTCTCGTGCGCCAGAAACAGCGCAGGTCGGACCGCACCGTCTCGACTTCGAGCAGCGAATCCTCTCCGGCGAGATACAGGCTGAGCATGCCGATGCGTCCGCCCTGGAGCGCCGCGAGCAGCGGTCCGAACCAGTCGCGCTCGAGCGCCGGGCTGCGCGGCGCGTCGACGACGATCAGCGCCTTGCCTTCGTCCGGCAGGGCGGCAAGCGCGGTGCCGACGCGTATGCCCGCGGCGAGCGCCAAGCCTCGCGCCAGGGGATCCTCGGCGAGGACGATCGAGAAGGGCCGCGCCGCCGGTGTTGCGAGCGCGCCTCCGCCCCAGAACCAGAGGCTGTTGACCGGCGGGACCCCGCGCGCTTCGCGCCCGGTATTCACCGGGTGCTCGTGCAGCAGCATCTGCGCCTCGTTCATCAGGGCGCGGAAGCGCATGGCGTCGCCGCCTTTGGGAAGAGCGTCCTCGATCGCGACCCCGCGGGCCGCGGCCGGCGGGGTGGTGAGCAACTCGGGCGCCGCCGGGAGCTTCACGTACCAGCGCCCCGGGTGCGGAGCGTCGAATGCCGGCACCCCGCCGAAATGGCGGTTGAGCGCGGCGACGAGCGCATCGGCCTCGGAGCGAGATAGATCGAGCGCCGTACCGTCGAACGCCAGGCCGTCCTGGCGGACGCTCAGATTGACGGGGTCGGCGCGCATCCAGTACTCGCTTCCAGGCGACCCTCCGTCGGCGAGCAGCGTGTAGGGCGCGACCGGCCAGTCGCGCTGCCTCGCCGCTCCGAAGCGCTCCAGCAGCCAGGCCTCGCGCGCCACCGGCGCCGCCTGCTTGCGGCGACCTCTGGCGATCAGCGTTTCAGCGGCCGCGAGGCGACTTGCAGGTGCGACACTTTCCGAGGAGAAAAAATCCGGAATGAAGAGGAAACAGTGCATCTGATTTCGAGTTTATCACCGCTTATGGCACACTGGCGCGCGTGCAATACGAACTCCTCGTCGGCCTGCGCTACACGCGAGCCAAGCGCCGCAACCATTTCATCTCGTTCATCTCGCTGACCTCGATGCTCGGCATCGCGCTCGGCGTCGCGGCGCTCATCGTAGTGCTGTCGGTCATGAACGGATTCCAGAAAGAGGTCCGCGCGCGCATCCTCGGCGTGGTGGCGCACGTGCAGATCACCGGAGCGGAGAACCGGCTCGCCGACTGGCAGGGCGTGGCGCGCGAGGCCGCCGCGAATCCGGCGGTGATCGCTGCGGCGCCCTTCGTGAACGCCCAGGGCATGCTGATGCTCGGCGCGAGCGTGCGGGGGGCGGTGGTGCGGGGAATCCTGCCGGACCTCGAGCGCAAGGTCGCCGAGATCGGCCTGCGCATGGTCTCGGGAAATCTCGAGGCGCTGGAGCCCGGCGAATTCGGCATAGTGCTCGGCTCCGATCTTGCGCGCGCTCTCGGGGCGCGGGTCGGAGACAAGGTCACCCTGATCGCCCCGCAAGGACTGGTGACCCCGGCGGGCATCCTGCCACGGCTGAAGCAATTCACCGTGCAGGGCGTTTTCGAGGTCGGAATGTTCGAGTACGACTCGACGCTCGCGCTGATCCACTTCGCGGATGCGCAGAAGCTCTACGGCATGGGGGACGACGCCTCGGGCGTGCGGCTCAAGCTCAAGGACCTGTTCCAGTCGCGTGAAGTCACGCGCGAGCTGTTCGCGCGGCTGCGCGGCGATCTGTACATATCCGACTGGACCCGCAGCCACGCCAATTACTTCCGCGCGGTGCAGATCGAGAAGACCATGATGTTCATCATCCTGCTGCTGATCGTCGCGGTGGCGGCGTTCAATATCGTCTCGACGCTGGTGATGGCGGTCACCGACAAGCAGGCCGACATCGCGATCCTGCGCACCCTGGGAGCGAGTCCCGGCGGGATCATGAAGGTCTTCGTCGTCCAGGGGGTCCTGATCGGCGTGATCGGCACGCTGATCGGCGTCGCCGGCGGCGTCGCGCTCGCTCTCAACATCGACGTGGTGGTGCCGTTCCTCGAGCGGGTCCTCAGCATCCAGTTCCTTTCGCGCGAGGTCTACTACATCACCGAGCTGCCCTCCGATCTGCAGGGCGGCGACGTCGTCGCGATCACGCTGGTGTCGCTGCTGCTGTCGCTGGTCGCGACCCTCTATCCGAGCTGGCGCGCGGCGCGCGTCAATCCCGCCGAGGCGTTGCGCTATGAGTGACGTGCTCGCGTGCCGCGACCTGCACAAGACCTTCCGCGAAGGCGCGGACGCCGTGCAGGTCCTGCGCGGGGTGCGCCTCGAGGTTCGCGAAGGCGAGATCGTCGCCGTCGTCGGCGCCTCGGGCTCGGGCAAGAGCACGCTGCTGCATCTGCTGGGGGGGCTGGACGAGCCGACTTCGGGCGAGGTCGACGTGCTGGGCCGGCCGATGCACGACCTCTCCGACGCGGAGCGGGGAGAGGTGCGCAACCGCTCGCTCGGCTTCGTCTACCAGTTCCACCATCTGCTGATGGAGTTCACCGCGCTCGAGAACGTGGCGATGCCGCTGCTCATCCGTCGCGTTGCGCCCGGCGAGGCGCGCGAGGCCGCGGCGGCGATGCTCGGGGAAGTGGGGCTTGGGGAGCGGCTTACGCATACGCCCGCGGAGCTGTCCGGGGGCGAGCGCCAGCGCGCGGCGCTCGCCCGCGCGCTGGTTACAAAGCCCGCCTGCGTGCTCGCCGACGAGCCGACCGGTAACCTCGACCGGCGCACCGCCGAGAACGTCTTCGAGCTGATGCTCGAGCTCAACCGCGCGCACGGGACCAGCCTCGTGATCGTGACCCACGAGCCCGCGCTCGCCGCGCGCGCGCACCGCGTCATGCGGCTGCAGGACGGGGTGCTGAGCGCCGCAAGCTGAGCGGAAGTCGCGGGGGGGTTGCATCATTCACCCATATGGGTTAATGTTGAGGCCATGGACCTCGACGACACCCTGGTGGCATTGGCGGACGGGACGCGCCGCGAGATACTCAAGCGCCTCGCCGCGGGCGACGCGCGCGTGACCGAGGTCGCGGCGCCGTTCGACATATCGCTCAACTCCGTCTCCAAGCATATCCGCATCCTCGAGCGCGCCGGCCTCGTGCGCCGGCGAATCGAAGGTCGCGACCACGTCCTCTCGCTCGATCCCGCGCCGCTCGACTCGGCCGCCGCCTGGATGCAGCGCGAGCGCGCCGCCTGGACCATCCGCCTCGACAAGCTCGAAGCCGCGCTGCGCGCGGAAGACGCCGTCGAGGCGGCACGCAAATCCTCGAAGAAACCCAAACCAAGGAGCAAGCCATGACCGAACGCGCCACCCTGATCAAGCCCTCCACCATCCGCTTCGAGCGCCTGCTGCCCGGGCCCGTCGAGCGCGTCTGGGCCTACCTCACCGAATCGAAGAAGCGCGCGACCTGGCTCGCCGCGGGCGAGTTCGACCTGCGCCTGGGCGGCAAGATCGAACTGCATTTCGACAATCAATCGCTCACGGACGAGGCCGCGCCGGCCGGCGCGAGGGCCGCGGGCAAGCACTCCGCCCACGGCAAGATCACGCGGCTCGAGCCCATGCGCGTGCTGGCTCATACCTGGAGCTGGGACGGCGGAGAATCGGAGGTGACCTATGAAATCACGCCGAAGGGCAAGGACGTGCTGCTCACCATCGAGCACCGGCTGCCGGACGACCACGGCCTCAAGCTCGCCGTCGGCGGCGGCTGGGCCACGCACGTCGGCATCCTCGCCGACCAGCTGAGCGGCGTGAAGCCGCGGCCGTTCTTTGCCACGCACGCCCGGGAGATGAAGGCGTTCGAAGCGGCGCTCTAGCCGCGCTGTCGGCGGCGGTCAAGCCAATGAGGCGTTTGCACCACACGACACTGGCGACCCGTCCGCTCACATGAGCCGAGTGTCCTCTGGTGCGCGATCGAACCGATCGTGCCGGTTGTCGATGAACTTGAGCGGTGCAGCGGCCAACTCATCGGTTGAGACGTTGTCGAACGTGGCAACTGCGAGCGCATAGAACTTACCGCCCATGAACTCGGCGTCGCCCGTTGCGTAGATACGCACTCCACAAGTCTTGCAGAACCGATAAGTCAGACCGGGACTTGGCCTACCAGATGGTGTCCACTGGTACGAACTCATGTTGCTCTCTCCAGCGAGAAGATGGAACTGCTCGCCGCCGGCGAACGTAAACCAAGCACGGGCTTTGGTGCAGATCGAGCAATTGCAGCGGATGGTCCCCTTGGAGAGGTCGACGTCGGCTTCGTACCGAACGGCTCCACAGTGACAACTACCAAGAACGTGCTTCAGTGACATGGGTAGCTCCCCTGAAGGTGAGCGTGGAAGGAACGAAACGTAGCTGTGCGGCCCAATGTTCGCGGCCACCGGGCCGACCGCTTCAGAGGCTCCGGGTGGGCCGCGCGGTCAGCCATCCTTTCGAACGAACGTAACCGGCTTGGTCGTGTAAGGAATTTTGGCGAAGCCAACCAGCTGGACCATTACGGCCGTGCAACCCGCTCCAGGAGGAGGTGTTCCTTCCGACTGTGAGTACTCAACGAGGATTCCAGTGTCTTGCTCGATAGCGCGTCTGATCGATAGACCTGCGCAGCCGCTTGTCCCCCATCCCGCAGCTACGCCGACAAGCACCTTAGCCGAAAAGTCAATTTGCGGTGGTGTTGTCTCGGGCATGACAAGCGAGGGCGATGCGTACCAAGCGTCAGACCATGATTGCGGGGTGCGGAAAACGTAGTTGCCCTGAGACCACTGCCGTTGAAGTACCTCCGGCACGGCTTCGGTAGGAACGTTAGCCTCTGCGGGTGGGGCGTCGCTTCCGCAGCCAGCACTTGCAAGGAAGGAGACGAACAAGCATGCGGCAAGAGGAACACGAGGCATGACGATCGCAGCATTTGTGAAGACGGGGAGCATGGTGACGAGAGATGGCTAACGTTCACTATGAGGGACGGGCCGCTCGCGGCCGTGAGGTGAATCCTACTCGCGGATTCCCGGCACCGTAAGTCGGGGAAACCTGACATAGGTCGTACCCGATCGGGGTTCCCGGGGTCGTACTACGGCCTTGCGCCGCAAGCGCTGCCGTCCCGGAACGAGTAGGGATCAACGAACGAGCCCCTCGCTCGTTACAGTGCGGATGAAGGTTCCAGTCCGCACGCCGTGAGACTCGCCGCGCTCGGCTTCGCCCTCGGCGTCTGTCTGCTGCAGCAGCAGCCCGCGCTGCCGGGGCCAGGTGCCATCGCCTTGCTGTGCGTTCTCGCTTCGCTCGGTGCGGTCGGCTTCATCAAGCGCGTCCCGCCGGCTGTAGCAGGGGTCGCGACTTTCGCCGCGTTTGCGGCGCTCGGTTTCGTCTGGGCCGCAGGCTTCGCGCACTGGCGGCTCGCCGACCGGCTCGATCCCTATCTAGAAGGGCGCGACGTCGTCGTGACCGGCGTCGTCGCCAGCCTGCCGCAGCCCTTCGAGCGCGGGGTGCGCTTCGATTTCGACGTGGAGAGTCCGGATACCGGGGTGCCGCGGCACATTTCGCTCTCATCCTACGGCGGATCCGCTTTTGAGGACGAAGACGCGCTCCCGGTGCGGCCCGGAGAGCGCTGGCGCCTCGGGGTGCGCCTGCGGCGCCCGCATGGCACGGCCAATCCGCACGGCTTCGACTACGAGGCCTGGCTGCTCGAGCGCGGCATTCGCGCGACCGGCTATGTGAGGATGCCGGGCCGCCGCGGGGACGGCGTTGCGCCCGAGCGCCTGGACGCCCTGGTCCCGCAGTTGCCTTACCTCGTCGACAGGCTGCGCGAGGCGGTGCGGCAGAAGATCCTCGACGCGCTCCCGGAGCACCCCTACGCGGGCGTGCTGATCGCGCTCGCGATCGGCGACCAGCGGGCGATCGATCCGGGGCAGTGGCAGCTGTTCGCGCGCACTGGAGTGAGCCACTTGATGAGCATCTCGGGTCTGCATGTGACCATGGTCGCGGGATTGTTCGCGGCATTCGTGTCCTTCTGCTGGCGGAGGAGCGAGGTCCTCGCGCTCGCCTTGCCGGCGCAGAAGGCGGCCGCGCTGGCGGGCTTCGTCGGCGCCTTCGCCTATTGCCTGGTTTCCGGATTCGCCGTCCCCGCGCAGCGCACGCTCTACATGGTCGGGGTGGTCGCGGCCGCGCTCTGGCTCGGGCGGGCGAGCAGCGCCTCGCGCGTGCTCGCCGCGGCGCTCCTTTCCGTGCTGGTGCTCGATCCCTGGGCGGTCCTGTCCCCGGGTTTCTGGCTGTCGTTCGCCGCGGTCGCCGTGATCTTCCACGTGAGCAGCGGATATACCGCGAAGCCGCACTGGCTCGCGCAGTGGGGCAGGGTGCAGTGGGCGGTCACCGTGGGCCTCGCGCCCCTGATGCTGGTGCTGTTCCAGCAGGTGTCGCTGGTCTCTCCGCTCGCCAACGCGGCCGCGATACCGTTGGTGAGCCTGGTGGTCACGCCCCTCGCCTTGCTCGGCGCGGCGCTTCCCTTCGATGGGCCCCTGGTCTTGGCGCATGCGCTCCTCGAGGTGCTGATGGCGATGCTCACCTGGCTCGCGGAACTCCCGCTCGCACTGTGGCAGCAGCACGCGCCCGTGCCCTGGACCGTGCCGCTCGCGCTCCTCGGCATTGCCTGGCTGCTGCTGCCGCGGGGCTTCCCGGCGCGCTGGCTCGGCGCGGTGCTCGCGCTGCCCCTGTTCACCGTGCTGCCGCCGGGGCCGGCGGGCAGCGAGCTGTGGATCACCGTGCTCGACGTGGGACAGGGGCTGGCGGTGGTCGCGCGCACGCGGAACCACGCCTTGCTCTACGACGCGGGCCCGGCTTTCGGCACCTTCGCCGACAGCGGCAGCCGGATCATCCTTCCCTACCTGCGCGGCGAAGGCATCGCGCGGCTCGACGCGCTGGTGGTGTCCCACGACGACCGCGACCATTCGGGCGGCGCGGCCTCGGTGCTCGGGGCGATGCCGGTCGCGGCGCTTTGGTCCTCGCTCCCCGCGGGCCACGCGCTCCTCGCCGCGCACCCGGCGAGCGAGCCCTGCGCCGCGGGGAGCGGCTGGGAATGGGACGGGGTCGCCTTCGAGTTTCTTCACCCGGGCGCGCAGACGGCCGCGGGCCGGGGGGCGCGCGCCAACAACCGCAGCTGCGTGCTCAGGATCGCGGCGCCCGGCGGCCGGGTGCTGCTCACCGGGGACATCGAGCGCGGTGCCGAGCGCGAGCTGCTGCGGCGCGCGCCCGGGCTCCTCGCGGCCGATGCCCTGCTCGTTCCGCACCATGGCAGCGCGACCTCGTCGAGTGCGGAATTCGTGAGGGAGGTCGCACCGCGCCATGCGGTATTCACCGTCGGCTATCGCAACCGCTTCGGCCATCCGCGCGAGGAGGTCCTCGAGCGCTATCGGGATGCCGGGAGCACGCTGCTGCGCACCGACACCGGCGGCGCGGTGGAGATCCGCTACGCGCCGGGGGCTGCGCGGATCGAGCTGCAGCGCGAGCGGGCGCGTCGCTATTGGCACGAGTCCTGAGCGGCTATACTCCGGGACGGAGAGCCGGCTTGAGTCTCGTCGCAACGATCACGGTGAGCGGGGACCCGCAGCTGCTGCGGGAGTACCGCGGCCAGGTGAACCGCCTTCTGCAAGAAGAGGGAGGCGATGCCTATCGCGAGCTGCACACTGCCGAGCGCCTGGAGTACGAATTCAGGCCGCACGCCGGCATTCCCTTCCCGCCCTTCGTGTCGGCTTCGCAGTCCTTTCCCGACCTGACCGTCGAGGTGCAGTGGAGCGAGCCCGCCGTCGGAAAGGGCGGCCGCGCGATCATCCGCAACGGCGTGCTCGCCGAGCAGACGGCGCAGTCCCGCGCGCCCGGCGGCGCGGTCATGCACGAGGTGCGTGCCGGCGCCGACGGCAGGATCGAGCTTGCGCTCAGCTGCGCGCGCTGGCGCGAGTCCTGGCATGGCTACGTGCTCACCGCGGACGAGCACGCTTTTTTCCGTCTCGCGGGCGGGCCGGACTCCGGCGAGCTTTGGGCTTCCGACGGGGTGGATCCAGAGTGGGCGGAGCGCTGGAGGCTCGGCTCGGGCGACGCGCTCTACGCCGAGCTCGCGCCGCGCGAGCCGATTCCGCAGGACGAGCTGCGCGAGCTCGACCGGCTCGCGCAGGAATTCTCGCGCGAATGGCTGTGGTTCGAGGAAAGCCCGCCGGAGGAGACCGCGGTCGAGCGGCAACGCTTCGAGGCGTACGGCTATCCGGTGCGCGCTGCGAACCTGCGCTCGGAGGCGCTGCGCAGCTTCCTTCGCCCGGAAGAAGGCGGCCTGGCGTTCGGGTCCTTCGCCGCGGACGCACACTGGATTCCCGAGGTGCTGCGGCGCTGCTGGCTGAGAACGACCGCGGGCGGCGCGAAGTGAGCGAGCCCTTCCGCCGCGGACGGATCGAGTTCGCCGGCGCGCGGCACATGGCCTACATCGAATGGGGCGAGCCGGACGCGAAAGTCCTGGTGTGCGTTCACGGCCTGACCCGTTGTGCCCGCGACTTCGACTTCCTGGCCCCGGAGATGGCGCGCCGCGGCTACCGGGTGATCTGCCCAGACGTCGCCGGGCGCGGCGACTCGGCCTGGCTGAAGGATCCGATGGGCTACGCCGTGCCGACGTACGCGAAGGACATGCTGATGCTGATGGCGCAGCTGAAGCTGGAGTCGGTGCACTGGCTGGGGACCTCGCTCGGCGGTCTCATCGGCATGACGATCGCCGCGATGCCGGAATCCCCGATTCAGAAGCTGGTGCTGAACGATGTCGGGCCGGTGCTGACGGTGGCTGCGGTGCAGCGCATCGGCGCCTATGTCGGCAAGTGGCCGCCGCTGCCGACGATCGAGGCCGCGGAGCAGTTCGTGCGCGCGGTGAGCGCCTCGTTCGGCCCGCACAGCGACGCGGAGTGGCGCTTCCTCACCGAGCACGTGGTGCGCAGGAACGCCGACGGTTCGCTGCGCATGCACTACGACCCGGCGATCGCGGTGCCCTTCAACGCCGAGATGCCGAGCAAGGACGTCGAGCTGTGGAAGTTCTACGACGAAATACGCTGCCCGACGCTGGTGCTGCGCGGCGAGCAGTCGGACCTGCTCACGCGCGATACCGTGGCGCAGATGGCGGCCCGCGGCCCGCGGGCGAAGGCGGTCGAGATCCCGGGCGTGGGGCACGCGCCGACGCTGATTCACGCGGACCAGATCGCGATCGTGCGGGATTTCCTGCTGGCCGCCTGATGAGCACGCGTATCGGCGCTTGCGGGATTGCGCTGCTCGCGGCGCTGCTGCCGCGGCCGCTGCTCGCTGCAGGCGACGCCGACACCGCCAAGTGCCGGGACGTCCGCGACGACAAGGCGCGCCTCGCCTGCTTCGACGGCCTGGACCAGGCGGGGAAGGGTCCGCCGGCGAGCTATCTCGAGCGCCACTGGAAGCTCGGACCGGGCGAGGGGCGCATCGGCATCGACGACGTCCAGCCTCACTGGCCCGTCTACGTGCTGCTCGGCAAGTGGACCAACCACGCCAACACCGAGCCCTCCAGCCCGTCCCCGAATCACACCGTTCCGGCGCCGATCCCGTGGAACGACGACGAGCTGTCGTTCCAGCTGAGTTTCAAGTCCGAATTGCTGTCGCGGCACGACTTCGATCGGAAGGTTCTGGGTCTCGCCAACGCGCGTCTGTGGTTCGCTTACACGCAGCAGTCCTTCTGGCAGGTCTACAACCCCCGCCTGTCGCGTCCCTTCCGCGAGACCAACTACGAACCCGAGCTGATCCTCACCTTCGGCACCGGGAATGCCGACGGCGGCTGGAAGCTGCTCAATCTTGGCCTGATGCACCAGTCGAACGGCCGCTCGCTGCCCCAGTCGCGCAGCTGGAACCGCCTCTACGCGCAAGGCGGCTGGGAATGGGGGCGGCTTTCGGTGCTCGGGCGCGCCTGGTGGCGGATTCCGGAGAGCGCGGAGAAGGACGACAACCCGGACATCCAGGACTACCTCGGCCGCGGCGACGTGGTGCTGCGCTGGGGCTTCGACAACGACCGGTCGATGTCGCTGCTCCTGCGGCACTCGTTCCACACCGGGCGGGGATTCGCGCAGCTCGACTGGACCAGCCGCAAGCTGGCCGGGGCGGCGCGCGTCTACGTCCAGGCGACCTCGGGCTACGGCGAGAGCATGATCGACTACAACTTCAGGCAGAACACCATCGGCATCGGGTTCGCCTACGGCAACTAGCGGTCCGGCGCGGCCGCAGCGGGCGTGCGGCGGCGGTAATGCTGCCGGCCCGTGAAAGAGCACACGACCTCGTCCTTCTGGTTGAGCACGTCCCAGCGGAATTTCACCGTGCCGCGCGCCGGGTTCTTCTGCGACGGGGTCTGCTCGAGCGCGGTCGAACGCAGCCGCAGCGCGTCGCCTGGCCGCACCGGCTTGAACCAGCGCAGCTCATCGAGCCCCGGCGAGCCGATGCACGATGTCTGCAGCAGGTAGCCGTCGCACATCAGCCGCATCGCCACGGCGCAGGTGTGCCAGCCGCTGGCGATCAGCCCGCCGAAGGGCGAGGATTTCGCCGCCTCCTCGTCGGTGTGGTAGGACTGCGGATCGTACTCGCGCGCGAACGCCACGATCTCGTGCAGGGTGAGCGTTCGCGGCTGCGACTCGTACTGCCAGCCGGGGGTGAAGTCTTCCCAGTAGTACTTAATCGGGGTCATCAGCTCGAAGTCCCCGAGCATTTGCGTTTAGCGCGGCCACAGCCAGCCGAAGGCTCCCGCGGTGATGAGCGCATAGACCAGGCCGTCGACCGTCGACTTGAAAGTCGTGTTCCACGAGCGGCCGTACCAGATCGACAGCGGCCAGATCGCGGCGGCGTAGGCCATGAAGGCCGAGGCGCCGACCAGTTGGAAGACGCGCAGGTACGGGGCGCCCGAAGGCAGGGCGCGGGAGGCGACGTAGGCGGCGAAGAATCCGATCACGGCGCAGAAGATGAACCACTGCACCAGGTACTGTCCCATCCCGGGCATGCCGTTCGGCCGCACGGTGACGATCATCACCGGCCCCTTGCTCATCTTGTCCTTGAACGCGGGCGACTTCATCTCCTCCGGGCCGGAGCAGTGCGGGACCATGTAGTCGCCGGGCGGGATGGCGAGCGGGCGCAGCGCGTCCAGCGCCTTGTCCTCGTTGGGCATCTTGGGATAGTCGTTGCGGTGCCAGGGGAGGAGCATGTGGATCACGGTGCTCGCGATGAAGACCAGAACCGCCGAGACGAGGATGGGAAGCCAGAGCGAGGCGAGTGCTGTCATGGAGTCTCCTTTTTCGAGAACAGCGGGTGTGAGTATCACATACTGCCGGCCGGGTCCTGCTTGTAGAACAGCGCGAGCTGCGCGTAAAGCTCCGGCCAGTCGCGCGCGAGCACGGCCGACTCGGTGAAGAAGGCCTCGCTCATCACGGCGAAGAATTCGGCGGGATGCTCGGCGGCGTAGGGGTCGATGAAGGTCGGCTCGCCCGAGTCGACTTCGGCGCAGAAGCGCTCGTACGCTCGTTCGAGGGTCTTGCGCCACTTCAAAGGGTCCATGCCGCCTCGGGCGGCGGGATAGTCCTCGTCGCCCCCGCCGTCCATGTGCAGCTTGTGCGCGAACTCGTGGATGACCACGTTGTAGCCGCGCTCGGCCATGCCCACGTCCTCCCACGACAGGATCACCGGCCCGCCGGGCCAGGCCTCGCCCGCGAGCTCGTCGGCGAAGCTGTGGACCACGCCGTCCTCGTCGACTTCCTCCTTGTGCACGCGGAATTCGCCCGGGTAGACGATCACCCCGACCCAGCCCGCGTAGACATCGAGGCCGAGGTTGAGGATCGGCAGGCAGGCCTGCGCCGCGATGGACAGGCGCACCTCGTCGGTGAGCTGCAGGCCGTGGGCGCCGTGCATCTCCTTCTCCGCGAGGAAAAGCACGACGAGCTGTTTCAGCCTGGCCGTGTCCTCGTCGGACAGCCCGCGCAGGAACGACAACTTGGCCGCGACGCGGCTCCACAATTCCTCGTCCAGGCGGGTGCTTTTCAGCGTGCGCTTGCGGCGCCATTCGCGCAGGAAGCCCATGGCTAGCGCCGCGAGGTGAGGACCACGCCGGCGAGCACCAGCGCGAACCCCGCGAGGTGGAAGGCGCGGAGCGGCTCGCCGAGGAAGATCACCGCGAACAGGATGCCGAACACCGGGATCACCGGGTTGAAGAATCCGACGACGTTGGGCCCGAGGGCCGCCACCGCCTGGTTCCAGCAGATGTAGGCGACGATAGACGGGAAGATCGCGAGATACGCGATCGTGGCGACTGCCGTTGGCGTCACGGTCATGGTCTTTCCCGCCGCCATCTCCCACAGGTAGAACGGCAGCGACACCGTCGCGGCGGAGGCGATGGTGGTGAACAGGAACGACAGCGCGCGCAGCGGCGGCCGCCACTTGAGCGTCACCGTGTAGATCGCCCACAGGAAAGCGCCCCCGAGAATCAGGAAATCCCCGGGGTTGAGCGTCAGACGGGCGAGGGTTTGCAGGGTCCCGCCGCTGACGATCGAGATCACGCCCGCGAGCGACAGCATGAGCCCGACGAGCTGCCGGCCGCTGACCGTCAGCCCGAGCAGCAGCCACGACAGGGGAACCACGAACAGCGGCAGCGAAGAGTTCAGCAGCGTCGCGTTGATCGCGGTGGTGTAGCTCACGCCCCAGTAGCCGAGCAGGGTGAAGCCGCCGGCGCCGACCGCGCCGAAGACGAACAGCTTGAGCAGGTGCGGGCGAATCAGCGGCGCGTCCAGGCGCAGCTGCGCGGCTGCGAAAGGGAAGAAGAGCACCGCGGCGATCGCCCAGCGCCAGAACGACAGCGCGAACGGCGCGACCTCGAAGTTGACCACGCGAGCGGCCACCCAGTTGCCGCCGAACGACGCGGCGGCGATGAGGAGCAGCAGGTAGGGTAGGGCGCGCTGCCGCGCGGGGCCGTCTTGCATCCACACTCCGAAAAGAGCGGATTATCCGGGACTGCGCTCCCCCGCGCCATAGCGTGGGATAAACTCACCGCATGGTTTCCACCACGCGCGCGAGCACCGACGAGATCGAAGACGGCCTCCTCTCGGCCGGAGCGCCGGACGAGGACCGGCGCGTCCTCGCCCGGGCGCTCGAGTTCGCGCGCGAGGTCTACGGCGACAAGCGTCTCGGCACCGGCGAGCCTGCCCTCGAGCACGCGCTGGGACTCGCGCGCAACATCGCGCAGCTCCGGCTCGACGCCGACGCGCTCGCCGCCGGGATCCTCTTCGCCGTGCCTGCCTACCTTCCCGACGCGGAGGCGAAGCTGGCCGCGTCCTTCGGCGCGACCGTGGCGGGGCTCGTCTCCGGGATCGACCGCCTCAACCGGCTGAGAGTCGTCACGCGCGCGGCCACCCTCGGCCGGGACGCGGCGCCGCAGGCGGAGGTGCTGCGCAAGATGCTGCTGGCCATGGTCGCCGACATCCGCGTCGTGCTGCTGCGCCTGGCGAGCCGCACCCAGACCCTGCGCTGGCTGGCGCGCGCCCCCGAGGCGGAGCGCGCGCGGCTGGCGCGCGAGACCCTCGATATCTACGCGCCGCTCGCCAACCGCCTCGGCGTGTGGCAGCTCAAGTGGGAGCTGGAGGATCTCTCCTTCCGCTATCTCGAGCCCGGGCTCTACAAGCGCATCGCGGGCATGCTCGAAGACCGCCGCAGCGAGCGCGAGCGCTTCATCGAGCAGGCGATCGCGGAGCTGGCCGGCGAGCTCGCGCGCTCCGGGATCCGGGCCGAGGTGAGCGGCCGCCCGAAGCACCTCTACAGCATCTACAGCAAGATGCGCGCGAAATCGCTCGATTTCTCCGAGATCCACGACACCAGCGGCCTGCGCGTGCTCGTCGACGACGTCAAGGACTGCTACGCCGTGCTCGGCGTGGTCCACGACCTGTGGGCGCCGATCCCGCGTGAGTTCGACGACTACATCTCGCGGCCCAAGGCGAATCTCTACCGCTCGCTGCATACCGCGGTCATCGGGCCCGAGGGCAAGACCCTGGAGGTGCAGATCCGCACGCACGAGATGCACCGCGACGCCGAGGCCGGTGTCGCCGCGCACTGGCGCTACAAGGAGGGATCGCGCCGCGCACGCGGCAGGGGCGACCCCGCGGACGGGAGGATCGCGTGGCTGCGCCAGATGCTCGCCTGGCGGGACGAGATCGTCGACGCCTCGGACTGGCGGCAGCAGTCCAAGCAGGCGGTCGTGGACGACACCGTGTATGTCCTCACGCCCCAGGGCAAGGTCGTCGATCTGCCGCAGGGAGCGACGCCGGTCGATTTCGCCTATGCGCTGCATACCGACATCGGCCATCGCTGCCGCGGCGCGAAGGTCAACGGCGCGATCGTGACGCTCGACTACAGCCTGAAGAACGCGGAAGTGGTCGAGATCATCACCGCGAAGAGCGGAGGCCCAAGCCGCGACTGGCTCAATCCCGCGCTCGGCTACATCAAGAGCTCGCGCGCGCGCAGCAAGGTCCGCCAGTGGTTCAACACGCGCGAGCTCGCGAGCGTCGTCGCCGCCGGACGCGCGGCGGTCGAGCGCGAGCTGAAGCGCGAAGGTGTGCGCGCGGCAAGCCTCGACGAGCTGGCCAAGCGCCTCGGGTTCGAGGGACCCGACGAGCTGTTCGCGGCTGCGGGGCGCGAGGAGATCGGGCCACGGCAACTGCAGGCCGCACTGCACGGCGCGACGGAGCGCGAGCCGCGCGGGGAAGTCAAGCCGCAGGGCGAACGGGCCGCGCAGGCCGGCGGCGGGGTTCTCGTCGTCGGCGTCGATCGGCTGTTGACGGTGCTCGCGCGCTGCTGCAAGCCCGCTCCGCCGGACCGGATCGCAGGCTTCGTCACCAAGGGGCGCGGCGTCTCGGTCCACCGGCGCGAGTGCCCGAGCCTGAAGCGCATGGGCGAGCGTTTCCCCGAGCGGATCATCGCCGCCGCGTGGGGCGAGCGCGGCGACCGGGCCTACCCGGTGGACATCGTGGTGCGCGGGAACGACCGGCAGGGCTTGCTGCGCGACGTGAGCGAGGCGCTGGTCAGGCAGAAGACCAACGTCATCGCCGCGAAGACGCAGACGCGCAACGACCTCGCCTCGATGCATTTCACCATCGAAGTCCAGGACATCGATCAGCTGCAGCGCGCCCTGTCTGCGATCGAAGACGTGCGCGGCGTGCTTTCCTCGGCGCGTCGCTGAAAGCCGGGGCCTCGATTCGGAAGGTAATTTCGCACTTTCTGTCGGCCCGGAACTTGCTCCCTCTCCTCTCGGTGGCCAACCGGGAGGGACCATGAGGACACCGATCAAGGAAGATTTCAGGGATCTGGCCGAGAAGAACGGCTGGTCGGAAGCCTTTGCCGAAGGCTACATCGACGGCAGGGCGGCGAGAACGCAGGGTACCCAGACCCATCACTATCCGGTCGGCGACCTCGACGAGTACCGCTCAGGCTTCCTGGCCGGGTACTCCTTAACAAGGGAGAAACGCTGCCGCGGCATGCTCTCAGGGCTGAGCGACTGACTTGGCATGAGGCTTGCTGCATAGTCTGCAGAACCCCGCTACGGAGGCCTTTATGGGTACGGTTGCTGAACTCAAGATCGTCGGAAGTGAAGGTCCGTCCCCGGCCTACGCCAACGGGGTGGCCGACGGGCAATCCGCGCGCGCCGAGGGCAGTTCGCTCTCTTTGTACCTCCAGGTCGGCATAGATGACTACGCCAAGGGGTTCCGGGCGGGCTTTTTCGGTCAAATGAATCTCGGCAGTAGCCTGGAAACGAGCTAGGCACCTGTTAGCCGGTGGCCTGGGCAGGCCCCGGCTCTCTGTGTGAATCCCAACAGCTGCTGACGTTCGGACAACACCCCCGACACGCGATCCAGCAGTTTCGCCCGCGGCTGCATTGCTTCGAGTAGAATCCCGCCGGAACCGGGCAATCGTTCGCCTCCGGGTGGCCGGAAGCGTGGTTTTCCCTTGTTGATCAATAAGCTAACCAGATAGATGCGGATCCTGCTCAGCAACGACGACGGGTATTTCGCACCGGGTCTCGCGATTCTCGCAACCACTCTCGCCGACCTCGGCACGATCACCGTGGTGGCGCCCGAGCGCGACCACAGCGGCGCCTCGAACTCCCTCACTCTGGACCGTCCCCTGTCGGTGCGCGAATCGGCGAACGGGTTCCGCTTCGTGAACGGCACGCCCACCGACTGCGTCCATCTGGCCGTAACCGGCCTCCTCGAAGACATGCCGGACATGATCGTCTCGGGCATCAATCTGGGGGCGAACATGGGCGACGACACCATCTACTCGGGCACCGTAGCGGCCGCGACCGAGGGTTACCTCCTCGGCATCCCTTCGCTCGCCATCTCGCTGACGAGCAAGGCCGGGCGTCACTACGAAACCGCGGCGCGCGTCGCGCGCGAGCTGGTCGAGCGCTTTCAGAAGAAGCCGTTCCGCGAGCCGGTGCTGCTCAACGTGAACGTTCCCGATATCCCCTACGAATCGCTGAAGGGACTCGAGGTCACGCGGCTCGGCAAGCGCCACAAGGCCGAGCCGGTCATCAAGACCACCACGCCGCGCAGCCAGACCGTGTATTGGGTGGGCGCCGCGGGGAGCGCGCAGGACGCGGGCCCGGGAACCGATTTCCACGCGGTCGCGTCCGACCGCGTCTCGCTGACTCCCTTGCAGATGGACCTGACTCACCCGCAGCAGATACCGGTCGTCCGCACGTGGCTCGCGAAGTAAAGCTGTCGAAGACACGCGGTATCGGGATGACTTCGCAGCGCACGCGCGATCGCATGGTCGCGCGCCTGCGGGAGAAGGGCATACGCGACGAGGCGGTCCTCGCCGCGATGGCCGCGGTGCCGCGTCATATCTTCGTAGACGAGGGACTGGCGAGCCGCGCATACGAGGACACCGCCCTGCCGATCGGCTTCGAGCAGACCATTTCCCAGCCGTTCGTGGTCGCGCGCATGATCGAGGCCGTGCGGGGGCAGAGGCCGCTCGGCAGCGTGCTAGAGGTCGGGACCGGGTGCGGCTATCAGGCCGCCGTGCTCGCCCATCTCGCGAAGAACGTGTACTCGGTCGAGCGCATCGCGGGCCTGCTCGAGAAGGCGCGCGGCAACCTCCGTCCGTTGCGGCTGTCGAACCTCAGGCTGGTCCACGGCGACGGCGCCGCGGGTCTGCCCGAAGGGGCGCCCTACGACGCCATCATCGTCGCCGCCGCGGCGCCGCGAATTCCCGAGGCTCTTTTGCAGCAGCTTGCTCGGGGTGGCAGAATGATCGTCCCGGTCGGAAGCGGCGATCAGGCGCTGTGCCTCAGCGAAAGGACTGCGACCGGGTTCACAGAAAAATGGCTCGACGCCGTGCGCTTTGTGCCCCTGAGAGGAGGCAAGCAGTGAGGCTGCTCCGCATCTTCATGCCGGCGTTCGCCTGCGCGCTGCTCGCCGCTTGCGCGGGCCCCTCCTACCGCGCGCCCGTCGTCGAACGGAACGTGACGCGTCCCGTGGCGGCGAAGCCCGCTGCGCCGCCGGCCGAGCAGAAGCCGGAGAGCTACACGATCAAGCGCGGCGATACCCTCTACAGCATCGCCCTCGACAACGGCGTCGACTACCGCGAGCTCGCGGTCTGGAACAATCTTTCCGATCCCTACGTGCTGAAACCCGGCGCGGTTCTCCGCCTGCGGCCCCCAACCGCGCGGCAGCCTGTCCAACCCGAGGCGCGGGCCGCAGCGCAGCCCGACGCGAGCGTTCAGGTCCAGCCGATGGTGGTGCCGGGCGCGGTGGAGGCGCGCTCGCTCGGAGGGGATCAGCGCGCCGCCGCCGAGCCGCCGCGGGCGACGATCGAGCCGCGTGCGGCCGCAGCCGAAGCGGCGCGTCCGGAGCTTCTCAAGACCGGGCCCAAGGCGATGAAGCTGCCGTATTCGGAGGAAAACCTCGCCCTGATGTTGCGGCTGTCTCCGCCCGAGCCGAAGGTCGAGGTCCCTGCGGCGCCGAATACCGCGGCCCAATCCGACAGCGTCGACTGGATGTGGCCGGCTTCAGGCCGCGTTCTCGCCGGCTTCTCCAAGGGCACCAACAAGGGCGTCGACATCCTGGGCAAGCTCGGGGATCCGGTGCTGGCATCCGCGTCCGGCCGCGTCACCTACATCGGCACGTTGCGCGGCTACGGCAAGCTGGTCATCATCAAGCACAACGATACCTACGTGTCCGCGTACGCGCACAACCGCAGCGTGCTGGTCAAGGAAGGCCAGAATGTCGCCAAGGGCCAGAAGATCGCGGAGATCGGCAACACCGACTCGACGCAGGTCAAGCTGCATTTCGAAATACGGCGCCTCGGCGAGGCTGTCGATCCCCTGAAGTTCCTGCCCGAGCGCCGCTCGTGAGCTCGCGCGCGCCGGAGCCGGGTCAGCAAGGTTCCGAGGAACCCGATCCCGAAACGAACGAAGCGGGGCAGGGAAACGGCGAGCCGGCACGAGCGGGCGAGAGCGCCACGGAAAGCGAAGCGCTCAGCGACGCGACCCAGCTCTACCTGCATCAGATCGGGCTCAAGCGCCTCTTCAGCCAGGAAGAGGAACTGCGTTTCGCGAGGCGCGCGGCCGCGGGGGACTTCGCCGCCAGGCAGAAGATGATCGAGCACAATCTGCGCCTGGTGGTGAACGTCGCCAAGGCGTATCTCAACCGTGGCATGCCCCTTCTGGATCTGGTCGAGGAAGGAAACCTGGGCCTGATGCACGCGCTCGAGAAGTTCGACCCGGAGCGCGGCTTTCGCTTCTCGACCTACGCGATCTGGTGGATTCGCCAGAATATCGAGCGCGCGATCATGAATCAGTTGCGCACCATCCGCCTGCCGGTGCACGTGATCAAGGACCTGACCACGGTGTTGCGCGCGAAGCGCCATCTGGGGGCGCATTCGGAGCGCGAGCCGTCCGCGGAGGACATCGCCCACCTTCTCGGCAGGGACGCCTCGGAAGTGCGCAGCCTGCTCCTCTACGGCGTGCACGTGACCTCGCTCGACGCGCCCCTCGACGCCGATCCCATGCTTTCCGTCGGCGATGCGATCGCAGATGAAAGCATCGAAGGGCCCGAGTCGCAGCTGCAGGCGAACGAGATCGAGTCGCTGGTGCGGGAGTGGCTCGCGCAGCTCAGCGAAAGGCAGCGTACCGTGATCGAGTGCCGCTTCGGCCTGAACGGGAGCGAATTGCAGACGCTCCATGAGCTCGCCGCCGGTCTCGGGCTCACGCGCGAGCGCGTGCGCCAGATCCAGCTCGAGGCGCTCGCCCAGCTGCGCGGGATCCTGCGCCGGCGCTGCCTGACGAAGGAAGCTCTTCTCTAGGGACTGCCCGGCGACCCGGTCCTAACGGTCGTCGGGGGATTGCGCTTGAGCGCGGTGCCGTTGCCTTCTTCGTCGATGATCTGGGCGAACTCGATGTTCTTGGTGAGCTCTTCCATGTACAGATGCTGCCCGCCGAAGTGGTTGCGCGCGTATCGGTGCGTTCCGCCCAGATCCGCGTCCAGGCGCCGGCTCGCGCCTTGGTAGAAGCGCGGCGTCTTCCTCACCAGATCCTCCCCCGATCCGTATACGACTTCTTCGTTTCCGTCGGGGAGGCGCTTGCGGGCGATGCCGCCCGCGACGAACTCCGGATAGAGCCGGTCGCGGCATTTCTCCAGATAGCATCGGTCCGACATCTGCGCAATGATGTCCGCCGAGCCGAGCAGGCTGCCGAGCAGCCTGTAGGCGAGCGACGGCACCTTGATTTCGCCGACCGGGATCTCGTAGCCGGTGAAATGGATCAGGGCGGCCGCGATGTCCGCCACCTCGCCCATTCCGATCTTGGGAAGATAGTCCCGGAGAAAGCGCGCTCCGCGGGAGACGTGCGTGAGCGTGAGCTCGCCCCCGTTCTTGTGCTGCTTGTCGTCGAGCGTGCGTATGTAGCCGCAGTCGTGGAACAGCGCGGTGATCACTCCCAGCCGGAACATCGACGCGTCCAGCGGCTCGAGGCCGATTCTTGCGCGCTCGTACCCGTCGATCAGGCGCGCCATGGCGAGCGTGACGTCGAGCACGTGCTGGATGTCGTGATACGCGGTGTCGCAGGCGTGATAGCCCGGGCGCCCGCCGCGGTACATCGTGGTCAGATCGTGGAAAGCCCGGTCGATCTTCTCGGTGGATGCCTTCGGGTAGAGCTCGAGGAATAGCCGGTTCACCTCCGAATTCACGATCGCCGAATCGGTGGTGTTGACCTGGCAGGAAACGTCGTACTCGTTGCCGCGGCGGTTCACTGGGCTGGACCTTTCACGCAGACGAGATGCATTTTACGCCGCGGCGGCGGAAAAGCGGAAGCCGCGCCTCAAGTCTTGAGCGTGAAAGGATTGAAGTCGGTATGCGTATCGTAGTAGTCCTCGTGCTCGGCGCGCTTCAGCCAGCCGACCACGGCGTAGGTGATCGGCGTGAACACGACCTCCAGCCCGACCTTGGAGAGAAACTGGACCAGCATGATCTGCGGCAGCCTCTCGTCGGGAATGAGGCCGCCACCCCAGAACGCCAGCGGATAGAACAGCAGCGAATCGACCCCCTCGCCGAATATCGTAGAGCCTATGGTGCGGGTCCAGAGCCAGCGGCCGCGTGTGAGGATCTTCATTTTCGCCAGCACGAACGAATTGACGAACTCTCCGCACAGGAACGCCAGGAGGGAGGCCGCGGCGATCCGCCAGGTCGAGCCGAATGCGATCTCGTAGGCGGCCTGGTTGTTCCAGAAAGGCGCCGGCGGCAGCCACACCACGACCGCCGACATGAACGCGGCGAAGGCGAGACCCGCGAATCCGGCCCAGATCACCCTTCTCGATCGCGCGTAGCCGTAAACCTCGGTGAGGATGTCGCCGAAAACGTAGGAGATCGGGAAGAACAGCACGCCCGCGCCGAAGGACACGACCCCCAGGAGGGGCACATCGGCCTGGGCGATCTTGGCCGGGCCGATCAGGTTCGAGCAGATCAGCACCGTGACGAACGCCGCCATCACGAATTCGTAGTAGCGGTACTGGCGCGGACCGGTCACGGATTGCTCGACCCGGGGAGCGGGGTTCCGGCGACCGGCGCCGCCGATCTCGCACGCGCGATCTCGGCCGCGAGATCGAGGACGGCCGCGGCGTACAGATTGGAGCGGTTGTAGCGCGTGAGCACGAAGAAGTTCTGCAGGGTCACGCGGATGTCCGAAGGCTGTCCCGGCGATTCCAGCTCGATCAGCGCGCACAGGGTATCGGCGGGCAGGTCGGCAGCGGTCTTGAGTCCGTACGAGGGCAGGTCGGCAAAGCGGGTCGCCGGCACGATGCCGCTCCCGGCGAGCTTGCGCCAGGCGTCTCCGGACGCCTCGGCGCTGAAAGCCACCGGCTGGCCGCGCACCCAGCCGTGCGACTTCAGGAAATTGCCGATGCTGCCTATGGCGTCGGCGGGGCTGGTGGCGAGATTGATCTGGCCGTCGCCGTCGAAATCGACGGCGAAGCGCCGGTATGAACCGGGCATGAACTGCGGAATGCCGATCGCCCCGGCGTAGGAGCCCTTCAACCGCAGCGGATCGATCCCCTGGTCGCGCGAGAACACGAGGTAGTTTTCCAGTTCGACCCGGAAGTAGGCGCTGCGCTTGGGGTAGTCGAAGGCGAGCGTCGCCAGCGCATCGATGACGCGGTAGGTGCCGATGTTGCGCCCGAAAGTCGTCTCGACGCCGATGATGCCGATGATGACGTCCTCGGATACGCCGAATTCGTCCGCGGCGCGCCTGAGCGTCTCGGCGTAGCGGTTCCAGAACTGTGCTCCGGCCTCGATCCTCTCCGGCCTGACGAAGATCGCGCGGTAGGCCTGCCAGGAGCCGAGCGCCGATTCGGGCGGCTGGTCCATCGCCCTCACGATGGCGGGTTGATACTGCGCTTGACCGAGCACGCGCGTGAGCTCCTTCTGCTTGAAGCCGTGCTTGTTCACCATCTCCGCGACGAACTCCTTCACCTCCTTGCGGTTCTGATACGACGAGGCCTGGGCCCAAGCGAGACCCGCGTGCAGCGCGAGCAGTGCGGCAAGAACGAGGGTCCTCACGGAGCGAACTCCCGCACCAGGTGCTTCAGGCGGCCGAGCGACCCGGCATCGACGGCCGGCCCGTAGCGCTGCTCGACGTAGAGCTCCGCGATGGCGCGCACCGCGGTTTCCTTCCCGGGGAGCCGATGCGAGACTCGCGCGGCGTAGTCGAGCGGGCCCTCGGTGCCTGCGCGCGCGATTCCGGCTCGGGCGAGCTTGGCGCAGAAGCGCAGCCACGCCCGCTGCACCGCGTCCTCGCGGCGCATTCCGCGAAGCAGCCACAGCGCGACCAGCAACAGCACTCCCCCGACGCCCCAGAACAGCAGCAAGGTCATCGTCTCCCAGGTCGGCTGCTTCATCCCGAGCCGGGAAAGCAGCTCGAGCTGCCGGTCCGGGTTGTAGCCCAGCACCCACTGGTTCCACTGGTTGGTGAGGGCGTCCCAGTTGTTGCGCAGGCTCCTCACCCAGCTGAAACCGCTGCGCATCAGCAGAGGCACGCCGGCCGGCGCAGCGGCCGTGATGCCCAGCTCGACCCGCACCGGGATTGCCGCCGCGGTGGGGTCGACGCGCGTCCAGCCGCTCGACTCCAGCCAAACCTCGGCCCACGCATGCGCATCGGCCTGACGCACGACCATGTAGCCGTCCACCGGATTGGTGTCTCCGCCCTGGTACCCCGTGACGATGCGGGCCGGGACCCCGGCCGCACGCATCAGGAACACGAAGCTCGAGGCGAAATGCTCGCAGAAGCCCTGCTTGGTGTCGAACAGAAACTCATCCACCGCGTCCCGGCCGAGCAGGGGAGGCTGCAGCGTGTACTCGAAGCGGCTGCTGCGGTAGAACTCTATGGCGCGGCGCACGATCGCCGAGTCGTCGGCGAGCGCTCCGCGCCACTCGCGGGCAAGCGCGCGGGCGCGGGGGTCGACCCCGCCGGGAAGCCTCAGCGCCGCGGCCAGGTCGCCGGGATCGCCTCCGCCGCGCGCCTGGAATTGCGGAGAGGAGCTCATCTCGTAGCGGATGCGGCTGCGGATGGGCGTCAGCGAGATCGGCAGGTATTCGCTGGTGAGGCGCGCCGACCGCGGAATGCGCGTCGGCATCTCCAGCGCGAACATCCAGTTGCGGTTGTGGGGCTCGAGCGTCACCTCGTAGTCGATCGGTGGGCCGGACGCGTCGACGCGCATCTCGCGGCGCAGTTGCGGCAGGCCCACGCGCCAGGTCGTGCCGTCGAAGTCCGTCATCACCGGGCCGCGCCAGTAGAGCTGACTTCGCGGCGGCGTCGCGTTCTCGAATCTCACCCTGAAGGCGATCGCGTCCGAAAGCGAGAGCGCGCTGATGGCGCCGGGCGACATCGTGTCCGACAGCCCGGTGACGCCGCTGTAGGCGTCCTGAGGCAGGCCCCAGAGAGGTCCCTGGACGCGCGGGAAGAGAAAGAACAGCAGCAGCATCACCGGTCCCGCCTGGACGAGCATGCGGCCGGCGGTCTTCAGGTTTTCCGCGACGGGTCGCTGCGGCGCGCTGAACCCGACCAGCGCGGTGGTGGCGACGAGCACGGTCAGCAGCATCAGGATCGCGATCGGGATGGATTGCGAATAGAAGAAATTCGCGAGCGCGACGAAGTACACCAGGAACGCCACGACGAAAACATCGCGCGGCGCCCGCGTTTCCAGGAGCTTGAGGAAGAGCAACATCACCAGCAGGCTCACGCCGGGGTCGCGACCCATGATGGTGCGGTAGGAGAGGAACACGCCGGCGGCGGTTCCGAGCGTGAGCAGCAGCAGCACCCAGCGCGCAGGCAGGGAAGCCCCGCGAATCGCGATCACGACGCGCCATGAAAGCAGCGCCGCCGCGGCGACGCTGACCCACACCGGCAGCCACAGCGTATGTGAAGCCGCCGTGAGCGCGGACGCGGCAACCAGCGTCGCGAGGGGCAGCGGCGGCAGTGCCGGGGAGGTTTTCGGCTCAGGCATGAAAGAGCGCGAGTTCCCTGAGGCAGTTTTCGCGGTGGGGAAACCCTTCGCCCAGGGGAATGCTCGTTTCCGGGAGCTTGAGCCCGTAACGCAGGCCGTGCTCCTCCGCCAGGGTCACCCAGCGCGCGAGGCGCGAAAGGCGCGCCTCGATGCCCATCTCCGGGGGCAGCCTGTTCCAGTCGAACCAGAGCTCCGATGAAGCGCGCCCCGCGAAGAATTTGGTGAGCAGGGTCTCGCTGCGCGCCGAGGCCTTCCAGGCGACATGCCGCGGGGAGTCGCTCGGCTGATAGGGCCGCAGGCCCGCGAAGTCGTCGCTGCCGGCGCCGGTCGACACGGCGTCGCCGGTCTCCGAGTCGGCATCCGCAAGGGGCAGGGGTGCGGTATCGGGGCGCGGGTAGACCAGCGCGCGCATGTCCGGCTGTACGTAGCTCCACGCGCGCATCAGGCCGAGCGGAAACCGCGTGTCGACGGTCACGCGAGCAAGCGGCATCGCGCCGCGTTTTTCGGCCTTGAGGGCGAGCTCGACGGTGCAGTGGCGATGGGCCGGGACGTCGAAACGCGTCCTGGCCGTCCCGCACACGGCCTCGAGCGAGCTGCGCTCGAATCCGCTCCGGTTCTCGAAGACGATCTGGAAATGCGCGATCTCGCCCGCGAACACCGGGGACACGCGTCCCGCGCTCACGTACAGGTGCACCAGGTTGCGGAAGGTGTGCAGGATCGAGACCACGCCCAGCCCGGCGAGCAGGAAAGTGAGCACGTAGCCGAGCGAGAGGTTGTAGTTGATCGAACCGATCAGCATCAGGATGAGCGCAAGCCCGAAGGTCAGGCCATGGCGGGTCGGCAGGATGTAGACGCGGCGCTGCGCGAGAAACACCACGCCCGGCTCCGGCCCGTGCCGCCTGAACACCCATTGATAGAGGTTGTAGGCCTGCGAGTACTGCAACACCCGATCGAGCTTCACGGCGCGGTTCAGGGCTCGGTTCAGGGAATCGGCACTGCGTCGATCAAACCGCCCGCCTTGTCGAGGCTCGAGGTGCGGACACCGTCCTGGACCGGCCGCAAGCGGTGCCCGGCGACGCCGGGAAGCACCGCCTGCACGTCCTCCGGAACGACCTTGTCCCGTCCTTCGATGAAAGCCCAGGCGCGCGCGGCATGCAGCAGGGCGAGCGCCGCGCGCGGCGACAGGCCGTTCGCGTATTCGGGCGCGCGGCGCGAGTGCTCGACCAGTTCCTGGATGTAGTCGAGCAGCGGCCCCGCTGCGTGAATCGTCTTCACCGCCGCTTGCAGATTCATCAGGTCGCCGGGTCCGAGACAGGCGTCGAGCCCCGCGATCATGTCGCGGCGGTCGGAGCCCTGGAGGAGAGTGCGCTCGGCCTCCCGGTCGGGGTAGCCGAGATCGATGCGCATCAGAAACCGGTCGAGCTGGGATTCCGGCAGGGGAAAGGTGCCGACCAGGTGCGAGGGGTTCTGCGTCGCCACCACGAAAAAAGGCTCGGGGAGCTTGCGCGTTTCGCCCTCGGTCGTGACCTGGTGCTCCTCCATCGCCTCGAGCAGCGCCGACTGGGTCTTGGGCGTGGCGCGATTGACTTCGTCGGCAAGAACCAGCTGGGAGAATATCGGACCGGGGTGGAACCTGAACGTGGAAGTCTCGCGCTCGTACACCGACACGCCGATGATGTCCGCGGGCAGCATGTCGCTGGTGAACTGTATACGGTGGAAGTCGAGACCGAGCAGCTTGGCCAGCACCTGCGCCAGCGTGGTCTTTCCGACGCCCGGCAGGTCCTCGATGAGAAGGTGGCCGCGCGCGAGCAGGCAGGCCAGCGCGAGGCGGATCTGGCGCTCCTTGCCGAGGACTATCTTCCCTGCCTGCTGGACGACGCGCTGGATCTGCGAAGGCGACATCCCGTGGGCGCTTGTGCCTGCTGCAATGGTGTCCAAGTCGTAAGTTTACTGGAAAGCCGCTATGATGGGCTCGAAGGAATAAAGTTCATGGCGACGGCGTTCATCACGCATGCCGATTGCGCGAAGCACGACATGGGCAGCCACCACCCGGAGAGCCCCGCGCGGCTCGCGACGATCGAAGACCATCTCATCACGTCGGGAATCGCGGGGTTCGTCGAGCGCCACGAGGCGCCCGCGGCGAAGGTGAGCGAGCTTGCCCGCGTGCATCCGCTCGAGTACATCGAGGCGATCCGCGACGCGTCGCCGCAGTCGGGCATCGTGCACCTCGATCCCGATACCGCGATGTGTCCCGATACCTGGGACGCGGCGGTGCGCGCGGCGGGCGCCGCCGTGCTCGCCACCGACCTCGTCGTCGGCGGGCGCGCGGAGAACGCGTTCTGCGCGGTGCGTCCGCCCGGACATCACGCGACGCGCAGCCGCGCGATGGGCTTCTGCCTGTTCAACAACGTCGCCGTCGGCGCGATGCACGCGCTCGAGCATCACGGCCTGTCGCGCGTCGCGGTCATCGACTTCGACGTGCACCACGGCAACGGCACCGAGGACATCTTCAGCGACGACGAGCGCGCGATGATGGCGAGCATCTTCCAGCACCCGTTCTACCCCTACAGCGGCACCGACGATCCCGCCCCCAACATGGCGAACGTCCCCTTGCCGGCGGGGTCCGACGGGCGCGCCCTGCGCACCGCGGTCGAGAAGATATGGATGCCGGCGCTGGACGAGTTCCAGCCCGAGATGATCTTCGTCTCCGCCGGCTTCGACGCCCACGTCGAGGACGACATGGCCATGCTGCGCTTCACCGAAGCCGACTACGCCTGGGTGACGCAGCGGATCAAGGAGGTCGCGGACAGGTACGCCGGAGGCAAGATCGTGTCGGTCCTGGAGGGAGGATACGCGCTGTCCGCGCTCGGGAGGAGCGTGGTGACGCATCTGAGGGTGCTGGGCGCACTCTGAGGCGCGGCATGCGGATCCGGTTCGCGGTCGGCGTCGCGCTGCTATCGCTTGCAGGATGCTGGAAGAGCGAATCCATGCCGGGTTCCACGCCCGCGCCCGTATCCCAGTCGTTCGACGTACGTCTGCAGGAAGTCTTTGGCGCTACCGCGGGCCTCGGTAGCGTGATGGATTTGCAGGCGCCACCCGGAGATGCGCGATTGTTCATCGCGCAGCGGTCGGGGCTGATCCGCGTCGTGGAGGGAGGCTCTCTGCTCGCGGCGCCCTTCCTCGACATTTCGGGCCGGGTGACTCCTTTCGTGGGGGAGGATGGCCTGATCTCGTTTGCTTTCGATCCGCAGTACGCGACGAACGGCTTCGTCTACGTCCACTTCATCGAGAAGAACAATATTCCCAGCGGCGAGATCGTGGTCGAGCGCTACCAGGTGTCGGCCGATCGGAATGTGCTCCAGACTCCGGGAGTGCCGGTGATCCGTATTTCCCATCCGGACAACACCAATCACTACGGCGGCCGCGTGGCATTCGGGCCGGACGGGATGCTCTACCTCTCGACCGGCGACGGCGGGGGAGGGGACAACCAGTACGGCCATGCCCAGGATGCGACCTCGCATCTCGGCAAGCTTCTGCGCATCGACGTCAGCACGCTGCCCTACACGATCCCTCCGACCAACCCCGTTTTCCCGGGCGCGGCTCGAAGCGAAAACTGGGCGATCGGCCTGCGCAACCCGTTCCGCTACACGTTCGACGGCGCGCAACTCTATATCGCGGATGTCGGCCAGAGCATGCGCGAGGAGATCGACGTGGCGAGCGCAAGCGCCGCGGGCCTCAACTACGGCTGGAGCATCATGGAGGGCACTGTGTGCCGCGCCATCGGCGGCCCGTGCACGACGCCCGGGCTCACCGCGCCGGTGTACGACTACGATCACAGTCACGCAGAGTGCGCCATCATCGGCGGCTACGTCTACCGCGGGTCGGCGATGCCCGCTCTGCGGGGGACCTACTTCTTTTCCGACCTGTGTCTTGGATTCGTGCGCGGGCTCACGATGCAGAACGGCATCGCCACCGTCGTCCAGGCGCCAAATGCGAACGCGGGGGCCGGCGTTACTCAATCATTCGGTCAGGACGGCGCCGGCGAGCTCTACATGCTGACCGGTGACGGCCGGGTACTGAAGATCGTGCAGCCCTGAGCGGGCTACTGCCCCGGCTCGCCCCGCTTGAAGGTGCCGACCACCCCGCGCCAGATGTCCATGGTGGTCGCTCGCTTGTCTTCGGCGGGCGCGCCCGCATGCGCCGCCCTGGATTCGAGGATTCCGATCTCGGCGCAGGCGTTGAGGAAGTCCGCGACGTCGCCGGCGGCCACCTCGCACGCTTGCGCCAGCTTTTCGGGGAGCATGCCGTCGGTGGTGAGCATCGCCGCCATCTTGAGGTGGGCCTGCCTGTAAGGCAGCGCGGCGAAGTCCGGCCAGCGGGCAAGGCGCACGGCCTCGCGTTCATTCCAGCCGCCGAGCGACTCGCCGGCGCCGGTGACCAGGCCCGTCAGCCACAGCAGCTCCTCGAGCGGGCGCGGCAGGATTCCCCAGCGCGCGAGACGCGAGGGAAGCTTGTCGGCGCTCGCGACCGGCACGACTTTCCCCTCGAGGCGCCGCCGGCTGCGCAGGAGCGCGATCAGCTCGTCGGTGGTCCGCGACGAGTAGAAGAGCTTCCCGACCGGATCGATTACCAGGACCGAGCCGTTGGCGAGCACTAGGTCCGCGGGGTGCGATTGCTGACAGGCCCTGCGCACCAGAGCGGCGAACGTCGCCTTGCCGCGCCCGGGGGCGTCACGCGCGGGGTCGGACAGCTGCAGCTTGCCGGCGACAGCGGACAGGACCTCGGTCACGCTGTGGGCGCCCCCGGTCTTGATCGGCTTGAGCAGGGTCCATTCCGCGCCGAGCACCTGGTCCCGGCTGAGCGCGATGCGCGGAATCCCCCCGAAATGCACGTTCTCCCACACCTGACGCCCTTCCGGGCCGTCCATATCCACCAGGACCGCGTCCGGGAAGTCGCCCAGGCGCGCGGCAAGGCACCACTGCGGCTCGAGATACGACTTGAGCAGCGCGAGCAGCGAGCGCAGATAGCGCTCCTCGTCGGCACCGACGCTGGCGAGCGACAGCACGAGCGGGCGCGGCTGGTCGTTGGAATCCACCTGCCCTCGGTCGTTCAGGTGCGGACCGGGCTGCCGCGCACGACCGGGAACCCGGCCATGGCCCAGGCGTTGGTTCCGCCGTCGACGTGTATCACGCGGGTGAAGCCGGCCGAGCGCAGCGCGGAGGCCGCGAGCTGGCTGCGCGTCCCGGTCTGGCACACGCAGTACACCGTGGCGTCCGCGCCGAGGCGCGCGAGTAGCGCGGCCGGATCGAGACGGTCGAGCGGAACGTTTACCGCTCCGCCGATCCTGACGGCTTCGAACTCGGCCGGCGTGCGCACGTCGAGGAGATGTATTCCCGGGGTGCGCAGCGCCTCGGCGAGCTGCTGCGCCGAAACGTTCTGCAGGGCGACCCGGTCTTCGAGCTCGGCCCACTGCTCGGAAGCGCGTCCGACCGCGGGCTGGTCGGCGCCCGCCCCGAGGTTGGAAGGCACGGCTTCGTGAATGCGCGCGGGCAGCGGTAGCTTGAGGTTCTTCATGATGGAGAGGAACTCGTCGCGGGTCTTTCCGGCGACGCGCGCGTTCAGGCGTTTTTCCTCGCCGATGCTGCTTACCCTGCGGCCCTTGTAGTCGTGACCCGGGTAGACGAGAACCTGCTCATCGAGCCGGAAGAGCTTCTCGGTGATGCTGTGCCACAGGGCCTCGGCGCTGCCGTTCTGGAAATCGGTGCGCCCGCAACCGCCGATCAGCAGGGTGTCGCCGGTAAACACGCGGTCGCGCCACAGGTACGACACGCTTCCCGGCGTGTGCCCGGGCGTGGCGATGGTGAGGATCTCCTCCTTGCCGAAGAGAATCACGTCGCCGTCCTGCAGCAGGCGGTCGTAGCCCTGCGCATTGCAGTCGCGACACACCGCCGTCCGCGCGCCGGTCGCCTGCTTCAGGGCCTGCGCCGCGGTCACGTGGTCGGCGTGCACGTGCGTTTCCAGCGTGTACGTGAGTGTGAGGCCGTGCTCGCGCAGCAGGCGCACGTCGCGCTCCGCCTGCTCGGCGACCGGGTCGATGATGACCGCCTCGTGGCTGGTGTCGTCCGCGATCAGGTACGTAAGCGTGGACGATGCCGGATCGAAAAGCTGCCTGAAGAACATTGCATCTCCCCCTCCCGATCTCCTCCAGCTCAGACCGAGGAGCGGGAGAGCTCCGCGGCGACGCTTTCGATCCCGGCCTCGTCGAGCCGTTCGAGGGAAAGCTGCCGGCCGCTATCATAATGCAAATAGTTTCGCGTGGTCGCGCGCAAGTAAGAAGGGTCGTAGTGAGTGTGCAACAGGTCCGCGACCAGGTCCGGCCACGCGCCCGAGTCGATCTGCGACAGCCAGCGGTCGACCACCGCATGGCCATAGTGGGTGGTCAGGCGTTTCAGCTTCTCCTTGAGCCGCGCGGGCTCCGTAAGGAAGTGCCTGTATTCCCCGATGAGAAAGCGCACCCGCTCCGCGGCGGGAACCTCCAGGCGCACGCACTCGCCCTCGCGCATGCGCTCGAGGAGCCTTCCGGGCACCTGCAGCTGGCCGATCTTCTTGCTCTCGGCCTCGACATGGACGGGCCGGCCGGAATCGAAGCCTTTGAGCGCCTTCCACACCAGGCTGTCGAACATCTTCTGCGAAGGCTGCGGCTCGTCGGGCAGCTCCCCGAGCAGCGAACCGCGATGGCGGGCGAGCCGCTCCAGGTCGAGCACCTGCGCGCCCTTCGCCGCCAGCGCTTCCAGCAGCCGGCTCTTGCCGGTCCCGGTGGCGCCGCACAGCACCCGGAAGCGGAATTGTCCCGGAAGCCGGTCGAGCTGCGCCAGGACCTCGCGCCGGTACGCCCGGTAGCCGCCCTCCAGCGTCGCCGCCTCCCAGCCCACCTCGCGCAGCACGTGCGCCATCGAGGCCGAGCGCTGGCCGCCGCGCCAGCAGTAGACGAGCGGGCGCCAGCTGCGCTCGCGCCCGCGGAAATGCTGGTCGATATGCCGGCCGATGTTCTTGGATACGAGGGCGGCGCCGATTTTCTTCGCGTCGAACGGCGAGACCCGTTTGTAGAGCGTGCCGACCTCGGCCCGCTCCGCGTCGTCGAGCACCGGGCAGTTCACCGCGTCGGGCACGTGATCGAGGGAAAATTCCGAGGGCGAGCGCACGTCGATGACCTCGTCAAAGGTATCGAGCTGTGCTACCGTGACGGCGTTCGCGCGTTTCATTCCGCCCTCGATTTTATTCCATGAACGCTCCGGCCGACTTGATCCGCCTCACGCAGTTCTCCCACGGCGGCGGCTGCGGCTGCAAGATCGCTCCCGCGGTCCTCTCGGAGATCCTCGCCAAGACGCCGGTGCGCGGGCTGCCGCAGGACCTGCTCGTCGGGATCGAATCGAGCGACGACGCCGCGGTGTATCGCCTGAACGACGAGCAGGCGATCGTGGCGACCACCGATTTCTTCACCCCCATCGTCGACGATCCCCGCGATTTCGGCCGCATCGCCGCGACCAACGCGCTATCGGATGTCTACGCGATGGGGGGCAAGCCGATCTTCGCGCTCGCCATCGTCGGCATGCCGCTCGACAAGATGCCCGTCGAAGTCATCCAGCGGATCATCGCGGGCGGCGAGTCGGTGTGCGCGCAGGCGGGCATCCCGGTCGCCGGCGGGCATTCGATCGACACGCTCGAGCCGATCTACGGCCTGGTGGCGATCGGGCTGGTGCACCCGAAGAAGGTGAAGCGCAACGACCGGGCGCGCGCGGGCGACGTGCTCATCCTCGGCAAGCCGCTCGGCGTAGGGATCCTTTCGGCCGCGCTGAAGAAGGGCAAGCTATCCGCCGAAGGCTACCGGCAGATGGTCGAAGTCACGACCCAGCTCAACACGCCGGGGACCGCACTGGCGGAGATGGAAGACGTGCACGCGCTCACCGACGTCACCGGCTTCGGACTCGCGGGACACCTGCTCGAGATCTGCCGCGGATCGAAGCTCGGCGCCGGGGTGCGCTTCGACGACCTGCCGGTGATTCCCGAGGCGCTCGAATGGGTGAAAGAAGGCACCGCGACCGGCGCATCGGACCGCAACTGGAAGGGCTACGGGCACGAAGTGCGGATGCCCGCGGATTCGCCGGAGTGGAAGCGGAAGCTCCTCGGCGACCCGCAGACGAGCGGGGGCTTGCTGGTCGCGTGTGCGCCCGCGGCGGAAGATCGCGTGCTCGAGGAATTTCGGCGCCAGGGCTTCTCCGCCGCCCGCCGCATCGGCGCAATGCGCGCGGGCGCAGCCGTGGTGACGGTCAGTTAGGCGGCACCACCACCATCGCCGCGAGCTTCTTCCACACGTTCTCCAGCAGTATCGGCTGCGCCACCGCGGTCGGATGGATGTTGTCCGCCTGGAACTGCTCGCGCTGGTCGAGACCTTCCAGGAGGAAGGGCACGAAGGCGACGCGCTCCTCGCGCGCGACTTCCCCGAAGGCGGCGCGGAACTGGTTGACGTAGGGCACGCCGTAGTTCGGCGGCAGGCGCAGCCCCACCAGCAGCACGCGCGCTCCCTCGCGCTTCGACGCCTGGACGACCTTGGCGAGGTTCGCCTTCATCTGCGCCACCGGCAGTCCGCGCAGCCCGTCGTTGCCGCCCAGCTCGACGATGACGATGGCGGGCTTGCTGGAAGCGAGCGCCGTGCCGATGCGCGCCGCGCCGCCGGCCGAGGTCTCGCCGCTGATGCTCGCGTTCACCACGGTATAATTCGACTTGCGCTGCTTCAGGCGCTCGCCGAGCAAGGCCACCCAGCCCGCGCTTTGCGGTATCCCGTAGGCCGCGGAGAGGCTGTCCCCGTAGACCAGGATCGTCGGTGCCGCGCTCGTCGCAGATGACGCGCCGCCGCTCAGGGCGAGCAGGACTGCAAACAGTATCGATCTCATGCCTGATTCCTCTCAAGCCATCGTCGAGGCGACCGGACTCTCGAAAACGGTTTCGCTCGCCAACGGCACCCCCGAGCTGGCTATTCTGAAGGACATTTCGCTCGAGGTCATGCCGGGCGAGGCGGTCGCCATCGTCGGCGCCTCGGGCTCCGGCAAGTCGACGCTTCTCGGCTTGCTCGCCGGGCTCGACACGCCGAGCTCGGGCGCGGTGCGCCTGGACGGAACGGATCTTTTCGCCCTGGACGAGGACGGCCGGGCAGCCCTGCGCTCGCGGCTCCTGGGCTTCGTGTTCCAGTCGTTTCAGCTGCTTCCCGCGCTGAATGCGCTGGAGAACGTGATGCTGCCGCTCGAGCTGGCGGGCGATGCGCGCGCGCCCGGTCTCGCGCGCGAGATGCTCGCGCGCGTGGGGCTCGCCGAGCGCCTGCATCACTATCCGAAGACGCTGTCGGGGGGCGAGCAGCAGCGCGTGGCGCTCGCCCGCGCCTTCGTCACCCGGCCGAAGCTGCTCCTCGCCGACGAGCCCACCGGCAACCTCGACGCCGCGACCGGCGCCGGCGTGATCGACCTGATGTTCGAGCTGAACGCGGAAGGCGGAACCACGCTGCTGCTCGTCACCCATGACGAGGCGATCGCCGGCCGCTGCGCGAGGAGGATCCGCCTGGTCGCCGGCCGCATCGACGGCGAGGCCCGGGGCTGATGGCGCGCCTCGCTTTCAGAATGCTGCTTCGCGACTGGCGCGCGGGCGAGTTGCGCGTGCTCGCGCTGGCGCTGCTGCTCGCCGCCGGGAGCGTGTCGAGCGTGGCCTTCTTCGCCGACCGGATACGCCAGGCGCTCACCCGCGAAGCCCACCAGGTGCTCGGAGCGGACGTGCTGCTCTCCGCCGACCACCCCTGGAGCGCGGAATTTCGCGAGGCGATGGCGAGGCTGGGCCTGAGGCAGGCCGAGAGCGTGAGCTTCGTCAGCATGGCGCGGGCCGGCGACGAGGCGCAGCTCGCCGCGGTCAAGGCGGTGTCGCAGGGCTATCCCCTGCGCGGGAAACTGCGCACCGCCCCCGGGCTCAATGCCGCGGATGGCGACGCGGACGGCGTTCCCCCCGGCGGCAGCGTCTGGCTGGACGAGCGCATGATGGCGGCGCTCAAGCTCAAGGGCGGCGACGCGATCGAGCTCGGCCGGGCGCGCCTTCGCGTCGCCGCGGTGCTGACGCTCGAGCCGGATCGCGGCGTGTCCTTCATGAACTTCGCGCCGAGAATCATGATGCGCGTCGAGGACCTTCCCGCCACCGGCCTGATACAGCCGCAAAGCCGCATCAGCTATCAGCTGCTCGCGGCGGGCGAGCGCGAGGCGGTCGGCCGGTTCGAGCAGTGGGCGAGGGCGCGGCTCGGCCGGGGCGAGCGCATAGACAGCCTGGAGAACGCGCGGCCCGAAGTGCGCGCCGGCCTGGACCGGGCGCAGAGCTTTCTCGGACTGGCTGCGATGCTGTCGGTGGTCCTCTCCGCAGTGGCCGTCGCGCTGGGCGCCCGGCGCTATACCGAGCGGCATCTGGACGGCTACGCGGTGATGCGCTGCATGGGCGCGGGACAGTCGAGACTCTTCGCCCTGTTCGCCTGGGAGTTCCTCTTTCTCGCGCTGCTGGCATCGCTCGCGGGATGCGCGCTGGGATTCCTGGTTCAGAACGTGGTCGCATGGTGGCTCGCTTCCCTGGTGCCCGGGACGCTGCCGCAGCCCGGCCCCGCTCCGCTGCTGCAGGGCGCCGCCGCCGGGCTGGTGCTGCTGCTGGGCTTCGCGCTGCCGCCGCTGCTGCAGCTCAAGGATGTTCCGGCGCTGAGAGTGATGCGGCGGGACCTCGGGGAGGTGCATCGCAGCGCGGTCGCTGTATACATAGCGGGGCTCGCTGCGGCCTTCCTGCTCCTCCGCTGGCAGGCCGGGGAACTGAAGCTCGCCGCGTACGTGTTCGCCGGTTTCCTCGGCGCCTTCGTGGTCTTCGCGGCGATCGCCTACGCGGCCCTGCGCCTCGCCGGCAGGCTGGGTCGCGCGGGCAGCGTCTCCTGGCGCTACGGGCTCGCCAGCCTGATGCGACGCCCGCGCGGCAACGCCGTGCAGATCGTGGCGATCGCCGTGGGCCTGACCGCGGTGCTGCTTCTCACCCTCATCCGGGCCGATCTGCTGGACGCCTGGCGGAGGCGGCTGCCGCCCGACGCGCCCGACCGTTTCCTGGTCAACATCCAGCCCGAGCAGCGCGGAGCGCTCGCGGAGTTCTTCCGCCGCAACGGCGTAGCGGAGCCGCAGGCCTTTCCCATGGTGCGCGCGCGCCTGGTGTCGGTGAACGGCAAGCCGGTGAGCGCCGAGGATTTCTCGGATGAGCGCGCGAAGCGCCAGATCGAGCGCGAGTTCAACCTCACCTACCTGTCGGCGCTGCCGCCCGACAACCGCGTGACCGAGGGCGCGTGGTTCGGCGCGCGGGACATGGCGGGCGGCGCCCTGTCGGTCGAGCACTCGATCGCCGAACGCTTGGGGATCCGCGTCGGGGACAGGCTCGAGTTCCTGTCCGCGGGCCGCGGCTTCTCGGCGCCCGTTACGAGCGTGCGCAAGCTCGACTGGGATTCGATGCGCCCGAATTTCTTCTTCATCGCCACGCCGGGGCTGCTCCAGGATCTTCCGGCGAGCTACGTGGCGAGTTTCCACGCTCCCGCAGGCGACCAGCGGCTGACTCTGCGCCTGTCGCAGGCCTTTCCCAACCTCACCGTGATCGACGTCGGCCTGGTCCTGCGGCAGGTCCAGGCGGTGATGAACCAGCTGATCGGCGCGGTGCAGCTCGTGTTCCTGTTCGCGCTCGCCGCCGGCGTCCTGGTGCTGTACGCGGCGCTGCTCGCCACGCAGGACGAGCGCACGCACGAGGCGGCGGTGATGCGCGCCCTCGGAGCGAGACGCGCGCAGGTGCTCTCGGCGCAGCGCGCCGAGTTCGCCGTGCTCGGGGTCATCGCCGGGGCGCTGGGCGCGCTCGGCGCGAGCGCCATCGGCTGGGTCCTCGCGACGCGGATCTTCGAGCTCGACTTCGTCTGGAACGCGTGGATCTGGCTGGCTGGCCCGGCGCTGGGCCTGGCCTGCGTCGTCGTGAACGCCTGGGCCGGCGCGCGCGCCGCGCTCGGCCGCCCGCCGATGGCGGCATTGCGCGAAGTCGTCTGAATCGCGTGACGGACGCGACACGCGCGCCCTACGAGCTGCTCGGCGGCGATGCCGTGGTGCGCGCCCTGGTCACCCGCTTCTACGACCTGATGGACTCCGACCCCGCCTACGCGGGAATCAGGAAGCTGCACAAGCCGGACCTCTCCCAGGCGCGCGAGAAGCTCTACCTGTTCCTCTCGGGCTGGCTGGGCGGGCCGCAGCTGTATGCGGAGCGCTTCGGCCATCCGATGTTGCGCGCCCGGCACCTGCCGTTCGCGATCGGCGCGGCCGAGCGTGACCTGTGGCTTGCGTGCATGTCGCAGGCGATGAGCGAGATCGGGATCGACGAGAGCCTGCGGCGGAGCCTGCATGACGCGTTCTTCAAGACCGCCGACTGGATGCGGAACCGCGAAGGCTGACGGGCGTTACAATCACGCATGGCCGAGATCACGCTTGCCGCCCTCGTCGTCGCGCTGATCGTCCTCTTCCGGGTGCTGCGCCGCCTGGTCATGCTCGAGCGCGACTTTCGCGATCCCTCCGCCGTGCTCGGCCCGGTGCTGGAGCAGAAGCACCGCGAGATGCTGAAGGACCTGCACGAGGGACTGACGCAGCAGGGCGACCGGCTCGGCCGGAACCTCGCCGATTCGAGCGAGCGGCTCTCCGCCAAGATCGATCAGCGGCTCGACCAGATCGCGGGCAAGGTCGACGAGCGCCTGGAGGAGGGCTTCAAGAAGACCAACGACACCTTCGTCAGCGTGATGCAGCGTCTGGCCACCATCGACGAGGCGCAGAAGAAGATCGAGAGCCTCACCGGAAGCGTGGTGAGCCTGCAGGAGCTGCTCGGAGACAAGCGCTCGCGCGGCGCCTTCGGCGAGGTGCAGCTCGAGGCGCTGGTGAGAAACGTCCTGCCGGGCGCCGCGTTCGAGATGCAGTACACGCTCGGCAACGGAATGCGGGTCGACTGCGTACTTCGCCTGCCGCCCCCGACCGGCATGGTGCCCGTGGACTCGAAGTTTCCGCTGGAGAACTACCACCGCATGTTCGACCGCGAGGCCGACCAGGCCGAGCGCTCGCTCGCGCAGAAACAGTTCAAGGCCGACCTCAGGAAGCACGTCGACGACATCGCGAGGAAGTACATCGTCGCCGGCGAGACCTCCGACGGCGCGGTGATGTTCATTCCCGCGGAGGCGGTTTTCGCCGAGATCCACGCCTACCACCCGGAGGTGGTCGAGTACGCGACCGGCAAGCGCGTCTGGATCGTCTCGCCGACCACGCTGATGGCGGTGCTGAACACCGCGCGCGCGGTGCTCAAGGACGTGGAGACGCGGCGGCACATCCACATCATCAAGGAGGAGCTCGGCAAGCTCGGGGTGGATTTCCAGCGCTTCGACGAGCGCATGAAGAAGCTCGCCGACCATATCCGCCAGGCGCACCAGGACGCCGAGGACGTGCAGGTCTCCAGCCGCAAGATCTCCCAGCGCTTCCAGCAGATCGAGGCGGCCGAGATCGAGGAGAAACCGTCGGCGAACGTCGTGCGCCTCGAGTCCGACAGGAAGTGAGGCCGGCCATGAGCGCGACCGAGGCAGAGGCGAGATGCAAAGCGTTGCTCGAGGTGATGCGCAACCGGCTGACAACGCGCCAGTTCGACCCGGGACAGGTCGTGCCGCGCGAGCACTACGATCTCATTCTGGAGGCCGCGCGCCACGCCCCCTCGGGCGCGAACGCCCAGCCCTGGCACTACATCGTGGTGACCCAGGCGGAGACGAAGAAGAAGATCGCCGACTACTTCGTCGAGGAGCAGCGCCGCCGCGCCAAGTTGAAGATGAAGTTCCCGACACCCAACTACCGGGGGCTGGAGACCGCGCCCGGCATGATCGTGGTCGTGGCGGACTTCCGGTTCACTCGGGCGTTTCCGGTCCTGATGGACGGAAGCGACCTCGACCGCCAGTATCACGAGAACGCGGAGCGCATCCTGCTGCAGAGCGTCGCGGCTTCGACCATGTCGGCCCACCTCGCTGCCGCCGCCCTGGGCTACAACGTCTGGTGGGTGACGGCGATCGGCCAGGAGAGCGCGCAGGCGGCCATGCGCCCGCTGCTCGGCGTGCCCGAGGAGCTTTCGATCATCGACATCTTCTGCTTCGGCCCCGCGGCGAAGCCGCCCTACAAGCGCTGGAAGAAGAAGCTCGACGAGATCGTGAGCTGGGACCGGTTCGACATGAAGCACTTCATGACGCTCGACCAGATCGACGCATGGGTCAAGGAGACGCGGCACAAGGTGATGTACCGCGACGAATCGAAGATCGACTAGGAAGGGAGCGCCTTGCCTTCGTTGCGCAACGATGCCAGCACTTGGGGACTGGTCGCGCGGCTGTTCCACTGGCTGAGCGCGCTCGCGATCTTGTTCCTGGTGGGCTACGGGTTCTGGATGACGCACCTCGCCGAGCGCGCCGGCCGGCTTGCGCATTACCAGCTGCATAGCCTGGTCGGCTGGTACGTGCTGCTGTTCCTCGCCCTGAGGCTGGTGTGGCGCGCCGGCAACCCGGTTCCGGACCTGCCGGCAGATCTTCCGGGTTGGGAGCGGGCCACGGCGCGTGCCGCCCACTGGGCGCTGTATGCTCTGCTGCTCGCCGTATCGATTTCCGGATGGATGGTGGCGGATACCTTCCGGCAGCCGTTCGAAGGGACGCTTTTCGGCGTGATCCGCTTGCCCCATCTGCTGACATCACGCGAATACCGGGGCGTAGTCGAAGAGACGCACATGGTCCTGTCCTACGTATTGTTCGCGCTGGTGATCGTGCACGCGGCGAGCGCATTGCGCCATCATTTCGGCAGGAGAAACCGGGTCCTACTGCGGATGTGGCGCGGCAGCTGACGTGATCTTGGAACGGCCAAAGGGCCGCGGCACGCGGCCCTTTCAATTTCGCCCATGACGCCGCGGCGCGAACCAGGCTCGGCGCTGCGCGAAGGTGCGCTCGCCTCGGCTCCTCTCCTCGTCGGCATCGTCCCCTGGGGTGTGGTGGCGGGCGTGGCGATGGTGAGCGCGGGCCTGACCCAGGCCCAGGCCGTGGCGATGAGCGTCCTCGTGTTCGCGGGCTCGGCGCAGCTCGCGGTGCTGCCGCTTCTGATCGTCAAGGCGCCGCTGTGGGTGATGTTCGCGACCGCCCTGGTGGTGAATCTGCGCTACGTCATCTACAGCGCGGTGCTGGCGCCGCACTTCGAGCACCTGTCGCGGCCGTGGCGCGCGCTGCTCTCCTATATCACCGTCGACGGCATTTTCGCGCTGTTCGTCGGGAAGTACGCGCCGGAGGAGGCCCGGCCGCACAAGCACTGGTTCTTCCTGGGCGGGTCGCTGCTGATGTGGGCCGGCTGGCAGATCGCCTCGTGGGTCGGCATCTTCGCCGGAGCGCTGATCCCGCATGCGTGGTCGCTCGAGTTCGCCGCCACCCTCGCGCTGATCGCGGTGCTGGTGCCGTTGCTCTTCGACCGCGCCGTAGTGTGTGGAGCGCTCGCGGCCGGCGCGGTGGCGCTCGCCGCGGCGAAATGGCCGCTCAACACCGGACTGCTCGCGGCGATCGCCGCGGGAGTCGTGGTCGGACTGGTGGTCGACCGCCTGGGCGCGGCAAGGGCGGCGAGGGGATAGCGTGCTCGGCGAAATCTGGTTCGGCTGGTTGCTGATCGCGGGGATGGCCGTCGTCGCCTTCTTCACCCGGGCCGTGTTCGTCCTGCCCGGGAGCCACCTGCGGCTGCCGGCGACGGCCGAGCGCGTGCTGCGCTACGCGCCCGCCGCCGCGCTCATGGCGATCGTCGTGCCCGACCTTGCGATGACGCAGGGCGCCCTGTCGATCTCGATCGAGAATCCCAGGCTGGTCGCGGGCCTGGTCGCCTTCGCCCTCGCCGCGGGCACGCGCAGCATCCTCGCGACCATCGCCGGCGGGATGGCGGTGCTGCTGCTGGTTCGCTAGGCGGAAAAGAAAAAGCCCCGCGTTTGCGGGGCTTTTTTTGGCGGGTGAGCCGCGCGAGCTGATTGCTATCTGCCGAAAAAGGCGGTGAAGCTCGCCTTTCCCAGCAAGTGTGCACCGATCCCCTTGTTCAGCGCGAATCCATGCAATCCTGCCGTGCCCGTTGGCGGAATGCCGGCGGCTGCTTCCAAATCGGGTATGTCCAATGCGAACAAGGTGAAGATGTAACGATGCGGCCTGTCTCCCACCGGCGGGCATGGCCCGCCATAGTTGCCATTGACACCCGTGGCACCTGTGTCCATGAAGTCGGTGTTCCCACCGTGAGAGCCTGGCGGGAGGGTGGCAGGGGAATTGCCCGCTCCCTGCGGCAAACTCGTTACGTACGAAGGAATGTTGTAGACGGCCCAGTGCCAGAAACCGCTACCCGTGGGGGCATCGGGATCGTAGACCTGCAATGAGAACGACTGCGTTCCGGGCGGGGCATTTTTCCATTGCAGCGCAGGGGAGACATTCTCCCCCGTGCAACCGAATCCATTCAGTATGAACTTGGTTGCAAAGAAGCTGCGGCTCGGTACGTCCGGGCTCGACAGCGTAAAGGCGTGACGGCCTTTGGAACCTTCATGTTCTGCATTGCCATCGTTTTCGCCAGCTACACTCCAGCCGACGAGTGATGCCGCCAGAACGGCGAATGTTGCCGATAAGGCTGCTGTTTTGTATTTCATGATCTGTGGTCTCCCTTTGAGAAAATCTGACGCTTGATAAGCCTGGTTACAGGCAACGGAGCTGCGAGATTCTCCTTCATGTTCCCCTCCTAGGGTTGGTAGCCAGCAAAAAACGGGTGTGCCTCTCTTCCTCGCAAACACTTCCTGCCGGCCCGTCGTTCCGCGGGCTCTTGTCGTCAGGCTGCGACCGTGACTCCCCGGACCGCATGGCGCGCGATCGCCTCGGCCACGAATCCCGACGTCTTTATCTCCCCGGCGAATTCACTCAGGTAGGCGGCGGCCGCGGGCCGCCCCCGCGGCGTGCCGATCGACTGTTGCACGGCGGTAAACCGGCCGTCGAGCACGCGCGAGCCGGGCAGAGTCTCCGCGTCGGTCACCAGGCGCGGCCTGAGACCCGAGAGCACCTCGAGCTTGTCTTTCACGAACACGTCGTACGAGCCCTGTATCGCGTTGGCGCGCACCAGCGTCGCGTGCTTGAGAGTGCGGCTCAGGTACAGGTCGTAGGCGCTGTTCACCGCGGTCGCGATGCGCACGCCCTCGCGGTCCACGTCGGCGATGGTGCGGATCTTCGACCCCGCGGGGACGAGGTAGGTGGCCTCGATCTCGAGGTAAGCGGGGCTGAAGGCGATGTCGCCGGCGCGCTGCGGCTCGTTGCCGAGGAAAGCCACGTCCCAGGCGCCCGCCTTGACCGCGTCGGCGAGCTTGCCCGCGGTGGCGAAAGGCACCAGCTCGACTGCAACGTCGAGACGCTTCCCCAGTTCCTTCCCCAGATCCACCGCGATGCCGGTGTAGCCGGTGTCGGAGTGCCTGGTGACGAGCAGGAAATTTCCGTAGTTGATGCCGACGCGCAGCTTGCCCGTGGGGGTGAGCTCGGATTTCGCGGCGGGGGAGGGAGCCATGACGCGGGAAGATAGCACAAGCGATGGCGCGGGGTGCCTACTCGATCTTCAGATCCGCCGCCTTCACGACCTTCCTCATGTTGTCGATCTCGGCGCGCACCATCTCGCGGAATTCCTCGGGCGTGTCGGTCACAACCTCGGCCCCCTGCTTGCCGAATCCTTCCTTTACCTCGGGAAGAGCCATAGTCTTCAGGAGCGCAGCGCGGAGCTTGTCGGCGACCGGCTTCGGCGTTCCCTTCGGCACGAGCACGCCCACCCAGGCGCTGTAGCTGAATCCGGGGAGCGCTTCGGCGAGAGCCGGGACGCCCTCGAGCAGCGGCGTGCGCTGGGTCAGGCTTTGCGCGAGCGCACGCAGCCTGCCCGAGCGCACGGGCCCGGCGACCGCCGAGGCGGGCGTGAGGGTCCACTGCGATTCGCCCGACATGACCGACGCGACCGACGGCCCGCCGCCCTTGTAGGGCACGTGCACCGAGGTGAAGTTGCCGGCGAGCTGGAGCATCACGCCGGCGAGATGGCTCTGCGAACCCGGGCCTGCCGAGGCCATGTTGATCTGCCCGGGCCGCGCCTTGCAGTAGTCGATCAGCTCCTGCACGGTCTTGACCGGCAGCGAGGGTGTGACCACCAGCATGTTCGGCTGCGCCGCCACCAGCGACACGAACTGGAAGTCGTTCACGGGATCGTAGGTGACGCGCTTCTGCAGCAGGGGCGCGATCGACATCCCGGCAGGCGAGGCGAGGAGGATGGTGTAGCCGTCCGGCTGGGCGTTCCTGAAGCTCTCCATCGCGATCAGGCCGCTCGCGCCCGCCTGGTTCTCGATGATCACCTGCTGGCCGAGGACCTCACCCATCTTTGCGGCGAGGATGCGCCCGAGCGTGTCGTTCGAGCTGCCCGGTGCGTTGGGCGAGATCATGCGTACGGCGCGCCTCGGGAAGTCGTCGCCCTGCGCGAGCGCGCCTTGTGCCAGAACAAGAATTGCCAGCGCCGCAAGAGTCTTCATCTTTCCTCCTTCTCAATAGACGCGGTTGTGCGGCGGCTCGCCGCGGAGGGCGCGCTCCACGTTCTCCCAGCTGCTCCTGAAAAGAAGCGCGTACGACTGGCGCGTGACCCCGGCGATGTGCGGAGTCAGCAGCAGCTTCCTCGCGGCGTCGCCTTCGAGGGCGAGCAGGGGATTGTCCGCGGCGATCGGCTCGGTCGCGTAGACGTCCACGGCGGCACCGCCGAGGTGACCCGAACGCAGCTGCGCGGCGAGCGCCGCCTCGTCGACGATGCCGCCGCGCGAAGCCTGCACCAGCACGGCACCGGGCTTCATCGAAGCGAGCTGCGCTTCGCCGATCAGGCCCCGCGTCGACGGCAGCAGCGGCACGTGCACGCAGACGACGTCGGCGGTCCGCATCAGCTCGTCGAGCGGAAGCGCCTTGGCCCCGAGCGACGCGGCGGCGGACCGGTCGCGGGGCTCGGGATCGCAATAGCACAGCTTGCAGCCGAACCTCGAGAACGCCTCGGCGACCGCGAGGCCGATGGCGCCCAGGCCGATCACCCCGACGGCCAAGCCTTCCAGCGCGGGCAGGTTGTCGGCGAGCAGGCGCGCGCGGAACCCCGTGTAGTTGCCGCTGCGGACCTCGGCATCCGCCCAGGCGAAGCGCCGCAACAGCATCGACGCCGCCGTCACGGCGTATTCGGCGACGGCGCCATTGCTGCCCCCCGGAACGTTGGCGACCGGTATGCCGAGCGTCGTCATCGCCTGCGCGTCGAGGCGGTCCACGCCGGCGCCGGTGACCTGCACCAGGCGCAGGCGGCTGCCCTCGAACAGCGAGGCCGCGAGCTTCGGGCCCACCGCCGGCATGACCATCGCGCGGGCCTCCTTGAGAAGCGCGGCGAGCTGCGTATCGTCCGGCTGGCGGTAGACGACCTTGAACGATCGCGGAGGAAGCGCGCCGACCCGCGCGAAATCGGCCTCGGGCCGCAGGCAGACGACGTCAGTCACCGCGCAACGTCGCGGTTGGTGACCCGGGCGACCGGGAAGAAGCACAGCAGCACCAGCGGCTCGCTCCCGGTGTTGCGCGTGACGTGCGTCTCGCCAGCCGGAATGAGGAGCGTGTCGCCGGCCTTCAACCCGTGGTCGCCGCTGTCCGACTCGGTGCGCCCTTCGCCCGAGAGCACGTAGATGCATTCCTCGGTGTCGCTGTGGAAGTGCCGGCCGCGCGGCTTGTCACCCGGCTTCGGGACGGCGATCTCCACCAGCCGCAGGGTCACCGCGCGCGAGCCCTTCTCGCCCGAGACGATTTCCAGCGACTTGCGCCCGGGAAGTCCCAGATTCCTGGCTTGCTGCTGAGTGAGGACGCGCGCCATCAGGGAACGAGCTTGAGGTGCTTGATCTCGGCGGTACCGCCCTGGGCCTCGTCGAGCATGTGGAACAGCTCGCCCGCTTCCTTGGCGATCGCGTCCGCAATGTCGGCGAGCATGCGCTTGCCCTTTTCGACCGTGGCGTGCTCGGGCGAGCCGTACCAGCCGGTGGGGGCGATGGTGCGGATGTCGGTGAGCACCGGCTGGTAGCTGCGCGTGCGGCGCAGCTTGTCCCATTTGCGCCCGTGCGAGTGGTCGGAGGAGTAGTCGATGCGGTCGAGGTGCACCAGGTCCGGGCGGCAGGCGAGCACCGCGAGCGCCTCGATCTCCCCGCCGTGCGTGAGCCCGCCCGAATCCTTGCCGTAGAGATCGGCCGCGACATAGCAGGCCTGGACGGTGAGCACGCTCATGCCGTGATCGCGGTGCAGCGACTCGGCGGCGATGGCGAGCGAGGGGATGTTGCCCTCGTGCCAGTTGAGGACGAGGAGGCGCCTCGCCCCGTGCTTGGCGGTGGACACGCCGGTCTCCACGACCACCTTCATGTAGGTCTCCGGCGTGAGGGTGATGGTGGCCTCGAACGGCATGTGCATGGGGGTGACCCCGAGCGGTCCTCCCGGCAGCACCAGGGCGTCCATGCGCTCGGCGACGGCATGCGAGATGACGTTCGCCGCGTAGATGTCGGTCCCGGCCGGCAGGTGCGGGCCGTGCTGCTCGACGCTTCCCGCGGGCAGGATCACCAGCGGGCTCTTCCTCAGCTGCGCGGCGATCTCGGGCTGGGTGAGGTCCTGGAAATAGCGGCTGGGCAGTCTGGACATGGGTTCCTCCGGCGGTGCGTCAGGCGGCGGCGCGCGCCACGGCCTGGATCCTGGCGCGCGTTTCCTCGATGACCTCGGCGATCGCGACCGAGCGGCCGCCCCGTTCGAGCGAGCGCAGGGCCGCGTAGACGACGGCGAGCGCCACGTTGCCGTTGTCGGCGGAGAGCTCGCCCCTTGTGCCCGAGCGGCAGCTGGCAGCGAACTGCTCGAGCTCGGCCCGGAACATGTCGCTCTCCGGGACGCCCAGCTCCTCGCGCTTGGCGTAGCCGTCCTTGCCGCGCTGGATGTAGAGGGTCGAGGAGCGGTGCAACAGCTGCGGCGTATCCCAGGTGCCGAAGTCGATCTCGTAGTGCATCAGCCCCTTCGAGCCGAAGACGCGCACCGCGAAGATTCCGGGCGAGGTCCAGCACGACCCCACGTAGCCGAGTTTCCCGTCGGCGAAGCGCAGCAGCGTCATCGACTGGTCGTCCACCTCCGCTCCCACGGGCGAGAGCTTGGAGGACATTTGGCTCACCTCGGCGATCTCGCCCCCGAGATAGTGCAGCACGTCGAACTGGTGGATCGCGAGCTGGGAGAGCGGGCCGCCGGGCGCCTTGTCCTTGTACCAGCGCCAGGCCTTGGGCGTGAGCTCGAGCGCGCGCTCGTTGGAGAAGTTCGCCTCGATGAACGCGACGCGGCCCAGCTCGCCCGCATCGATCCGGCTGCGCATCGCACGGATGCCCGCCATCAGGCGGGCACTGTGCCCGACGGTGACCGTGACGCCGTAGCGCGCCTCCAGGGCCGCGATCCGCAGGCCGTCCTCGAGCGTATTGGCGATCGGCTTCTCCGTATACACGTGCTTGCCCGCGGCCGCGACCCGCTCGGCAAGCGGCCGGTGCTGCTCGTTGGGAACGGTGAGGATGACGCCGCGGATCAGCGGATCGGCGAGCAGGCCTTCGAGCTCGTCCACGCCAGGGACGCCGAATTCGGCCTGGAAGGCGGCGCGTTTCTCGGGCGTGCGGCTGTACGCCGCGACGATCTCGAGATCGCGGGACTCGCGTGCGGCGCGCGCGAGGACCCGGGCCCAGCGGCCGAGGCCGACGATGCCGAGTTTTGCCGGAGGGTGCATGGGGAGGGTTCCGAAAGGCGTGGTGGCTATTGTATCGCCTCACCGACCGCCGCCGTACAGCTTCACCAGCCGGTAGAGAAATTCGTGCCCTTCGTAGAGCGAGCGCACGCGGATGCGCTCGTTCAGGCCGTGGACGCCGCCGCCCTCCGGGTCGCGGAACATGCCGCTCACGCCGTAGGTCGGGATGCCGGCGTTGATGGTGAAGCGGCCGTCGGTGGCGGCAACCAGCATCGTCGGCACCACCGGCACGCCGGGCCACATCTGCGCGCTCACCTTCTCGATCGGCCCGACGATCTCCGGCGAGAGCGGCGGCGGCGGTGACAGCGTCGGCTCGTGCGTCGGCGTGATTCTGATCTTGTCGTCGGCCATGACGCGCGCGAGCGTCTGCTGCACCTCGGCGACCGATTCGCCCGGGAGGATGCGGCAATTCACCGTCGCGCGCGCGCGCTGCGGCAGAGCGTTGGTCGCGTGCCCCGCGTCGAGCATGGTGGCGACGCAGGTGGTGCGGAAAGTGGAATTGTTGAGCGGGCTCGCGGCCGACAGGCGCGCGATCGCCTCGGCGTCGGGCGGCTCGCGCAGGATCGCCTTCATGTCCGCGGCCGTCTGCCCGGTCTCGATGCGCGACATGCTCTCGAAGTAGGCGCGCGTCGTGGCCGAGAGCTTGAAGGGAAAATCGTAGGCTCCGAGGCGGGCGAGGCCGCCGGCGAGGTGCGTTATCGCGTTGTCCTTCACCGGGTACGCGCTGTGCCCGCCGGGATTGGTCACTTCGAGCCGGTAAGTCTGGAACACTTTCTCGCCCGCCTGGAAGCTCATGCGCAGGTAGTTGCCGTTCCTGTCGAGCAGGCCGGTGCCGCCTTCGTTCAGCGCGAACTCCGCGTCGATCAGCTGGCGGTGGTTCTTCAGCAAGTACACGATGCCGCTGGATTTCGAGGGGATGATCTCCTCGTCGCAGCTCGCGACCTGGATCAGGTCGCGCTCGGGCCGGTAGGATTCCCCGCGGTAGCGGATGAGATTCGCGGTGAACACCGCGACCATCGCCTTGTCGTCGGCGGCGCCGCGCGCGTACAGATAGCCGTTCTCCTCGACCAGCCTGAAGGGATCGCGCTGCCAGTCCTCGCGCTTCGCCTCGACCACGTCCAGGTGGCCGAGCAGCATGATCGGCTTCTTCGCGCCGGTGCCGCGGTAGCGCGCGACGAGGTTGCCTTTCTTCGGCCCGTTCGGCGGAACGATCACCTGCACGTCCTGCGCCTGGAATCCGGCGGCCTTGAGCCGGGCCGCGAGCGCCTGCGCCGCCTCGGTGCAGCTGCCGGCGGAGTCGGTGGTGTCGATCTCGACCAGCTCCTTGTAGATCTCGCGCAGCTCGCGCTGGGCGGGAGTTGGGGGGCTCTGCGCAAGGGACGTCAGGGCGAGCGATGCTCCCAGGGGGATCCAGATTGCGCTGCGAATTGTTCTCAAGGTCTCTCCAGCGTTGCCGCGCGTAAGAGATCGTAGCCCTCGCCCTCGCCGGGCGCAAAAAAATGCCCGCAACTCGCGTTGCGGGCATCGCGTTCGGCCCCGAGCCGGTCAGTCGCTATCGCGATCGCCGCCGGTGCGCGTGATCTTCCAGATCACGCCCGTCCCCGGAATCTGCGCCAGGGGAGCGTCGGCGAAGTCGGCGAGTTGCGACCCCGGATCGGCGCCGCCCGGGTCGCGCACCACGCCGTAGTCGACCAGATAGAGCGCGCCGTCCGGACCGAATCTCAACGTCGTGGGCCGGTTGATGCCGCGCAGGCCGTCGGGAAAGGCCTGGTCGACGTCGACCCTGCAGATGGGACTGCCGTCCGGATTGTGCGCCTGGGACGCTTGCGGGCAGTTGAAGGCAAAGCGCGAGAGCTGCAGCTCGTGCGGATGCCCCGAGTTGGTGAAGTTGATCAGCTCGATATCGTGGCCCACACCGGGCTTGCCGTTTTCCGGCGAGAAGCCGAAATCACCTTCGCGCGCGAGCAGCACCGCGTTGGGCTTGACCACGCCATGCAGGAACGACTTCGGCGCGAAATCGAGCCCTACGGCCGCGACGTCTGCAGGCTCCAGACCTATAGGGGCAACTGGAGGCCGCGGCGAAAAGGCGAAAACGTGGCGCACCGGCGTGTTCTCGGCCTTGATGCGGGCGATGTCGGGAAACAGATCGTCGCCTCCTCCCCCGATGGGATTGAAGACCGACTGCGTCGAGTCGAGGAAGCCGAAGCGGTCAGGCCAGCCGTGGAATTCGGGCGTGCCGTCCGGATTCTGCCGCGCAACGGCCAGCCGGTCAGGCGCGTTGTTGACCGGCCGCGCGCCGCGCTCGTCTTCGCCGTTTTCCGATATCAGCAGCTGGCCCTTGAGAGGATGGTCGTCGGGAGAAAAGCGGATCCCGTACGGATTGCGGAATCCCCAGGCGACGGGCTCGATGGTGTTCACCGGATTGGAGATCCGCGCGCGCAGGATGGCGCCGGTGCACATGCCGCGCCGCGTCGCGCCCTCGAACGCCGGAACGACCGCGCCGGGACGCTGCACGCCGTGGTTGGAGTACCCGCTGCTCATGTGGCCGTCGCCCGAGTCGAACAGCGCGTCGCTCAGCGTGACCTGCTCGCACGCGATGTCGTGCTGATTGCCGCCGCCGCCGTTGTCGTGCCCGGTCACCCCCGCGTTGGTCGCGGAGCCCTGCGACCAATACAGCCAGCCGTCCTTGACGAGGATCTGCTCGGTGGGATGGTCGCCGGTCGGAAGCCCGGTGATCACCGGCGTCACGGCGCCGTTCTGCGGGTTCACTTTCACGATTCGCGAGGTGTTGTTCGCCGATCCGGGAGCGCCGCGCACGCCCTGGTTGGAGTCGGTCGCGAACAGTGTTCCGCCGGCCGTGTCGTGCTCGAACGCAAGACCGATCGCGGGGCCGTCGGGCTGGAAGCCGCCGCCCGACGCCGTGGGCTTGCCGATGGGTCCGGCGATCCTGTTGCCGTGTCGGTCGAATATGAGCAGATCGGGCGTGAAGGGGTTGTTCAACGCGAACTTGCCGACGCCCGGCACCTTGGTGTTGTCGTTGCAGCGGCTCGGGAGGCCGGTCCCCGATTCGAGGACGAGCACCTGGAAGTTGCCCTTGCTCCCGAGGAAGGCGACGTCGGTCGGAAAGTTCAGACCTCTGGCGAAGACCTCCACTTTGAAACCGCTCGGTACCACGATGTCTTCGCCGTTTCCAGGATTGAAGAACGCGCGTTCGGCGGGACAGACCGGATTGAATGCGTCGGCCAGCACGGAAGCCGGTGCCACGGCGATGCTGGCGAGAAGCAGTGCCGCAAAGGGGTGAACTCTTGGCGTGACAATGCCCTTCATAAGCCCTCCTTGTTTGAAAAGAAAATCGCTTATTGCGGGACAGACATGCGTTCGCGCTGTCGGATCTCTCGGAAGGAGAGGCGCGACAAACTGCCGCGAGCGAACGATCAAATTCTATGCTCGCGCGGAGCGGAAATTCCGATAACAGCGATTGCTACGCGATAACCAAACTGTAGGCAGATCGCCCCGTCACGACAACACGACGAGGGCGAGAGCGATGACTCCCGGCAGCGCCTGTACACCGAATATCTTGCGGCTCGCCGTGAATCCCCCGAACACGCCGGCGACGATCACGCAGCCGAGGAAGAAGAGCTTGATCGAAAAACCTGCGCTGCCGAGAACCAGGCCCCAGCCCAGCCCGGCCGCGATGAACCCGTTGTACAGGCCCTGGTTGGCGGCCAGCGCTTTCGAGGCTGCGGCAAATTCCGGCGTCAGGCCGAAAGTCTTCAGTCCGAAAGGCCGGGTCCAGAGGAACATCTCGAGAACCAGGAACCAGACATGCAGGATCGCGACCAGCGCGACGGCGGCATCGGCGATGACTTTCATGGGCCCCGACCTCCCTTCCGGGTGAGTATAGGCGGGTGAGAGTAGACTGTGTCATGCGCTGTTGCGGGCTGTCAGAGGGGGCAACGCCCACCCGGTCCGCGGGAAAGGAGGCTGCGCCATGCCCGTCAAGAAAATCCTGATCGTCGACGATTCCGCCACCGACCGGCAGTTCCTCATCGAGACCCTGGGCAAGCAGGGGTATCAGTGCGTCGTCGCGCAGAACGGCGACGAGGGCATCGCGAAATCGAAGACCGAGCTGCCGGATCTGATACTCATGGACATCATCATGCCCGGCACCGACGGCTTCAAGGCGACGCGCGCGATCACGCACGACGAGGCGACCAAGCACATCCCCGTAATCGTCTGCACCAGCAAGAAGCTGGAGACCGACAAGGTCTGGGGCATGCGCCAGGGCGCGAAGGACTACGTCACAAAGCCGATCGACGCGAAAGAGCTGCTCGCCAAGATCGCGGCGCTGGGCTGAGGTGGGCGCCTAGCTCTGGGGCTCGCCCTTGGAGTCGATGATGAGCAGGTCGACGAACTTGGTGCCCATGCGGACTCCGCGGCCGAAGGTGTATTGAACGCCTCCGATATCGAATTCGCGAATCCCTTCCAGGGCTGCGATGAATTTTTCCCGTGTCGGCGTCGGGCCCGCGCGCCGGAGCCCTTCCACGACCACTCTTGCCGCCGCATAGCCGCCGAGGGTGTAGAAATTGGGCTTGACGCTGGGAGCGAATTTCGCCATGACGTCGTGGTGCTCGCGCGCCAGGGCCACCGAGTTCTTGGTCGGGTTGGGAACGTTTTGCGCGAGAACGAAGCCGTGCGCGGCCTTGAGCCCAGCCAGCTTGACCAGGGTCGCCCCGTCGACCGCGGAGATTCCGGCGAACTGCACCCCCACCATCTGGTCGCGGAAGTGTTTGACGAATGCCGCTGCGGCGGGTGCGGTGGAGCAGAAGATGACCGCCTGGGGATTGGCCGCGATGATTTTCGCTCCGGCGGCGGCGATGTCGGTCGTTCCGCGCGGATAGGACGCGGCCACCGTCAGCGGGAGGTTTCTCTTCTTCAGCGCGACCTGGACGCCTTCGAAGCCGTCCGTGCCGAAAGAGTCGTCCTGGTACAGGACGGCAAAGCGCGTAGTCCCCATCGAGCTGAAAAGCTCGACCATGCGCTCCACCTCGTCCCAGTAGCTCGAGTAGGTATGGAAGATGAGTGGATTGACCGGGTTGCGGAGGCTCTGCGTGCCGGCGCGCGGCCCGATGAGGGCGATCTTGTTCTTTTCCAGGTCCCCGGTCTTGATCAGCAGCTCGATGTTCGCCGCGCCGGTGAAGTTGAAGAAGGCGAGCGGGTGGTCCTCGGCGATGGATTTCTCCACCAGCCGCACGGTCTCGGCGGGCTTGTACTGGTCGTCGTAGGTCTTCAGCACGATCTTCTGGCCGCGCACGCCTCCGGCCGCGTTGACGGAATCGATGTAGGCCTTCGCGCCCGCCATCAGTCCCTGCCCATTCTGGGCGATGGGACCGGTCAGGGGCAGGATCTGGCTAAGGACGATGTCCGCCGCGCGGACGGCCGTGCTCATGAGCGCGAGAAGCAGCGCGGAGCAGGCAAGGGCCTTGGTCGTGACGTGGTTGTTCATGCTGGAAACTCTCCCTCGGCTTGTTGTTTGTTGGAAACGGCGCCTGACCCGAATCCGTCCGGGTCAGAACGCTCGCGCATTCTGCGCGGAAACTACCCCGATGGAATATGAATTTTTCTTCTTATCAGGACATTTGGGGTGGGGATGCCGGGCGGCGCGCCGGCCGCAGCCTAGACGAGCCCATCCATGAGCATGACGTCCACGTACTCGCCGGCGGCGATGCTCCCCTGCTCGTGCCCGAGCACGACGAAGCAGTTCGCCTCCGACATCGAGCGCAGGATGCCCGAGCCCTGCGCACCGGTGAGGTGCACGCTCCATTCGCCGTCTTTCAGCCGGAGGATGCCGCGCTGATACTCCGTACGGCCGGGCTTCTTGCGCAGCGCGGTCTCCGACCTGGCGCGCAACAGCGGCAGCTCGGTGTCGCTGCGTCCCATCATGTGGAGCAGGGCGCCGCGCACGAAGTGGTAGAAAGTCACCATGACCGCCACCGGATTGCCCGGGAGGCCGAAGAGGTACGCCGATCTCCCGCGCGCACGGATGCGGCCGAGAGCCATGGGGCGGCCCGGACGCATCGCGATCTTCCAGAACACCACCTCGCCGAGCTTCGCCATTATCTGCTTGGTGAAGTCGGCTTCGCCGACCGACACCCCGCCCGAGGTCACCACGGCGTCGGCGCCCGCCGCGGCCTTGCGGAACGCGGCTTCGAGCTTCTTCGGGTCGTCGCGTACCACGCCCAGGTCGACGATCTCGCAGCCCAGGCGCTCGAGCATGCCCCAGAGGGTATAGCGGTTGGAGTCGTAGACTTCGCCGGCCTTCAGCTTCCTGCCGACCGACACCAGCTCGTCGCCGGTGGAAAAGAACGCCACTTTCAGCTTCCGCCGCACGCTCACCTCGCCGATGCCGAGCGAGGCGACCAGGCCCAGATCGGCCGGGCGCAGCAGCCTGCCCGCCCGCAGCGCGGGCTTCCCTTTGGCGAGGTCCTCGCCCGCGAGCCTGCGGTTCTGTCCGCGCTCCTGGCCGGGGGGGACGGTGACGCGCCGGCCTTCCGTCGTTACGGCCTCCTGGATGACCACCGCGTCAGTGTTCCCCGGCATCACCGCCCCGGTCATGACGCGCACGCATTCACCGCGCCCGACCTCGCCCGGGAACGCCTTTCCAGCGTAGGCGGTGCCGATCTCGATGAGCGTCACCGGCTCCGCTGAGCGCAGGTCGTCGCTGCGCACCGCGTAGCCGTCCATCGCCGAGTTGTCGTGCGAGGGGACGTCGATCGGCGAGACGATGTCCCGGGCGAGCACGCGGCCGAGCGCCGCGCGCACCGGGAGGCGCTCGACGCCCGACACGGGCTTCACGAAGGATCGGATCACCTCGTTCGCCTTGGCGACCGGGAGCGCGTCCGGGTCGTAGCCGCTGACGCAGCTGATGGCCTCCTGCAGCGATTTCATTTTTCGTACGAGGCCAGCTCTTCGAGAGTGTTGATATTGGAGAACGCCTCCGCCTCGTCGTCGAACGCGACCTCGACGACGTTCAGCGTCGCGTACCAGGCGTCGATCTTGCGCCCGCCTTCCTTGAGGAAGTCGCTCAGATGGTCGAGCACGCCCCTGCGCATCATGGAAAACACCGGGTGCGGCTGATCGCCGGTCTTCGCGACGGCGAGCTCCGCCCCGGTCTCGTCGATGCGCGCGTACAGGCGCGCGATCAGGTCTTGCGGGAGGAAGGGCGAGTCGCAGGGAACGGAGGCGAGGAAGGGACGCTTGGAGACCGAGAGCCCGGCGTGGAACCCGGCCAGCGGCCCGGCAAACCCCCCGATCGCGTCGCTCACCACGCGCACACCGAAGCTCCGGTAGGCGTCCTGGTTCTGGTTGGCATTGATAATGATCCCGCCCACCTGGGGGGAGAGGCGCTCGTACACGTGATCGACGAGGCGCCTGCCGCGGAAAACTTGCAGGCCCTTGTCGACCCCGCCCATGCGGCTGCCCTTGCCGCCCGCGAGGATGAGTCCGGTGACCGAGGGGACCACGGCAGCGGTCGCTACGCGACCATCGTCGGCGCGACGCGCTTCCGGAAGCGGTGCTTCCCGGTGAAGAGAAGATAGTGCTTGCCGCCCGCCGCGCGCCCGATCATGGTGATGCCGAGGCGGTCGGCGATCTCGTAGCCCATCTGGGTGAGGCCGGAGCGTGAAACGAGAAAGGGGATCTGCATCTGCGCGGCCTTGATCACCATCTCCGAGGTGAGGCGGCCGGTGGTGTAGAAGATCTTGTCGGAGCCGTCGATGCCGTCCAGCCACATCTGCCCGGCGATCGCGTCCACCGCGTTGTGCCGCCCGACGTCTTCGACGAAGTAGAGGATCTTCACCGCGGCGGCGCTGTTCGCCGCCAGCGCGCAGCCGTGCACGGCTCCGGCGGACTTGTAGACGGTCTCCTCGTGCCGGACCGCTTCGAGCACGGCGTGCAGCGCATCCTCGGTGAGCGATACGTCGTTGCGCAGGTGGAGCGAGTCGATCTCCGCCATCAGATCGCCGAAGACCGTGCCCTGGCCGCATCCCGTGGTGACGGTGCGCTTCTGGATTTTTTCCTTGAGGGACCTGATCGGCTTGCGCGTGGTGACCGCGACCGACGCGGTTTCCCAGTCGACCTGCACGGCTTCGATTTCCTCCACCGAATTCAGCAGGCGCTGGTTGCGGAGGTAGCCGATGGCGAGGGCCTCGGGGGCCTGACCGAGCGTCATCAGCGTCACGATCTCGCGCTTGTCCACGTAGAGCGTGAGCGGATGCTCGCCAGCGATGGGCGTCGGCACGGCCTCGCCGCGCTCGTTGATCGCCTCGACCTCGAAGGTGAGGGGCTTGGAGGCGTGGGTGAGCTTGGGCTGGAGCGGAGCTTTCATCCGCCGATGTAGGACATCTCGATCTTGCGCAGCTTTGCCGTTTCGGCGGTGCGCAGCTCGGAATAGCGGTCGGCCCGGATATGCCAGATGCCGGCGACGCTGTCGGAAATCTCAGCGTCGTCGGCGCCGCCGCGCAGCATGCCGCGCAGGTCGTAGCCTGCGGTCGCGAACAGGCATGTATACAGCATGCCCTCGGTCGAGAGGCGCGCGCGGGTGCAGGTGCTGCAGAACGCCTGGGTGACCGAGGAAACGACGCCGATCTCCCCGGAGCCGTCGCGGTAGCGCCAGCGCCCCGCGACTTCGCCGCGGTAGTTGGGCTCGACCGGTTCGAGCGGCATCTTCTCGCCGATCATCTGCACGATCTCCGCAGACGGGACGACGTCGTCCATGCGCCAGCCGTTGGTGTGCCCCACGTCCATGAACTCGATGAAGCGCACGATGTGCCCGCTGCCCTTGAAGTAGCGCGCCATGGGCAGCACCGAGTCCACGTTCACGCCGCGCTTGACCACCACGTTGATCTTGATCGGCGCGAGGCCTGCCGCGGCAGCGGCATCGATTCCGTTCAGCACTTCGGCGACCGGAAAGTCCGCGTCGTTCATCTTGCGGAAGACTACGTCATCGAGCGAGTCCAGGCTTACGGTGACACGCCGCAACCCCGCGGCCTTGAGCGCGCGCGCCTTCCTCGCGAGCAGCGAGCCGTTGGTCGTCAGCGTCAGGTCGAGCCCGGGGATGTCGGCGAGCATCTCGATCAGGCGCTCGACGTTCTTGCGCAGCAGCGGCTCGCCGCCCGTGAGCCGGATCTTCTCGACGCCGTGGCCTTTGAATATGCGCACGAGGCGGACGATTTCCTCGAAGCTGAGCAGCTGATCCCGCGCGAGAAATTTGTAGTCCGGTCCGAATACCTCGCGCGGCATGCAGTACACGCAGCGGAAATTGCAGCGGTCGGTGACCGAGATCCGCAGGTCGTGCAGCCGCCGTCCGCGCGTGTCCAGGCCCGCGTGGAGGGGCTCGCCGGGAGCCCCTTTCGCCGGAAGGGGTTTTGTGCGCCGCCCGTCGCTGATCCGAATGACGCGATCGGTCATGAGAAGCGTAGCTGTATCATGAAAGGCAGTTCATAATTCGAGCCGAACTGTTGAGGAGTATAGCCGGAAAAATGGCCTACCCGAGCCTCGCGGTCGCGGTGGTGATGGAGCGGACGCCCCTGGAAAACAATCGCTGGGAATCGGAGAAGTGGGAGCCGATCGGCGTCGTTCCGGATACGGGCGAGCCCGGCGCCGCCCCGCGTCCGCTGGTGCAGGACTCCTCGCGCGCGCAATGGCTGCATCCCGGATTCAAGCTGGAGCTTTTCCGCGACGAGGCGGAGGGGTATTACCTCAATCTGTCCTCGCAGAAGCCCTTCGTGTTCGTGAACTGGCTCGAAGAGGAGGGTGCCGGGGTCCCCAAGGCGGTCACCGTCAGCTACAACGAGGCCGCGCGGCTGCTCGATGCGGGCGCGCGCGTGGACGGCGTGCCGATGCCGGTTCAGTGGATTCCCTGGCTTGCCGAGTACGTCGAGCGCAACTACAAGCCCGAACCCAAGAAGCGCTCGCGGCCGCCGTCCTTCAAGGGAGCGAAGCGCGATGGCGCGTGACGACGGCGAAAGATTTCTCTCGCGCTGGTCACGGCTGAAGCAGGAAGTCCGGCAGTCCGAGGGCGCGGCACCCGAGCCGAAGGCGCCCCCCGTCCCCGCGCCGGCCGTCCCGCCGAAGGAATCGCCTGCCGCGGCCGAACCGCAGCTTCCGCCGATCGACACCCTCAAGGGACTGACCTCCGAATACACGGAGTTCCTCAAGCCCGGCGTCGACGAGGGCCTCAGGCGCTCGGCGCTGAAGAAGCTGTTCAGCGATCCCTACTTCGAGACTTTCGAGCGCTTCGAGGCGTATTGCGAGGACTATACGAAGGGCGAGCCGATTCCGGCGGCGATGCTGAGGACTCTGGAGCATGCCAAGGGGCTGCTCTTCGACGAGAAGGAAGAGAAGAAGGAAGCGGAGCGCGGCGTCGCCGAGAAGGCAAGACCGGAGATCCCGGCGCCGGCCGCAGCGAACACCGAAGCGCCCGCGGCTCCGTCCCGGCCGGAAGAGAAGGCCTGAGATGGCTCTGGAAGATCGCACTTTCAAGATCTGCAACTGCAACAAGACCATGGCGCTCGACGCCAAGGCGCTCGGGCGCGCACTGAAGCTCGAGCAGCCGATCCGGATGCACACCGAGCTGTGCCGCAAGGAAATCGCGAGCTTCCAGGAAGCGCTCAAGGACGAGGCCTGCGTGGTGGCGTGCACGCAGGAGGCTCCGCTTTTCTCCGAGCTCGCCGAGGGCGCGAACTCGGCAACGCGGCTGAAATTCATCAACATCCGGGAGCACGCCGGCTGGTCGAAGGAGGGCGCGCAGGCGACGCCCAAGATCGCGGCGCTGCTCGCGCTCGCTGAACTTCCCGAGCCCGAATCGGTGCCCGGCGTGAGTTTTCAGTCGGCAGGCCAGCTGCTGATCATCGGCCCGGCCGGGGCCGCCCTCGCCTGGGCCGACAAGCTCGCCGAGCAACTCGAGGTGAGCGTATTGATCTCGGGTAGGCGGGACGGCGAGCTGCCGGACGAGCGCCGCTACCCGGTGTTCTCGGGCGAGGTGAACTCGATCAAGGGGCATCTAGGTGCGTTCGAGGTCGCGTGGGAGCAGATCAATCCCATCGATCTCGAAGTCTGCACGCGCTGCAACGCGTGCATCCGTGCATGTCCGGAGAACGCCATCGACTTCACGTACCAGATCGACGCGGAGAAGTGCAGGGCGCACCGCGAGTGCGTGAAGGCCTGCGGCGCGATCCGCGCGATCGATTTCGAGCGCGCCGACCGCGCGCGGAGCGAGCGCTTCGACATGGTGCTCGATCTGTCGGCACAGCCGCTGATTCGCACCGCGCAGCCGCCGCAGGGCTATCTCGCGCCGGCGAGCGATCCCCTCGAGCAGGCGCTGGCGGCGTCGCAGCTCGGGCAGATGGTGGGCGAGTTCGAGAAACCGCGTTTCTTTTCCTACGACGCGAGGATCTGCGCCCACGGCCGGTCCGCCAAGGTCGGTTGCACGCAATGCCTCGACGTGTGCTCGACCGGTGCGATCACCCCCGACGGCGATCATGTCAAGGTCGACCCGCATCTGTGCATGGGCTGCGGCGGTTGCGCAACGGTCTGCCCGTCCGGGGCGATGACGCATGCCTACCCGCGCGTGCCGGATCTCGGTGCGCGCTTGAAGCGCGTCCTCTCGGTCTACGCGCAGGCGGGCGGCAAGGACGCCTGCCTGCTGTTCCACAATGCCGGCGGCAGCCGCGCCCTGATCGCGAAGCTCGCCAGGCGCGGCCGCGGCCTTCCCGCGCGCGTGATCCCGCTCGAGGTCCATCATCCCGCTTCGGTCGGGATGGATCTGTTGCTTGCCGCCTGCGCCTACGGTGCGAGCCAGGCGGCGGTGCTCGCCGAGCCGCAGGAATTCGCCGAATACGGCCAGGCGGTGAAGGCGCAAATGGGCTTCGCCGAGGGCGTCCTCAACGGGCAGGGCTACGCGGGCACGCATTTCCAGCTGATCGCGACGGACGATTCCACGGCGCTCGAAAAACAGCTCTGGGCGCTGGCGCCGGCGGTTTCGGTTTCCCGCGCGGCGACGTACAACCTGTCTTTCGAGAAGCGTACTACCCTGGAGTTCGCGATCGACCATCTGGCGAAGCTGGCCCCCAAGCCGGCGGAAGCGATCGCGCTCGGTGCCGGTGCGCCCTACGGCCAGATCCTTGTCGACAAGAAGAGCTGCACGCTGTGCATGGCCTGCGTCGGCGCCTGCCCGGAGTCGGCGCTCGTCGACGGACGCGACCGGCCGATGCTGAAATTCATCGAGCGCAACTGCGTGCAGTGCGGACTGTGCGAGGCGACCTGCCCGGAGAATGCGATCACCCTCGCTCCCCGGCTGCTGCTCACCGCGCAGGCGAAGCAGGAGGTGGCGCTCAACGAAGCCGAGCCGTTCAACTGCGTGCGCTGCGGCAAGCCCTTCGGCACGCGGCAGATGGTCGAGAACATGCTCGGCAAGCTGACCGGGCACTCGATGTTCCCCGGTGCGGGCGCTCTGAAACGCCTGCAGATGTGCGCCGACTGCCGCGTGGTGGACATGATGGAGAACAAGGACGAGATGAACATTCTCGATGTGAAACGGTGAGCGCGAGCGTCACCCCGCTGAGGTTCAGCCCCCCGGAGGTCCCCGAGGACCAGGCGCGCGCGGGCTACTATGCCTTGCTCGCGCGGCTGTTCTACGCCGGGCCGGACGCTGCGCTGCTCTCGGCCATCGCCGATGCCAGCGAGATCGCATCCGGCGGCGAGCAGTCCGCCCTTGCGGGCGCGTGGAGCGCGCTGGCGTCCGCGGCGCGAGCGATGGACGCAGAAGCCGCCGCGCTCGAGTACGAGCAGCTTTTCATCGGCACCGGCAAGGCCGAGGTGACCCCGTACGCCAGCTTCTACCTGGTCGAGACGGGCCGCGAAAAGATCCTGGTGCGCCTTCGCGACGAACTCGCCGGCCTGGGGCTTGCGCGCGCGGAGCGCGCGCTGGAGCCGGAGGACCATGTGGCCGGGCTGTTCGACACCATGAGGTACTTGATTTCAATGGGCTCCGGAGATGCTGCACTGCAAAAACAGCAGCAGTTCTTCGAGCGCTACTTGGCTGGGTCTTTTCCGGCGTTTTGCAGCGCAATAGGCGCAAGCGAAAAATCCAATTTCTACAAGCACGTTGCCCACTTCGCCACGGCATTCCTGGTGGTTGAAAGCGAGGCCCTTAAGGTGTTCTAATGCGTCTCATGCAATAGGCTGCATATTTCAGGTGTTGACGCATGGAAAGGGACCTCATATGAAAAACGAATCCAAATCCAGACTGGGTCGCAGAAATTTCCTCCTTGCCGTCAGCGCGGGCGGCGCCGCAACCGCGGCCGCGGTCGCGACCCGGGTGATGTCCACGGAAGAGCCGAAGACTGTCGCAAGCAGCGACAAGCGGCGCGGGAAGGGATACCAGGAAACCGCGCACGTCCGCAACTACTACAACACCGCAAAAGTCTGACCTGAGGAGCCCGACCATGCTGCTTACCAGGAAATCCGCTGGAGCTCTCTCTCATACTTCTTCCAGCCGCTTGTCGCGCAGCCTCTCGGGGATGCTCGCAAAAACCATCGATCGCCGCGCTTTCCTCAAGCGCTCGGGCGTTGCGGTCGGCGCCGGGGCCTTCGCCAGCCAGCTGCCCTTCAGCATGATCGGCAAGGCCGAGGCCAAGGACGACAACGCCGGAAAGATTGAGGTGAAGCGCACCGTGTGCACGCACTGCTCGGTCGGCTGTGCGATCGACGCGGTTGTTCAGAACGGCGTCTGGGTGAGGCAGGAGCCGGTGTTCGATTCGCCCCTCAACCTCGGCGCACACTGCGCCAAGGGCGCCTCGGTGCGCGAGCACGGCATGACCGAGCACTCGCACCGGCTGAAATACCCGATGAAGCTGGTGAACGGCAAGTACCAGCGCATCTCCTGGGACACGGCGATCAACGAGATCGGCGACCGGATGCTCGCGATCCGCAAGGAATCGGGGCCGGACGCCCTCATGCTGGTCGGCTCCTCCAAGCACAACAACGAGCAGTCCGAGCTGCTGTGCAAGTGGGCGCGCCTCTGGGGCACCAACAACACCGACCACCAGGCGCGCATCTGCCACTCGACCACCGTCGCGGGTACGGCCCAGACCTGGGGCTACGGCGCGATGACCAACTCGTACAACGACGAGCAGAACTCGAAAAGCCTGCTGTTTCTCGGCTCGAACGCGGCCGAGGCGCATCCGGTCTCGATGCTGCACACCCTGCACGCCAAGGAGAACGGCTGCAAGGTGATCGTCGCTGATCCGCGCTTCACGCGCACCGCCGCCAAGGCCGATACCTACGTGCGCATCCGCTCGGGCAGCGACATCGCCTTCATCTTCGGGATCCTTCACCACATCTTCAAGAACGGCTGGGAAGACAAGAAGTACATCCACGACCGCGTCTACGGCATGGACAAGGTGAAGGAAGAAGTGCTGAAGAAGTGGACGCCGGAGAACGTGACCGATGTAACGGGCGTTTCGGAGGCCGAGGTCTTCAACGTGGCGAAGACGCTCGCCGAGAACCGGCCGGGCTTCATCATCTGGGCAATGGGACAGACTCAGCACACGACCGGCAATGCCGTGGTGCGCGCGAGCAACATTCTGATGCTCGCGCTCGGCAACGTCGGGCGCTCGGGCGGCGGCTGCAACATCTATCGCGGGCACGACAACGTGCAGGGCGCAACCGACGTCGGCCCGAACCCCGACACGCTGCCGGGCTACTACCCCGTGGGCGTGCCCGGCTCGTGGGCGCACTGGGCGCGGGTATGGAACGTGGACCTCAAGTGGCTGCAGGATCGCTACGCCCCGGGCGGCATGGGCAAGCCCGGCATCACCGTCTCGCGCTGGATCGACGGGGTCATGGAGAAGAACGAGAACATCGACCAGGATCCGAACATCCGTGCGATGTTCTACTGGGGCCACGCGCCGAACTCGCAGAGCCGGGGCCTCGACATGGTCAAGGCGATGAAGATGCTCGACCTCATGGTCGTCGTCGATCCTTATCCTTCGGCCACCGCCGCGATGTCGGCGATGCCGGTGGAAGGCGTGCAGGAGAAACCCGGCCGCGGCGTGTACCTGTTGCCCGCGGCGACGCAATTCGAGACCGAGGGCTCGGTGACCGCGTCGAACCGCTCGCTCCAGTGGCGCGAGAAAGTGATCGATCCGCTGTTCGAGTCGCGCTCCGACCACGCGATCATGCTCGCGTTGGCCCGGAAGCTCGGCTTCGAAGATCAGTTCCTCGGCAAGAAGGACGGCAAGCAGCAGCTGCGGGTCGTCAAGACGAAGGGCGGCTACGACGAGCCCTCGATGGAGGACACGCTCAGGAACGAGATCAACCGCGGGTGCTGGACCATCGGCTACACCGGCCAGTCTCCCGAGCGCCTGCAGGCGCACATGCGCAACATGCACGTGTTCGACGTGAAGACGCTGCGCGCCAAGGGCGGCAAGGACGAGAAGACCGGTTACGACCTCACCGGCGACTACTTCGGCCTGCCGTGGCCGTGCTATGGCAACGCTGCCTTGAAGCACCCGGGCACGCCCAACCTTTACGACACCTCCAAGCACATGATGGATGGCGGCGGAAACTTCCGGGCCCTGTTCGGCATGGAGAAGGACGGTGTCAACTTGCTCGCCGAGGATGGCTCGCACCCCAAGGGCGCGGACATCACCACCGGGCATCCGCAGTTCGACCACGTGCTCCTGAAGAAGCTCGGCTGGTGGGACGAGCTGAGCGACGACGAGAAGAAGGAGGCCGAGGGCAAGACCTGGGCGAACGACCTTTCCGGCGGCATCATCCGTGTCGCGATGAAGAACCATGGCTGCCATCCGTGGGGCAACGCCAAGGCGCGTGCCGTGGTGTGGAACTTCCCCGACGGGGTCCCGCAGCACCGCGAGCCGCTCTACAGCACGCGGCCGGACCTCATCGACAAGTACCCGACCCACGACGACGTCAAGGTGCTGTGGCGGCTGCCGACCCTGTTCAAGTCGGTGCAGGAAAAGAACAAGAACATCGGCAAGGATTTCCCGATCGTTCTCACCTCGGGGCGCCTGGTCGAGTACGAGGGCGGGGGCGAGGAAACGCGCTCCAATCCCTGGCTCGCCGAGCTGATGCAGGAGAACTTCGTGGAGATCAACCCGAAGGCCGCGGCCGACCGGGGCATCCGCAACGGCGAGCAGGTCTGGGTGAAGACGCCCACCGGCGCGAGGCTCAAGGTCACGGCCAAGGTCACGGAGGGTATCGGACCCGATCACGCGTTCATCCCGTTCCACTTCTCCGGCTGGTGGCAGGGCAAGGACATGCTGCCCTACTACCCGGACGGGGCCGCGCCGATCGTGCGCGGGGAGGCGGTCAACACGGCCACGACCTACGGCTATGACCGCGTGACGATGATGCAGGAAACAAAAACCACGGTCTGCCAGATCGAACGGGCCTAAGGGAGAGGAGACGACCATGGCCAGAATGAAATTCCTGTGTGACGCCGAGCGCTGCATCGAGTGCAACGGCTGCGTGACCGCCTGCAAGAACGAGAACGAGGTTCCATGGGGGGTGAACCGCCGGCGCGTCGTGACGATCAACGACGGTGTGGTGGGCGCCGAGAAGTCGATCTCGGTGGCCTGCATGCACTGCTCCGACGCGCCTTGCATGGCGGTGTGCCCGGTCGACTGCTTCTACCGCACCGAAGAGGGCGTGGTGCTGCACGACAAGGACCTGTGCATCGGCTGCGGCTACTGCTTCTATGCCTGCCCGTTCGGTGCGCCGCAGTTCCCGCAGGCGGGCGCGTTCGGCCTGCGCGGCAAGATGGACAAGTGCACCTTCTGCGCGGGCGGTCCCGAGAAAGACCTGTCCAAGGAAGAGTTCGCGAAATACGGCTCCAACCGCCTCGCTCAGGGCAAGCTCCCGGCGTGCGCGGAGATGTGCTCGACCAAGGCGCTGCTGGGCGGCGACGGCGACGTGATCGCGGATATCTATCGCCAGCGGGTGCTGAAGCGCGGCAAGGGATCGGAAGTCTGGGGCTGGGGCACCGCCTACGGCAAGCCGGAGCAGAAGGCCTCGCCGGCGGGGGCGAAATCATGAACAAGGCCGGAAAAGTCGCACTCGCGTGCGCCGCGCTCGCGGTCGCAGTCGGACTCCCGGCGTGCGGTGAGCGCGAGCAGGTGATCGTCTATAAGCAGGGCAAGTACCAGGGCAAGCCGGACGCCAAGCCCTGGGAAAGCGATCCTTCCGCCAGCCTCTACACTTCCTCGAAGTGGACCGCAGGCGACAAGACCAGCTGGGAATCGGCGGTCAAGACCCGCAATCTTTCGCAGAACGAGTACAACCGGGTGCAATAGGAGAGGAGCACGGCGATGAAACCGATTTCGGTTTGGGGGCATCTGTTCGCCGTCGCGCTGGCTCTTGGGGTTGTGCCGGCAAGCTCGCTGGCCCAGCAGGAGACGCAGCAGCAGCGGGCGCAATCCCAGCCCTATAACAATGCTCCGACCTGGCGCGACGTACGCTCCGGCAAGGAGGAGTACACCTCGATCAAGGGGCGGGAGACGGGTGTGCTGGTCCAGACCTACGGGGAGACCTGGAGACAGCTGAAGAACAGTTGGATCACTCCGATCGTCGGCTGGCTGATCGCGGCGGTCGTCGTCGTGATCGGCGCCTTCTACAAGTGGCGGGGCAGCATCAAGGTCCACGGCGCGGCCACCGGCCGCCTGATCCAGCGATTCACGCCGCTCGAACGCTACGTGCACTGGGTCGTGGGAATCAGCTTCGCGATACTCGGCGTCACCGGCCTCGTCATGATGCTGGGCAAGTACGTGTTGCTGCCGGTCGTCGGTTACACGCTGTTCGCCTGGCTCGCCCAGCTCTCCAAGCACCTGCACAACTTCGCCGGCCCCGTGTTCGCGGTGAGCCTGGTCGTGTTCATCGTGATGTTTGCCAGGGACAATCTCCCGCGCCTCTACGATATCGGTTGGTTGATGAAGCTGGGCGGGATGGTCTCGGGCCAGCACGTGCCCTCGGGCAGGTTCAACGCCGGAGAAAAGATCTGGTTCTGGGTCGGGGTGGTGGTGCTGAGCCTGATCGTGAGCGCCTCCGGCTTGGTCCTCAACTTTCCGAATTTCGACCAGGTGCGCGCGATCATGATCGAGGCGAACTTGGTGCACGCGGTCGCCGCCGGTGCGGTGATGGCGGCCTCCCTCGGGCACATCTATCTCGGCTCGATCGGCCTGGAAGGCGCGTACGACGCGATGCGCTACGGCTACGTCGACGAGGCCTGGGCGAAGGAGCACCACGAGTACTGGTACAACGACGTCAAGTCCGGCAAGATCAAGGCCGGCACCGCATCCGGGCTGCCGGTCGCTCCGCAAGCCCAGCACTGAAGAGGGGGAAGACGACCATGAACATCCGCACCGTGATCATGACTGTGGTGATGGCTGCGTCGGCAGGCGCGGTCTGGGCGAAGCTGCCGCCCGCGCCGCCGGCGGATCCGGCCAAGGCGGCCGAGGCGAAGAAGGCAGCCGACGACGCCGCGAAGAAGGACGCCGAGCAACTCGGCAAGGCGCAAGACAGGGCCGTCGCGAACTATCGCAAGAACAAGGGCATCAAGGCCCCGGCGGCCCCAATGGCGGCGAAGAAGAAGTAGGGCGGCCGCCTGCAGCACGCGAGGGCGCCTTCGGGGCGCCCTTTGTATTGGTGGCTCAGCCAGCGAGCAGTCGGTAGACCAATCCGGCGGTTCCGCAGGCGAAGATCACGGGAATCATCCCGTTCCGGTAGCGCCACAGCGCGGCGAGCGCCGCCAGACCCACGACCAGCGAAAAGGCGTCGAAGCGTCCCGAGAATCCATCGGGCCACAGCACGTGCCAGGCGAAGAACGCGGCGAGATTGAGGATCACCCCGACGACGGCCGCGGTGATCCCCGTGAGCGGGGCGGTGAATTTCAGGTTTCCGTGGGTCGACTCGACCAGCGGTCCTCCGAGCAGGATGAAGAGAAACGAGGGCAGGAAGGTGTAGAAGGTCGCGACGGCCGCGCCGGCGCATCCGGCGAGCGCCAGTGAATCGGGGCCCAGCACCGACTTCGTCCAGGCGCCGACAAAGCCGACGAATGCCACCACCATGATCAGGGGCCCCGGCGTGGTCTCGCCCAGGGCGAGACCATCGATCATCTGGGGCGCGGTCAGCCACTGGTAGTACTCGACTGCGCCCTGGTACACGTAGGGCAGCACTGCGTAGGCACCGCCGAAAGTCAGAAGTGCAGCCTTGGTGAAAAACCACCCCATCTGCGCGAACGTGCTTTCCCAGCCGAACAGCGCGATGAGCGCGCCCAGCGTGCCGCCCCAGATGACGAGGAAGGTGGCGAGGATGGCAGAGAATCCGGGCCAACTGAACATCGCGTGCGCCGGCGTGGGCGTCGCGTCGTCGATCAGCGCCGCGCCGTAGTTTTTTTGGGCCGATCCCTGGCCTCCGGTGGCGAACTTGTCGGGCGCGAACCGCCCGCCCAGGTAACCCAGGATGCCGGCACCGAGCACGATGGCCGGGAAGGGTACTTGAAACGCGAAGATCGCGATGAACGCCGCGGCGCTGATGGCCCACAACCACGCGTTCTTCAGCGCCCGCGAGCCGATGCGCCACGCCGCGAAAAGGACGATCGCCGTCACCGCCGGCTTGATGCCGTGGAAGAGGCCGGCGACGAGCGACAGGCTGCCGTAGGCGAGATAGATCCAGGTGAGCGCGGCGAGGATCGCGAGCGACGGCAGCACGAACAGGCTTCCCGCGATGATTCCGCCCCAGGTGCGGTGCATCATCCAGCCGATGTAGGTCGCGAGCTGCGTCGCCTCGGGTCCCGGCAGGACCATGCAGTAGTTGAGCGCGTGCAGGAAGCGCTTCTCCGAGATCCAGCGTTTCCGCTCGACCAGGTCCTGGTGCATCATCGCGATCTGCCCGGTCGGGCCGCCGAAGCTGATGAAGCCGAGCTTGAGCCAGTAACGGAACGCTTCGCCCAGGCCGACAGGGGCAGGAGCCTGATGGGGATTCGAAGCGGCAGTGTCCATGGATTTTCCTCGAGTCGTTATACTTTCCCGGTCGCATGCTGACAAGCCCGGACAATCCCCGATGACGAAGGCACGAGCGGAATTCCACCTGCGCGTGGTGAAGGGCAAGGTCCGGGCGATCGGACCGGGCAAGGTCGCCCTCCTGGAAGCGATCCGGGATACGGGATCGATCTCCGCCGCAGCCCGCAAGCTCCGCATGTCCTACCGGCGCGCGTGGATGCTGGTGGACGATCTCAACCGGCGTCTGTCGAACGCCGTGGTCGAGGCTGCCCCGGGCGGCAGGTCCGGAGGCGGGACCACGCTCTCGCCGACCGGGCACAAGCTGGTCGCCCTGTACCGCGACATCGAGCGCAAGGCGCTGCGGCACACCTCGGCCGCGACGCGCAATCTCCTCAAGCTCCTCGCTGAGTAACCCGGTGTCGGACACCAGGCGCCGGGTTTATTTGCATCGCTATATATGTCAGGATATAGCGATATGCGCTTGTATCACGTCGCAATTCTCGCCCTGGGCATCCTGGTGTTCGCCCGGACCGCTGCCGCGGGTACGGTTACCGTGTTCGCCGCGGCGAGCCTGAAGGAGGCTCTGGACGAGAACGTCAGGGCGTACCGTTCCGGGACGAGTGACCGGGTGGTGGTGTCCTACGCCGCCAGTTCGGCGCTCGCGAAGCAGATCGAGGCGGGCGCGCCGGCGGATCTGTTCATCTCGGCGGACCTCGACTGGATGGACTACCTGGAGCAGCGGCGTCTCATCAAGACCGACACACGGCAGAATCTCCTCAGGAATCGACTGGTGCTGATCGCCCCCGCCGACAGCAAGGTGTCGGTGAACATCGCTCCGGGCTTCCCGCTGGCGAGCATCCTCGGAAGCGGCCGCCTCGCCATGGCCAACCCCGACGCCGTTCCCGCGGGCAAATACGGTAAAGCCAGCCTCGAAGCGCTTGGGGTCTGGAGGGACGTTCAGTCGAAAGTCGCCGCCGCGGAGAACGTGCGCGCGGCGCTGGTGCTCGTTTCGCGGGGAGAAGCGCCGCTCGGGATCGTCTACCGGACCGATGCCGCGGCCGACCCGAACGTGCGCGTGGTGGGCCTCTTCCCGGAGAACACCCACCCGCCGATCATCTACCCGATCGCCGTGACGGCCGCCGGCAAGCCCGCCGCCGGGACGTTCCTGAGCTGGCTGAACAAGTCCGAAGCGCGCGCGATCTTCCAGAAGCACGGCTTCCAGTGATGATTCCGACGCCGGAGGAACAGGAAGTCCTCTGGCTCAGCCTGCGCGTCGCGTTCTGGAGCGTCCTCGTCAGCCTGCCCTTTGCGGTGGCGGTGGCCTACGTCCTGGCGCGCGCGAGCTTCCCGGGGAAGACGCTGTTCGACGCGCTGGTGCACTTGCCGCTGGTGCTTCCTCCCGTGGTGGTCGGTTTTTTCCTGCTGCTTCTCTTCGGCCGGCGGGGGCCCTTGGGTGAGATCCTCGAGCACTGGTTCGGCATTGTCGTTGCCTTCCGCTGGACGGGCGCCGCGCTCGCGGCCGGCGTCATGGGTTTCCCCCTGATGGTGCGCGCGATCCGGCTCTCGTTCGAGACGATAGACCGTAAGCTCGAGGCCGCGGCGAGCACGCTGGGTGCGGGCCGGGCAGGCGTGTTCGTCACGGTGACGCTGCCTCTGGCCCTTCCCGGCGTCATCACCGGCGTGCTGCTCTCGTTCGCGCGCAGCCTCGGAGAGTTCGGCGCGACCATCACCTTCGTATCGAACATTCCCGGCGAGACGCGCACGCTGCCGCTCGCGATCTATACCTTCACGCAGACGCCGTCCGGGGACGAGGCCGCCATGAGGCTGAGCCTCATCGCGGTGCTGTTGTCGCTCGCTGCGCTGTATGTTTCGGAAGTCCTGGTACGCCGTGCCGCGAAGCGGGTGAGGGGCGATGACGCTGATAGTCGACATTGAGCGCCGGCTCGGCGTTTTCCGGCTGAAGACGTCCTTCGAGGCCGGCGCGGGCGTCACAGCGCTCTTCGGCCGTTCGGGCGCCGGGAAGACCTCCGTTGTCAACGCGATCGCCGGCCTGCTGCGCCCGGACCGGGGTCGAATTGTCATCAACGGCGAGCCGGTGTTCGACGGAGAACGCGGGATCGACGTGCCGACGCCGAAGCGGTGCATCGGTTACGTGTTCCAGGAAGGGCGGTTGTTTCCGCACCTGAACGTGCGGCAGAACCTGAATTACGCGGGCCTCTTCTCCCGCGGCATGCCGGCGTCCGAGTTCATCCACGTCGTCGAGCTCCTCGGGTTGAAGGACCTCCTCGATCGCCGGCCCGGAAACCTGTCCGGCGGCGAGAAGCAGCGCGTCGCGATCGGGCGGGCGCTGCTCTCGAGCCCGCGCCTGCTGCTGCTCGACGAGCCGCTCGCTTCGCTCGATACTCACCGCAAGAACGAGGTCCTGCAGTACATCGAGCTGATCCGCGACGACATCAAGATCCCGATCGTCTATGTCAGCCACGCGGTCGAGGAGGTCGTGCGCCTGGCCGATACCGTCGTGCTGGTGTCCGCGGGCGAAGTCGCCGCGGTCGGTACGGCCGAGGAAGTGATGGGGCGCCCCGATCTGCATACGGGCGTGTTCGAAGGCGGTGCGGTGATCGACGCGAAGGTCATCGAGCAGGATATGCAAAACGATATCGCGACGCTCGCGTTCGACGGCGGCACGCTCAGTGTTACCAAGGTGGATGCGCTCATCGGCGAGCCGGTACGGGTGCGCATCCGGGCTCGCGACGTTTCGATCGCGCTCAGGCGCCCGGAGGCGATCAGCATCCAGAACATTCTGGCTGGCACCGTGCGCGAAGTCCGATCCGAGCGTGGCGGCGAGGTCGACGTCGCGATAGCGGTGGGAGGGGTTGTGGTGCGCTCACGCATTACGCAGCGGGCGGCCGACCAGCTCGGGCTCCGGCCGGGTCTTTCCGTCTACGCACTGGTTAAGGCCATTTCTCTCGCGCGTGCGGGCTCGCCCTGAGCCGCGCCGATAGGCACTGACGTTCATATTGTGCCTCGCAACCTCGGGTGCTAGTTTGCCTTGCCAATTTCGAGTGGCGCCATCCGAGGAAGAACAGATGATTCACTCAAACACACGGCAGGGCGCGTCAGCGTTGAAGATCATTCGTCAATGGGTGATGGGCGCATCCGCGCTCGCCCTCGCTGCGCTGGCCGCGCCCGTCGCGGCGCAGACGGCCTGCGCGCCGGGGTCGCCGCAGCTGATCGTCTACCATGCGGGAAGCCTGACCGCCGCTTTCTCCCAGGTCGAGAAACTGTTCACGCAGCAGACAGGCATCTGCGTGCTCGACGTGTCTGCGGGAAGCGTGGATCTTGCGAGGCGAGTCACCGCCGGCGGAGAAGCGTGCGATATCTACGCCAGCGCGGATTTCGAGGATATCGACGTTCTTCTCAAGCCGGCGGGCTTCGCGCGCTACAACATCATTTTCGCCCAGGGCGGCATGGTGCTCGCCTATACGACCGGCAGCAGGAACGCGGCGACCATCGCCGCACCCGGTGATTTCAATCCGCCGGCATCGGTGCCCGATGCGGCAGACGATTGGTACTTGCAACTCACGCGCCCCGGGGTGACCGTCGGGAGCTCACATCCGTTTCTCGATCCCAGCGGGTACCGGGCACACATGATCTTCGAGCTCACCGAAGACCACTATCGCGCGCCCAACCTCTACGACACTCTCCTGACGCACTACGTTCTCACGCGGCCCACGGACGCGCTCGGCAAGACCTACGACTACCAGATCATCTACGAGCACAGCGCGCTCGCCGCGTACATTGCCGACGCGACCAAGTCCTACCGCTTCGTCAGGCTACCCGACGACGTCGGCCTCGCCGATCCGGAGAAGAACCGCGTCTACGGCAAGGCCGGTGTGATCATGCCAGGCCTTCGTGTGCCACGGACTGCTTCCAGCGTTCGGATTCCGGCGACGAGAGTGCAGTGGGGTCTTACGATACTGAACAACGCCCCCAATCACGAGAACGCCGTCAAGTTCCTGCAGTTGCTGTTCGGCGCCCAGGGCGTCGCAATGCAGGCCGCGACAGGTCCTGCGCCCGTCAGTCCGCCCCTGGTCAGCCACGAGGATTTTCGCGATCTCCCGCCCTCGCTGCGCTCGGTCGTGAAGGTGGAGCGGCGGGATCAATGACCCACTGACCAAGAATAAGACGGACCCGTTGATCGGGCCACCCAGCTGTCTGGAATAGGCATCCTTGTTCATATGGCTTCGATTGGATCTGTTCCAACATGTAGCTTCGTTCATATTTTTGTATTTGCATATGAATGCTAGTGTCTTCTCCGTTTGCACTCGCATTGCCTTGGCGCGGGAATTTCTCGCCAAGCGACAGATGCCAGCGTTAGAAAAATGCAATCCACGAGGGGGGCTGAATGGACATGAATCGCAGACAGTTCTTTAGGGTTTGCGCCGCCGGAATGGGCGGATCAAGTCTAGCGATGATGGGCTTCTCGCCCCAGGCCGTTTTGGCGCAGGTCCGCAACTTCAAGCTGGCGCGCGCGACCGAAACCCGCAGCACCTGCCCTTACTGCTCGGTGAGTTGCGGCGTCATCATGTACACGCTCGGTGACAACGCCAAGAACAACAAGGCGAGCATCATCCACATCGAGGGCGATCCCGATCATCCCGTAAATCGCGGCACGCTCTGCCCGAAGGGAGCGGGACTCCTCGACATGATCCAGAGCCCGAACCGCGTCAAATACCCCGAAGTTCGCGAACCTGGCTCCAAGGAATGGAAGCGCATTAGCTGGGACGAGGCCTATACGCGCATCGCCAGGCGGATGAAGGAAGACCGCGACAGAAACTTCGTCGCCAAGAACGCTGCAGGCCTGACGGTCAACCGCTGGAACACCACCGGGTTCCTCGCCTCGAGCGCCGCGAGCAACGAGTCCGGATACCTCTCGGTCAAGGTCGCGCGCGGCCTTGGCATGGTCGCCTTAGATACCCAGGCCCGAATATGACACGCGCCGACGGTGTCCAGTCTGGGCCCGACATTCGGCAGAGGAGCGATGACCAACCACTGGGTCGACATCAAGAATACTGACCTGGTCCTGATCATGGGCGGCAACGCCGCCGAAGCTCACCCCTGTGGCTTCAAGTGGGTCACGGAGGCCATGCAGCACCGCAAGGCCAAGCTGATCGTGGTGGATCCGCGCTTCACGCGGTCCGCTTCCGTGGCCGACTACTACGCTCCGATCCGCGTTGGCACGGACATCGCGTTTCTGGCGGGCGTCATCAACTACCTGCTCTCCAACAACAAGATCCACGCCGAGTACGTCAAGAACTACACGAACGCGGCGTTCCTGGTGAACGAGAAATTCGGATTCGACAACGGATTTTTCTCGGGCTACAACGACGAGAAGCGTAGCTACGACCGTAGCACTTGGACCTACCAGATGGGCAAGGACGGGTTCGCCATGGTCGACGAGACCCTGCAGAATCCGCACTGCGTGTTCCAGCTGATGAAGAAGCACTACTCGCGGTACACGCCAGAGATGGTTTCCAAGATCTGCGGCACGTCGAAGGAATCCTTCGTCAAGATCTGCGAGATGATCGGCGGCACCGCGACCCCCGACCGCGTCATGACCATCATGTACGCGCTTGGCTGGACCCAGCACTCGGTCGGCTCGCAGAACATCCGCGGCATGGCGATGATCCAGCTCCTGCTCGGCAACATGGGGCGGGCGGGCGGCGGCGTGAACGCGCTGCGCGGGCACGCCAACGTGCAGGGCATCACCGACATGTGCCTGTATTCGGAAGTCCTGCCCGGCTACCTGGGTGCGCCGACCGATGCCGACCCGACGCGCGAGGTGTACCTGGAGAAGCGCACGCCCAAGGCGCTGCGGCCGAACCAGATGAACTTCCCGCAGAACTTCCCGAAGTGGCACACCAGCCTGATGAAAGCCTGGTACGGGAACGCCGCTATTAAGGAGAACGACTTCGGCTACGACTGGCTGCCGAAGAAGGACGGCGCCTACGACGTGCTCGACATCTTCGAGCGCATGTACCAGGGGAAGATCAACGGCTTCATTTGCCAGGGGTTCAACCCGCTCGCGGCGATTCCCAACAAGAGGAAGCTGGGTATTGCGTTCGCCAAGCTCAAATATCTGGTGATCATCGATCCGCTGCACACCGAGACCGGGGAATTCTGGAAGGACTTCGGCGAGTTCAACAGGGTCGAGAGCGAGAAGATCCAGACCGAGGTGTTCCGGCTGCCGGCGAGCTGCTTCGCCGAGGAGACGGGCTCGTTCACCAACTCGGGCCGCGTGCTGCAGTGGCACGTGCGTGCCGTCGAGCCGCCCGGGGAAGGCAAGACCGATGCCGAGATCATGTCTAGCCTGTTCGTTCGGGTCCGCGACCTGTACAAGAAGGACGGCGGCGCGGTCCCCGAGCCGATCCTCAACCTGGCCTGGCCGTATTCGAATCCGTCCAATCCCGCTCCCGAAGAGGTGGCGCGCGAATTCTCGGGCAGGGCACTCGCCGACGTGCTCGACCCCAAGGACAAGACCAAGGTCCTGGTCAAGGCCGGGGAGCAAATGCCGGGGTTCGGCCTGCTGCAGGCCGACGGTTCGACTTCCTGCGGGAATTGGCTCTACTGCGGCTCGTGGTCGCAGGCGGGCAACCTGATGGCGAGGCGCGATCTGTCCGATCCCTCGGGTCTCGGCTACTACCAGAACTGGGGCTACTCCTGGCCGGCCAATCGCCGCATCATGTACAACCGCGCGGGCGCCGATCCCTCGGGCAAACCTTGGGACGCGAGCCGCAAAGGCGTCGCCTGGACCGGGTCGGCCTGGGCTGGCTTCGACGTACCCGACATGCGGCCGGATGCGGCGCCGGACGAGCACGTCGGCCCGTTCATTATGACGCCGGAAGGCGTGGCACGCCTGTTCGCGGTCGGCCTGATGGCCGAGGGCCCCTTCACCGAGCACTACGAGCCCTTCGAGACGCCCCTCGGGGTGAATCTCATGTGCCCGACCAACCCCAAGGCGGTCAGCAACCCCGCCGCGCGCGTGCTCAAGGGCGACATGGAGGTGTTCGGCAAGGCGGCGGAGTTCCCGTACGCGGCCACCACCTACCGGCTCACCGAACACCACCACTTCTGGACCAAGAACTCCGAGGCGAACGCCATCGTGCAGCCGGCGCAGTTCGTCGAAATCGGCGAGGACCTGGCGAAGGAGAAAGGCATCGCCAACGGGCAGATGATCAAGGTGCGCTCCAACCGCGGCGAGATCAAGGCGGTCGCGGTGGTGACCAAGCGCATCCGCGGGCTCGATTGCAACGGCAAGAAGGTGCATACCGTTGGCATTCCTATTCACTGGGGGTTCGTAGGCTTGGCCAAGAGCGGTTACCTGTCGAACACGCTGACACCCTACGTCGGCGATGCGAATTCGCAGACGCCCGAGTTCAAGGCGTTCCTGGTGAACATCGAGAAAGCCTGAGGAGAGCGCCATGACCATGCAGTCATCCCTCGACATCCAGGCGCGCTCGGCCACCACCACGCCTTCACCCAGCGTCCGCCACAGCGCGGCAGTTGCGAAGCTGATCGACGAGTCCAAATGCATCGGCTGCAAGGCCTGCCAGGTCGCGTGCATGGAGTGGAACGAGCTGCGCGGCGACATCGGCAGCAACGTCGGTGTCTACGACAATCCGGCGGACCTCGATGCCAACACCTGGACGCTGATGCGCTTCGCCGAAGTGGAGAGCGCGGAGACGCCGCTGCAATGGCTGATCCGCAAAGACGGCTGCATGCACTGCGCCGAGCCGGGCTGCCTAAAGGCCTGCCCGTCTCCGGGTGCGATCGTGCAGTACTCGAACGGCATCGTCGACTTCAAGCAGGAAAACTGCATCGGCTGCGGCAACTGCATCACCGGCTGCCCGTTCAACATCCCGCGCATCTCGAAGAAGGATCACAAGGCCTACAAGTGCACGCTGTGTTCGGACCGCGTCTCGGTGGGTCTGGAGCCCGCGTGCGTCAAGACCTGCCCCACCGGCGCGATCACCTTCGGCAGCAAGGAGGACATGGTCCACTACGCCGAGACGCGGGTGGGCCAGCTGAAGGAGCGCGGCTTCCAGAAGGCCGCTCTGTACGATCCTTCCGGAGTGGGCGGAACGCACGTCATGTACGTACTCAAGCACGGCGACCAGCCCGAGCTCTACAGCGGCCTGCCCAAGGATCCGACGGTGAGCCCGGTGGTGAGCCTGTGGAAGGGCGCGTTCAAGCCGCTCGCGCTGCTCGGCATCGGCTTCACGGCGCTCGCCGGGTTCTTCCACTACGTCAAGGTCGGGCCGAACGAAGTCGAAGAAGACGAAGCGGTGAAGTAGGGGCGCGGAGAGGACACGTATGAAATATTTGCAACGCTATACCGAAGGGGAGCGCAGCCTGCATTGGGCGGTTGCGCTGCTCTTCATCCTTGCGGCGCTTTCGGGTTTTGCGTTCTTCCATCCATCGCTGTTCTGGCTGGTGAACTTCTTCGGCGGTGGACCGTGGACGCGCATCCTGCATCCCTTCCTGGGCCTGGGCATGGTGCTGCTGTTCGCCTATCTGGCGATGCGCTTCTGGGAGCACAACAAGCTGAATCCGCAGGATCGCGCTTGGCTCAAGCAATGGCGCGACGTAGTCAACAATCGCGAGGACAGGCTGCCCGAGGTAGGAAAGTACAACGCGGGGCAGAAGGTCCTGTTCTGGGTCCTGGTCGCCTCCCTTGCGACGCTCCTGTTGACCGGCATCGTGTTCTGGCGATCCGTATTCCCGGACTTTCCGGTGTGGCTGGTAAGGCTTGCGTCTTTGTTGCACGCCCTTGCCGCCACCGTCCTGGTCATCGCGATCATCGTGCACAGCTACGCGGCATTCTGGGTGAAAGGCTCCTCCCGCGCGATGCTGCGCGGAAGCGTGTCCGAAGCCTGGGCGAAGAAGCACCATCCCGCCTGGTATCGGGAGACGAACCGGTAGCCCGCCGTCCCGCTGACTTCCCCGTCCCGCAAGAGGCGGGGGCCGTTGCGCGTGCCGCACGATGACTCAGAGAATCCTCGATCCCCACGAAATCCAGGCGCGTCCGGCGTCCGAGATTCCGTTTATCAGGCTGCCGCAGCGCGGGTCGGTGTTCGCCGACCGCGCCGCGCGGCTCGAGCAGCTCGCGCAGGGGCACGCGATGCAGGATTACCTCGGTTTTATCGCCAAGGTCGCGCACGCGCAGGACCGGATGCTCGGCGAGATGCCTCCCCTGGCCCTGCCGCCCGCCGAGTTTCTTTCGCGGTCGCGCGAGCGCGGCATGCCGCCGCTCGATCCGAACGCGCTCAAGAGGGACCCGCTGTGGTGCGATTTTCTGCGCAGGATGCTCCGGTACCTGGAGCCGCAGACCGGTGGCATGGTGAACGGGGTGGTCAGGCGGCTCGACGCGGAGCGCGACGAGTTCTACGAGGCACAGGCGAGCAAGCTGCTCGCGGGAATCAGCCTGGGCCTCGATCTAGCCACGGCGCCCCTGATCGGGGCCGGATTGCAGGTGGTGTGGGTGCATCTGGTCACCACGCTGGGGGTCGACGCCTTCCGGCCGATCGACGTTCCCAGCATCTGCCCCGCGTGCGGCTCGCGGCCCGTCGCCAGCGTCACGCGCAGCGGCGGAGCCGAGAACGGCCAGCGCTTCCTCCACTGCTCGCTGTGCTCGACCGAATGGCACATGGTCAGGATCAAGTGTACGAGCTGCGAGTCGACGAAGGGCATCGAATATCTCGCGGTCGAAGGTGGGACGGAGGCGGTCAAGGCCGAGACCTGCGACGAGTGCGGTACCTATCTGAAGATCCTCTACGTGGAGCGCGACCCGCGGGTCGAAGCCACCGCGGATGATCTGGCGAGCATCGCGCTGGATCTCCTCGTGGCCGACACCGGCAAACTGCGCAGCGGCCAGAACCTCATGCTCATCCACGGCGACTCGGAAGAATAGCCCCGCCGCCCCGTGTCTATCGTGAATAGCGCGAGCGCAGAACTGTCGAAGCTGCCGTCGGTCGACCGCGTACTCGCCTTTGGCGCGGTGAGCCCCCTGGTCGAGAAGCACGGCCGCCATTCCGTCACCGAGGCCGTGCGCGGATTGCTCGCCGAGCTGCGCGCCCGGGCCGGCCGCGTCGACCTCAGCGAAGCGGGGATCGCGGCGCAGCTGGAAGAAATCCTGAGTGCCCGTGCCAGGCCGAACCTGCGCCCGGTGTTCAACCTCACGGGGACCGTGCTTCATACCAACCTCGGCCGCGCCTTGCTGCCCGAGGAGGCCATCGAAGCGGTGCTCACCGCCATGAGATGGCCGGCGACCCTCGAATACCACGTGGAAGGCGGCGGGAGAGGAGACCGCGACAAAATCGTCGAAGCGTTGCTCTGCGGCCTCACCGGCGCGGAGGCCGCGACCGTGGTCAACAACAACGCCGCCGCCGTGTTTCTCCTGCTCAATACGCTCGCGCTCAAGAAGGAAGTCGTGGTTTCGCGCGGCGAGTTGATCGAGATCGGCGGCGCGTTCCGGCTGCCCGACATCATGCGCCGTGCCGGGGTGAAGCTGGTCGAGATCGGCACGACCAACCGCACCCATCCGAAGGACTACGCAGACGCGATCGGACCGCGCACTGCGATGCTCCTGAAGGTGCACTGGAGCAACTACGCGATCTCGGGATTCACTTCTGTCGTGCCCGAGAAGGAGTTTGCGGCGATCGCGCGCGCGCGAAACCTGCCCTGTGCCGTCGATCTGGGCAGCGGAACGCTGGTCGACCTGACGCGATACGGATTGCCCAAGGAACCAACCGCGGGCGAGGCGATCGCAAACGGCGTGGACCTCGTTGCTTTCAGCGGAGACAAGCTGCTGGGCGGACCGCAGGCGGGGATCCTGGTCGGGCGCAGGGACCTCGTACAGCGGATCAAGAAGAATCCCCTGAAGCGCGTCCTGCGCGTCGGCAAGATCACGCTCGCGGCGCTGGAAGCGGTGCTGCGGCTCTATCACGACCCCGACAGGCTGGCGGCGCGGCTGACCACGCTTCGCCTGTTGACGCGCGAAGCCGGGGACATCGCCGCGCAAGCCGATCGGCTGTTGCCCGAGCTCTCCCGCGCGCTCTCCGGGCGCGCGACCGTCGCAGTCGAACCGATGATGAGCCAGATCGGCAGCGGAGCCTTGCCCGTCGACGTCCTTCCCAGTGCGGGATTCGCCATTCGTCCCCTCGCGGCTGGCGGACGAGGCCGGGCCCTGGCGAAGATCGAGGCCGCGTTCCGCGCGCTCCCGATCCCGGTGATCGGATTCACGCGCGACGACGCTTTCCGGCTCGACCTGCGCTGCCTTCAGGACGAGCAGGCCTTCGTCGAGCAGATTTCCTCGCTGAAGGTCCCCGCGTGATCATCGGCACCGCGGGCCACATCGACCACGGCAAGACGACGCTGGTGAAGGCGCTGACCGGCGTCGATACCGACCGCCTGAAGGAGGAGAAGGCGCGCGGCATCTCGATCGAGCTGGGGTACGCCTATTTGCCACTGGAAAGCGGCGACGTGCTCGGTTTCGTCGACGTCCCGGGACACGAGCGCTTCATCCACCACATGCTCGCTGGCGCGACCGGAATTGATTTCGCACTCCTCGTGGTGGCCGCGGACGATGGCGTGATGCCGCAGACGCTGGAACATCTGGAGATCCTGAGCTTGCTCGGGATCGCCCGCGGCGTCGTCGCCCTTACCAAGATCGACCGCGCCGGCCCGGAGCGCTCCGAGGAAGTCGCCGGCGCGGTGGCGGCGCTGATCGCAAGGATGCCCCTCGCGGGCGCGCCGGTGTTCAAGGTGTCCGCGGTCACCGGAGAAGGTATCGGGACGTTGCTCGGTCACCTTCGCTCACAAGCCGCCGCGTTCACGCGCCGTGCGGCGCAGGGCCTGTTCCGCCTCGCGGTGGACCGCTGCTTCACGCTGGCCGGAGCGGGAACCGTGGTGACCGGCACTGTGTTCGCGGGCGGCGTGCGCGTCGGCGAGGAGCTACTCGTTTCTCCTTCCGGACGAGAGGTCCGCGTGCGCAGCATCCACGCGCAGAACCGCGCGGCGCGTGAGGCGCGGGCCGGCGACCGCTGCGCCTTGAATCTCGCGGGCGTGGCTAAGGATGAGGTCGAGCGCGGCGAGTGGATCGTGTCGCCTGCGCTGCACGCGCCGAGTCCGCGCATCGACGCGAGGGTACGGCTGCTGCCCGGCGTTTCGCGCGGCCTCAGGCATTGGGCGCCGGTGCACGTGCACATGGGAGCGGCGCACCTGACGGCACGCGTGGCCCTGCTCGATGCGGACGAGGTGCCGCCGGGCGGATCGGCCCTGGCGCAGGTGGTGCTCGACGAGCCGCATTGCGCCTGCCACGGCGATATCTTCGTGCTGCGCAACCATGCCGCCGATCGGACGATCGGCGGCGGCACCGTCCTCGATCCGGACGCTCCGGCGCGCCGGCGACGCTCGAAGGAGCGCCTCGCGGTGCTCGCCGCGCTCGAATCGAGCGAGCCGTCGCTTGCGCTCGAGGCACTGCTCGCGGGCGCGCCTTTCGGGGTCGATCTCGCGCGCTTCGCGCGCAGCTTCAACCTGTCGGTCGACGCGTCTGTGCCGTTCGGCGAAGCGGTGCGCCGCGTCAAGGCGGGCGGAGCGGACATCGGCTTCTCGCAGTCCCGCTGGTCGGACCTGAAGCGGAAAATCTGCGACGGTCTCGCCGCCTTCCACGCGAAGAATGCCGACGAGCTGGGGCCGGACGCGGGCCGCGCGCGCAGGATGTGGTTGCCCCAGCTTCCCCCGGCCGCCTGTGCGGCCGTTGTCGACGAGCTGGTGGGGGAGGCGAAGGTGAGGCGCAGCGGTCCCTGGCTCCATCTTCCGACCCACAGCGTGAGCCTCTCCAAGGCGGAGCAGCAGCTCGCCGAACGCCTTCTTCCCCTGGTCGAGGAAGGCCGCTTCGATCCCCTGTGGGTGCGGGATCTCGCGCGCAAGGCCGCCTCGACCGAGGTCCAGGTGCGGCAGTTGCTTCTCAGACTCACGCGGCGAGGTGAGGTCTACCAGGTGGTGAAGGACCTGTTCTACTCGAAGCGCGCCGTGGCGGAGCTGGCGGCGCTGGCCGCGGAGCTCGAGCGCGCCGACGGCGAGGTGCGCGCCGCGGGGTTCCGCGACCGCACGGGTCTCGGACGCAAGCGCGCCATCCAGATCCTGGAGTTCTTCGACCGCGTCGGCTACACGCGCCGCGTCAACGAGGCGCACCGCTTGCGCGGCGACAACCTGCTGCAGATCGCGCCAAGGGCCCCCGCGCAGCCGCAGGCGGGCACGGGACGATGAGACGCCATGGGCAGCGCAGGTCGCAAGAGGTCCGTCCGGCGAACGATTCACCGCGGCCTCGGCATCGGCCTGGGCGTGTGGTTCGCGCCATCCATGAGGTCGGAGCGGCTGAGACTGCAACTCGCCGCGCGGGCGAAGGGATGAGGATCACAACGGAAGGGATTCGCCTCCGGTGGGGCGGCCGGGCTTCAAACCCGGTAAGGGGCGTCAGACGTTCCTTGGTGGGTTCGACTCCCTCTTCCTTCCGCCAGTTCAAGAGGATGCCGTAGTGGCGTGCGTGCGCGGCTGCGACTTCCCGGAGGATCGCCACTACCACCCTCGCTACAACGTGTGGTTGAAGAGCGAGGGTCCCGGGCTCGCGACCCTGGGCGCCACTTCCTACGGAGTGGCGCTCGCCGTAGAGTTTCTCGCGTTCGTCCCCAAGCGGGACGGGACCGAGGTGGACGCAGACCGCGCGGTCGGCCTGCTCGAGTTGGCCAAGACCATGATATCGGTGCGCACGCCGATCGCCGCGACCATCATCGCCTCGAACGAGGCGGTGGTGAAGCGGCCTGAGACGATCAACCAAGACCCGTACGGCAGTGGTTGGCTGGTCAGGCTGCGCGTCGCGAGCGAGCTGGAGGAGGCGCCGGGCCTTCTCTCTGGCGCGGAGATCGCGCCCGCGTTCGAGGAAGCCATGCGCCTGGACGATTTCGACGGCGCGCGGCCCTGATGGTGAAGCGTCTGGCCATTCTGTTGTGGGCTGCGGACCCGGACAGGCCCGAGATCTGCGCCACGCCGTTCTTTCACGCCGCTGCCGCGGCGGCGATGGACACCGAGGTCGAGATTTACTTTACCGGCCGCTCCATCCGGCTCCTCGCGCAAGGCGTTGCCGAACGCATTTACCCCGGACCGACACGCAGGCAATCGGTCTATGGGTTCATGCAGGAAGCCGCCAGGCACGGAGCCAAATTCTTCGCCTGTCCCCAGGCAATGGAGGAGCACGGCGTATCCGAAAGCGATTTCATTCCCGAAGTGACGGGAACCGCCGGCGCGGCGACCTACATTGGCAGATGCCTCGAAGACGGCTGGAGGACGCTGGTCTATTGACAGGCGCGCTCATCCGCTGCGCGCCGACTTCACCTCCGGAAGGAGGACGCCGCCGCTGGCACGCGCGCCGAGAATCACCTCGGCGTTCAGAGTCTCGCCGACGCCAGACCAGTCGTAGCCGGCAAGGCTGCCAGCAATCGCGGCGAACTCCGGGCTCTTCAGCACCGCAATCAGCGAGCTCACCGGCTTGGCATTGACGATCTCGCTGCGGCAGGCGAGGTAGTAGCGCTCGCGCAACAGCGGAATGAATCCGAGTTTGTACTGCGTCGCAGCGGCCTCGATGCCGAAGCCGACGTCGCACATGCCCGAGGCGATGGTCGCGGCGACCGCGAGGTGCGTGAATTCGAAGGTTTCGTACCCTTCGATCAAGCCCGGGTCGATCTTCGCTTCGCGCAGCAGCTGGTCGAGCTCGAGGCGCGTGCCCGAGTTGGGCTGACGGTTGATCATTTTCACGTCGCGCCGCGTGAGGTCGGGCAGGCCGCGGATCTCCTTGGGGTTGCCGGTGGCGACCATGAGTCCCTGGGTGCGGGTTGCGCAACGGATGAGCGTGTGGTCGCGTGCCTTGAACGCCCGGCGATGGAAAAAAAAGTCCGTTTCCAGCCCTCCCTCTGGAAGATGGAAGCCGGCGATGTCGCAGCGGCCTTGCGCGAGGGCGTCCAGGCTTTCCAGGCTGCCCTGGTACTGCAGGTTGAGCTGGATGCCGTGCATCTTCTGCAACAGGTCGCGCACGTGGGTGAGGGCAAGATCGTGGCTCGCGTGCATCACCAGAGTGGTCGTGCCGCGCAGCAACTCCGCGGAGAGCTCGTGCTCGAGGTCGCGCTGGACAGTCTCGATCTGCCGCTCCAGGCGCGACCTTGCCGTCTGCTCCGCCCACATCAGTTTCTCGCCGAATTCCGTGAGCTTGGCGCCTCGCCCGCGCGCCAGGCGCACCAGCGGCCTGCCCACGGCCTTTTCCCACTTGCCGAGGGAGCCCCAGATGTGGCGGTAGGAAAAGCCCATGGCTTGTGCCGCCTTGGCAAGGGATCCGGACGCTTGAACCGCTTCGAGAAGACGGAACAGCAGGGGGTCGGCGAGCTCAGCCTCGGAAGTACCGATGCGCCAGGTCGTCTCGATCTGAATCTTGATCATATGCAGGGTCGCACACGAAGTGCGAGCAGGAGAAAATATAGCAAATTCCTTGGTTAAGAGTGAGCCAGCCGGTGTACATGCATATTTGATGGAATGTTCCGCCGGATCTCACTCCGAGTGTTATATGCAAATCAATGCATATTTAAAGAAACTCCCGTCGCCAATATCATCCACGGGTGTCTGAAGCTCTCGGTACGGCCCTGAAGTTGCTCGCCGATCTCGACCCCAAGCTGGTCGAGATCGTCCTGCTCAGCCTGCGGGTAAGCCTCTCGGCGGTGGCGATTTCGGCACTGCTCGGCTTTCCCCTCGGCGCGGCCATCGCGGTCGGCCGGTTCCCGGGCCGCAAGACCCTGATCGTGTTCCTGAATGCCTTCATGGGCCTGCCGCCGGTCGTGGTGGGCCTGATCGTGTACCTCTTGCTCTCCCGCGCGGGGCCGCTCGGCGGTCTGGGAATCCTGTTCACACCCTCGGCGATGGTAATCGCGCAGACGCTGCTGATTCTCCCCATCATCGCCGCGCTTTCGCGCCAGGCGATCGAGGACGCGTGGCGCGAGTACGAAGAGCAGTTGCGCTCGCTCGGCGCCGGCCGCGCGAGCGCGGCGTTCACGCTCCTGTGGGATACGCGCTTCTCGCTGCTCACCACCGTCCTCGCCGGATTCGGCCGCGCGGCCGCCGAGGTGGGAGCCGTGATCATCGTCGGCGGGAACATCGACGGGGTGACGCGCGTGATGACGACCACGATCGCGCTCGAGACGAGCAAGGGTGACCTCCCGCTTGCGCTGGGCCTGGGGGTCATCCTGATCGCGATCGTCGTCGCGGTGAACGCGGCGGCCACTCTGACCAAGGACCTGGCGCAGCGGCGCTACGGATGAGAAACGGCGCCATCCTGCCGCTGCGCCTCAGCGACGTGTCTTTCACGGCCGGCGGGCGCACGATCATCGACGGCATCTCGCTCGAGATCGAAGCCGGTCCCAGCACGATCATCGTGGGTGCGAACGGCGCGGGGAAAAGCGTGCTGATGCGACTCATGCACGGCTTGCTCGATCCGTCCTCGGGGCGCGTCGAATGGCATGCGCGCGAGCACCGGGGCGCGCCGCGAAAGCAGGCGATGGTTTTCCAGCGCCCGGTGATGCTGCGGCGTTCGGCGCAGTCAAACGTCGCGTACGCCCTGAAGGTCGCCGGGATCCCAAAGGCACAGCGTGAGCCGATGGTGCGAGAGTCGCTCGACGGCGTCGGGCTTGCGCACCTGGCGCGCCGGCCGGCCCGGGTACTGTCCGGAGGCGAGCAGCAGCGGCTCGCGCTCGCTCGCGCCTGGGCGCTGCACCCGGAGGTGCTGTTCCTCGACGAACCCACGGCCAGCCTCGATCCGACCGCGACGCGCGAGATCGAAACGGTCATCCGCGCCTTCGACGCGGCCGGCACCAAGATCGTCATGGCGACGCACAACCTCGGCCAGGCGCGGCGCCTGGGCGACGAGATCCTGTTTCTCGACCGCGGGCGGCTGATCGAGCGCGCGCCGGTCGAGCAATTCTTTTCCAAACCGCAGTCGGCGCAAGCCGCCGCGTTCATAAAAGGAGAGCTGCCATGGACTTGATCCGGAGACTACTGTTGCTCGCGGCGCTGGCCGCTGCGCTTCCCGCACTCGCGCAGGAGAAATTCATCGTCGTCGCCTCGACCACTTCGACCGAGCAGTCGGGCCTGTTCGGCCACATCCTGCCCGCCTTCCAGAAGAAGACCGGGATCCAGGTGCGCGTGGTCGCGCTCGGCACGGGCCAGGCGCTCGACCTCGCGCGCCGCGGCGATGCCGACGTGGTGTTCGTCCACGCGCGCTCCGCCGAGGAGAAATTTCTCGCCGAGGGCCACGGCGTGAAGCGCTTTCCGGTCATGTACAACGATTTCGTGCTGATCGGCCCGAAGGCCGACCCCGCCAAGATCGCCGGCGGCAAGGACATCCTAGGGGCGCTGAAGAAGATCAAGGCGGCAAGCGCGCCCTTCGTGTCGCGCGGCGACAAGAGCGGTACGCACATCGCCGAGCTCGATCTGTGGAAGCTCGCGGGTATCGACATCGCCAAGGAGAAAGGCCCCTGGTACAAGGACACGGGGCAGGGCATGGGCCCGGCGCTCAATACCGCGTCGGCGATGAACGGCTACATCCTCGCCGACCGCGGCACCTGGATCTCGTTCAAGAACCGCGGCGAACTCGCCATCGCGGTGGAAGGCGACAAGCGATTGTTCAACCAGTACGGCGTGATGCTGGTGAACCCGGCGAAGCACCCGAACGTGAAGAAGGATCTCGGTCAGGCCTTCGTCGATTGGACGATCTCGCCGGAGGGGCAGAAGGCGATCGCCGAGTACAAGATCGGCGGGGAGCAGCTGTTCTTTCCCAACGCCGGTGCGCCCGGAGCATGAGGGTCCGCCGCGCCCTTGCGGTCTGCGTCCTGATCGCCTTCGGCGTTCCGGTGATGGCACAGGAACCGGCGCTGCGCCTTTACGCCGCGGGCAGCCTGCGCGCAGTGATGACCGAGATCGGTGCCGAGTTCACGCGCGCGGGCGGCGTCAAGGTGCAAGGCGAGTTCGGCGCATCGGGCCTGCTGCGCGAGCGCATCGCGAAGGGTGAGCCTGCCGACGTGTTCGCATCGGCGAACATGGAGCATCCGCAATGGCTCGCCCAATCCGGACAGTCGGGGCCGGTGGTGCTGTTCGCGCGCAACCGGCTGTGCGCGCTGGTGGCGCCGGGCGTGTCGGCGACGCCGGAGACGCTGCTCGAGCGTATGCTCGATTCGAAGATGAAGCTCGGCACCTCGACGCCCAAGGCCGATCCCTCGGGCGACTACGCCTGGCAGGTTTTCGAGAAAGCCGAGCGCATGCGGCCGGGAGCGTTCGCCGCCTTGAGCGGGAAGGCACTCAAGCTGACCGGCGCTCCCGATTCACCTCCGCCGCCGAAGGACCGCAGCATCTATGCGAAGCTCGTCGCCGATCGCTCGGCGGACATCTTCCTGACCTATTGCACCAACGCGACGCTCGCGCGCGTGGAAGAGCCTGCGCTTCAGGTGGTGGCGCTGCCCCCGTCCCTCGCGGTCGGGGCGGACTATGGTCTGACCGTCCTCGACCGGGGCGGGCCGGCTGCGGCGCGCTTCGGGCTATTCGTCATGTCCTTGCGCGGGCAGGAGATCCTCGCGCGCCACGGCTTCTCGGCGCCGGCGCTGCCTTGAGAACGACACGGCGCGCGTTCATCAAGGCGATCGGCGCCGGTGCGCTCGCGCCGCGCCTCCTTCGGGCCCAATCCGGCCGCTCCGTCACCGACTCGGTCGGGCGCCGGGTCACGCTTCCCCCGCGCGTCGAGCGCGTCTACGCGGCGGGCCCGCCCGCGTCGATCCTGCTGTTCGCGATGGCGCCGGACAAGGTGCTCGGCTGGACCTCGCCGTTCCGTCCGGACGAGCGGCCGTTCGTCCCGGCGCGCTACGCCGACCTGCCCACGTTCGGCCGGCTGACGGGTCGTGGCAACACGGCGAACGTCGAGGTCGTTCTCGCCGCCAGGCCGGATCTTGTCTTCGACTACGGCAGCACCAGTCCGACTTTCGCCTCACTGGCCGACCGGATTCAGGAGCAGACCGGAATTCCCTATCTCCTCATCGACGGCGCCTTCGACCGCATCCCCGACGCTTTCCGGCTGCTGGGCGGCATCATCGGCGTCGACGAGCAGGGAGCGCGCTGGTCGCGCTACGCCGCCGACACTCTCGAGGACATTCGCGCGCGAGTCGCCCGGGTCCCGGAAGCGAGGAGGCCGCGCGTGTACTATGGTCGGGGACCGAGCGGATTGCAGACCGGTCTTTCCGGTTCGATCAACATGGAGAGTATCGAGCGTGCCGGAGCGAGAAACGTCGCTGCCGAGCTGGGGCAGGGCGGCCTAGTGCAGGTGACGATCGAGCAGGTGCTGCGCTGGAGCCCGGAGGTCATCGTCACTACCGATCCGAATTTCTTCGCCGGCGTATGGGGCGATCCGTCGTGGAGGTCCCTTCCCGCGGTGCGCGAGCGCCGCGTGCACCTCGCGCCCGGGCTGCCGTTCGGCTGGATCGATTCCCCGCCCTCGGTAAACCGTTTGGTCGGCCTGCACTGGCTCGGCCGCATCCTCCACCCTCAGGCGTTCACCGAGCCGCTGCGGCCCATCGTGCGGGATTTCTACGCGCGCGCCTATCACCAGACGCCGAGCGAAAGCCAGCTCGACGCGCTGCTGGCGACCGACAAGCCGCCCGAGACATGAGCGCCGCGAAGACCTCCGCGGCCCTCGCGCTCTCGGCCGTCGGCCTTGTCGCACTGACCGTTGTGGCGTTTGCGATCGGACGGTTCCCCGTCGCTCCGGGCGATTTCGCCGCGGTAGCCTGGGCGTGGCTGAGCGGCGGCACGCCCGACGTTCCGGCAACGGTCCAGACGGTGATCCTCAACGTAAGAGGGCCGCGCATTCTCGCCGCGATCGTCATCGGCGCAGTGCTCGCCGCGGCCGGCGCCGCCTACCAGAGCCTGTTCCGCAACCCCCTGGTGTCGCCGGACATCCTCGGCGTTTCCGCGGGAGCCGCCCTGGGCGCTGTGCTCGGCATCTTCTTCGCGCTCGATGTCGTGTTCATCCAGGCGCTGGCGTTCGCCTGCGGCCTGGCGGCCGTGGCCACCGCCTACTTCATCGCCGCCCGGATGCGCGGGCACGATCCCATCCTAATACTGGTGCTCGCGGGCGTCGTGATCGGCGCGCTGCTGGGAGCGGGAGTCGCCCTGATCAAGTATCTGGCCGATCCCTACAACCAGCTCCCCGCGATCACGTATTGGCTGCTCGGCAGCCTTTCCGCGGCGACCCGTGCCGACTTCCTCTCGGTGCTCCCGGCCGCCGCGGGCGGGATGGCGGTGCTCTGGCTGCTGCGCTGGCGCATTTCGGTACTCGCGCTCGGCGATGACGAAGCCGCCTCGGTCGGCGTGGAAACGGGTCGCATCCGGGCGGCAGTCATCGCCGCGGCCACGCTCATGACGGCCGCGGCCGTGTCGATTTCCGGTGTCATCGGCTGGGTGGGTCTCCTGATCCCGCATCTCGCGCGCCTTATCGTCGGGCCGGATTTCACGCGCCTGCTCCCGGTGGCGACCCTGTTCGGGGCGGCCTTCATGTTGGCGGTGGATACGGTCGCGCGCACTGCGGGGCGCATCGAGCTGCCCCTAGGAGTGCTCACCGCCGTCATAGGCACACCCCTGTTCCTGTGGTTGCTCGCCACGGCACGCAGGAGCTGGCAATGAAGCTCGAGGCGCGGGATCTGGCCTACGGCTACCGCGGGCATGTCGTGGGGCAGGGCGCGAACCTCACCCTCTCCGCGGGCGAGATCGTCTGCATCCTCGGGCCGAACGGCGGCGGCAAGACGACCTTGTTCCGGACCCTGCTCGGACTGATCGCGCCGCTCGGCGGCGAGGTCTTGCTCGAGGGCAGTTCGCTGCACCGGCGTCCGCGTTCCGCGATCGCCCGCATGCTCGGTTACGTGCCTCAGGCTCACACGGGCTACTTCCCGTTCACCGTACAAGACGTCGTGCTCATGGGACGGACCGCGCACCTTTCGCCGTTCGCTACGCCTTTGCGTTCCGATCGCGAGCAGGCCATGGCCGCCATCGAACGCGTCGGCCTGGCCACCCTGGCGGACTCGGAATACACGCGCATCTCCGGAGGCGAGAGGCAACTCGCCCTCATCGCCCGCGCGCTTGCGCAGGCAACGCCGCTCCTGGTGATGGACGAACCGACGGCGAGCCTGGATTTCGGCAACCAGGTGCGGGTACTCGAGACCGTGGTGGGGCTGGCGAAGGAAGGCAAAGGCATCCTGCTCTCCACCCACGACCCGGACCAGGTGTTCCTGTGCGCGGATCGCGTCGCGCTGGTCCACCGCGGTCGCGTGACCGACATCGGACCCCCGCAAAGCGGGCTCGATGCCGGGCTGCTGCGCGACCTGTACGGTGTCGAGGTGCAGGTATCCGAGCTGGACATCGGCGGGAAGACGAGGCGCGTGTGCGTCCCCGTAGCGGCGCAAAGCGCTATATCCGACCGGGAATGACGCCCTGATACAATGGCGGCATGAAGATATTCGGCTTCGCGGGGTGGTCGGGAAGCGGCAAGACCACCCTGATCGAGCAGCTCATCCCGCGCTTCGTGAAGCGCGGGCTCCGGGTGTCGATGATCAAGCATGCGCATCACAGCTTCGACGTCGACCAGCCGGGGAAGGATTCCTACCGGCACCGCGCGGCGGGGTGCAGCGAGGTGATGGTCGTGTCCGACAGGCGCTGGGTGCTGATGCACGAGCTGCGCGGCGAGCGCGAGCCTACGCTCGAGGAGCAGATCGAGCGGGTATCGCCCTGCGATCTGCTGCTGGTCGAGGGCCACAAGCATCATCCCCTGCCCAAGCTCGAGGTGTGGCGCAAGGAGAACGGCAAGCCGCTGCTGCATCCGGGCGATCCGCACATCATCGCGATCGCTTCGGACTCGCCGCTCGAGACCAAGCTGCCGCGCTTCGACCTGAACGATCACGACAGCATCGAGGCGTTCATCCTGAGCCACACCGAACTGCGATGAACAAGGGCCTGCTCTCCGTCGACGAAGCGCTGGAGCGCCTGCTCGCCGGGGCCCGGCCCGTGGCGGAGACCGAATCCGTGCCGACGCTGTCCGCCGCCGGCCGGGTGCTATCGGCCGCCCAGCGCTCGACCATGAACGTGCCGCCCATGGACAACAGCGCCATGGACGGCTACGCGGTGCGCCTCGCCGACCTGAAGGGCGCGGAGCCGCGCCTGCGGGTCGCGCAGAAGATCATGGCGGGGGCGGTCGGCGGTCCGCTCGCCGCGGGAACCGCCGCGCGTATCTTCACCGGGGCGCCGATCCCCCCGGGGGCCGACGCGGTGGTGATGCAGGAGCATTGCGCCGCCGAGGGGGATCAGATCGTGGTGATTGAGATCCCCGAGCCCGGCGAATGGATAAGGCTGGTGGGCAGCGACATCCGCGCGGGCGATGTGATCCTTCCGGCCGGCATCCGCCTGCGCCCGCAGGACACGGGGCTCGCGGCTTCGATCGGAATCGCCTCGCTCCCCGTCTTCCGGCGCGTGCGCCTGGGGCTGTTCTTCACCGGGGACGAGCTGGTCATGCCCGGCGATCCGCTGCCCCCGGGGCGCATCTACAACTCCAACCGCTTCACCCTGAACGGGCTCGCACACGCTTTCGATTGCGAGGTGCGCGACTACGGCATCGTGCCGGATTCGCTCCAGGCGACGCGCGAGGTGCTGCGCCGCGCGGCGGCAGAGTGCGACGTGATCGTCACCAGCGGCGGCGTCTCGGTGGGCGACGCCGACTTCGTGAAGCCCGCGGTGGAAGCCGAAGGCGAGCTCCTCATGTGGCGCATCTCGATGAAGCCCGGCCGCCCCCTGGCGTTCGGCCGGGTGGCGCGGGCGAGCTTCATCGGGCTGCCCGGAAATCCGGTCTCGAGCTTTGTGACCTTCCTGATATTCGTCCGGCCGTTCCTGCTGAAGACCCAGGGGATCGCCGACGTGAATCCGCATTCGATCCAGGTGCGGGCCGACTTCGACTGGCCCGAGCCGGACGCGCGGCGCGAGTTTCTGCGCGTAAAATGGAACGCGCGCGGAGGCCTGGATCTGTACCCCACGCAGGATTCCGCGGTGCTGATGTCGACGGCCTGGGCTGACGGGCTGGTCGACAACCCCGCCGGCCGTGCAATCCGCGCGGGAGAAATGGTGACGTTCATGCCTTACTCGGAGCTGTATCGATGAAGGTCAAAGTGCTCTATTTCGCCGGCCTGCGCGAGCAGGTCGGAACGCCGAGCGAGGACCTTGACGTCCCACCGACTACGGTCGCCGGGCTGCGCTCGCAGCTCATGGCCCGGGGCGGCGCCTGGCAGACCGCGCTCGCCCAGGGCAAGGCCCTGCGCGTCGCCGTCAATCAGGAGATGGCGCAGCCGACGACAGCGGTGAAACCCGGCGACGAGGTCGCTTTCTTTCCGCCCGTAACCGGAGGTTAGCGTGCAACGGACGGGAGGCTGACATGGCGGTGCGCATCCAGGCCGCGGACTTCGACGCCGGCGCAGAGATCGCCGCGCTGCGGCGTGGAAATCCCAAGGTTGGCGCCGTGGCGAGCTTCGTCGGCGTGTGCCGCGACGCCAACGACGGTGCTGCGGTGTCCCGGATGACCCTCGAGCACTATCCCGGGATGACCGAGAAGGCGATCGGTGCAATCGTCGCGCAGGCCAAGGAGCGCTGGGGCGTGATCGACGCCCTCGTCATCCATCGCGTCGGCGAGCTGAAGCCCGCGGACCAGATCGTGCTGGTCGCCGTCACCGGAGCCCACCGCGGCGAAGTGTTCGCCGCTTGCGAGTTCATCATGGACTACCTCAAGACGCGGGCGCCGTTCTGGAAGAAGGAGCAGACGCCTCAAGGTTCGCGCTGGGTCGAGGCGCGGGTTTCGGACGACGAGGCGGCGGGGCGCTGGGCCGGGAAAAGCAAGGACGCCGCCTGATAGCGCGACTTACGGAAATACCGAGGTTCGGGTATCATCCACCCCGAAATCGGGAGATGGCATTCCTCCCGTGCAAAACCGCCGCAAGGCTGATGATGCCTACGTGACGCGCCGGAGGGCGGTTCCGTAGGCATTTTTCTTGCCCTCCGATGTGTTCCGGGTGCGGAATAACAACTGTCGGAGGAATCGAAGTGAACCTTTTCGGGTTTGTGGCCGTCGGCGCGGGCGCCGCGGTCGGCGCATGGCTGCGTTGGTGGCTGGGCATCGTGCTCAATCCGGTCTTCCCCACGCTGCCCCTGGGTACGCTCGCCGCGAATCTCGTCGGCGGGTTTCTCATGGGCTTGGCCCTGGCCTTCCTATCCCATTTCGAAGCCCTGGCGCCCGAAGTTCGCTTGCTGGTAACCACCGGCTTTCTCGGAGGGCTGACCACCTTCTCCACGTTCTCCGCGGAGACCGTCACGCTTATTCTCCACGAACAGCTCGGGTGGGCCGCGGTGATCATCCTCGTGCACGTAGCGGGGTCGGTACTCATGACACTCGCCGGGATCGGAGTGCTCAGGGTGTCTCTCAGGGCCCTAGGGGCGTAGGGGATCCAGATGAACGGCATATATCTGCGCTTCTACATGCACGAAAACCGGAAGCACCACAATCTTCTCCTCTACGAGTGGCTGCTTGAGGCCGCGAAGAAATTTGGAATCCACGGCGGCTCGGCGTTCCGTGCCATCGCGGGATTCGGCCGCCACGGCGTGCTGCACGAGCAGCATTTCTTCGAGCTGGCGGGGGATCTCACTGTCGAAGTCGAGTTCCTGCTCGCCATCGAACAGGCCGACGCGTTCCTGGAAATGCTGCGGCGGGAGGGCGTGCGGGTTGTGTACGCGCGAACGCCCGCCGAGTTCGGAATGATCGAAGGCAAGAATTGAGGGCACCATGACGGATATCTATGCTCTTGCCGCACTATGGCTCGGCCTGGCGCTGCTCGCGACGCTGCTTTCGATCTGGCTTCGGGTCGCCACGGCGCTGTCTGAAATCGTCGTAGGCACGATCGCCCAGCTCGTCATCGGCGCGATCGTCGGCACCGCGGTGCTCGGCGCCGGTGAAACCTGGATCAAGTTCCTGTCGGGAACGGGCGCGATCGTGTTGACGTTCCTCGCCGGCGCCGAGCTCGATCCCGAGGTTTTCCGGAAAAAATGGAAAGAAGCGACGTTCATCGGACTTATCAGCTTCTTTGCCCCCTTCCTGGGCTGCGCGGCAGCCGCCCGCTGGTTGCTGGGCTGGGACGCCGATGCGAGCTGGCTCGCTGGAATCGCCATGTCCACGACCTCGGTCGCTGTGGTATACGCCGTGATGCTGGAGTTCGGATTCAACGCGACCGACTACGGCAAGACGGTGCTCGCCGCCTGCTTCATCACCGACCTGGCGACTGTCGTCGCGCTGGGGCTGGTGTTCGCTCCTTTCACTTTGAAGACCGCCGGATTCGTGGGGGTGCTCGTCGTGGCTGCGCTCTTTCTTCCCTGGCTGACGCCGCGCTTCTTCAAGCGCTACGGCGGGCGGCCGTCGGAAATGGAGGCCAAGTATCTGCTGCTCGCCCTGTTCGGCCTGGGGGCCCTCGCCGGGTGGGCGGACAGCGAGGCCGTGCTCCCCGCCTATCTGATCGGAATGGTGCTGGCCGGTACCGTCGGCAAGGATCACGCCCTCATCCGGCGGCTGCGAACGCTTACTTTCGGACTGCTGACGCCGTTCTATTTCCTCCGCGCCGGCTCGTTCGTGTCCGTCCCAGCGCTGATCGCCGCTCCCGGGGCGTTCCTTCTGATGCTGCTCGTGAAAGTGGGCACCAAGATCGCAGGTGTCTATCCAGTGACGAAGGTCTTCGGTTCGCCGGCGAAGGAAGGGATGTATACGACTCTGCTCATGTCCACCGGGCTCACGTTCGGCACGATCTCGTCGCTGTTCGGTCTGTCGCACAAGATCATCGACCAGGCGCAGTATTCGGCCCTGGTTGCCGCAGTGATTGCCAGCGCGGTCGTTCCGACGGTTATAGCGAACGCGTTCTTCATGCCGCGCCACCTGCTGCCGAAGGTGGAAGGCGCACAAGCTGAAGCCAGTGCGGTTTCACCGTCAGCGGCAGCGCAATCCAAGCGGGGGTGAGCCATGTACAGCAGAATTCTGGTCGGGTACGACGGCTCCGCTCCCGGGAAGAAGGCATTCGATACGGCGTTGAATCTTGCCGCGCGGGATGGAGCCGAGCTGCACGTTCTTTCCGTAGTACGGACGCTCGACGTCGCGGACGACGTGGAGACCGAGGCCATGATCGAAAACTCCCTCAAGTACCATCGCGAAATGATGGAACCGCTGCTGCGGGAAGTCCGCGACAAGCGCGTCAGCGCCAGGTTCGATGTCGTAGTCGGTCATCCGGCCGAGCAGATCATCTACAAGTCGGACGAGATCAAGGCGGACCTCATAGTCGTCGGCGACCGGGGCCGCTCGAAATTCACCCGGCTGCTTCTGGGATCGGTTTCTCGGGACGTGGTCCAGCACGCGGGGCGCCAGGTACTGGTCGTACGATGATTCGCGAAACCGGCGTTTAATGCGAGGCTAGCGCACTGCGATGCTGGAAATAGACATCCCGGGCTTCGCGCGGCTGAGCCTGCAGCATCTCGTCCTCGACTACAACGGCACACTCGCCCTCGACGGCAGGCTGTTGCCGGGGGTCAGGCGCCGGCTCAGCACGCTGTCCCGCGCCCTCGAAATTCACGTCGTGACCGCCGATACGTTCGGTGCCGCGCGGGCGGCGCTCGCGGGCCTGCCTTGCCGGGCGCTGATCCTTCCGGCCCGCAGACAGGACCGAGCCAAGCTTGCTTACGTGAAGCGGCTCGGCGCGGCGCGGACCGCTTGCATCGGCAACGGCCGCAACGACCGGCTGATGCTGAAGGCTGCCGCCCTCGGAATCGCGGTGCTGCAAGGAGAGGGCGCGGCCGGCGTCACGCTCGCGGAGGCGGACATCGTGATCCCGGCAATCGCGGAAGCCTTGGACCTGCTCGCCAAGCCTTTGCGGCTGACTGCTTCGTTGCGCTCCTGACGGTCTCGCGGGTGTCCTGGGCGGTCAGCCCCGCCCCGCGAGCCGCAGGTTCGCCTGGGTCAGGCGATCCACCAGCACCCGCATGAACGCCTTGTTGAACCCCACCTGGCAACCGTCGGTCGCGGCGCGCAAGGCGTCGGCCTTGATCTCGATCACCGTCACTTC
>DATIWX010000025.1:0-13369 GCA_035519135.1 Burkholderiales bacterium | reverse complement strand
CTCCGGCATCTGCCTGAGGATCGGCGTCGCGACGAAGCCCGGACACACGGCCACCGCGCGGATGCCTTTTCGCCCGAGCTCGCGCGCCCAGGTCTTGGTCATGCCGATCACCGCGAACTTGCTCGCCGCGTAGTTGGTCTGCCCGAAGTTGCCGTACAGGCCGACGATCGAGGAAGTGGTGAGAATGACGCCCGATTGCTGAGCGAGCATGATGTCGACGACCGCCCGCGTGCAGTTGTAGACGCCTTTCAGGTTGATGTCGATCACCTTGTCGAACTGCTCGTCGGTCATGTTCTTCAGCTGCGCGTCCATGACGATGCCGGCGTTGTTGACGACGCAATCGATCCGCCCCCACTTCGCCATGACGCTCTTTACCATCGCGGCGATCTGCTCCTTGCTGGTCACGTCGACCGTATAGCCCTCGGCCTCGCCGCCTTTGGACCGTATGTCGGCGAGCGCCTGCCGGGTCAGCTCCGGATTGACGTCGCATACCGCAACCCGGGCACCCTCGGCGGCGAACTTGACGGCGGTCGCGTGTCCGATCCCGCGCGCCCCGCCCGTGATGGCTGCAACCTTTCCAGCCAGCTTCATCGTCGTTTCTCCGCAGCAAACTGCGCTACTGCACCAGCGGCGACGCGCCCCCGGCGAGTATCTGCAGGTATTGCGCGACAGCGCGCTCGGTGGAGCGCTCGCGCAGGAAGGCTTCGATCGCGGCGCGCGCCTCCTCGAACGGCACGGTGCGGCCGGCGATGCGGCGCGCGACGAGCACCACGTGAAACCCGTGGCGCGTGGTAACGAGGTCGGGCAGCACGCCGAGCCGGGCGTCCGCGAACAGCGCGGCCTCGAACTCCGGAACGGTGTCGCCGCGGCCGACCTGCCCGAGCGAGCCGCCCTGCGCGGCGGACGGGCAGTTCGAGTACTGCGCGGCGAGCTCAGCAAAGCGCGAAGGATCCTGCGTCGCCATGGCATGCACCCCGGCCGCCTTGGCGCGCAAGGCTCCCGGCGGGACGCGCGGCGTGATGGCGAGCAGGATGTGGCTCGCCTCGGCCAGATCGCCGGCGCTGAACCGGGCGCGGTTGCGCTCGTAGTAGCGGCGGCACTCCTCGCCGGTCGGCTCGGGCGTCTTCACTTCGAGATCGAGCAGCCGCTCGAGCACCTCGTCGTCGGATCCCGTCGCGATCCCGAGCTCGGAGGCCCGCTTGAGCAGCAGCGCTCTCACGTCGTCGAGACTTTGCGGCGTGGATTCCACGGCCTCTAGCCTCTCGGGCGCACGATCTGGTAGGCGCGCGCCAGGTAGCCCACGGCGGCGAAGCCGCTCCAGACGTGCACCAGGCGCGAGAACGGAAACAGGAGGAACACCGTCAACCCGAAGAACAGGTGCACCCTGTAGATCCACGGGACTTCGCGGATGAAGTCGGCGGCGCCGCCGCGGAAAGTCGCGATGTGCTGCGCCCACTGGGCGAGCACGAGCATGACGCCGCCTTCGCGGTGCTGCAGCGAAAATAGTATCGAGACCAGCCCGAGGAGCAGCGTCGCCAGGATCCAGAGCAGGATGAAGATGTCCATCGGCGTCGAGGTGGCGCGGATGCGCGCCTCGGCGAGCCGCCGGTGCACGAGCAGGACCAGGCCCAGGAGGCACATGGTGCCGAAGATGGCGCCTGCAACGATGGCGAGCATCTGCTTGGCTTCGGTCGACAGGCCCAATGCGTGATAGAGGTCCGCTGGCATGAGCAGCCCGATGAGATGCCCGAAGAACAGCATCAGGATGCCGATGTGGAAGAGATTGGAGCCCCAGCGCAGCTGCCCCGTGCGCAGCATCTGCGACGAATCGCTTTTCCAGGTGTACTGCTCGCGCTCGAAGCGCAGCAGCGACCCGAGCAGGAACACGGCGAGACAGGCGTACGGGTAGATGCCGAAGAGCAGCTGATGCACGAAGTCGCTCATGCCGGCGTCCTCCTGGGGTAGAACTGCACCGGCTGCGGCCCGCCCTCCGGGCCGCCGAAGCCGACTTCCGGGTCCTTCCATTCGCGATCCAGCAGCGTCAGATCCTCCGTCCCGGAAGGCGCCGCGGCGAGCTTCTTCGCCAGCCCCGGCTCACCGGCGATGGCGAGCAGCGCGGCGAACACGGCCGAATAGCGGCTGCCGCGTTCGGCGAGCCGATCGCCCAGGCCGCGGAGGATGTCCGCAGTCTCCGCCAGCAGGCCCTGCGCCTCGCCGGGCGGGGCGAGCGAAAGGAATTCCAGGAACGCCGGAAGGTAGTCCGGAAGCTCGCTGCCGGCCACGCGCACGCCGCGCCTGGCGTACGCCGCGAGCAGGTCGACCATCGCCTGGCCGCGGTCGCGCGATTCGCCGTGCACGTGCTCGAAGAGGTGCAGCGACAAGGCACGGCTGCGGTCGAACAGCGACACGTAGCGCTCCTGCAGGTCGTAGAGATCGCCGCTCGCGAGCTCGCCGATCAGCGCCTCGACCTCGCGCCGCGCCGCGCGCGGCAGCAGCGCTTCCGCGTCGAGCGCCGCGCCGACCTCGCCGAGCCCCTCGATGAGCGCGGGCTCGGGGTGCGACAGCAGGGCCGACAGCGCGAGATAGGTCTTCACGAATCCGCCTTGGCGCTCAGCGCCTTCAGGGGAATGACGCGCTTCTTGCCGCCGAACAGGCTCGTCTCGGAGGTTCCTTCGGAGCAGCCGTTGCCGAAGGAGAATCCGCACGCGCCGCGCAGGTCATAGGCGTCTTCCGCCTGCTCGCGGTGCGAGGTCGGGATCACGAAGCGGTCTTCGTAGTTCGCGATCGCCATATAGCGGTACATGTCCTCGACCTGCGCCACGCTCAAGCCCACCTGCTGCAGCACGGTGGCGTTGCTGCGCTTCTCCACGTGGAGCGAGCGCATGTAGGCGCGCATCGCCAGCATCCGCTCCAGCGCGAGCTTCACCGGCGCCTCGTCGCCGGCGGTGAGCAGGTTGGCGAGGTACCTGAGCGGAATGCGCAGCTGCGATACGTCGGGGATCTCGCCGTTGGCGCCGAGCTGTCCGCTGTTGGCGGCGGCGCTGATCGGCGAGAGCGGCGGCACGTACCAGACCATGGGCAGCGTGCGGTACTCGGGGTGCAGCGGGAAGGCGACCTTCCAGTCCACCGCCATCTTGTAGGCGGGCGAGGCCTTCGCGGCCTCGAGCCAGTTGTCGGGCACGCCGTCCTTGCGCGCCTGCTCGATCACTTGCGGGTCGTTCGGGTCGAGGAACAGCCCGAGCTGCGCCCGGTACAGCTCCTTGGGATCCTCGACGCTCGCCGCGCGCTCGATGCCGTCGGCGTCGTACAGCAGCACGCCCAGGTAGCGAATGCGCCCGACGCAGGTCTCCGAGCACACCGTCGGCTGGCCGGCCTCGATGCGCGGGTAGCAGAAGATGCACTTCTCGGCCTTGCCGCTGTGCCAGTTGAAGTAGATCTTCTTGTACGGGCAGCCCGAGACGCACATGCGCCAGCCGCGGCACTTGTCCTGGTCGATGAGGACGATGCCGTCCTCCTCGCGCTTGTAGATCGAGCCCGAGGGGCAGGAGGCGACGCAGGTGGGGTTGAGGCAATGCTCGCACAGCCTCGGCAGGTACATCATGAAGGTGTTCTCGAACTCGCCGTAGATTTCCTTCTGAATGTCGTCGAAGTTCTTGTCCTGGGAGCGCTTGGAGAACTCCCCGCCGAGGATCTCCTCCCAGTTGGGGCCCCACTCGATCTTCTCCATCCGCTGGCCGGTGATCAGCGAGCGCGGCCGCGCCACCGGCGCCGCTTCCATCCTCGGCGCATCGTGCAGATGCTCGTAGTCGAAGGTGTAGGGCTCGTAGTAATCGTCGATCTCGGGCAGGTGCGGATTGGCGAAGATCTTGGAGAGGACCGCGAGCTTGCCGCCCTGTTTCGGCCGGATCCTGCCGTTGCCGTTCCTCGTCCAGCCGCCCTTCCAGCGCTCCTGGTTCTCCCAGTCCTTGGGATAGCCGATGCCGGGCTTGGTCTCGACGTTGTTGAACCAGGCGTATTCCATCCCGGGGCGGCTGGTCCAGACGTTCTTGCAGGTCACGGAGCAGGTGTGGCAGCCGATGCACTTGTCGAGGTTGAGGACCATCGCGATCTGGGCGCGGATCTTCATGCGTGCTCCTTCGCGGGCGCGTCCATCCAATCCACCTTGGCCATCTTGCGCACGATGACGAACTCGTCGCGGTTCGAACCCACCGTGCCGTAATAGTTGAAGCCGTAGCTCTGCTGCGCATAGCCGCCGATCATGTGGGTAGGCTTCGGGCAGGTGCGGGTCACCGAGTTGTGTATGCCGCCGCGGGTCTTGGTGATCTCCGAGCCAGGCGTGTTCACGATCTTCTCCTGCGCGTGGTACATGAGCACCATGCCCTCGGGCACGCGCTGGCTCACCACCGCGCGCGCGGTGAGCGCGCCGTTGAGGTTGTAGGCCTCGATCCAGTCGTTGTCGGCGATACCCGCTTTCTTCGCGTCGGTCTCCGAGATCCACACGATCGGCCCGCCGCGCGACAGCGTCAGCATCAGCAGGTTGTCGGTGTAGGTCGAGTGGATGCCCCACTTCTGGTGGGGGGTGATGAAGTTGAGCACGACTTCCGGGTTGCCGTTCGCGCGCTTGCCGAGGATCGGCCGCACGGTCTTCGTGTCCACCGGCGGCCGGTAGACGCACAGCGTCTCGCCGAAGGCGCGCATCCACGGATGGTCCTGGTAGAGCTGCTGGCGGCCGGTCAGCGTGCGCCAGGGAATCAGCTCGTGCACGTTGGTGTAGCCGGCGTTGTAGGAGACCTGCTCCGACTCGATTCCGGACCAGGTGGGAGAGGAGATGATCTTCCTCGGCTGCGCCTGCACGTCGCGGAAGCGGACCTTGTCGTCCTCGCGCGGTTTCGCGAGGTGCCCGTGCTCGCGCCCGGTCGCCTCCGACAGCGCCGCCCAGGCCTTCACCGCGACCTCGCCGTTGGTCTCCGGCGCGAGCGCGAGGATCACCTCGCAGGCGTCGATGTCGGTCTCGATCTTCGGCAAGCCCTTGGTCGGGCCGTCCTCGGTCACCTTGTAGTTGAGGCTTCCCAGCAGCTCGACCTCGTGCTGGGTGTTCCAGGCGATGCCCTTGCCGCCGTTGCCGACCTTCGACATCAGCGGCCCGAGCGCGGTAAAACGCTTGTACGTGTTCGGGTAGTCGCGCTCTATGACTGTTATCGCCGGCATCGTCCTTCCGGGCAAAGGCTCGCACTCGCCCTTCTTCCAGTCCCTGACGTCGAAGGCCTGGCCGAGCTCGCCCGGCGTGTCGTGCATGAGGGGCGTGAGCACCACGTCCTTCTCGACGCCGAGATGGTGCGCGGCGATCTCGGAGAACTTCTTCGCGATGCCCTTGTAGATCTCCCAGTCGCTCCGCGATTGCCACACCGGGTCCACCGCGGCGGAGAGCGGATGGATGAAGGGATGCATGTCGGAAGTGTTGAGGTCGTTCTTCTCGTACCAGCTCGCGGTGGGCAGCACGATGTCCGAGTACAGGCAGGTGGTGCTCATGCGGAAGTCGAGCGTGACCAGGAGATCGAGCTTGCCCTCGGCGCTCGCCTCGCGCCAGGCGACCTCCTCGGGCTTCTGCCCGCCGCTCTCGCCGAGATCCTTTCCCTGCACGCCGTGAGTCGTTCCGAGCAGGTGCTTGAGGAAGTACTCGTGTCCCTTGCCCGAGGAGCCGAGCAGGTTGGAGCGCCACACGAACAGGTTGCGCGGGAAGTTGTCCGGGTGATCGGGGTCCTCGCAGCTCATGCGCAGCTTGCCGCCCTTCAGCTGCTGCACCACGTATTCCTTCGCGTCGATCCCCGCGCGCGCGGCTTCCTTCCCGATCTCCAGCGGGTTCCTCTGCAATTGCGGCGCGGACGGGAGCCAGCCCATGCGCTCGGCGCGCACGTTGAAGTCGATGAGGCTGCCGCTGTAGCGCTTCGCGTCGGCGAGCGGCGAGAGGATCTCGGCGACCGAGAGCTTCTCGTAGCGCCACTGGTCGGTATGAGCGTAGAAGAACGAGGTGGAATTCATCTGCCGCGGCGGACGCGCCCAGTCGAGCGCGAAGGCGAGCGCGGTCCACCCGGTCTGCGGCCGCAGCTTCTCCTGGCCCACATAGTGCGCCCAGCCGCCGCCCGATTGCCCGGTGCAGCCGCACATCGCGAGCAGGTTGATGATGGCGCGGTAGTTCATGTCCATGTGGTACCAGTGGTTCATCCCCGCGCCGATGATCACCATGGACTTGCCGTGCGTCTTGTCGGCGTTGTCGGCGAACTGGCGCGCGACCGTGACGACCTGGGCGCGCGGGACCCCGGTGATCTTTTCCTGCCACGCCGGCGTGTACGGCACGTCGTCGTCGAAGGACTTGGCCACGCCCACGCCGTAGTTGGCGAGGAGCAGGTCGTAGACGGTGGCCACGAGGTGCTCCCCCACTTTTTTCGCGGGCACCTTGCGGATCAGAACGTCGGACTGTTCGTTGGACTCGAAGTGCTCGTGCGCGATGCCGCCGAAGTAGGGGAACGCGACCGCCGCGACTTCGTCCTTGGTATCCACCAGCGAAAGCCGCGGCCTGATCGCCGTGCCTTTCGCATCCTTCTCCTCGAGGTTCCACTTGCCCTTCTCACCCCAGCGGAAACCGATCGATCCGAGCGGCACGGCGAGCCCGCCGGAGGCCTCGTCGAAGCACACGGTCTTCCAGTCCGGGTTGTTCGATTCGCCCATCTTGTCGGCGAGATCCGAGCAGCGCAGGAAACGCTCGGGCACGTAGCGGTCGCCCTGCTTCGTCAGCCGCACCAGCATCGGCATGTCGGTGTACTGGCGGCAGTACTCACGGAAATACTGGCTCTTGTCCTTCGCGTGGTATTCGGTCAGCACCACGTGCCCCATCGCCATGGCGAGCGCCGCATCGGTGCCCTGCTTGGGATGCAGCCACAGGTCGCCGAACTTCGCGCCTTCGGCGTAGTCGGGGAAGATCGAGACGATCTTCGTGCCCTTGTAGCGCGCCTCGGTCATGAAGTGCGCGTCGGGCGTGCGCGTCTGCGGCACGTTCGAGCCCCACATCATGATGAAGGTCGAGTTGTACCAGTCGGCCGATTCGGGCACGTCGGTCTGCTCGCCCCAGGTCATGGGCGAGGCGGGCGGCAGATCGCAGTACCAGTCGTAGAAGCTCATGCTCACGCCGCCGATGAGCGAGAGATAGCGGCTGCCCGCCGCGTAGGAGACCATCGACATCGCGGGGATCGGCGAGAAGCCGATGATGCGGTCGGGCCCGTAGCGCTTGATGGTGTAGACGTTGGCCGCGGCGACGATCTCGTTCACCTCGTCCCACGAGGAGCGCAGGAATCCGCCCAGGCCGCGCTGTTTCTTGTAGCCCGCGGCGGCACCTGATCCGACAATCGGGTTCTCGACGATCGCGCGCCAGGCGCCGACCGGGTCGCTCGACTTGCGCAGCTCGCGCCACAGCTTCAGCAGCGGGCTCCTCACCATCGGGTACTTGAGGCGGTTCCCCGAGTACAGATACCAGGAATACGACGCGCCGCGCGAGCAGCCGCGCGGCTCGTGGTTGGGCATGTCGGGCCGGGTGCGCGGGTAGTCGGTTTGCTGCGTTTCCCAGGTGACGATGCCGCCCTTCACGTAGATCTTCCAGGAGCAGGAGCCGGTGCAGTTCACGCCGTGGGTGGAGCGCACGATCTTGTCGTGCTGCCAGCGCGCTCGGTAGGCGTCCTCCCAGGTGCGGTCTTCGCGGCGCACTTCGCCGTGTCCGCCGGAGAATTTCTCGGTGGTCGCGGTGAGGAATTTCAGTCGGTCGAGGAAATGGCTCATGCAAGGTCTCCGGCTCGTCCCGGGTCAGGGGTTCTTCACGTACGCGTTGGCGCGCAGGTAGAACCACCAGTTGAGGATCAGGCACAGCGCGTAGAAAGCCGCGAAGCCGTACATCGCGAGCTGCGGCGTGCCGGCATTGATCTGGTTGCCGATGACGATCGGCGCGACGAAGGCGCCGTAGGCGGCGACCGCCGAGGTCCAGCCCAGCACCGGCCCGGCCTGCTGGCGATCGAAGATCACGCCGATGGTGCGGAAGGTCGAGCCGTTGCCGATGCCGCTGGCGAAGAACAGCAGCATGAACAGGCCCAGGAACAGGGGGAAGTGCGTCTCGGGCGTGGCCGAGCCGTAGGCCTGCATCATCACGTAGCCCACCGCGACCGAAGCGACCACCATCACCACCGAGATGATCTGCGTGACGATGGAGCCGCCGACCTTGTCGGAAATCCAGCCGCCGACCGGGCGCACGGCCGCGCCGATGAAGGGGCCGATCCACGCGTAGGCGAGGACGCTCGGCGCATTCGGGTTGTTCAGCGTGTGCTGCATCACGCCGCCGGCGTCGGGCACGTGGCTGACGCCGAAGATCACCTTCATCGACAGCGGCAGCGCCATCGAGAAGCCGATGAAGGAGCCGAAGGTGACGATGTACAGCGCCGTCATCGACCAGGTGTGCCTGTTGCGGAAGATCTCGAACTGCTTGCTGACGCCCTCCTTCATCGGGCCGAAGGCCGCGAGCTTCATCACCAGCAGCGCGGCGACGATGTCGAGCGGGATCGCCACCCACATGCTGATGACGCCGAGGCCGGTCGGTTTCGGCAGGTACAGGTACAGGCCGAGGATGGAGGGCACGAAGGCGAGCGTATACAGGTAGGTGATCTTGGCGAACGCGACGAGCGGATGGCCGGTGTCCGGCGACACCGTCTTCAGGTTGTTCATGCCGAACCAGCACAGGATCGACAGCGGCACCAGCGACAGCAGCCAGGCGAAGCCCGCGTTCTGGATCCAGGTCTGCGTGCCGGCGTGGATCTTTCCGAAGATCCAGCCGCTGTCCTTCAGGAGCGTCATCGGCTCGCCGCCGAAGGCGCCGAAGATGCCGACCGTCATCACCAGCGGGATCACGACCTGCATGGTGGTCACGCCGAAGTTGCCCAGCCCCGCGTTGATCCCCAGCGCCGTGCCCTGCAGCCGTTTCGGAAAGAACGTGCTGATGTTGGACATGGAGCTGGCGAAGTTGCCGCCGCCCACGCCGCACCACAACGCCATCAGCTGGAAGGCCCACAGCGGCCAGTCCTTGTGCTGCAGCACGATGCCGGTGCCGAGCGCCGGCGCGAGCAGCATCGCGGTGGTGAGGAAGATGGTGTTGCGCCCGCCGGCCAGGCGAATCAGGAACGAGGCCGGGATGCGCATCGTCGCGCCGGAGATGCCGGCGATCGCGGTCAGCGTGAAGAGTTCCGCCTGCGTGAACGGGAACCCGAGGTTGAGCATCTGCACGGTGATGATTCCCCACATGCCCCAGACCGCGAAGCCGCACAACAGCGCGGGAACCGAGATCCACAGGTTGCGGTAGGCAACCCGCCTGCCCTCCGATGCCCAGAACGACTCGTCTTCCGGGGTCCAGACGGTCAGCGTCCCGGCCATGTCAGGCTCCCTGGGCGGCCGCGCGCGCGCGCTGCGGAACGATCTCGGTCCAGTACATCCACACCAGCGACACCAGCGTCACGCCCCACATCAGCATGAAGATCGAGCTGTTGACCCCGGTGAGGTCCACCAGCGCGCCGAACATGATCGGCAGCAGGAAACCGCCCAGCGCGCCGACGAGGCCGACGATCCCCGAGATCACGCCGATGTTGTCGGTGTACTCGTCGGAGATGTACTTGAAGACCGACGCCTTGCCGAACGCCCAGGAGATGCCCATGAGGAACATCAGCACGGTGAACGCCCAGGGGTTCAGGCCGACGTGCAGCTTCAGCTCGCCGGTCGCGGTCCTGACCACGAGGTCGGTCTGCGGATAGGAAAGGAAGAACAGGCACCCCCAGGAGACGAGCATCACCCACCAGGTCACCGGGTGCGCCCCCCAGCGATCGGATATCCAGCCGCCCACGGCGCGCAGCACGCCGCCGGGCAGCGAGAAACAGGCGGCGAGGAGCGCCGCGGCCTCGATGCCGAAGCCGTACTCGGTGATGTAGTACTTGGTCATCCACAGCGACAGCGCCACGTAGCCGCCGAAGACGATCGAGTAGTACTGGCACAGCTTCCAGACTTTCGGGTCCCTGAGCGCCGCGAGCTGCTCCTTCACCGTCACCTTCTCGCCGCCGACGTGCGCGGGGTCGGTGTAGGTGAAGAACCAGAAGGCAAGGGCGGTCACCAGCATGGCGGCGGCGTAGACCTTGGGCACCATCGCCCAGCCGAACGCGACCAGGATGGCCGGAGCCACGAACTTGTTGAGCGCGGCGCCGGAGTTGCCCGCGCCGAAAATGCCCATGGCGAAGCCCTGGTGCTTCTTGTCGAACCAGCGCGCGCAATAGGCGATGCCCACCGAGAACGAGCCGCCGGCGAGCCCGACGAACAGGCCGAGCACGAGGAAATGCCAGTACGCGGTCGCTTCGCCGATCAGCCAGATCGGCACGACCGTGCTGAGCATCAGGACGAAGAAGACGATGCGGCCGCCGAACTTGTCGGTCCACATGCCGAGCGGCAGGCGGATGAGCGACCCGGTCAGCACCGGCATCGCGGCGAGCAGCCCGAACTGGGTCTCGTTCAGATCGAGCATCTTCTTGATCGGGATTCCGATCACCGCGAACATCATCCACACGGCGAAACACACCGTGAACGAGATCGTGCTCATGGTCACGACCGATACCTGCATGGTGCGCTGCGTCGCCATGTCTCAGCCCTGTTCTCTTGGTCAAGAAGACTGTGCCAGCCCGAGATGCTGTTCAGTTGATCCAGGTCAAAGGCGCACCACTCAAGTGCATTGCCCCTGCGCCTAGCAGGGGCATCTCATGAACTTCATCTGTTGCCGAACTTCCCGTCCCGCAGGCAGCGGCTCAGTGCTCCTCCAGCCTGGGCACGCTCTCTTCGGCGGGCTCTCCCGTCTCCGGATCGGTCCAGTCGGAAATGCCGATCTCCGCTTCGGCCTCCTGCACGGTCTCCCCCGGCTCGGGCCCCGACTCCTCGCGCGCCTGCATGTCCTGCACGGCGGCGAGCAGCGAGGCGAACGGGCCGAATTCCTCCGTCCCGGACCTGGATTGCCAGTAGAAGCCGTCGGGCCGCTCGATCAGGCGGGCGCTGTCGAACTCGGGCGACGTTTCGGGAATGACCTGCTTCATCTGGGTTTCGCCGGGCTCTCGATTGCATTCAGCGCCTTCGCCTCCTCGCGCAGGGACTCCATGAGCTTGGCGTTCGCATCGGCGGCGGCCTGGAACATCTGGTTCCAGTAGGCCAAGGATTTCTCCAGGTTCTCCGTCATCCAGTTCAGCTGGATGGCGAGCAGATCCGAGGCCGACTTCGCTCCGCTCACCGATTTCTCCGCGTCCAGGTCGCGGGCGTGCGTCTCCATCGCCGCGGCGAGCTGCGAGCTGCGCATCTCGAGGGTTCCCTGCACCGCGGAGTCGATGAGCCTGAAGGTGGTATCCAGCTGCGTCTTCCAGGCCTTGAGCATCTGGTTCGCGGCGCTCTCCCACTCCTTGTTCCCGGGCAGCATGGCGGCGAACGGCATTCCGCCGGGTGCTCCTTTTGCGGGCGCCTTGCTCTTTGCTTCACTGGTGGTCGTCGTCATGATCGTCTCCTTGCTCGGTTTGAATGCACTTGCCCTGTGCTATTTCTGGTGTACGTACTGGCCGGGGGCGTCGTCGAGCACGGGATAGCCCGCGGCGGCGCTCCCCGGCCCCGGCGGCGCGACGCGCGCTCCCGAGTGCCGCTCGAGCCAGCGCTGCCATTCCGGCCACCACGAGCCCTGCGAGCGCGGCGCCTGCTGCGCCCAGGTTTCCGGATCGACGTACGGCTCGTCCTGTCCGCGCGTCATCGTCTGGTAAGCGCGTTCGGCGTGTTCGGCGTGGCCGGGATCGCTCACGATGCCGGCGTTGTGACCTCCCGATGTGAGCAGGAAGGTCACCTCCGAATCCGCGAGCACATTGATCTTGTAGACCGAGCGCCACGGCGCGACGTGATCCTTGACGGTACCGACCGCGAAGATCGGGATCCGGATGTCGCGCAACGCGACGGTGCGGCCGTCCACCTGATACCGCCCGGCGGAGAGGTCGTTGTGCAGATACAGCCGCCGCAAATACTCGCTGTGCATGCGGTAAGGCAGGCGCGTGCCGTCGGCATTCCAGGCCATCAGATCGCTCATGGCCGGCCGCTCGCCGAGGAGGTACTCGGTGATGCGTTGCGACCAGATGAGATCGTTCGAGCGCAGCAGCTGGAAGGCGCCGCTCATCTGCCCGGGATCGAGATAACCCTGTTCGGCCATCATGTCCTCGAGCAGCGTCACCTCGCTTTCGTCGATGAACAGGCCGAGCTCGCCGGCTTCCGCGAAGTCCACCTGCGAAGCGAGCAGAGTCATGGTCGCGAGCCGCGCGTCGCCGTTGCGTGCCATCGCGGCCGTGGCGATGGCGAGCAGCGTGCCGCCCAGGCAGTAGCCCACGGCGTGCACGCGCCGGTCCGGGACGATATGCCCGATCGCGGCAAGAGCGTCTTCGATGCCAAGGCGGCGGTAGTCCGCGAGCGACAGATCGCGGTCGGCCGGGCCGGGGTTCATCCAAGAAACGATGAACACGGTGTGGCCGCGGCCTACCAGGTACTTGACCAGGGAGTTGCGGGGCGAGAGATCGAGGATGTAGTACTTCATGATCCACGCCGGCACGATCAGCACCGGCTCGGCGAACACGGAATCGGTCGTTGGCGCGTACTGGATCAGCTCCATCAGCCGGTTGCGGAACACCACCTTCCCCGGCGTACAGGCCACCTGCTCGCCCGGAACGAACGCTTCCGCGCCCACCGGAGGCTGTCCGAGGGCGATGCGCCTCGCGTCCTCCACGAAGTTCGAGAAGCCGCGAATGAAATTCCGTCCGCCTTCCTCGCGAATCGCACGGAGCACTTGCGGATTCGTCCAGGCGAAGTTGGAAGGCGCCCACATGTCGAGCATCTGCCGCGTCACGAAATTGACCACTGCCGCGTGGTGCGGCGCCACGCCCTTCACGTCGGTGGTTGCGTTGTGCCACCACTGCTGCGTGAGGAGAAACGCCTGGGAAATCGCGTTGAAGGGCCAGCCTCGCCAGGCCTCTCCCGTGAACCTCCGGTCCCCGGCAAGCGGCTCGATGCAGGACGCGGATTGCTCGCCGCGCGCCGCGCGCGCGAGCAAGTCCGAGTACCGCAGGTTCTTGCGCGCCGCTTTTCGCCCGAGCTCGAGCTGCTTCCCCGGCGAAGTCGCGAGGTGCTGCCACCAGTCGAAGAACGCCATCCCCACCGCGGACGGCGAGATCCCCAGGGTCGCCCGCCCCGCGTACGCGCGCAGCAGGCGATCGATGCCCGCCGCCATGTCCGC
>DATIWX010000024.1:0-3137 GCA_035519135.1 Burkholderiales bacterium | reverse complement strand
TTCCTCGTCGGCGCGGTGGCAACACCCAGTAGAAGCCCGGAATCGGCGCCGTCAGGCGACGCATACCAGGCTGAAAGCGGCGACGGAGACATGCCGAACGTCAACGCTTCGCGTGCCACGGCCACATCCGATGTGCCCTTCGGCAATTTCAGCAGCACGGCCAGGCCGGGTGCGGCAAGATGATCCGTGCCGACGGATGACTGCAGACAACCCAGCAACGCCTGTCGCTTGGCGGCATAAGCGCGCTTCGTGCGTCGAAGATGGCGCATATAGTGGCCCTCGCGCATGAACTCGGCGATTGCGAGTTGCACCGCGGGGCAAGGCGGCGGCGCGAGACACGCCGCCACCTCCCCGAACCGAGAGATCAGATCGGGCGGCGCGATCAGAAAGCCGAGCCGAACGGTCGGACTGATCGTCTTGCTGAATGAGCCGATGTGAATGACGCGTCCGTCGCGGTCGAGCGATGCGAGCGCCGGCGCTGCCCTGCCCGCCAGTTGCAGCTCGCTCAGATAGTCGTCCTCGATCACCCAAACCCTGTTCGCCGTTGCCCACTGGAGCAGACGACGGCGGCGCTCAAGCGACAAGGCGGGGCCGAGCGGCGCCTGCTGACCAGGGGTCACGATGACGAGCTTGGCGTCAGGATGGTGGCGCAGGCCATGATCGATATCGATACCGTCGGAATCGACCGGGATCGGAGCGAGGGACAAACGCGCGAGCTCAAGTCCCTTTCTGGACCACGGGAAGCTCGGGTTCTCGATCCAGGCCGTTTGCCCGCCCAGGCCCAGAACGCTGAGGGCTAGGCCGAGCCCTGCGCTGAAGCCGCCCGTGATGATGACCTCCGACGGCAAGCACGTGATGCCGCGGGCGACGGCGAGATAGCCCGCGACCTCGCGCCTCAGGACGAGCTCGCCGCGAGGATCGGGATAGAGCGGGGAAGCGCTCGCCTCGGCACGGACCGCGTGCGCGCGAATCCGCGCGAACAAGGTCGCCGGGAAGGTCTCGATTGCCGGCACACCCATCTGGAAGAACGCGGGCCCTTGCGTCATTTCCCGATAGATACTCATGAACGAGCCCGCGTCCGGCGGCGGCTCGGTCCTTGCGATGGCGCGAGGACGCCGGGCGACGCGCGTGCCGGTCGCCTGCGAGGCCTCGATCAACCGGGCGGCCGCCAGCTTCTCGTACGCAGTCCGCACGGTGCCGCGTGCGACACCAAGCTGGGCAGCGAGATCCTGCCATGAAGGCAAGCGCGCACCGGGCACCAGCACTCCATCCTCGATAGCCGTGCTCACGCCCTTTCGGATCTGCTCCGCCAAAGGAGCCTTTGCCGCGCGGTCTAAACTCAGGTTCAGCGGCCTGCTCATCCCGCCGTAGTACACAATTTCTTCGGGTTTTCGGTACTTTTTTCCGGCCCGATGAGGGGCATCTTCGGGCTGATGGAAGGCGAAGCCCATGAAGACCCATCGAGTTTCGCCTCCCTATTTTCGCTCGACTGCAAAGGAATTCGGAAGATGACGAGCTACAACACACAGGCAGGTGGAGGATGAAGGCAATCAAGGCAATCATTGTGACGGACCAGGCGGCGGGAACGGCCGGGATGAAGCTGGTAAAGCGGCCCGAGCCGCAGGCAGCGATAAACGACGTCGTCGTTCAGGTTCATGCTTCGGGATTCGTCCCGACCGAGCTGACGTGGCCCTCGACCTGGACCGATCGCCTCGGCCGTGACCGAACACCGTCGATCCCTGGGCACGAGCTGGCCGGAGTGGTCACCGCTCTCGGCTACGGCACGGCGGGACTGTCGGTGGGACAACGGGTGTTCGGCCTCGCCGACTGGTATCGCGACGGCACCCTGGCGGAGTATGTCGCGATCGAGGCACGCAACCTCGTGCCGCTGCCCGGCGATGTCGACTTCACGGTGGGCGCGAGCCTGCCGATTTCGGGCCTGACCGCGTGGCAGGGACTGTTCGAGCACGGCCGCCTTCGGGCCGGGCAGACCGTCCTCGTGCACGGCGCGGCCGGCGCAGTGGGGTCGATGGTGACGCAACTCGCGCGAGAGGCCGGCGCCTACGTCATCGGCAGCGGACGCGCCGCCGACCGTCAGACGGTGCTCGACTTCGGCGCGAAGGAGTTCGTCGACCTCGAGAACGGCGGCCTGGAAGACGTCGGCGACGTCGATCTGGTGCTCGATGTCATCGGCGGCGACATCGGGAAGCGGTCCGCAGGCCTGATCCGAGCCGGGGGAACACTGGTGTCCATCGTCGGCCCGGCCGAGGCGCGGCCCGCCGACGGCCTGGCGGTCGACTTCGTTGTCGAGTCCGATCGCGCCCAGCTGAGCGAGATCGTCCAGCGGGTGTGGGACGGACGACTGCGGACGAACATCGGCAACGTCTCGACCCTCGACGATGCCGTCGCCGCCTTCAACCCGACCGAGCGGATCAGAGGGAAGACGATCATTCGCGTTCGTCCGTGAGCGACACGCGCCTATCGATGCACGAGGCCGGCCGGCGCTGTCCAGATCGGCCGGCTTCGTCCTATCAGACGCGCCGGGGACCTCGGAAACTACCCATGGCCCCTGGCGTGAGATGTCGAACGGGCGGGGCAGGCGGCGAGCGGCGGGCTCAGCAAGGTGGCGAGCATGCCAACGGTGCACAACGAGATCCTGCGCCGGCGGTCCGACCTGGTGGAACTGCTCTACCGGCCCTATCCGCGCAGCCGGCTGGGCGAGGAGCAGGGCGGCGAGGACATCGTCTACCTGCTGCCGGTGTTCGGGTTGCGCGACGGGCGCTTCACCAGCCACTACTTGCGCACCTACATCGAGGCGGCGCAGAGGCTGCCGGCGACGCCGCGCCTGACGGATGCGCAGTGGGCGGCGATCGACCTGCTGCACGAGGTGGCGGACGACCTCTGCTACCGCATGCGGCTGGAGCCGGGCGACATCCAGTTCCTCAACAACTACGTGATCTATCACGGGCGCTACGCCTTCAGCGACGACGCGGCGAGCGGGCAGGTGCGCGCGATGTACCGGCTGTGGCTGGCGATGCCCAACAGCCGCGCCCTGCCGGAGGAACTGCAGTCGTCAATGGCTGCTGACGATCTGCTCCATTGCCCGCCGTGCCCGATTGATGGGGATGGCGAAGCCG
>DATIWX010000023.1:0-5577 GCA_035519135.1 Burkholderiales bacterium | reverse complement strand
GATGCCCTGCAAGACGTGGTGCGCGCGGTGCAGCACGATGTATTTGCGCTGGCCCTGCGCATCGTGGGTCACCGCGACGATGCGCACGATGCGACGCAGGAGGTGCTGATTCGCGTTGTCACCAAGCTGGCGAGCTTTCGCGGCGAGAGCCGTTTTCGCACCTGGGTCTATCGCGTGGCCTCGAACGCACTGCTCAATTTCCGCGTTGAGTTGAAGATGCGCGAGCAGACGTTCGCCGAGGCCGGCGACCAGCTCGACGCCGGGTACGAGTACGGCGAGTCGATTGCTGCACCGGTGGCGCCCGACGATCCGGCGCATGCGGCGCTGGTCACCGAGGTCAAGCTCTTCTGCACCCAGGGCATGCTGATGTGCCTGGACCGGCCGCAGCGCCTGGCCTATGTGCTGGGCGAGATCCTCGAACTCGATAGCGAGGACGGCGCCGCAATCCTCGAGATCACGCCCGAGGCCTTTCGCAAGCGGCTGTCGCGCGCACGTTCGGCGATGGCGGCGTTCCTGCAATCCCGCTGCGGGGTGGCCAACCCGCAATGCCGCTGCCGCTGTGAGAAGCTGGTGCCGGCGGCCGTGGCGCGGGGCTTCATCGACGCACGGCGTCCGACGTACCAAACCATCCCGATCCATCGCGCCGACCGCCTGCGCGAGGACATCGAGCAGCTGCGCAGCGCGGCTGAGGTGTTCCGCAGCCTGCCGGTGTACGCGTCGCCGAGCGACTTTGCCAGCGCGATCCGCAGCTGGATCGAAGGCGAATCGGGCCGTCTCGACATGCACTGATCTCGCGCCGGTCACGAATTCCCGCGTCGCCCTGTCTAAGCAATGAGTCCCGCGCTGCGGGCCATTCACCCTCACACAGGAGCGACACCGTGAAGACCGAACACATCGTGCTGGCCAGCGCCACCGCACAGCCCGGAAAAGAAGCCGAGCTCGAGGCCGCATTGCGCGAGGCTGTGCAACCCACCCGCGCGCAGCCCGGATGCCTGCAATTCAGCCTCTGGAGGCCCGCGGGCGCCGCAGGCACGCTGGTGGGCTTCGAACGCTGGGCCTCGGCCGAGCATCACCAGGCGCATCTGCAAGGCGCGCATGTGCAGCGCCTGATGAGCCGAATGGGCGGCGTGCTGGCCGCGCCGCCCGAAATCCGCGTGTACGAAGTCGTCGTGGCATGAGCGGCCGCAGGAACAGCCATGAACACTTCGAACCCCGCGGCAGGCCGGCTCGCCGGCAAGGTCGCCGTCATCACCGGCGGCAATAGCGGTATCGGCCTGGCCATCGCCGAGCGCTTCTGTCGCGAAGGCGCGCGCGTAGCCCTCTTCGGTCGCGATGCGGCAACCCTCGAGATCGCGCGCGGACGGCTCGGCGGCGACACGTTGGCGGTGCAAGGCGATGTGCGCCGCATCGCTGATCTGAACCGCCTGTTCGACACCGTGGCGGCCAAGCTCGGCCGCGTCGACGTGCTCGTCGCCAACGCCGGAATCGCCAAGTTCGCCCCGATCGACGACTACCCCGAGGATTTGTTCGACGAGGTCTGCGATATCAATTTCAAGGGCGCATTCTTCACCGTGATCCGCGCGCTGCCCGTGCTAAAGGACGGCGCGTCGGTCATCCTCGTCGGCGCGGCCGATTCCGATAAGCAGGGCCGCCCCTTGACCGGCCTGTACTCGGCCACCAAGTCCGCGGTGCGCGCACTGGCGCGCGGCTTCTCGGCCGACCTGATGTACCGGTGCATCCGCGTCAACGTCCTGAGCCCCGGCATGACCGAGACGCCGATCATCACGCGCTCGGGCGGATTGCCCGGCGTGACACCCGAAGAGATCGCCGCCGGCATCACGCAGCTCATTCCGATGAGGCGCCGCGGCCGCCCGGAAGAGATGGCGCACGCCGCGCTGTATCTCGCGAGCGACGAATCGGCCTATTGCGTCGGTGCGGAGCTGATGCTCGACGGCGGGCTGTCGCAGCTGGCCTACCAATCCTGATCCGACTTCAACTGCACAGGAGCTCTTCCATGACCGACTTTGTTCACAACGTTTCGATCCAGGCCCCGGCGAAGAAGGTCTTCGCTGCCATCGCCACCCAAGCCGGCAATCAGGGCTGGTGGACCCATGACGCGGTGCTCGACCCGCGCGTGGGCGGCACCGCCGAATTCGGCTTCGACCACCGCGGAATGGTGTTTCGCATGCGCATCGAGGAACTGGTGCCCGAGAAGCGGCTGGTGATGAGCTGTGCGGGCGATCACCCGGAGTGGAGCGGCACGAAGCTGGAGTGGACCCTGACGCCGGCAGAAGACGGCGGCACATGGCTGCGCTTCACGCACCGCAACTGGAAGGCGCCGACGGACTTCGCGGCTTCGTGCAACTCGATGTGGGGCAACCTGATGTACCGGCTCAAGGCCTTTGTCGAGAGCGGTAAGCCGGCTCCTCAGTGGACTGCTTGAGGCGACGCAAGTCAAGCGGGCGCGCCGCCGACCGCGGTCTACGCGGCGCTCACCGAACAGCGTCATCCAAACTCCAGTCCACATTCCGTGTTCACCCGCTCACCAGCTAACGCAAAGGAATCAACCTCATGACGACCCGACGCGCCGCCTGCTCTTGCGCGCAGCTTCACCTCACAGTTGAGGGTGAACCATCCCGCATCTGGATTTGCCATTGCCTGGAGTGCCAGCGCCGCACCGGCGCCGTCATCGGCAACCTGGCACGGTTCCGCCGCGAGCAGATCACTTTCAATGGTACAGCGACAGTGTGGAAGCGAAGGGGCGAGAGTGGCAATACGCTGACTTGCTATTTCTGTCCGACCTGCGGCTCTACTATCTACTTCGAGAACGAAGCTTTTCCGGGAATTGTTGCCGTTGCCATAGGCAACTTCGCCGACCCAAATTTCCCGGCGCCGACCATCTCGGTGTGGGAGGAGACACGCCACCTCTGGGTCCTGTTGCCTCTCGACACCAAGTGTTTGGCGAGGCAGGGGTGAAAGGTTCGCTACTTAGGAGAGTTTTTAGGTCGAGGGTACGCATTCGTCGTCTTGGAAAGCTGCCATTCGACCTGAATTCGTGGGCAACGGCTGGTGACGAACCTGCACCGGCCGCTATGTCTGGCAGAGTCAACGGCGACAATGGCCGATGAGCGGACGTCCTGGATAGGGGGCTTCTCGGTCCGCTCCTGTGGCCGTATCCCGTCGTTTGATGCACCCGCGCATCGCCGGCGCATCGTCCCCCTCCCCGTCGCGTCGGGCCTTCCGCTTGATGCGCCGGTAGTCTGCCAGTGCATCACCGCGAGTCACCATCACCCTGTCAAAGAGCGAGGGAGCGCGTCATTGCCACGGGCTCTCTCGGGGTGAGCTCGGAGCCGGATAGCGCTAGGATGACGGCGTACCTTGAGTGCGCGGGGTCACGCTCACCGGGCGGTGATTCGTGCGATGCTCGGCCCCTGCTGGGGCCCCCGACCATGCTCGCTCTCTCGCTCGTCGGGATCATTCCCGACGCGTTGGCGCTGATCGACGGCTCGAGCGTCCTGTGGACGTTCTTCGCCTGACGCGCAGAAGCACGCGCGGGGATGGTGGCCGCGGTGGCGCGGCCGGGATAAGGCGAAGGAGCTAGCGCCCGGCCGCCGCGCCGTTCGCCGCTTCCGCGGTAACGGCTTCGAGGCGGTAGCCGTGCTGATAGACGGCGGTCAGTCGCCAGCCGTTCTCGGGAACGAGGCCGAGCTTCGCGCGCAGGCGGCTCACGTGGGTGTCGACGGTCCGGGTGTTGAGGTCCGGGCTGCGACCCCAGACCGATTCCAGGATATGTCCGCGCGAGACGAGGTTTCCGACGTTACGGAACAGGAACACCGCGAGGTCGAAGTCCTTCTGTGTCAGCTCCACCGGCTGCCCCGAGCGCAGCACCGAGCGCCGGTCCAGGTCGATCTCGAACTCGCCGACCTTGATCGCCTCGGTCGTCCGCGGCTGCGGCCGCGCCCGGCGGCCGAGGGCTTCCACCCGCGCGAGCAGTTCGTGCTTGCGCAGCGGCTTGACGAGATAGTCGTCGGCGCCCGCCTTCAGCGCCTTCACGATGTCCTGTTCGCTGTCGCGCGCCGTGGCGAACAGCACCGGCACGTTGTCGCGGACGTTCGCGCGCACCCAGGTCAGCACCGCGTCCCCGTTCACGTCGGGCAGCTCCCAGTCGAGGACGAGGAGGTCGAAGCTGTCGCGGGTCATCACGCGCTGGAACTCGCGCCCGCGGTGGAAGGTGTGGCAGGCATGGCCGGCGCCTGCCAGCCAGACCCGGACGAGGTCGGCCTGCGAGGGGTCGTCCTCGAGAATCGCGATCCGCATGTGGGGAATCCCTGAAGTGGAGGCGCGCAGCCCGCGCGCCTCAGTCGAACGTGACCTCGACCAACTCGAGGTACTCGGCCAGCTCCTCGACCGGCGCGCGGACGTCCTCGCCGCGCGCCGCGTTCCGCTCGATCTCGGCGCCGAGGCGGGTGATCTCGTCGAAGCCGTAGCCGCCGCCCGCGCCCTTGAGGATGTGGCCGATCCGGCGCGCCTCCGCGAAGTCGCCCTTCGCACCCGCCTCCCGCAGCCGCGCGATCTCGCTGCGGCGATTGGCGAGGAACCGCGGGATCAGGTCCCGCAGCTCGCCCGAAACGCGGACGCTGTGACGCGAGGGTGCCATCGGGGGGATTCTAGGATTCAAGGCCGGCCCTTTGCGCGGCAAAAAGTCCGATCAGGATGCAGGAACCGCATTGCAAAGCGGCAAGATTTGCAGGAGGAAAATCACGCCCGTGCCCCGCGCTCGGCCGCGCGGCCGCTCGCGTCGACCGCCTTCCGCGGCTCGCGCAGCAGCGGGCGCAGGGCGTTGCGCAGGCCCTCGAGCGAGATCGGCTTCGCGACGATCCCGTCGCACCCGGCCGCCCGGGCGCGATCGGCCTCCAGGCCGTCGTGGTGGGCGGTGAAGGCGAGGATCGGCCCGGCGTAGTTTCGCGTGCGCAGCACGTGCACCGCCTCGTAGCCGTTCATCACCGGCATCTCCATGTCGAGCAGGACGACGTCGAAGCGCTCCGCCAGGGCGGCCTCGACCACCGAGAAGCCGTTGGCGACCGCGCGCGTTTCGACACCGAGCCGGGTGAGGAAAACCTCGACCAGCGTGCGGATGTCATCGTTGTCCTCGCCGACCAGCACCCGCCCGGCGAGCGGCTCGCGCGCGGCGAGCGCCTCGGTGATCGGCCGTACCGTTTCCACGCGGGCCGCCACCTCGCTCGGGATCCGCACCCGGAAGGTCGACCCGACGCCGCGCTTCGACTCGACCTCGATCGTCCCGTTCATCAGCGACACGAGGTTCCGCGTGATCGCGAGGCCGAGCCCGGTGCCGCCGAAGCGCTGCGCGATCGTGGCGTCGGCCTGTTCGAACGGCTCGAAGATCCGCGCGAGCGCGTCCTCCGGGATGCCCGGACCGCTGTCGCGGACCTCGATCTGCAGCGCCGCCAGGTGCCAGGAGGCGACCAGCTCGACCGTCCCCGACTGGGTGAACTTGAGCGCGTTCGACAGCAGGTTGATCAGGATCTGGCGCACCCGGAAGGCGTCGAGCGCGAGCGC
>DATIWX010000022.1:0-32980 GCA_035519135.1 Burkholderiales bacterium | reverse complement strand
CAGCGCCGGGACCTCGCCCAGCCGCGCGCGCAGCCGGCGCACCGTGTCGATGCCGTTCTCATGCTGCCGCAGGCGAAAGTCGGCGACGATCAGATCGACGCCGAGCGCGTGCTCCTCGAGCAGCCGTTCGGCCTCGTCGCCGCCGCCGCAGGACGCGACCTGGCAGCCCCAGAGCTCGAGCAGCGAGCGCATGCCGACGCGCCCCGCGGGCTCGTCCTCGATCACGAGGACGCGGGCGCCGTCCAGCGCCGCCGCGGACACCGTCGCGGCCGCCGGCGCCGCCGCTGCTGCGCTCGCCGCAGCGGGCACCCTCGCCAGGCGCACCGAAAACGTCGAGCCGCGCCCCGGCTCCGTCTTCAGCTTGAGGCGCAAGCCGAGCAGCCGCGCGAGGCGCTGGACGATGGCGAGCCCCAGTCCCAGCCCCTCGGCGCGGTCGCGCTCCGGGTTGTCGATCTGGTAGAACTCCTCGAAGATGCGCTCGCGCTCGTCCACAGGGATCCCCGGGCCGGTGTCGCGCACGCTGATGCGCACCCTGGACCGGTCCGGCTCGGCCGCGAGGGTGACGTTGCCCGCGGCGGTGTACTTGAAAGCATTGTCCACGAGGTTCCGCACCAGGCGCTCGAGCAGGACCGGATCGGTCTCGATCAGGATATCGGGCGCCGCGACATGGAACTCCAGGCCCTTGCCGTTCGCCAGCGGGCGGTAGTCGGCCTCGATGCGCTCGCTGAGCGTCCTGAGCCTGACGTTCTGAAGCTCGGGCTGCACCGCGCCCGCGTCGAGCTTGGAGATATCGAGCAGCGAGTCGACCAGCGCCGAGAGCGACGCGAGCGCCTTGTTGATATGGCTCGCGATCTCGCCGGTCGCGCCGTCGGGGGCGTGCAGCTTGAGCGCCGCGCTGTAGAGCGACAGCGTATGCAGCGGCTGGCGCAGGTCGTGGCTGGCGGCCGCAAAAAAACGGGATCGGGCGAGGTTGGCGACCTCGAGCTGCCGGCTCTTTGCCTCGGTTTCGCGAAACAGCTGCGCGTTGTGGATCGCCAGCCCCGACTGCACCGCGAAAGTCTCGAGGAGATTCACGACCCCGGGGGACAGGCTGCCCACCTGGCGCCGGGAGACGACCAGTCCGCCGAAAATCTTCTGCTCGCGCCGCAGCGGGAGTGCGAGCAGGGACCGATGGCCGAGACGCTCGAGGACGGGCCGGGCCCGGGCCAGGATGAACTCGGGTCTTTTCAGGATATCGGAGATCTGTATCGGCCTCAGCTCGGCGACCGCCCGGCCGATCGCGCCCTGGTTGCGCGGGATCGGCGCCGCCCGGAGCACCTCGATCAGCTCCGGTTCCAGGCCATGGCTGGTGCGCAGGTGCAAGGCCTGCGTCGCCTCGTCGTACTCGTAGATGGCGCCCCCGCTCGCGCCGGAAAGCTGCACCGCGTGGCTGACGATGGTCGTGAGCACCGCTTCGAGATCGAGGCTGGAGCCTACGGACTGGCCGATCTCCCGCAAGGCGTTCAGCTGCTCGATCGACTTCTCCGCGGCGCGCCTCTGGAGGAAGTCGCGCCGGATGTAGGTCTCCATGTTGTAGCCGGCGAGCAGTCCTAGAACGCCGGAGGAGACGAGGAAGAAGTTGTTGTTCATGATGACCGCGAGAGGAATATCCGTGAACCAGACCGCCGTGGCGTTGTCGGCGAGCACGGTGGCGAGCGTCGCCCACGCCCCGTTGACGAAGCGCAGCCGCCAGACCACGCAGACGCACGGGACCGACAGCAGCAGGCCCGCGGTGTAGGGATGGGCCCCGCCGGGCCGGATCACGATATTGACCATCGCGATGAGGGCGAGCGCCGAGATCATGGACGCGGTGCCCGCGGCCGTCTGCGAAAGGCGGTAGTAGTGCCTGGAGAAAGTGAAGAGGAAGATCAGGAGCAGGGAAGGGACCACCACGGCGAAGCGGATCAGCCAGGCGGACGCTTTCACCTCCGGGACGATCCAGGGGTCCAGCAAGCCGAAAAGCGACCACAGAGCGATCGCGAACCCGATTCCCACGCGAACGTGCAGCACGGACTTGTGCGAATAGTCGCGGCGGAACTCTTGCTCGAGCGCCTCCGGAAAGGACAGCGTCAGCCGATCGAGGTCGACGTCGGCGTTGTCGCGGCTGCGCGGCTCGGTCACGTGCTGGAAGCGGAGAAAAGACCAAGGATACGCCGCGGATTTCTTCTCCGCATCGTCCGGCCCCGCCCTTCACGGCCGCAGGGGAGACCGGTAGCCTCCGGGTACCACGCGGAAGGCGATGCACAGGCGGTTCCACCCGTTGATCGCGACCAACGCCATGGTGAGCTTTACGAGCTCCGCCTCTCCGAAGTGCTCGCGCGCCTGCGCGTACACCGCGTCAGGGACGTGACCGTCTCCGAGCAGCGTGACCGCCTCGGTCCAGGCGAGGGCGGCGCGCTCGCGGTCGCTGTAGAAGGGCGTCTCGCGCCAGGCGTCCAGCGCGTACAGGCGCTGCTCGGTCTCGCCCCGCGCCCGCGCGTCCTTGGTGTGCATGTCGATGCAATACGCGCAGCCGTTGATCTGCGAGGCGCGCAGCTTGACGAGCTCGAGCAGCGAGTGCTCGATCCCGGATTCGTTGACGTAGGTCTGCAGCCCCAGCATCGCCTTGACGGCGCCGGGTTCGGCCTTGGGGTACTCGATTCGTGGGGTCATTTCCGGCTCCTGATTGTCGATGGACTCAGAAGCAAAGACGGGTCAGGCGAGGCGAACGTGACAGGTCAGGCGATGCCCTTGAGCTTGTCGGGATTGAGCACGGTGTAGACCGCGAGGATGCGCTCGCCGTCGGTGTCGATCGAAATCACCGACGCCGGCCGGCCGCCGAGGCGCATCAGGAGCCCGGCCTCGCCGTTGATCGGCGCAAGCTCGTGCGACATCCGGCTGAGGTAGCGCCGCCACACGGCGGCGGCGAAGCGCGCGACGCGCGGCGCGCTCCGCACGACCTTCTTGGCCGCCTTGGTCTTGCCGCCGCCGTCGGAGGTCCAGGTGGCGTCCTCGGCGAAGAGGGCGAGCAGCGCCTGGTGGTCCTGGGCGCGGAGCGCGGCGACGAATTTCTCGAGCAGCCGCACGCGCGCCGCCTCGCTCACCTGGAAGCGCGGCCGGTCGCTGCGCACGCGCTCGCGGGCGCGGTGCGCGATCTGGCGGCATGCCGCCTCGCTCTTGCCGAGGATGCGCGCGACCTCGGCGTATTCGCAATCGAACACGTCGTGGAGCAGGAAAGCCGCGCGCTCCTCGGGCGACAGGCGCTCGAGCACGACCAGGAACGCGACCGAGAGGTCGGAAGCGAGCTCGGCGCGACGGTCCGCGGGCGCGTCGCCGAGCAGCGGCTCGGGCAGCCAGGGGCCCACATAGGCTTCGCGCTCGCTGCGCGCCGCTCGCAGCCGGTCGATGCACAGCCGCGTCACCGTCGTCACCAGCCACGCCTCGGGCGTCTGTACCCGCTCGCGCTCGCTGCGATGCCAGCGCAGGTACGCCTCCTGCAGCATATCCTCCGCGTCGGCCTTCGAGCCGAGCATGCGGTAGGCGATGCCATAGAGGCGCTGGCGGTGCTGGCCGAAAACGGTGGCGCGGTCGTCCATGCTCAATGCTAAGACGTAGACGGGCAGGACAGTGTGACAGCGCGAATTTCGCCCGACCCTGGCGAAGGCGGCCTTGCGGCCGCCTTCTTTTCCGCGGTGGCGCATAATACCCGCCGGCACATCCAGGGAGAAGAACGTGACGCACCGCACCGTCCTAGCCTTCGCATCGGCCCTGCTATCCTTTTCGGCGATGAACGCCGTCGCGCAGACGCCCGCTCCGCCCGCCGTTCCCGCCGACGTCAGCCCGCTCTACGTCGTCACCTACGTCGAGGCGAAGCCGACGGCGCGGGACGAAGCCGCGGCGCTCCTCAAGTCCTATCGCCAGGCGAGCCGCGCGACGCCGGGCAACCTGCGCTCGATCGTGGTTCAGCGCCCGCGGCGGCCGGGCCAGTTCGTCGTGATCGCGGCATGGAAGGACAAGGCGGCGTGGGACGCGCACATGGCGGCCCCCGCCACGAAGGAATTCCGCGACAAGCTCGGCGCGCTGCGCAGCGCGCCGGCCGACGACCGCTTCCACAATTCGCTTTCGGTCGGCCCGATGGAGGACGCCTCGGGCGCCGTCTACGGCGTGACCCACGTCGATGCGATCCCGCCGCAGAAGGACAACGCCGTCGCCGCGCTGAAGGCGCTCGGCGAGGCGAACCGCGCCGCGGCAGGCAATGTGCGCTTCGAGGTGGTGCAGCAGACCAACCGCCCGAATCACTTCACGGTGTTCGAGGTGTGGCGCTCGCGCGAGGCCTTCGACGCAAACGTCATGTCGGCGCACCAGCGCGAGTTCCGCGACAAGCTCGCCGCGATGTCGGGCGCGCTGTACGACGAGCGCTTGTACGAGATCCTCAACTAGGCGGGACTACCCCGCCGGGCGCGGGGCGGGAGCGCGCACGATCGCGCGCTCCTGGATAGGCAGGTTGACGAGAGCGGCGAAGATGCCCAGTGCGATCGAGATCAGCCACACCACCCGGTACGACCCGGTGTGGTCGAACAGATAGCCGCCCAGCCACACCCCGATGAAGCTGCCGAGCTGGTGGCTCAGGAACACGAAGCCCGACAGGGTGGACATATAGGCGACGCCGAAGATGCCGCCGATCACGCCGTTGGTGAGCGGAACCGTGGACAGCCACAGCAGGCCGATCGCCGCCGCGAACAGGTACACCGAGCCCTCGCTCACCGGAGAGAACACGAACAGGGCGATGACGACCGAGCGCGCGAGATAGATCGTGGACAGCAGGTATTTCTTGGTGTACTTGGCGCCGAGCGCCCCGGAGGCGAACGAGCCGAAGATGTTGAACAGGCCGACCAGCGCGAGCGCCATCATGCCGACGTTCGCCGAGAGGCCGCGGTCCCCGAGGTAGGCCGGGAAGTGCACGGTGATGAACGCGAGCTGGAAGCCGCAGACGAAGTAGCCTGCGGTGAGGAGCAGGAAGCTGGTGTGGCCGAAGGCCTCGCGTACCGCCTCGCCGACGCTCTGCGTCATGGCGGTCGCCTCGTGACCGCGCTTCTCCACCAGCGCCGAGGCGAGCGGCGCGATCAGCACTGCGCTCACCGAGAGCACCAGCAGGGCGTTGAACCAGCCGACATGCGAGATCAGGGTTCCGGTGTAGGGCAGCATCGCGAACTGGCCGAACGAGCCCGCGGCGCTGCACAGCCCCAGGGCCATGCTGCGGCGCTCGGGCGGGAAGATCCGGCTCACCACGCCGAACACGATGCTGAACGTGGTGCATCCCTGGGCGAGGCCGATGAACAGGCCGGTCGCCAGCGAGAACTGCCAGCCGGTGTTCGACATCGCCATCAGCACCAGGCCCGTCGCGTAGAGCACCGCCCCGGTCGCGAGCACGCGCCCGGCGCCCTTGCGGTCGGCGATCATGCCGAAGAACGGCTGCGATGCGCCCCAGATCAGGTTCTGCAGCGCCAGCGCGAAAGCGAAGGTCTCGCGGCTCCAGCCGTGATCGAGGGTCATCGGCTGCAGAAACAGCCCGAAGCCCTGCCGGGTGCCCATCGCCAGGGTGAGGATGATGCCGCCGCAGACCAGCACGACGGTAGGGGTGCGCCAGTTCTTCATTTCGGACTCGCCTCGTGAGTGAAACGGCATGATAGCGCATGCCGCCCCGCCTTCCGGCGCCGCATGGCAGCCATGCGGCGCGCTCAAGCCAGCTTCTGCGGTCCGCCGATGACGAGCCCCTGCGCGAAATCCACCTCGACCAGCTTGAGCTGCTCCAGCACCTCGGCGCTTTCGACGAATTCAGCGATGGTCTTGATGCCCATGTCATGGCATCTCTGGTTGATCGACTCGGCGCGCTCGGAGGCGGCGAGCGCGCGGCCGATGTCCTTCACGATGCCGTAGCTGAGCTTCACGAAATCGGGCTTGAGGATATCGAGGAAGCTGAACGAGCCGTCGGTGCCGTCGAAGCCCGCGAAAGTGAAGCGGCAGCCCAGGGGCCTGAGCTGTCCCACGATGACCTTGATGTCCTCGCTGTGCACCAGGGCCGTGTCCCAGCCGACCTCGAAGGTCAGGGTGCCTTCCGGCAGCTTCGAGGTCTGGATGTTCCGCGCCACGAAATCGGTGAATTTCGGCTCGCGCAGCGTGTCCTCGGACAGGTTCACCCCGTTCGCCGGCCCGGACCAGGCGGGATTCTGCGCGCGGGATTCCTGGAACCAGGTCGCGAGGCGGCTCACCACCCAGCGGTCGACATAAGGGAGCAGGCGGTACTCCTGGAGCATCGGGAAGAACGTCCCGGGCGGCAGCAGCTTTTCTTCCTCTTCCTTGAAACGGACCAGCACCTCCTGGAACGGCCGTTCGCCGGCCGAGGCGTTGAGGGCGAGGATCTTCTGAGCGTAGAGGACAAAGCCGCCCGTCTTCAGCGCCGCGATCAGCTTGTCGGCGATGTTCTTCTGTATTGCGCTTTCGTCTTCCATCTGCACTGCGGCCATTGCGCGTCCTCGGACCCTTGCAGCCTGGGCGGCTGCCGGCTTTCTGGACGCAAGAATCGTTCCTGAACGGTACTTTTTGTTCTGGAACAGCTCATGTCGGCGCGAGAAGCGAGCTGTCGTGACTTTGTAGTGATTTCCCGACAGGTCGAACCCGGTGCGGATGAAGCGCCATCGTGAAGCATCCGAGTCGCATGGCCGGAATGTGCCGCATCGAGGCAAGGCAGTCAAACCCGATGGCTGTTCCGCCCTGCGGTACGCTAGAATCGCGCGCGTTCGGCGACAAGGAAAAGAACGTCGCCAAGGCGGCGGCTCGTCTCCATAGTGGAACGGGCCTTGCTTTCACCGGGAGAGGCGGGCGCAAAATACGATTCGATGACCTCGACTGCGACCAGGATACTGCTGACCTCCAAGGGCGATCCGCGACAATCGGTGCGGCTGCGCCGCTTCCTGCTCGCTTCGTCCGCCTATGCGATCTGCCTGCCGCTGCTCGGGCTCGCCTGCTGGATGAACATGGTCGCGCCGGGCCCGGCGCTCGTCATCGCCGCGCTCATGCTCGCGGCCAACCTGGGGCTTTATCTCGCCTTCCGTTCCGGGCTGAACCTGAAATTCGCCGACCCCAGCCTCACCCGCGCGCAGGTGTTCCTGGCCAACGCCGTCCTGATGTTCGCGGTCTACAGCTTCGATCAGGGACGCGCCATCGTGCTCAACCTCGCCATCGTGATCCTGTCCTTCGGCGTGTTCCGCTTCAGCACGCGCGAGTTCGTCAGGACGGCGCTGCTGATCCTGCTCGGTTACGCGGTGGTCATCAACCTGCTCATGTGGTTCAAGCCGGAGACCGTCAACGTCTACCACGAATGGTTCCAGTGGGCCGGGCTCGCCTGTCTGCTGCCGCTGTTCGCGATGATCGGCGGCAGGATCAGCGGATTGCGCGAGCGCCTGCGCGCGAGCAACGAGGAGCTGCGCTCGGCGCTCGGCGCGGTGCGCCAGATGGCCACGCACGACCACCTCACCGGCCTGCCCAACCGGGTGCTGTTCAACGAGGAGCTGCAGCGCGCGCTCGCCAGGGCGGAACGCCATACCCGGCCGGTCACCCTGTTCTTCATGGATCTCGACCGCTTCAAGAACATCAACGACACCCTCGGCCACCAGTTCGGCGACCGCGTTCTGCAGGAGGCGGCGAAGCGTCTTGCCGGCTGCGTGCGCGAGGGCGACATCATAGCCAGGCTGGGCGGGGACGAGTTCGTGCTGCTGGTGGAGGAGCTGGGCGATCCGGCCGCGCTGACCGAGATCGCGAAGAAGCTCCTCGCGGCGGTCGCCGACCTCGGCCAGATCGACGGGCAGGACCTGAACATCTCCCTGAGCATAGGCATCTGCGGCTATCCGGCGGACGGCCGCGACGCGAAGACGCTGCTCGCGGGAGCGGACATCGCCATGTACCGCGCCAAGGAGCAGGGGCGCAACGGATTCTGCTTCTACTCCGCCGAGCTGCAGTCGCACACGCCTGAGAAGCTCGCGCTGGAGGCCGGCCTGCGGTACGGCCTGGAGCGCCAGGAGTTTCGCATCCACTACCAGCCCAAGATCGACATGGCGAGCGGGGCGATCACCGGCGTCGAGGCTCTGCTGCGCTGGCAGCATCCCGAGAAAGGCCTGCTGCTCCCGGAGAAATTCATCCATCTGGCCGAGGAGACGGGGTTGATCATCCCGATCGGCCTGTGGACGCTGCGCGAAGTCTGCACCCGCGCCCGGGCCTGGGAGGACTCCGGGCTGCCCAGGATGCCGGTCGCCGTCAATCTCTCGGCGAGCCAGTTCGGCCAGGAGCAGCTGGTTCCGCAGCTCGCCGAGATCATCAAGTCGACGGGCATCGACCCCGGTATTCTCGAGCTCGAGATCACCGAGAGCATGGTGATGCACGATCCGGAGCAGGCGGTGAGCCTGATGCACAACCTGCGCGCCATGGGCGTGCGCCTCACCATCGACGACTTCGGCACCGGCTACTCCTCGCTCGGCTATCTCAAGCGCTTTCCCATCAACAGCCTGAAGGTCGATCGCAGCTTCGTGCGCGACCTGCCGCATTCGACCGACGACATCGCCATCACCCGGGCGGTGATCGCGATGGCGCACAGCCTGCAGATGAACGTGATCGCCGAGGGGGTCGAGCTGAAGGAGCAGTTCGACGTGCTGCGCAGCGAGGGCTGCGACGAGTTCCAGGGATACCTGTGCCGCCCGCCCCTTGCCGAGGACGAGCTCATCCTTTTCGTCCGGCAAAGCACGACGCGCACGGTGGTCGCCTGACCCAAACAACAACCCCGGCGGTGCCGGGGTTCAGGAAGAGCGGGATTTCAGGCGGGAACGGGCTCCTTGGGTGCCGGGGCCACAGGCTTGGCGGGCGCGGGGGTCTTGTCCTTTGTGTCCTCGGCCAGCTTCTTGCGGCGTATTGCCTCTTCGCGCGCTTTCCAGTACATCTCGTCGAACTCGTAGCACATGAAAGACTCCTTTCGCATCAAGTGATGAAGCCTCTCCCTTGTCACGCCTGGAGCTTTGTGGTCCGTTCCATGCTACTCCCCGCCCCGGCGGGATTCAACCGGGCGAATCGTGAAACAATGAGCCGATGCTAAGGCTCATCGTGCTGATCGCCGGCACGCTCCTGGTGAACCTCGCCGCGGCGCAGCCCGCCGCCTATCCCTCCAGGACGATCCGCCTGGTGGCGGGCACCGCGCCCGGCGGCATTACCGACACGCTCGCACGCGTCTCGGCCGAGGGCCTGTCGGCCCGGCTCGGCCGGCAGGTCGTGGTCGAGAACAAGGCGGGTGCCACCGGCAACCTCGCCATCGAGCACGTGGCGAAATCGCCTGCGGACGGCTACACGCTGCTGCTCGTGGCCGGAGGAAACGTGGTCATCACTCCGTTCCTCTACGCTTCGCTGCCCTTCGACCCGCTCGGCGACATCGTGCCCGTCTTCAATATCGCCGGCGCGCCGCAGCTGCTGATCGTGCCGGGCGCGCTGCCGGCGAAGGATCTCGCCGGGTTCATCGCGCTCGCCCGGGCGAATCCGGGCAAGCTGAACTACGCTTCCGCGGGCCCCGGCAGCACCACGCATCTCGCGGCCGATCACTTCGCGCGGCTCGCAGGGATCCAGCTCGTGCACGTGCCTTACCGGGGCGCGGGGCCGGCGCTCACCGATCTCCTCGCGGGGCGCGTGCAGATGCTCTCGGTGGGGCTCTCGCCGGTGCAGGCCCATCTGAAGAGCGGGGCGCTGCGCGCGCTCGCCGCGGCTTCGAGGACGCGTCTCGCCGCCGCGCCGGAGGTGCCGACCTCCGCGGAGGCGGGACTGCCCGGCTGGGAGATGACCACCTGGTTCGGGATCTTCGCTCCGAAAGGCACGAGCGCCGAGATCGTGCAGGCGCTCAACGCGGCGATGCAGGCGGTGATCGACGACCCGGTGACCCGAAGGCGCATGCTCGAGTCCGGCATGGAGCCGATCGGCGGCAGCGCAGGGGCGTTCGCCGAGCGGGTGCGCTCCGATTACCGCGCCTGGGAGCAGGTGGTCAGGGCGTCCGGGGCGAGGCTCGACTGATTTCAGGCGAACGGAGGAAGGGATGAGAATCTGCCACTACGACGACCACCGGGTAGGGGCCGTGGCCGGGGACCGGGTGTTCCCGCTCGGCGACACCCTCATCAAGGCCGGCCATCTCGCGCCCGGCTACACCATGCTCGATGTGATCGAGCGGCTGGCGAACGAGCCCGCCGCGATGAAGTGCGCGCGCTTCGTGCTGCAGTCGGGCGCGTCGCTTCCGCTCGCCTCGGTCAGGCTGCTCGCGCCCCTGCTCAATCCGCCGGCGATCTGGGCCGCCGCCTCGAACTACAAGGCGCACGAGGAGGAGATGCGCGAGAAAATGAAATCCTACGACCGCACCGCCTTCTCCAAGGACGACCTGATGGCGGAGTTCTTCCTCAAGCCCGCGGCCTCGATCGTCGGCCCGGGCGGCCCGGTCATCCTGCCGAAGCTCTCCAAGGACGTGGACTTCGAGTGCGAGCTGTGCGCGGTGATCGGCACGGCCGCGCGCCGCGTTCCGGAGGAGAAGGCGCTCGACCACGTGTTCGGCTACACCATTCTCTGGGACTTCAGCCAGCGCGATCCCTGGGGGCGGGGCCGCCAGAACACCCGCAACATCCGCAAGGGCTTCGATACCTTCACCGGCCTCGGGCCCTGGATCGTGACGCGCGACGAGATCGACGACCCGCAGAACCTCGCGATCCGGGTCGAGCAGAACGGCAAGCCGGCGATGAGCGCGCATACGAGCGACATGATCTGCGGCCTACGCGAGCATATCCGCTTCCTCTCGGGTGTGACCACGCTCCATCCCGGTGCGCTGATCTCCACGGGCACGCCAGCCGGCGTGGGCAAGCTCGCGGACGGCGATCGCCTCAAGGGCAGCATCGAGCGCATCGGCGAGATGGAGATCGAGGTGCAGGCGGAACGTGAATAGGGCACAGGCGATGTGTGAATACGGCACAAACCGCGGGCTGCGCAATCACGTAGACTTGGGACTCGAATCGAAAGCATGCACGCATGCAATTCCCCGCCGCCACTCTCCTCGCACTCTGCGCTCTCCTGGTTCCGGCCGCTGCGAGCGCCGGTACCGGCGAGGAGGTGGTCAAGGCGCGCTGCAGCCTGTGCCACGAGGGCGGCGCGGGCGGCGCGCCCAGGATAGGCAATCGCTCCGAGTGGGAGCCGCGCGCGGTCCGGGGCAAACTCGCCCTCTACGGGATTGCGCTCAAGGGCAAGCCGAACACGGCGATGATGGCGAGGGGAGGGTTCCGCGATCTGTCGAACGACGAGGTCATGGCCGCGGTGGATTACATGGTCGCCCGGGCCGGGCTGACGCCGGGACTGCAGCCGGAGCCTCCGCCGCCGGCGGCACCGCCGCAGCCTCCGCCGCCGGCCGCCGAAGCCGCCGGTGTCTCCGCCGCTGCGGCGCTTGCGGCGGACGCCGACGACAGGACTGTCACCGTGTACGTTGCCGAGGCGTTGTGCGTGCTCGCGCCGGGCTCCAAGGTCGAGATGGAGGAGGAGACGGCGAGCGTCAGAGGCGTCGGGATCAAGGTGACCACCCGGGAGGGCGTGGTGGTCCTCAGCGGGATGGTGAAGAACGGGGATATCATCGAGCGTGCGGAGGCGATCGCCCAGGTCGCGAGCCGCGGCAGAAAGATAGAGAGCAAGCTCATAGCGGCACAGCTATTCGAATGGGACTGAAATCGCGCTCGGCCGGCGCGGCCCTGCTCTTGGGGCTGTTCACCGGGTTCGCCGCGCTCATCGCAACCGAGGCGGCGTTCGCGCAGGACGACTACCCCAGCCGCGCGCTTCGCATGGTCGTCGACACCTCCCCGGGCGGGCTCACCGATATCCTCGGACGCATGGCGGCCGAGGGCCTCGCGCGCGAGCTCGGGCGGCAGGTGGTGGTCGAGAACAAGGCGGGCGCCTCGGGCAACGTGGCGATCGAATATGTGGTGAAATCGCCCCCGGACGGATATACCTTGATGATCTGCGCAGGGGGGAATCTCGTCATCAAGCCATTCCTCGACCACTCGCTGGTCTTCGATCCGCTCTCGGACCTCACCCCGGTGTTCAACGTCGCCGAGGCGCCGCACATCCTGGTCGTTCCGGCGGTGCTCCCGGTGAAGGATCTCGCCGGGTTCATCGCGTATGCCAAGGCGAATCCGGGAAAGGTCTACTACGGTTCGGCGGGAACCGGCAGCCCGCCGCACCTCGCCGCCGACCAGTTCGCGCGCCTCGCCGGCCTGCAGCTGGTTCACGTGCCCTATAAGGGCGTGGGCCCGGCGCTCCCCGATCTCATCGCCGGCCGCCTGCAGATCATGTCGATGAGCTATGGATCGGCGAGACCGCACCTCAAGAGCGGCGCGCTGAAGGCGCTCGCAGCCGGATCGAAGCGCCGTCTCGCGGGCCTGCCCGAGGTACCGACAGCGGCGGAGGCGGGCTTGCCCGCATGGGAGATGAGCGCCTGGTTCGGGATCTTCGCGCCCAGGGACACGAGCCCGGAGATCGTGCGCACACTCAACGCGAAGCTGCAGAATGTGATCGACGATCCCTCGTCGAGGCAGCGGCTGCTCGAGATCGGCGCCGAGCCGCTCGGCGGGCCCGCGCCCGTTTTCGCCGAGCGCGTGCGCGCCGACTACCGTCTTTGGGGGCAAGTCGTGAGAGACTCGGGGATCAAGCTGGAGTGAGCATGGCCGAATCCGCGATCAAGTCGAGGTTCATCTCGCACGGCACGCTCGGCTCGAAGGACCTCGAGGCGACGCGCCGATTCTACGAGGAGTTTCTCGGGCTCGAGGTGGTGCGCACCAGCCCGGTGTCGCTCATGGTGCGGCTCGGCGGCAATCACGTGTACGCGGTGGTCTACACGAAGAGGAAGGAACGCATGGACCGCCTCTACCACAACGGATTGGATGTCGATAGCGACGCCGAGGTCGACGAAGCCTGGCGCCTGTGCCAAGCACAGGCGGAGAAATGGGGCCTGCACGACATCAGCAAGCCCTCGGCGCGTCACGGCACCTACAGCTTCCTCTTCTGGGACGGCGACGACAACGCCTGGGAGATCCTCTCCAACCCCAAGGGAGGCTACACCTGGATCTTCGAGCAGGGGGACCTCGAAGGCCGCGGCCATTTCGAGCGGGGGTTCCGTCACAAGCGCCCGGACGCGAACAAGGAAACGGAATGAAGGCGGTGTACTACGAGAAGAAGGGGCCCGCGGCGAAGGTGCTGGTGGCGGGCGAGCTTCCCGAGCCTCAGCCCGCGCCCGGCGAAGTGCGGGTGAAAGTTCGAGTCTCGGGGATCAATCCCACCGACACGAAGCTGCGCGGCGGATGGGACGGCGCCATGGAGATGCCGTACGCGCGGATCGTTCCGCACCAGGACGGCGCGGGCGTGATCGACCGGGTCGGCGCCGGCGTGCCGCAGGCGAGGGTGGGCGAGCGCGTCTGGATATACGAAGCGCAGCGCGGCCGCGCTTTCGGCACCTGCGCCGAGTACGTCTCGATTCCCGCCGAGCACGCCGTCCCCCTGCCGGAAGGCGCGAGCTTCGAGACCGGAGCCTGCCTCGGAATCGCCGGAATGACCGCGCACCGCTGCCTGTTCCAGGACGGCGGCATCCAGGGACAGACGGTGCTGGTTGCGGGCGGCGGCGGCGCGGTCGGCCACGCCGCGATCCAGCTCGCGAAATGGAGCGGGGCGCGCGTCGTCGCGACAGTGAGCCGCGCCGAGCAGGAGAAGATCGCGCGCGAAGGGGGCGCCGATCTCGTAGTGAACCGCAAGAGCGGGGATCCCGCGGAGACAATCAGGGCGTTTACGCGCGGCGCGGGACTCGACCGCGTGGTCGAGGTCGCCTTCGAGGCGAACCTCGAGCTCAACCGCGCTGTGCTCAAGGCCAACGGGGTGATCGCCACCTATTCCTCGGGTCCGCCCGACAGCGCCCCGCGCATCCCGTTTACCGCCGTCATGAGGCAGGGCATCACGGTGCATTTCATCCTCGTGTACGTCATGCCGCGCGAGGCGCATCAGCTCGCGGCGCGCGACCTGAACGCGGCGCTCGAAGCCGGGCGCTACCGGCCGCAGGTCGCGCGGGTGTTCAAGCTCGCCGAGACGGCCGCGGCCCACGAAGCCCAGGAAAGCGGCGCCACGGTCGGCAAGCTGCTGGTGAGCCTGTAGAGCGATGCCGAAGAGCAAGGCGGCGGCGAAGAAGGCGCGCGACGTGCTGGGCGCGGCACGGTCGCGCGCCGCCGCGAACGCCCGGGCCGTCGCGGCCTGGGTGGGAAAGAGCCGGGGGCGCAAGCTGGGTGCGGCCGCGCTCGCCTCGGTTCTCGTCCTCGCGGTCGTCTCCTCGGTCCTGTACGACTACTGGCGCGCGGCCTTCTCCGAGTCGGTGCCGCTCGCGGAGGAAACGCGCCGGGCGGCCGGGAAGAAGGCGGAACAGCTCGCTGCGGCGCTGAAGAAGCGCCTGATGGTGAAGGGCCGGCTCGAAGGCGACGCCTGGACTTCCGCCCAGATCCTGGTCGCGCTGAAGGAAAAGGATGCCGGCAAAGCGAGCCGCGCCGGGGCCAAGTCGATCGAGCGGCATTTCCGCGCGATCGCCGGACCCGAGTGCGCGTGCTGGCGCAAGCAGCCTACCGGCAATTCTCCAAGCCACCTCGGCGTGACTGCATGGACCCTGTGGGCGCTCGCCTGCTACGGCATTCCGGCGCACCGCACCGAGATCGAGTTTCTGCTCTCGGTCCAGGGCGCCGAGGGCGGATGGCCCATGTTCGCAGGCGCCGATGCCAAGCGCTTCGCGTCGAGCTACGCGACCGCCGCCGCGATCCTCGCGCTCCACGAGCAGTCGGCGCGCGAGAAGGACAAGGCGCGCCGCGAACGCATCGCCGCCGCGGTGAGCCGCGGTGCAGACTGGCTGAAGAGCCACGCGCTCGCGGGCCGGGCCCGCTGGGCGGATTACCCCGACTCGGCGGAAGGAAGAAAGGAATATCTCGGGCTCTCGGGGTTCGTGCTCTTCGCGCTGCACCGCAGCGGCGCTCCCGGCCTGGCCGCTCTCGACCAGGAATGGATGAGCGAGCTTCCCGAGGAGACGCCCGCGCTGCTCGCGGACGATGCTTCGGGCAGTCAGGTGTGGGTCGGCAAGCGCTCGCACCCGGACGACACGCTGTACCGTGCGCTGCCGTGGGCGATCGTGGCGACCGTACACGCCTATCCGAACGGCTCGCCCTCCGGGAAAGTCCGGGCGGCGCGCTGGCTCGAGCGCGCGCTCGCGCCCGGCGCGCCGGTATATGCCCTCGCGGGAAACGAGCGCGATGCGGCGCTCCTCGCCGAGGCGCTGTTCGCATTGAGGAGCGCGACGTGAAGGGAAAAGGCGGCGAGGCGCTTGCGCTCAGGCGCGATGTTGCGCTCGCCAACCGCGTCATCGAGCGCTTCGGGCTGTCGAACGCTTTCGGGCACGCGAGCGCCCGCATTCCCGGCACCGACACCTTCCTCATGCCGACGCGGCGCAGTCCCGGTTTCGCCACGGCGGGCACGCTGCTCACCGTGGACACGGAAGGCAGGGTTCTTGCCGGGAAGGGAACGCCGAACAGCGAGCTGTGGATTCACGCGCGCATCTACGCGGCGCGCGCCGACGTGGGCGGGGTGGTGCACGCGCACCCGCCCGCCTGCGTCTGCCTGACCCAGATCGGGCAGCCGCACCGCGTCGTGCACAACCAGGGCGGGGCGTTCCGCGCGGGCGTGCCCGAGTATGAGCGTATCGGCCTGATCCGCACCCGCGAGCTCGGCGAGCTGCTCGCGCGCAAGCTGGGCGCGGGGATCGCCGTCATGATGCGCGGCCACGGCATCACCACCGCGCTGCCCGACGTGCGCACCGCCACGGTGGCGGCGTGCCTGCTCGAGGAGAGCGCCCGCCTGCAGCTGGACATGCTCGCGGCGGCCGGCGGCGACGCATCGCGGATCCGCGCCTACACGCGCGAGGAGGCGGAGAGCGTGGGCGACCAGATCAGCCCGAGAGTGGTCGCCCGCGCGTGGGAGTACTACGCGGGCGTCGCGGAACAAAAGCCGCTGGGAGCCTAGCCTTCACTTTGCGGGGGACGAGGGCGTGTTGAACTCCCAGGCCTTGCCTTTCTTGCACAGCTGGTACACGCCGCGCATCTGGCGGTCGCGGCTGTCGGAATCGATGGTGACCTCGCGGCACCTCAACGCGCCGTCGCTGAAGCTCCTTCGCAGCGTCAGCTTGCTGGTGAACGCGGTCTCGGCCGCTTTCCATTCCACGGTCGTTCCGTCGGGCGTGGCGTCCAGCGTCTTCATCACGAACGCCCAGAAGGCGGTGAACTCCGCCTCGCTCAGCCGCGACACCGGCGCGTCCTTGAGGAAGCTCTCGTTCAGGGCCCAGGCGTGCGCGCCGAGAAGAATCGCCGCGATCCCCGCGGCCATGCCCCCGTACGCGCTTTTCACAAAGGCCTCCAGCTCTTGTCCGGGTTGAACTTCGCCATCTTCGGGGCGATGCGCCCGGTCTCCGGGCCCAGGTCCTTCTCGTAGACGGTGCCGTCGTGGTTGACCATGAAGCTCATGACGCCGGAGTTGCCGTACGCGGCGGGATAGGCGATGAGCGCGAAGCCGCCGATCATTTGGCCCTGCACCACGTAGTCGTAGGCGCCGCCGCGCGCGTCCGGGCCCTGGCCCTTGAGGATGCGGTAGAAGTAGCCGTGATAGGGGTAGGGCTTGCCGCTGGAATCCTTGCCGTAGCCCTCGGCCCGCGCCGCCGCGAAGACCGGCCCGAGCGGGCTGGGCGGTTCCGCGGCGCGCGCGCGCCAGTAGAGCCCGTCGCGCCTGCCGTTCGTGCTCAGGAACTTCTGCGCGTAGTGCAGCAGCTTGTCGCCCTGCGGATTGCGCAGGTAGTACTCGCGCTGCGCGTCCACGTAGGCGAGCGCCGCCTGGACGGCATGGCGCTCGTTGCGGCCGATGCGGCGGTTGAGAATCTCGTCCTGGCCCTGCTTCGTGTCGAAGCGCCAGCCGGCGGCGTCTTTGACGATGGGTATGGGGAAGGGCCAGTCGTCCCTGCCGACGCTGAGTATGGCCTTGGTATCGCCCGATCTCTCGAGCCGGTTCGCCTCGTCGTAGGCGCGCGCGAAGCGGGCGCGGCTCTGGCTGTCCTCTATCGGATCGCCCGAGGCGATGATCGCCCTGGCATCGGGCCCGAGGATCTCGAGGAGCGCGCGGGAATCGCCCGACTTGGCGGCCGCGGCGAGCTGCTTGGCAGCCTCCTCCGGAGTCGCGAAGCTCTTCTGTTTCGCGCCGTCCGCGGCACAAGCGGGATGCGCCGCGGCGGCAAGCAGCAGGGCCGCGGCGAGAATGGAGAGTCCGATCCTTCTCATGTGCGTGTCTCTTCTGAATTCACCTGCGCCCGCCGCCGCCACGCCCACCGCCGCCTCCGCGCGCTCCACCGCCGAAGCCGCCCGGCGATGCGCGGCTGGCCGCGCCGCGGTTGCTGAAGTCGCGGGTCTCACCGCCGCGCCCGACTCCCTCGAACGCCCCCGGCTCCCTGCCGCCGCCGATTCCTCCCGTGCTGATGCCGCGATCTCCGCCGGCCCCGCCGGTGCCGAGGCTGCGATCTCCGCCGCCGGGCTGTCCGAATTTCCCGTCGCCTCCGCCCGCCGGCCCTCCCTGGTCGCGGCCGCGGAAGGCCTCGCGCGAGTCGGCTCCCGGCCTTGCGCCGCCGCCGAAGCGCTGCTGGGTCGCCGCGTCGCGGTACTGCACGCCCTTGCGGTGGTCGACGTTGTGCTGCCAGTTCGGGTTGTTGATGTTGGTGTGGTTGTAGCGGTTGTAGTTGTTGACGTTGATGTACACGCCGCCGCCGTGCCAGTTGCAGTGTCCCCACATCGCGGAGCCGACGATGATGCCCGCGGTGAACCAGAAGAACACCGCGCCGGGCGGGGGACCGGGCGGATAGTAGTAGTACGGCGGATAGCCCGGGTAGGGCCACGGGCCGTAGACGATCGCGGGGTTGTAGACCGGCACGTACACCACCTGCGGGCTCGCGGGCTCGATGGCATAGACGGTCGAGCCGCCCTGCTGGTCGGCCGTCACCGTCTGCTCCTTGCCGGATTTGAGGTTGCCCGCCGCCTGCGCCTTGGCGCGCAGCCGCTGCACCGCGTCCATCAGCTCCTTCTGCTGCGCGAGAAAGGCGTCGCCGAGCTTCTGCGTCCAGTCGAGCTTGGCGTCCATCATCGCCAGCACCTGCGGGAAAGCCGTGAGGGACTTCACGCTCGGGTCCCAGGTCTGCTGTTGCATCGCGTCCTCGAGCGCCTTGTCCTTCACCTGGGGGTTGGCCTTCGACCAGCGCGCCGCCTCGACCACTTCCAGGGGATAGGTCGAAGCCATGAGGATCTGCGCAAGCAGCGCGTCCGGGTAGAGCGCGATCGGCGCGGCGAGCTGCTCGAGCTCTTCGTTCTTGAACGTCGGCGCGGTCGACAGCGACAGCCCGGCGGGCGGAGGCGCCGGCTGCGCGAAAGTCCCCGCCGCCGCGAGGGCAGCGGCGAGCGCGGCGGCAGCGGCGTGCGATCTGGCTCGGTGCATGTTCGCTACAATACCGCATTGCGGGGCGCGGCCTATGAATGCATTGTTTCCCAGGATTTCCTTCCCGCGCGCCGCCGCCCTGCTCGCGCTGGTGGCCGCCTCGACGGGCGCCGCGGGGTTCGCGCAGGCGCAGACCCTGGGGCGCGCCGCGGGCTCGGAGAACGGCGTCACCCTGTACGGGGGCTACCGGGCCGGCGGGAATTTCACCGAGACGACGACGGAGCAGGACGTGCGCGTCGGCAGCTTCGCCAGCATCGCGCTCGCCGTGGACTTCGCCCTGGAGCCCGGAAAGCAGGTGCAGCTCTTCTACAGCCGCCAGAAGACCGATCTGTCCTCGGGCGCCTTCCTGGTCGCGACCAACAGCATTCCCCTCACGATCGAGTACTACCACATCGGGGGCACGGCTTTCTTCGAAGCGATGAGCAACGGGCCCTACGTCGTCGGCGGCATCGGCGCGACGGTGTTCCGGCCCGACGGCCCGGGCCTGACCTCGGAGGTCAAGCCCTCGATGAATCTCGGTTTCGGCTATATGCTTCCGCTGGGGCACAATCTAGGCGCGCGCTTCGAGGCGCGCGGCTACGCCACCCTGATCGACAGCACGGGCGGGCTGTTCTGCGCGAACAACAGCTGCCTGGTGTCGATCAAGGGCACCGCCCTGTACCAGGCCGAGGCGCTGATCGGGCTGACGGGACGCTTCTAGTATCGACACGGAGGAGGCTCACATGAAAAGAATCCTGCTTTTCACGGCGCTCGCGCCGTTTCTCGCGGCCTGCGCGAGCGCGCCCCCGGCGCCTACGCCCGCCGCGAAAGCGGAGCTCGCGCCCACCGGGACGCTGCGCGTCGCGGTGTTCACCGGCAACCCGGTGCTCGGCTCGCGCGACAAGGCAACCGGCGAGGTGAGCGGAACCACCGCGAGCATGGGCCGCGCGCTCGCCCAGGCTGCCGGCGTACCGGCGAAGATCGTCGGCTACGGCGCGATCGCCAAGCTGGTCGAGGACGCGAACACCGGGGAATGGGACGTCGCGGTGGTCGCCTTCGATCCCTCGCGCCGCAACGTGCTCGAGTACGCGCCGCCGCACATCGTCGTCGATCTCACCTACCTGGTCGCGCCGGGATCGGGGATCCAGAGCGTGCCCGAGGCCGACAAGCCCGGCGTGAGCATCGCAGCGGCCAAGGGCGCGGCGACCACGCTGCTCCTCGAGCGCACGCTGAAATCCGCCAAGGTGATGCAGGCCGACAACGAGCCGGCGGCCTTCGCACTGGTGAAGGAGGGCCGGGCCCAGGTCTATGCGCAGAACCGCTACATGCTGCTCGGGCTCGCCGACGGCCTTCCCGGCGCGCGCGTGCTCGAGGATCGCTTCTCGGCCGCGGAGATGTGCCTGGTGGTGCCGAAAGGGCGAACCGCGGCGCTCGCCTACGTGAGCGAGTTCGTCGAGCAGTCGAAGAGATCCGGCACGGTGAAGCGCGCGATCGACGAGGCGAAGCTGCGCGGCGTCTCGGTCGCGCCCGCCGCCAGGGAGAACCTCACCCCCGGCGGCGGCTACTAGATCCTGATAGGCAGCGAGCGGATGCGCTTGCCCGTCGCGGCGGCGAGCGCGTTCGCCACGGCGGGAGCGATCACCGGGGTCGCGGGCTCGCCCACGCCGGTGGGCTTCTGGTCCGAGCGGGCGATGTAGACGCCGATGCGCGGCATCTCGGGAAGGCGCAGCGGCATGTAGTCGTGGAAGTTCGACTGCTCGACCGCGCCGTCCTTCAGCGTGATCGCGCCGTACATGGCGGCGGTGAGGCCGAAGGCGATGCCGCTTTCCATCTGCGCCCGGATCACGTCCGGGTTCACCGCCACGCCGCAGTCGACCGCGCACATGACGCGGTCGATGCGCCAGGCGCCGTCGCGCCTCACGGTGACCTCGGCCACCTGCGCGACCACGGTGTTGAAGGACTCGTGCACGGCGATGCCGCGTCCGCGCCGGTCGCCCACCCGGGCGGAAACCAGGGGCAGGGTCCAGTCGGACTCGGTCGCCGCGGTCTCGAGCACGGCCCTGTGCCGCGGAGACTTGGCGAGCAGCGCGCGGCGCAGCTGGAAGGGATCCTTCCCCGCCGCGGCCGCGATCTCGTCGAGGAAAGTCTCGGTCGAGAACGCGGTGTGGGTCGAGCCGACCGAGCGCCACCATTGCACCGGGACGCCCATCTTCGGCGAGTGGAGCTCCACGCCCAGATTGGGAATCAGATAGGGGAGGTTGGCCGCGCCCTCGACCGAGGTCGCGTCGATGCCGTCCTTCACCATCATCCCCTCGAAAGCGCTGCCGGCGAGGATCGACTGCCCGACGATGCGGTGCTGCCAGGCGACGAGGTTCCCCTGGGCATCGAGGCCCGCCTTGAGCGCGTGGCAGTACATCGGCCGGTAGTAGCCGGCGCGCATGTCGTCCTCGCGAGTCCACACCAGCTTCACCGGCCTATTCTCACGACCCGGGCCCGCGATCGCTTTTGCGATGTGAACGGCCTCGACGACGTAATCCGCCTGCGGATTGGCGCGGCGGCCGAAGCTGCCCCCCGCGTAGAGCATGTTGAGCTTCACCTGCTCGGGCTTCATGCCGAGCACCGCGGCGACCGCGGGCTGGTCGATCGACTGGAACTGCTCGCCGTTCCAGATCTCGCAGGCGTCGGCGGAGAGCCGCACCACGCAGTTCATCGGCTCCATGGTCGCGTGCGCGAGGTAGGGGAACTCGTACACCGCCTCGAAGGTCCTCGCCGCGGAGGCGAGGGCCGCCGCCACGTCGCCTTCCTTCCTGGCGGGGAGGCCCGGCGTCGCCGCCAGGCGCCGGTATTCCGCCATGATCTCGCCCGAGCCGAGCTTGAAGGCTCCGCTCTCGTCCCAGTCGACCGAGAGCGCGTCGCGGCCTTTCTTGGCCGACCAGAAATCGGCGGCGAGCACCGCCACGCCCTGCGGAACGGCGACGACGTCGACCACGCCCTTCACTTCCTTCGCCTTCGCCGCATCGAAGGACTTCACCTTGCCGCCGAAACGCGGCGGATGCGCGACCAGCGCGGTCAGCATCCCGGGCAGCTTGACGTCCTGCGTGTAGATAGCGCTGCCGTTCGACTTGGCGCGGCTGTCGGTGCGCGGAGCGCGCCGGCCGATGAAGGTGAAGTCCTTGCTGTCCTTGAGCTTCACTTCCTGCGGCACCGGCTGCTTCGCCGCTTGAGCGGCGAGCGAGCCGAAGCTCGCCCTGCGATTCGAGGGCTGATGCAGCACCGCGCCGCGCGAGACGCTGACCGTGTCCGGTGCGACCTTCCAGCGCTCGGCGGCCGCGGCGACGAGCATGGCGCGAGCGGCGGCGCCGGCCTTGCGCATCTGCTCGAAGGAATTCGCCATCGCGGTGCTGCCGCCCGTGCCCTGCATCGGACCCATGAACAGGTTGTTGTAGCGGCTCGCGTCCGCCGGCGCGCCCTCGACGCGGATCTGGCTCCAGTCGGCGTCGAGCTCCTCGGCGACCAGCGTCGGCAGGCCGGTGTAGGTGCCCTGGCCCATCTCGAGATGCTTGACGATCACCGTGACCGTGTTGTCGCTGCCGATGCGCACGAAGGCGTTGGGCTCGAACGCTGCCGCGGCAGCGGCGCCGGTTCCGCCCTGTCCGGGGCCGGCCATCTGCGCGAGCGCGCCGGGGAGCGCGACGCCCAGGGTGAGCCCCGCGCCCGCCTTGAGAAAATCGCGCCGGCTGAGGTTGAGAATGCCGATGCTGTCCATGGTTTTCCTAGCTTGTCATCCCGAGCGAAGCGAGGGATCTCCGAAGCACGGTGCCAAGGGAGATCCTTCGCTGCGCTCAGGATGACGCGTCATGGGACGTCCATGACGCGTCACTTCAGCCCCCGCGCCGCCTGCTTCACCGCCAGACGGATGCGGTTGTAGGTGCCGCAGCGGCACACGTTGCCGCCCATGGCCTCGTCGATTTCGGCGTCGGTGGGGCGCTTGACCTTGGCGAGCAGCGCCGCCGCGCTCATGATCTGTCCCGACTGGCAATAGCCGCACTGCGGCACGTCGTTCGCGATCCAGGCCTCCTGCACCGCCTTGCCTTCCCTGGTCTGGCCGATCGCCTCGATGGTGGTGATGCGCTTGCCGGCGACCGCGCTCAAGGGCGTCGTGCACGAGCGCGTCGGCTGGCCGTTCACGTGCACGGTGCACGCGCCGCACAGCGCCATGCCGCAGCCGTACTTGGTTCCGGTCAGGTTGAGGTGGTCACGCAAGACCCACAGCAGCGGCGTGTCGGAATCGGCTTCCACCGGCATCTTTTTGCCGTTGACGATTAGGGTTGCCATGCGAGGAGTCCCGGAGAAAGCCCGCCCCTATTTTCTGCCGAAGGGACGGCTTTGGGTAGAGGGCGCGCCGGCCTGAAGCGGCCGCTCGCATCCGACGAGTCGGACCTGAGCCGGGGGCGCCCCGGGTGCCTTGAACTGACTAGTGATTCGTTGCGGAGGTGGTGCTGCTGTACGCGGTGACCGAGGCGACCGCGGCGACTCCGGCCGCGATCACGGCCACCACCGTCATGGTTCCGCCCGCCGACGCGGCGGGCACGGCCCCCTGGGCCGCACCTCCGGCGGAACCTCCGGCCTGGGCCAGCTGCACCGGGCCCCGCGCCGCGTCCGGCGCGGCAGCCTGCGCCAGGGCATCCGCTGCAAAGGCGAGCGAGATCAACAAAACTGCTAGGTTCTTCACTAGTCCTCCTGCTGTCTGCGGGGTCGGAGACCCGACAGCGGGATTATAGCCCCGGATACAGCGACCGGGCGGTGCCGGAGAAGATCCAGGCGCGGTCGCTGTCCGGCAGCGATGCGAGCGCCGCGCGCGCATCCGCCAGGAGGGCGGGTAGCGTGCCTTCGGATGCGGGGAAATTCGATCCCCAGGCGATGCGCGGCGCGCCGAACTCGGCGACCACGCGCGCAAAGAAGCTCTCCGGCGTCGCCTTGCCCTTGCGCGCCTCGCGCAGGTTGTGGGTGGTGAGCTTGAGAAACAGGTTCGGGTAGCGCGCCAGTGCGAACAGGCTCTGCGCCTGCGCGTAAGGCGGACCGTCCTCGGTCGCCGGCCGCGCCATGTGGTCGAGGAGGATGCGCACCCCGGGAAAGCGCCCGAGGATCGCCTCGAGCTGCGGAATGCCCGCGGCGCGCAGCTGCACGCTCACCGCGATGCCCAGCTCGCCCGCAAGCTCCCAGGCGGGAAAGGAGCGCGGGTCGTCGAGGCGCGCGTCCTTCGACGCCATGGTGTGGCCGGCGATGAACACGCGCAGCCCCGCGAGCCCCCTTGCCATCCAGTGGGCGATCCGTTCCCGTGCATCGGGGCGGAATACGTCCACCGAGAACACGCCGGCGAAGCGCCCGGGGAAGCGGGCGACCGCGTCGGCGAGGTAGCTGTTGTCGTAGCCGTAGCAGGTCGCGGCCTGGACCAGCGCCGACCGCGACACGCCCGCCTGGTCCATCGCCGCGATCATCTGCTCGGCGCTCACCGGCCGCTCGCGCGACCAGTCCGACTGGCTGCCGCCGAGCGGCTCGCGCGGATAGCGCGCAAGGTCGCTCGAAATGACGTGCGGGTGGACGTCGATCACGCCGTTCACTCGATGCTCCCTACCGCCTTGACCACGCTGGCGGTCTCCTCGTAGTCCTCGCGGATCAGCCGCGCGAAGGCCTCGGGGCTCAAGGGGCGCGGCACCACGCCCTGGCTCGCGAGCCGCTTGAGGATCGCCGGCTCGCGCAGCAGCCTGCCCACCTCGGCGTTGATGCGCTCGATCACCGGCTTCGGCGTGCGCGCCGGCGCGAGCAGGCCGAACCAGGAATCGAACTCGTAGCCGGGAAGGGTCTCGGCGACCGGCGGCACCGCGGGAAGGAACGGCGAGCGTTCGCGCGAAGTCACCGCGAGGATGCGCACGCGCCCGTCCCTGGAGTAGGGGATGGCGCCGACGTTCGGCACGATCAGGGCGTGCGAGCGCCCAGCGAGCACGTCGTTGGTTGCGTCCTGGGTCGACTTGAACGGGATGTGCACCATCGCAAGGCCCGCGAGGTGGGCGAAGTAGGCCATCGCAAGGTGGCTCGAGCTGCCGTGACCCGCGGAGGCGTAGTTGAGCTCGCCGGGGCGGGCGCGCGCATAGCGCAGGAAGGCGCCGACCGAGTCGGCGGGGACCTGCGAGCTCACCATCAGCGCGTAGCTCTGCATGCCGATGTTCGCGACCGCGGCGAAATCGCGGATCGGATCGTACGGCGGGTTCGCGCCGAGGAGCGCGGTGACGTTGTGGCTCGAGGCCGCGAAGATCAGCGTCTGGCCGTCGGGCGCCGCCTTCGCGACGCTCGCCGTGCCGATCGCGCCGCCGGCGCCGGGCCGGTTGTCGATGATCGCGGTGGTTCCGAGCGCCGCGCCGAGCTCGCTGTAAAAAGTGCGGGCGAGGACCTCGCGCGCCCCGCCCGCGGCGAAGGGCACGACGATGCGCATCACCGCGCCGCCGGGCTGCGCCGCGGCGAGGGACGGGAACGCCGCGATGGCGCAAACAAGAATCGCTCGGATCATCGCCCAACTTTATCAGGACTATACTTGCCGCGAATGCCGCGCTTCCTGCTCGCCCTCGTGCTCCCGCTTGCCGCCGCGCTTTTCGCGACCGGGGGGCATGCCCAGACTTACCCCGGCCGCCCCATCAAATTCATCGCCCCGTTTCCGCCGGGCGGCTCGAGCGATCTGCTGTGCCGCCTGCTCGGGCAGAAACTCGCCGAGGCGCTGGGCCAGCCGGTGGCCGTGGAGAACCGGCCGGGCGCGAACGCCAGCATCGGTCATGAGTACGCCGCGAAGCAGCCCGCCGACGGCTACACCATCCTGATCGCCAGCAGCAGCGCGCTCACGGTGAATCCGTATCTCTACAAGCGCGTCGGCTTCGATCCGATCGCCGACTTTTCGCCGATCTCGATGGTGGCGAGCGCCGGGCAGGTGCTGGTCGTGCATCCTTCGGTGCCGGCGACGAGCGTGAAGGAGCTGGTCGCGCTCGCCCGCGCGCGGCCCGGCAAGCTCAACTTCGGCTCGGGCGGCAAAGGCAACACGTCGCACCTGTCGGCCGAGATATTCAAGTTGTCCACCGGCATCGACGTCGTGCACATCCCGTACAAGGGCACGGTGCAGGCGGTGTCCGACCTCGTCGCGGGACAATTGCAGTTCGTCTTCGCCGACATGGTTCCCGCCATGCCGCACATCAGGGCGGGACGCTTGCGGCCGCTCGCGGTCACGACCGGGACGCGTTCGGCGGTGCTCCCCGATCTGCCCACCATGAGCGAGGCCGGCGTTCCGGGCTATCGCACCGGGGTGTGGTGGGCGGTGATGGTGCCCAAGGGCACGCCGGACGCCATCGTAGGCCGCCTCAACGCCGAGCTCGGCCGCATCGTCAAGCTCCCCGACGTGCAGGAGAAATACGCGAGCCTCGGCGTCTCCACGGAGCACAGCACTCCGCAGTACGTCACCGAGAAGATCAAGACCGACACGCTCGAGATCGCCAAGGTGCTGAAGGCGGCCGGCGTGGAGCCGGAGTAGCCTCAGGCGCGCGCCTTCAGCAGGTCGCGGATCTCGGCGAGCAGCGTCTCCTCCTTCGACGGGGCGGGCGGTGCCGCGGGAGCGGCCTGCTTCGCCTTCATCACGAAGCCGAGAAACTTGACGATGAAGAGGTAGAGGGCGAAGGCGACGATCACGAAGTTCACCAGCTCGCCGATGAACAGCCCGTACGGGACCTCCTTGGCGCCCACGACGATCTTCCAGCCGAGGTAGCCCTGGTCGCCGGGCAGCAGCAGGCTCACCAGCGGCATGAGGATGTGCTTGACCAGCGAATCGACGATCTTGCCGAAAGCGGCGCCGATGATCACGCCCACGGCGAGGTCGATCACGTTGCCTTTCAGGGCGAAGTTCTTGAATTCCTCCAGCAGCGACAGCGCGCGGCCGGCGCCGAGCGATTTGAGTTCCATGCGTCCCTCCTTGAGTGGGTGGCTCAAGCCGCCTTATACCGCAAATGGAGTAGGATGCGCCTCACGCATTCCGGAAGAACTACGTCCGCGGAGAAGCCCATGCGTCACGTCGTTTCGCTTTTCACCGCAGCCCTGTTCGCAGCCTCCACCCACGCCGCCGCGCAGGCGGCCGCGCCATCCGCCCTGAGCGGCACCGTGTCCTCCGCCGAGGAGGGCGCGATGGAAGGCGTGCTCGTCGGCGCGAAGAAGGCGGGCTCGACCGTCACCGTCACGGTGGTCAGCGACGCCCGGGGCCGCTACAGCTTCCCTGCGGCGAAGCTCGGGCCCGGGACCTATCTGCTGCGCATCCGCGCGGTCGGCTACGACCTCGACGGCGCGAGCGCGGCGGTGGTCTCCGCCGGCAGCACCGCGACGTTCGACCTGAAGCTGAAGAAGACCTCCGATCTCGCCGCGCAGCTGTCGAACGGCGAATGGATGGCGAGCTTCCCCGGCACCGACCAGCAGAAAGGGGTGCTGCTCAACTGCGTCGGGTGCCACACGCTGGAGCGCGTCGCGAGGTCCCAATACGACGCCGACACCTTCGTGAAGGTGGTGCTGCCGCGCATGCAGGGCTACGTCAACCAGAGCATTCCGCAGCACCCGCAGTTGCGCAAGGCCGAGCGCCTGATGGAGGAGCGCGGCGACCAGCGCGTGCAGGTGTACCGCACCACCGCCGAGTACCTCGCCACGATCAACCGCAGCGCCGCTCCCCAATGGCCGTACCCGCTGAAGACGCTCGCGCGCCCCAGGGGACGCGCGACGCGCGTCATCTATACCGAGTACGACCTGCCGCGCGAGACGATCTCGCCGCACGACGTCATCGTCGATCGCGACGGCATCGCCTGGTACTCGAGCTTCGGCGAGCAGAATCTGGGCCGGCTCGACCCGAAGACCGGCAAGGTCACGGAATTTCCGGTCGAGATGCACAAGCCCGGTTTCCCGACCGGCCTCCTCGGGCTGCGCAGCGACCGCGACGGCGACCTGTGGCTCGGCAACATGTACCAGGCGACCATCCTCAAGTTCGACCGCAAGGCGGAGAGGTTCACCACCTGGAAGCTGCCGCCCGAGCAGAACATCGACGCGGCGCAGGTCAACATGGTGAGCCCGCAGTACGCGCACGTCGACGGCAAGGTGTGGACGCAGAACAACGGCTTCGCGGGGGTCCATCGGCTGGATATCGCGTCCGGAAAAATCGAGACCTGGGAGCCGTTCAAGAACGCTCCCAAGGGTGAGCCGCACAACATCTACGACGTCATCCCCGACTCGAAGAACAACGCCTGGTTCACCGACTTCCGCTGGCGCCACATCGGGCGCATCGATGCGAAGACGGGAGAGGTGAAACTGTACGAGATCCCGGCCTCCGCCAAGGTCGTCGCGCCGCGGCGCGGCATGATGGACGCCAGCGACCGGCTATGGTTCGCGCAGTACCGCGGCGACAGGATCGGCATGCTCGATACGCGCACCGGCGAATTCAAGAATTGGGAGATCGCGCCGCGCTGGTCCTCGCCCTATGACGTGATGATCGACAGGAACGAGGAGGCGTGGACCGGCTCCATGGTCACCGACCGGGTGACGCGCCTGGACACGAAGACGGGACAGGCGATCGACTACCTGCTGCCACGCAGGACCAATATCCGGCGCGTGTTCGTCGACAACTCCACCACGCCGGTGACGTTCTGGGTCGGCAGCAACCACGGCGCCTCGATCGTGAAGCTCGAGCCGTTGGAATAGGGCGCCGCGCGCCCGCAGGGAGAGGATCATGATGCGTTCGGTATGTGCCGTGTTGTTCGTCTTGGCCCCGGGTTTCGCCGCATCGGCGCTCGCGCAAGGCCAGCCCGAACCGTCCACCGGGACCGCGAGTCCCGCGCCGGCTACCGCTGCCGCCGAGCCTCCGTCGTCACCGACCAAGGTCTTCGCCGGAGCCGGTCTCGGCGGCGGCTTCGGCGCGCGAGCCAAGTTCAACGGGCGCAGCGTCAGCTTCGACGATCAGTTGCAGGGAACGATCGACAAGTCGCCGCTCGTCGCGGTGAACGTGGCGACCTTCGGCATCGCCATGAGGCCGGGCCTCTACGCGGGCATCGACCTGAGCGGCTTCGGGCAGACCGCAACGGCGCTGAATGGCGACAAGCGCAGCCTGCAGATCACCAACTACTTCGCATCGCTGACCTGGTTCCCCTGGGAGACGGGCCTGTTCCTCCGGGGCGGGCTCGGGCTCTCGCAATTCGTCACCACCACCGCGTCGACGACCGAGCACTCGGGCGGGCTCGGGTTTCTCGTCGCGGCCGGGTACGCCCTGCAGCTGACCGGGGCCCATCACCTGACGCTGACGGTCGAGCAGACCTGGCAGTCCTACGGCGGGTCGAGCCTGACCAAGCCCGACAGCTCGCAGATCGGTGCGGTTTTTCTCGGGTACCTGTGGAAGACCTGATATGGCCCGACTTCTTCCTGCGGCACTCATGTGAGAGCTTGGATCCGCGCTGCGGTGCTGGTTTCGGCCGCGAGCTTCGCCGCCTGCGCGCTTGCCGCCGAAGCCGGGACAGAGAGCGGCCCCGCGGCGAGCGCCGGCCCGCCTCAGGCCCCGCCCCCCGAGGAGACGATCAAGGTGTTCATCGGAGCGGCTTTTGGGTCGGGGACCGCTCGCTACACGGTCAACGGGACCACCAAGAGCTTCAGCGACCAGTTCCAGGGGTCGAGCGACGAGTCACCCCTCATCGCGGTCAAGGTGGTGAGCTTCGGCGTTGCGGTCCGCCCGAACCTCTACGCGGGGATGGACCTGACCGGGCTCACGCAGTCCGGCACGGTCGGGACGGACAAGACCAATCTTCAACTCAGCAACTACTTTGCGACCCTCACCTGGTTCCCCTGGGAACGCGGGCTGTTCCTGAGGGGTGGCGCGGGCGTCTCGAGCCTGTTCAAGGGCGTCGGATCGGAGTCCGAGCGCTCCAACGGGCTCGGCGTCCTCATTTCCGCCGGCTACGCGCTGCGGGTCCACGGCGCCCACCATCTGACGTTCTCCGCCGAGCAGAGCTGGCAGACTTACTGGGGGTCGGGCGCGACCCGGGCCGACAACTCGGAATACAACGCCGCTTACGTGGGGTATATGTGGATGCCGTGAAACGCACGACAGGAGAAATCATGACCAGACATTTTTTCATCGCGCTCATCGGGATCGCCGCCTTGCTGACCACCGCTTCCATCCGCGCCGCCGAGATCAAGGTCATCGCCTCCAACGGTGTGAAGGCCGCGCTGGAGGAGCTCGCGCCCGCCTTCGAGCGCGACACCGGCCACAAGCTCTCGATCACCTTCGGGCTCGCCGCGGCGCTCAAGCGGCAGATCGAGGCGGGCGAGGCCTTCGACCTCGCGATCCTCACCGGCGCCGGCATCGACGATCTCGCCAGGCAGGGCAAGGTGGACGGCGGATCGCGCGCCCCGATCGCGCGCTCGGGCGTGGGCATCGGCATCAAGAGGGGCGCGCCCCGCGCCGACATCGGCACGCCCGACGCGCTCAAGCGCGCGCTGCTGGACGCGAAATCGATTTCCTGGGCGAAGGAAGGCCAGAGCGGGATCTATTTCGCGGGCCTGCTCGAGCGCATGGGAATTGCCGGGCAGATCAAGCCCAAAGTCGTGCCGGCAGCGAGCGGCGCCGAAGTCGGCAAGCTCGTGGTCGAGGGCAGGTCTCAATACGGCGTGATCCTCGTAAACGAGCTGATGGCCGTGCCCGGCGTGGAAGTCCTCGGGCCGCTGCCCCCCGAGCTGCAGAACTACACGGCCTTTCACGCCGCCGTCGGCGCTTCCTCGAAGAACGCCGCGGCGGCGAAGGCGCTCGGCCAGTTCCTCACCACGCCGTCCTCGCGCGCGGTGTTCAAGGCGAAGGGCCAGGAGCCGGGCTGAGCGGCGTTCAGCGGGCGAGCCGCCCCGCGACCTTGAGGCGCTGGACGGTGTCGCCGGCGAGGTGGCTCCAGATGATAGAGTCGCGCACCAGCTTGTCGGCGTGCGCGTCCATGGCACCGCCGGCGCCGCCGCGCAGCTCCATGTAGAGCTCGGCCACTTCCTGCACCACGTCGGTGGAGAAATTCATCGCCAGTCCGGCGTTGGGCGAGTGGATCCTGCGGTCGTGCTCCCAGGCGATGCGCATGACGAACGAGCGCAGCGCCTCGGTGAGCATGTGCATGCGGTTGAGCTTGAGCATGACGAGCTGCTGCTCGAAGAGCGCCTTTCCGCCCTGCTTCGCGCTGCGCGCGTGCGCGAGCGCCGTCTCGCAGGCGTCGTCGCAGATCCCCAGCGCGTTGGCGGCGAGCTCGAGGTCGCCGAAGAGGTCGCCTCCGGTGGTGTCGCCGCCCGCGCCGCCCGACTTCTTCACCGCGCCGTTCACCTCGCCGACGACGTTGGCGTGGGGCACGCGCGCGTTCTCGAAGATCATCTCGCCGTTCTGGTAGAAGCGCCAGCCGCTCTTGTTGTAGACCTTGCCGGAGCGGAAGCCCGGCGTGTCGCGCGGCACCAGGAACATCGTCGTGCCCTGCTTGAGCGGCGCGTTGGGGTCGGTGCGCGCGTCGATGAAGAACAGCTTGCCGATGTTGCCGTTGGCGATGAAGGCCTTCTCGCCGTTGAGGATCCACTCGTCGCCGTGGCGCTCGGCGCGCAGCTTGAGGCCCGCCCTGGGGTCGTCCGCCGGCGGCAGCCGGTTGTCCGAGCCGGCGGAATGCTCGCTGATGCCCTTGCCGAGGACGAAGGTGTCGTCGGCGAGGAAGGGTTTCAGGAAGCGCTGCTTCTGCTCCTCGGTGCAGCTCGCGGCGATGAGGTGGCTCCACTTCCAGCACTGGCTGAACGCCTTCGATATGGCGCTGTCGGCCCTCGCGAGCTCGGTCATGACCAGCGCCTGCGTGACGAAGTCGGTTCCCAGCCCGCCCCACTCCTTGGGCACGGCCATGGTGCGGAAACCGAGCTTCGATCCTTTCCTGATGATCTCCCAGTCCCAGGTCTTCGCCGGGTCCTCGATCGCGTCGCGCTCGAGCGATATGGGCCGGATCTCCTCCCGGGCGAACTTGCGCGCCTTCGCCTGCCAGGCGCGTTGCTCTTCGCTGAGGTCGAAGTCCATGGCTACTCCGTTATCGCCGCGGCGACCTGCAGCCTCGCGCCCGAGCTGCCGTCGCCCGAATGCAGGCACACGCGCGCGTCGTGCACGTACTTGTGCAGCGGCATGTCGCGCATCACGCCCATCGCGCCGAAGCACTCCGCGGCGTCCTTCACCGCCCTGAGCATGACCTCCGGCGCGAACGCCTCGGCGATGCTCTGCAGCGGCAGGTCGGGAATGCTGCGGTCCGCGACCGCCTCGGGATGATCCGAGGCCCACGCCGCGCGCCACACCGCGCCCCTCGCGACCTCGAGGCCGATCGCGATCCCGGCGAGCTTCGCCGCGATCGCCTGGTGCCCGATGATGGGCTTGCCGCCCTGCACGCGTATCCTGGCGTAGTCGAGCGCGGCCTCGTAGGCGGCGCGGCCTATTCCCAGGCTGAGCGCCGGATTGAGGGGGGCGATGTTTCCGACCGGGCCGGCGAGGTTCGCGGCGGGCACGCGGCAATTCGCGAACCTCACCTCGCCGCAGCTGCCGTGGTACCAGTCTCCGGCCTGCTCGCGCACCGATACTCCGGACGCGTCGCGCGGCACGAGCAGCGTGCCCGCTTCCACCCGCACCAGGAACAGTTTCGCGACAGTCGCGTTGGCCACCGCGGCTGCGGTGCCGTCGAGGACATAGTCACTGCCGCTTCGCGCCGCATCGCCTTGGGCGAGAGCGAGGTGAAAGGCGTCGTCCTGCACGAACGGCCGCAGCAAGCGCCCGCGCTGCTCAGGCGTCATGGCGCGCTCCAGCAGGCGCGCGAGCATGGCCGTGTGCGCGAGCACGGCGGCGATGTCCGGGTCGCCCGCCGCCAGCTCCTCGGTGACGATGCAGCAGGTGAGGGCGTCCGCGCCCGCGCCGCCCGACTCCTCCGACAGCGTCAGCGTGCGCAGCCCCAGCCGCGAGGCCTGGCCGAGCTGCGCCGCGAGCAGCGGCTTGGCGAAGGGCTCCAGGCGCTCGGGCCTGAGCGCCGCGGGCTTGATCTCCTTCGCGACGAAATCGCGGACCGTGTCGCGGATCTCGAGCTGCTCGGGGGAAAGGCGCAGGTCGAACATCTACTCGCCCTTGATGCCGAGGGTCTTGATGATCGGCCCCCACTTGTCCAGTTCCGAGCGGATGTAGCGCGCGAAGTCCTCCGAGTCGCGGTAGGAGGCGACGATCTGCTGCTCGGCGAAGATCTTCTCGACC